>NZ_NPIH01000266.1 GCF_012275575.1 Paraburkholderia sp. SG-MS1 | reverse complement strand
ATCGCGAGCGTTGCAGTCACGCAAGTGGGTGACACGCGCGGTGATTGCCGCCGTGACGCTCGCCGCGGTGCTCGCCCCGGCGCCGGCAGCGTTCGCGCAGAACGACGACACGCCGCCCCCGCTCGATACGGCCAGCGCCGTCAAGGCGCCTGCCACGCCGTCGTCGCAGGTCGGCAAGCTCACGCTGGATCAGCAGGTCAAATGGCTGCGCGCCGCGCAGCAGAGCGGCGCGCTGGAAAAGCTCGACGACGCGCAGCTCGTCGCGCTGTTCCAGTCGCTCGATCCGCTCACGCTGCCGCGCTATATCAAGGAAGGGCCGAACGGCTACGCGTCGTACGAGTTCACCATGTCGCGCTCGGAACGCATACGCGGCCAGTGGCCCGACAAGCCCGATCACATGCTCGTGCGGCTCACGCGCGACCCGCTGCGGATCTACGCGAAGTGGCTGCCCGACGGCGCTCATGCGGGCCAGGAAATCCTTTACGACGAGTCCAAACGCAGCGACGAAATGTATGGCCACCTCGGCGGCATCATGAACGTGATGCCGTTGTGGACTTCGCTGGACGGCACGCTCGCGCGCTCGCAATCGAACCATCAGTTGCGCGATCTCGGCACCGAGTACATCGCCAGCCAATACCTGGCCGAAGGCAAGAAATACATCGAGGCCGGCTTGCCGCGCTCGACCCAGGTGGAAGTCAAAACGCTCGACGGCGTGCGCGTGGTGGCCTTCACGTTCGAAACGCCCACCGGCCAGCCGCAGTTCTACGCAAAGAAGGAAACGCTCGGGCTCGACCTTCGGCATCCGTACTTCCGCACCGTCGAGTCCTACGACAACGACGGCAAGCTGTTCGAGCGGATCGTCTTCGAAACGATCACACCGAAGAGCTTCGACGACGCGACTTTCGATCCGAAGAACAAGGCGTACAAGTTCTAGTGGCCACTGCGGCGCGTGCTGCGCGGCGTGAACGCGAACGCGACGTGCGCATGCAGCGCGGCCGCTGCGCCGCGCTGCGCGTGACGGGGTTCGGCCAGATGCGCTGAACGGATGGCGAGTTCCTTGAGCACGAAGTAGTCGCAGGCACGTGTCACGCCGATCAACCCGCGCCGCGCGCCCATCGGCTTCTGTTCGAGAAGCGGTGCGAGCGTCGTGTACCAGAGCGCGCCGATGTCCTCGCCGGAGTCGAAAAGCGGCAGATTCATCCGCGCCGCGTATCGCGCGAACGACGGGCCGCAAGCGAGCGTCGAGTCGACGATCGCCAGCGTGCCGCCTTGCGCAGCCGCGCTCGCGAGCCACGGCCATGCACCGCCTGTCACGCTCGACAACCCTGCGCCGGTCATCATGAAAGTGCGTCGGTCCATATCGGCGTCCAGCCGCTGTGTGGATGGCGAGTCGCGCAGTGCGCTCGCCCTCCGTCAAGTGTAGCCGCGCCGCCCGCGCCATGCTTGCGGCCAGATACCCTGCTTGCCCGGTGCGAGAATGCCGTTCGGGTCGAGCGCGTCCTTGATCGTTTCCGACAGCCGCAGCAGCGCGCCATCGTTGAAGCTGTATTGGGCCGCGGCAAAATCCATGTACGCGAGATGCGAGCGGTACTGGCCATAGCCCGCCGCCCGCATATCGCTCATCAGCGAGCGCAGCAGCGCGCCGGCCTGCGCGACCTGGTTCGCGTCGTCGCGGTCGAAGATCGCCGCGAAGATGTGATGCAGATGTCGCACGCCCGCCGTGAAGCCGCCGTAGTAGTCGAAGCCGTATTCCGCGGCGCGCGCCTTGACCATCGTGTATTGACGCAACGCGTCGCGTCCGGTCGCCGGACACACCGGCGCAAAGTCCACGTGCGCGCCGGCGCCGCCGCGCCAGTCGAGCATGCGGAAGGCGGTCATCGCGGGAATGCCGGCAAGGTTGCGGTCGCCGCCGCCGGTGGGCTGCGCGTCGCCCGCATAACGTGCGGCGAAGAGCTTCGCCTGCGGCACGCGCGCGAAGGCGCGCTGCACGATGGCATAGCGCGCGTCGATCAGCTCGGGCGTGCCGTACAGCGCGAAATGCAGATTCCAGCGGCCGACATTCAGCTTGTCCAGCATCGCGGCCACCGCGCTCTCGGGCATCGCGCCCTCGCCTTCGTACCACTGCGCGCGCGCCGACAAACCCGCCGCGCGGCGCAAGCCGCCTTCGATCACCACGTGGTTGCGGATCGTTTCATCGAGCCGCAAGGGCCGCAGGATCTCCACGATCGCTTCGAGATCGGCCTCGTGACGAAACTGGATTTCGCCGAGCAGATACGCGGGCGGCGCGGGCATCAGCCAGACCCCGAGCTTGGTGACAATGCCGTAGTTCGACTGCATGAACATTGCATCGAACGAGGGTCCGTAACCCGGCTGATACAGCTGCCATGCAGTGCCGATGTCGAGCCCGCCCATGCCGGTTCGCAGCACGTCGCCGTTGGCGAGCACCACTTCCATGCCGCACTGCGTCGCCGCATGGTCACCGTAGTCGGTGTAGCCGAAGCCGCGCTCGAGCGTATTGCCGAGCACGCTGCCCCAACCGGCCGCGGGCGGATCGACCCACAGCCTGTAGCCCTTATCGCGCAGATGCGCATACAGATCGAAGTAGCTGACGCCCGGTTCGACCAGCGCATACGCGAGCGTCTCGTTCACTTCGATGATGCGGTTCATGCGCTGCAGATCGAGCACGACCGATCCCGCGAGACGCGGCGCGGCGCCGCCGTAGGCGAAGTTGCGGCCGGTCGACACTGTCCACAACGGAATGCGATATTGATTCGCGATGCGCAGCACCGCGCGGATCTCGTCGACCGAAGCGGGCAGCAGCGCGGCGCTCGACGAGAACGCCGCGCGCTCGCCGGGCGCGAATGGATCGAGATACGCGGCGAGCCCTGCGGCGGACGTCACCACCCGTGCATCGCCGACGATCGCACGCCAGCCGGCGAGCGCGCGATCGAACTGCGCGGCGGAAACGTTCGGTGGCAGAGTCGGCGACACAGCGTTTTCTCCGGCGGATGAGGGACGCGGCGGTTGGTCTTTTTCGCGGGCGCGCCGTTTGTGTGCTCGCCCGCTTCTCGCAGTCGGTCGTGCCGGCCGTTACTGCCAGGCCTCCGGCTTGCCGCCGAGCGCGCTACACACGTCGATCGCGATCGAGCGCAGCTTGCCTTCGGCGATCTGCCCGGACAACGCATAGCCCATGCCGTCGTTGATCCAGTAGAAGGTGCGGCGGTTGCCGTCGCGCAGCAAGCGGAACGCCGTTTCGTCGCGCGCGGTGCCGGTCACGTAGAGCGTGAGGCGCGCGCCGCTGCCGTTCTCGTACATGAATTGCGCGGCCGGGCCCGCTTCGCCGGGCAACAATCGACCGCCCACCAGCGAGTAACCGTACTCCTGCAACGACGGCACCGACAGCGGCCGGTTCAGCCGTTTGGACAGCCAGCTGATCAGATGCTCTTCTTCGCTCGCGGCGACTTCCACCGGATGACGCCGCTCCGGCGTGTACACCGCGTACGCGATGTCGGCACGCTGCGCGAAGCTCGGCGGCTGCCCGCCCAGGCCGCCCCACGCGCCGCCCGTGAGGCGTGGCGCAAGCGGTCCGAGCGCGAGCGCGAGCCCCGCGCCGGCCGCGAGCCAGCACGCCGCGATGCCCACCCGTTGCCACCACGGCGGCGTGCGGCGCACCACGATGAAGGCAGGCTCGTCGGCGACGCGAAGTCCGGGGCTCGCATGCCGTTCATGGTGCGCCTCCGATTCGCTGGGGCCGCTACGCTGCGGCGCCCCGCACAGCGCGCGCAACGCGGCTTTCTGCGCCCGCCACGCGGCCACCCGCTCGGCGGCCTGCGGATGCCGCTCCAGCTGCGCCTCGATCTCGGCGCGCCGCGCGCCCGGCAATTCGCCGTCGACAAACGCCGACAGCGCTCGCAGATCGGGCCCTTCGGGCAAGCCGGCATCGTAGTCGTCGTTATTCATGACGGATTTCTCACCACTTTCAACGGCACGGTCTTGCGCGCCGGACCCTTGTCCGACCCTTCGGCCGGACCTTCCGCCAACAGCGCGCGCAGGTGCTCACGCGCGCGCGAGAGCCGCGACATCACCGTGCCGATCGGCACGCCGAGCGCGCTCGACGCTTCCTGATAAGACAGCTCTTCGACGCAAACCAGCAGCAGCACCTCGCGCTGCTCGACCGGCAGGCAATACAGCGCGCGCTGCAGATCGCGCAGCACCAGACCGTCGACCTCGCCTTGCGGCGCTTCGAGATTACGCCACGGCGCGCATTCGTCGTCGACGGCGATTTCGCGGCGGCCGCGCAACTGATCGATATAAAGATGTCGCAGGATGGTCAGCAGCCATGCGCGCAAGTTGCTGTTGGGCCGGAACGCCGACCAGCGCGCAAGCGCTCGCTCCGCCGTATCCTGCACGAGATCGTCGGCCCAGGCGCGGTCACCCGTCAGCGCGCGCGCATAGCGGCGCAACTGCGGGAGCCACGCGATCACTTCCGCTTCGAAATTCACCCGGCGAACGAAGCTCAGTAGCCGCCGCCGCTGCTATTGCCGCTACTGCCCGACGCGCTGCTGTCGGTGGCGGAGGTGCAGCCGCTCGTCGCGAGCGAACCGAATGCCAGCGCCAGCAACACGAAGAACGCGGACACAATGCGGGATGCTTTCATGGTGAGTCTCCTGAGGAGCGTCCGGCTTGACAGGTTGCCGGAGGCCGGTCGGCCGCGCGCGGAATGCAACGCTGCCATGTATGACTGAACGCATGCGCCACACGATTTATTCCGCCTGAACGCCGGCCCCCCCTCTTTTTCCGCCATTGCTCAGCAGATTCGTAACTCAACGTTACAGTCAATAGTTATCGGATGCTTCTGCGCGCACAAGCCGTTATAGTGGACGCAGTTCGCCCACCCGGCGCGTTCTGCCCCCACACAGGGTAGAATTGCGGCGAACCACCGTCTTTCTAACCTGAATTGTCCATGGCTTCCGCAGAATCGCACCCGCAAAACGACTTCATGAACGCTGCGCGCAAAGAACGAAAGCGCGTCGAGATATACCTTGTCAACGGCATTCGCCTGACCGGGTGCATCGAGTCGTTCGATCAGTACCTGGTGATGCTGCGCACGCCTGTCGGCCTGCAAGGCATCTACAAGCGCGCGATCTCGACCATCCAGCTCGACACCGGCACGCGTCCGGCGCCGCGCGCGGGGGGGCGCACCTCGCATGGCGAACACACCACGCGCGGCCCGCATGGCTCGCGTGAGCCCCGCGATCATCGGGAGCCGCGTGAACCGCGCGAGTCGTATGGCGCATCGTCCGATCGCAACAGCGGCAATGCCGACGCTCCGGTGGTCGTGACACGCCGCCGGCGTCTGTTCGGTACGGGTGGTGACGGCGGCAACCACGGCGGCGGCAATCATGGCGGCAGCGGCAGCTCCGGCAATGTCGGCGGCAACAACAACGGCAACGAATAAACCGCAGCGGCGGCGCTCGGCGACGACGTCTGCTAGCCGAGCCGCTGCAAGATTCTTCCAGTTGCCTCATCTGCTTCTCCGCCAGCTCGAATCCGCATTTGACCGCTAGCACGCGACGGCGCCAGTACACGGCGTCCAGCATGCGCAGCGCCGGTTGTTTCGTTGTCCAATCCAGATGATCCAGCTCCGCTTGCGCGACGTGTGAGGCGCTCAGGCGTCGCGCGCGCCAAGATTTTTTCTGTGCATGTTCGTTCGTTGCCTTGTGGTTGGCTGAGCCTGTCTGCTCTCCTCCGAGCGGGGCGCTGCTCGTTCGCACGATGCGCGGTCTGCCATGCCGGGGCCACGCGGCCGTCTGATGCTTTTGTTTTGCCGCTTCGCTGTCTGCCGACTCAGCAAAACGAATCGATGCCGGGCGGTTTCAAATGATGTTTATGTTCCGATGCCGGTCTGCGTCGGGTGCATGCTTGCGCTATGCTGAATAGTCGACTCTCTTCCAATGGAGCATGTCATGACCAGCAAGAAGCATCTCGCGCCCCAGGCGATTGCTCAGCCGATGGAAACGCCGCAGTCGGCTCAGTCGGTCGATCGCCGTCTGGATGAAGCGCTGGAGGAAAGCTTTCCGGCGAGCGATCCGATTGCCGTCGATTTGACAGATCCGCATCACGCGCCGGTCGAGGCGGTGTCGTCGGAAACGGGGAAGAAGCGGCATTAGAAGCCGGTGGTGATCGGAGAGTGGCTGAGGAGGTAAGGCGGGCAGCAAGCTCGCCGAAGATCGTGCGGGGAACGCCTACTTCAAAAGATCGGACGCCGCGCCGGCAAAGAACACCCCGAGCATGACCAGGAAAGGACGCCAAAGGCGTTGACAGGCGACGATATCCCGCCGCCGCGGTCATCCCGAAAACAGCGTCCCCGCCGGTGAGTCAGGCGGTGGTCCACCACTCCGCCCTTCCCAACCGACGATCTTCAACGCGAAGGCAGCCCGCTTTCCAGCTGACGCTGAAGCTCGCGCACCTGGCGCTGGGCAGCGCGCAACTGGTCTTGCGCGGCAAGCTTCTGCTGAGCGAGCGCCGTGGTTTCGGCACGCTTCTGTTCCTGCTGCGTCGCGACGATGCTCTGCTGCTGACGCGCGATATCGAGGTCGGCCTGCAAGCGGCTCGCACGGTCCTGCGACAACGCGATCATCCGCTGCGTGAACGCCTTCTGCGCCTCGAGTTGCGTGCGGCGAATCTCGACGTCCGACAATTGCACCGTCTGACGCACGAAATCCTTGTAAATCATGTCGGCACGCGCGGCGTCCTGCGTCTTGATCACGCGCCAGAAATTTTTTTGCTGGAACAGCGCGATGTAGTACGTCATCTCCTTGCCGTAAAACAGCATGCTCGCGCCGTAACTGCCGTTGTAGGTGGTGCGCAATTCGCTGAGCTCCGACCCATGGATCATCTGCTGCAATTCCGCCACATTGCCTGCGGCGGACTGCCGATTTTCGTCCGGGGTCAGTGCAGAGGTCTCCGCCTGTCCGCCCGGCACGGCGGCCGGTAACGCGGTGGTCGCGCCCGGCTGGGAAACGACAGCAGCGCTCCCGTCATCGGCCTCAACTGCCTGAGCCGGAGCCCCTTGCGCGGCTCCCAATGCGATGAATGCGGCCAGGGCAATCTGCCGTACCTTCGACTTTCGGTCCATGTCTTTCCTGCTTGAACAGTTTTTGTTTTAGCGCAAACGACTGATTATTACTCACTTTTGCGCGTTTCGGGCTCTTCATCAAAAATTTGCTGCTTGCGCATCTTCTCTCACAGAGCCTTGCGGCTGATACCCGAGTGGCGCGCCGTGCTTTGACGGCGCCAGCTGTTCGCATCGCGGTGTTGGCGGACCGCAGCAAATGGCATGTGGAGGAACGCATGCGCGGGCTGGCCGCGCTCGGCAAACAGTTGAGCGTGTCAGCGCCGCTGCCCACGGCCCGCGAACACGTCACCTATCTGGCCGCGCACGCAGCGGTGCTGATGGGCTTCGTCGGCTTCGTCGGCGTCGTCGGCAAGATCGACGCGTCGCACTACCGTGGCAATCCGGTCGACAATCCGGGACCGACCAAACACGTCGAACGTACGGTCATCAATGACAAGATCAGCGGCTCGCTCGTGTACCCTCTCCTGTTGAGCAGCTCGCGAACGTGATCGGCACGGCGTCGGTCTCCGCGTCGCACGACGAAGATCGTTATCTCAATCGGCAAAACCGCGCGCCAGATCGCTTTGCGCTCGTGCGCAGGCGTGATGCAGTTGCAAGCCGACTACACCGGCATGCAAACCGGGCAGGTGCGCTGGGCCAACATCAGCGTGTCAAAGGCCTTTGATCTTCTGGGCGCGTCGAAAGCGGGGATGTCGAACGTGCCCGGCGCGAGCGTCACCCATCCGGCGTCGATCAATTTCATCAAGACCGGGGCGAGCCTCTCGCACCAACGAATGGCTGCTGAAAATCGGCACCGCGGTCTCGGCCATCGGGCAGTACAGCGCGGTTTCGCTGCGGATCTCGGAGCAAAGCGCAGCGGTTCGCGCAAGGTTATCAACCGGGCGAAGCATCGGGCGATTCGGGCTGGGGCGCCATGTTCGACGGCAATCGCGCGTTCGCGCCCGGCTTCACCTGTCTGCGCACCTTCACGCGTGTGTCTCCTTCGATATGGCGCGCGTTTATCCGCACGCGGGCACGCCGTCGTCGTCAAGGCTCTCGTCGATTGCGTCCGGCTTGCGCATTCGGACGCGAAGTACGACAGCCTCGATCTGTCGGTGGCGAAGGCGGTCGGCGACGCGCCGGTCCAAAGCGCCTCGCGTAGCCCGCGCATCAACGCGAGGGTCTACCACCAGTTGAATTGACGCTGCTCGCAAGCGACGTGCGCTATTAGAGGCTCCCCTATCAAACTGCGCGCGCGCTTTCACGTATTCTGCGCTGACGATGCGGGCGGCGACCGGCCAGCAAGCAGGCCACGAGTTGCCGATCGCCGTGCGGATCGAAGTCAGACCTAAGAGGCATGGCGGCAGACATCACAAGATAACCGCCCGACAGGCCAACAACGCCGCGCGACCATGATCGCGCCGTCTTTTATCAAGGAGGAAACAATGATGCAATTCACTCAACACGCTCGCGCCGCCGCGCTCGCCGCTGTGCTGCTTGCGGGAGCCGTAACGGCGATGGCGCAGACCGACACGGCGGTGGGCATGTGGAAGACCATCGACGATCACACCGGCCAGCCTAAAGCGCTCGTGCAGATCACCGACGATGGCAGCGGTCAGTTGAGCGGCAAGGTGATCAAAGGTCTCAATGCGAACGATCAGCCGGACCGCCGCTGCACGGCATGTACCGACGCGCGCAAGGATCAACCGATTCTCGGCATGACCATCATTAGCGACATGAAGAAGGACGGCGACGGCTGGGACCACGGACAGATTCTCGACCCGGAAAACGGCAAGCTCTACAAATGCAAAATGCGCCTGGAAGATGGTGGAAACAAACTGGTGGTACGCGGCTATATTGGCGTGGCGCTGCTGGGCCGCTCGCAAACCTGGGTTCGTCAGCAATAGGGTGCGAGGTTTTTTGAGCGTTGGCCCGAGTTTTCAGCGAGATGAACCTTGGCTCGTCGTACGCTCGTCTGGCTGAATGCAAAAGAAGCGGGCAAAAAAGACGCGGCCGGCGATTGCCATCGCACGGCCGTTTCCTGGTGTTGCGTGAAACCGGTGGAAGCCGTCATGCGGCATGTTTGAAAGGCGATGTGTATGCGAACGGCGACGACGGCAGCGGGTTGCCTCGCGCCGGGCTGTACACGGCCGGCGCGGCGGCAGGTACGGCTGCCGGGATGCTTGCCGCGACGGCGAGATTCCCTGCCGCACTCACGTGCCTGCGCATACGCGATTCCATCAGATTGCAGAGTTCTTCGCTCGCCGTGCCGAGCAGTTGATCCGTCACGCGCTTGAGCACGCCGGATTCGTACCAGACCTTGAAGCGGCGATGACACGTTTGATACGAAGGGTAGCGGCGCGGCATGGCCGACCAGGTCGCACCGCTGTACATGACCCACAGTACCCCGTTGAGTACCGAACGGGTATTGGCAAGCGGCCGTCCACGCAACTCGGAGCGCGGACGCAGTTCGGGCAGCAACGGCGCGACACGTTGCCATTGTTCATCAGTGATATCGTGGTGCGGATTCATGGCTTCTCCTTTATCAGACCAGCAACAAAAGATAACCAATTGCCCGCACGGGCAACATCGGATCAATCTGAATCTTGAAAACGCAACGTGTGAGCAGGCCGATTTATATTGCTCACGCTTTAACTTGACCGCCCCCTGCTTCGCGCGACCGAGTCCGGCCAGGATCAACTCAGGTGAGCGACGTATCGACGATCCGTCTCGGTGTATCGAGATATTCCTTCGACTGCATCTCGACAATCCGCGACACCGTGCGCGTGAATTCGTTGGCCATCGGGCCATCGACATACAACTGCTCGGGCGGCACCGCCGCGGACATCAACAGCTTGACCTTGTGGTCGTAGAACACGTCGATCAGCCACGTGAAGCGGCGCGCTTCCGAGGCCATACGCGCTGACATCTGCGGCACGCCGGAGAGGATCACCGCGTGAAAGCGGCTCGCGAGTTCGAGGTAGTCGTTCTGCGAGCGCGGCCCGCCGCACAGCGTTGAGAAATCGAACCACACGACGCCGTCCGCGCGGCGCAGCGCCTTCAACTCGCGCTTCTCGATGTGCAGGAGCGGGCTTTCGTCGGGCACCGCGGCGAGACGCGCGAACGCGTCGCGCAACGCCTTGTCGGCGGTGGCGCCGAGCGGCGAGTGATACACCTCCACCTGCGCCAGTGTGCGTTGCCGATAGTCGATACCCGCGTCGACGTTGATCACGTCCAGTTTTTCCTTGATCAGCTCGATGGCCGGCAGCATGCGATCGCGATGCAGGCCATCCGGATACAGCGTGTCCGGATCGTAGTTGGACGTCATCACGAACTGCACGCCGTTCTCGAACAGCTTGTCGAGCAGGCGGTACAGGATCATCGCGTCGGCGATGTCCGACACGTGGAATTCGTCGAAGCAGATCAGGCGGTAGCGCTTTGCGATCCGGCGCGCGAGTTCATCGAGCGGATCGGCCATGCCCTTCAGGTCTTCCAGCTCGCGATGCACTTCGCGCATGAACTCGTGGAAATGCAGACGTGTTTTGCGATGCAGCGGCACGATCATGTAGAAGCTGTCCATCAGGAAGCTCTTGCCCCGCCCGACGCCCCCCCACATGTACACGCCGCGCGGCAGGTCGGGACGGTTGATCAGTTTCTTGAACGCATTGGAGCGGCGCGACTTGTATTCGACCCACTCCTCATAGCACCGCTGCAGCCGGTCGACCGCCGCGCGTTGCGCCGGGTCCGATTGATATCCGCGCGTCTGCAGTTCTTTTTCGTAGTATTCGGTGACGTTCATGGTGTTGCTGCAAAAAGAAAGGCGGGAGGGATTGAACCCGCCCGCCTTTGTGGTGATGCCAAAGTACGTTCAGTCAGGCGTGCGCGTGATTACATGTTCAGCGCGCGCTTGTCGACGGCCAGCGCCGCTTCGCGCATGACTTCCGATAGCGACGGGTGCGGATGGCAAATGCGGCCGAGGTCTTCAGACGCCGCCTTGAATTCCATCGCCACCACGGCTTCCGCGATCAGGTCCGATGCGTTGGCCGAGATGATGTGCACGCCGAGCAGTTCGTCGGTCTTCGCGTCGGCGATCATCTTCACGAAGCCATCCGCCTTGTTGATGCCGAGCGCGCGGCCGTTCGCCATGAACGGGAACTGGCCCGTCTTGACCTCGCGGCCTTCCGCTTTCAGCTGCTGCTCCGTCTTGCCGACCCAAGCGATTTCCGGTTCGGTGTAGATCACCCAGGGAATGCAGTTGTAGTCGATATGCGGCTTCTGACCGTCGATGATTTCGGCGACCAGCACGCCTTCGTCTTCAGCCTTGTGCGCGAGCATCGGACCACGCACCACGTCGCCGATCGCGTACACGCTCGGCACCGCCGTCGCGCAGTGGTCGTCGACGTCGATGAAGCCGCGCTCATTGGCTTTCAGGCCGATCGCTTCGAGACCGAGGTTGTCGGTGTTCGGCACGCGGCCGATCGACACGATCAGGCGGTCCGCTTCGAGCGTCTTCGCGTTGCCGTCCTTGTCCGTGTAGGCGATCGTCACGCTCTTGTCGGTCGTCGTCACTTCGCCGACCTTCACGCCGACCTGGATGTCGAGACCCTGCTTCTTGAACTGCTTGGCCGCTTCTTTCGACAGCGCCTGGTCAGCCGCGCCGAGGAATTCCGGCAGCGCTTCGAGCACGGTCACTTCCGCGCCGAGACGGCGCCACACCGAACCCAGTTCCAGACCGATCACGCCGGCGCCGATCACGGCCAGCTTCTTCGGAGCCGTGTCGAAAGCCAGTGCGCCTTCGTTGTCGGCCACAATCTTGTTGTCCACCGGAATGTTCGGCAGATGGCGCGCCTTCGAACCCGTCGCGATGATCACGTTCTTCGCCGTGACCACCTCGGTTTCACCTTCGCCGCTCACTTCGATCTGCACGCCGGCGTCCGTCTTGCCGGTGAACTTGCCGTGACCCTTGAGCCACGTGATCTTGTTCTTGCGGAACAGGAATTCGATGCCCTTGGTCATCTTCTCGACGATGCCGTCCTTGCGGGCCATCATCTTCGCGATATCGACCTTGACGTTTTCCACGGAAATGCCGTGGTCCGCGAGGTGATGCGATGCGTTTTCAAACTCTTCCGACGACGCAAGCAGCGCCTTCGACGGAATGCAACCCACGTTCAGGCACGTGCCGCCAAGCTTCAGCGCGCCGGCCGGGTTTTTCCATTTTTCGATACATGCGACGGTCTTGCCGAGCTGCGCTGCGCGGATGGCGGCGATATAACCGCCAGGGCCTGCGCCGATCACGACGACGTCAAATTCTTTGGACATGACAATCCTTTTGATGACGGAACGGCGCGCGGTCACGTTTCGTGGCGCGTGCCGTTCCTGTACTGCGGAATGCTGAAGACGTACTACTCAGGTGGCGCCGGCTTGCCTGATATCAACCCAGGCGAACAAGCCGGCGACGCCGGGACGGCGCTTACAGGTCGAGCAGCAGGCGGGCCGGATCTTCCAGCGCGTCCTTCATCGCGACGAGCGACAGCACCGCTTCGCGGCCGTCGATGATACGGTGGTCGTACGAGAGCGCCAGGTAGTTCATCGGGCGGATCACGATCTGGCCGTTTTCGACCACCGCGCGTTCCTTCGTCGCGTGCACGCCCAGAATGGCGGATTGCGGCGGGTTGATGATCGGGGNACACACCACCGTTCGAGATCGAGAACGTACCGCCGGTCATTTCTTCGATCGACAGCTTGCCGTCCTTGGCCTTCTGGCCGAATTCGGCGATCTTCTTCTCGATGTCGGCGAGGCTCAGTTGATCCGCGTTGCGCAGGATCGGCACCACCAGACCACGCGGCGAACCGACAGCAATACCGATGTCGAAGTAGCCGTGATAGACGATGTCGTTACCGTCGATCGACGCGTTCACCAGCGGGAACTTCTTCAGCGCGTGAACCGCCGCCTTCACGAAGAACGACATGAAGCCGAGCTTCACGCCATGTTCCTTCTCGAACTTGTCCTTGTACTTGTTGCGCAGGTCCATCACCGGCGCCATGTTCACTTCGTTGAACGTGGTCAGGATGGCGTTGGTTTGCTGCGACTCGAGCAGACGCTCGGCGATACGCGCGCGCAAACGCGACATCGGCACGCGTTGTTCCGGGCGGTCCTTCAGCCACTGGTCGGCCGATCCCGGCGCCTTGACGTCCGGCAGGGACGGCTTTGCAGCCTTCGGTGCGGCAGCCGGTGCCGGTGCTGCCTTGGCAGCCGGGGCGCCCGCGGTCAGCACATCGCCCTTGGTGATGCGGCCGTCGCGGCCGGTGCCGGCGACGTCGCCCGAAGACAGGCCCTTCTCCGCCATCAGCTTGCCGGCAGCCGGCGAAGCCGCGGTGTTCGAACCCGTGGCGGCAGCGGCTTGCGCAGCCGGCGCCGGTGCAGCGGTCGCAGCCGCAACCGGAGCCGGTTTGACTTCAGCTTCGACGGCGGCGGCGCCTGCGGTGCCTTCCGTGTCGATCTTCGCGATCACCTGATCCGCGACGACGATGTCGCCGTCGTTCGAGATGATTTGCGCGAGCACGCCGGCCGCGGGTGCCGGCACTTCGAGCACGACCTTGTCGGTCTCGATTTCGATGAGAATTTCGTCAACAGCAACAGCCTCGCCGGGCTTCTTCTTCCACTGCAGCATCGTGGCTTCCGAGACCGACTCGGAAAGCTGGGGAACCTTGACTTCAACAATAGCCATTATGAATATCCTGAATACGTATCGGGTGACGGCGCGGGGAACGACGACCGCCTGCGAACCATGACCGCGGATGACCCTTCACTGGATCATTAGACGCGGTACGGGAAAGCGCAGCGCGCCTTCCCGGTTCGTCTGTTCTCTTATTTAGCGATCGACGCGCTCTTGAGGCGGCCGAAAGCGCCTTCGACCAGCGCCTTCTGCTGCTCGTAGTGCTTCGCGTAGTAGCCGACTGCCGGCGAGGCCGAAGCCGGACGGCCGCTGTATGCCAGCTTCTGTCCTTCCTTCATGCCTTCCTTCAGGTGGTGCTCGATGTAGAACCACGGGCCCTGATTCTGCGGCTCGTCCTGCACCCAGACCACTTCGGTCGCGTTGTCGTACTTCTTGATCTCCGCTTCGAACTGCTTATGCGCGAACGGATAGAGCTGTTCGATACGGACGATCGCGACGTCGTTCGACTTCGATTCGCGGCGATGCGCGAGCAGGTCGTAGTACACGCGGCCCGAGCATACGATCACGCGCTTGACCTTCTTCGCGTCGATGGTCTCGTCGGTTTCGCCGAGCACCGGCTGGAACGAACCCTTCGCCAGTTCCGACAGATCCGACACGGCTTCCTTGTGACGCAGCAGCGACTTCGGCGTCGCGACGATCAGCGGCTTGCGGAACAGGCGGATCATCTGACGGCGCAGCAGGTGGAAGATCTGCGCCGGCGTGGTCGGCTGAACGACCTGCATGTTGTGGTCTGCGCACAGTTGCAGGAAACGCTCGATACGCGCCGACGAGTGCTCCGGACCCTGGCCTTCGTAGCCGTGCGGCAGCAGCATCGTGAGACCCGACACGCGGCCCCACTTCACTTCACCCGACGAGATGAACTGGTCGATCACGACTTGCGCGCCGTTCACGAAGTCGCCGAACTGCGCTTCCCACGCGACGAACGTATTCGGTTCAGCGGTCGAGTAACCGTATTCGAAACCGAGCACCGCTTCTTCCGACAGCACCGAGTCGATCACGTTGAACTTCGCCTGACCTTCGGCGATGTTCTGCAGCGGCACGTAGGTGCCGTCGTTCCAGCGTTCGCGGTTCTGATCGTGCAGCACCGCGTGACGGTGCGTGAACGTGCCGCGGCCCGAGTCCTGACCGGTCAGGCGCACTGCATAGCCCGATGCGACCAGCGACGCGAATGCCAGATGTTCGCCCATGCCCCAGTCGAGCTTCGCTTCGCCACGGCCCATCGCGCGACGGTCATTGATGACGCGCTCGACCAGCGGGTGAACCTTGAAGTTTTCCGGGATCGTGGTGACGCGCTCAGCGAGGCGCTTCAGTTCGGCGAGCGGCACAGCCGTGTCGGCTGCGTCGGTCCACTTGCGGTTCAGGAACGGCACCCAGTCAACCGCGTACTTGCTCTTGTAGTTCGAGAGCACCGGATCGACCGTGTGATGGCCTTCGTCCATCGCCTTGCGGTACGCCTTGACGAATTCGTCGCCTTCTTCCGCTGTGATCACGCCTTGTTGCACCAGCTTTTCAGCGTACAGCGCGCGCGTGCCCGGGTGCTTCGCAATCGTCTTGTACATCAGCGGCTGCGTGACAGCCGGCGTGTCCTGCTCGTTGTGACCCAGCTTGCGGAAGCAGACGATGTCGACGACGACGTCCTTGTGGAACTGCATCCGGAAATCGATCGCCAGCTGCGTCGCCAGAACGACCGCTTCAGGATCGTCGCCGTTCACGTGCAGCACCGGCGCTTCGATCATCTTGACGACGTCCGAGCAGTACAACGTGGAGCGCGAGTCGCGCGGGTCCGACGTCGTGAAGCCGATCTGGTTGTTGATGACGATGTGCAGCGTGCCGTGCGTGCCGTAACCGCGCGTTTGCGCGAGGTTCAGCGTTTCCATCACGACGCCCTGGCCCGCGAAGGCCGCGTCGCCGTGGATCTGCACCGGCAGCACTTGCAGGCCGCTGTCGTCGCCGCGACGGTCCATACGGGCCTTCGCCGAACCTTCGACCACCGGGTTGACGATTTCAAGATGCGACGGGTTGAACGCGAGCGACAGGTGAACCGGCCCGCCTTCGGTCGAAACGTCCGACGAGAAACCCTTGTGGTACTTCACGTCGCCGGCCGGCAGGTCGTCGACGTGCTTGCCTTCGAATTCGGCGAACAGGTCGGCGGGCATCTTGCCGAGCGTATTGACCAGCACGTTCAGACGGCCACGGTGAGCCATGCCGATGACGATTTCCTGAACGCCGTTGGCGCCGCCGTGACGCACGACCTCGTCCATCGACGCGATGAAGCTTTCGCCGCCTTCGAGCGAGAAACGCTTCTGGCCGACGTACTTCGTGTGCAGGAAACGCTCGAGGCCTTCAGCAGCCGTCAGGCGATTCAGGATGTGCTTCTTCTTTTCCTTGGTGAAGTTCGGCGTCGAGCGGATCGACTCGAGACGCTCCTTCCACCAGCGCTTCTGTTCCGGGTCACTGATGTACATGTACTCGGCGCCGATCGTGCCGCAGTACGTGTCGCGCAATGCCTTGACGATCTCGCGCAACGACGCACGCTCAAATCCGAAATACAGATTCGTTGCGCTGAACTCCTGGTCCATGTCGGCTTCGGTGAAGTCGTAGAACGCGGGTTCAAGTTCGGGAATAGCGGGACGTTCGCGGCGCTTCAGAGGATCGAGATTGGCCCATTGCGAGCCGAGGAAGCGATATGCGCCGATGAGGGACTGCACATAAACCTGCTTGCGGGCGGTTGCGAGATCTTCGCCGCCGGCAGCCGTGCGAGGGATGAAGGCGTTAGCCTTGGCCCGTTGAGCAAACGATTCGACGATCGGGCCATGGGCCACGTCGTTGGCATTGCTGCCATCCGATGCAGGAACGTTCTGCAACGCGTCGAAATAGCTGCGCCAGTTCTCGGGCACTGACGCCGGATTATCGAGATACGCTTCGTACATTTCTTCTACGTACGGAGCATTGCCGCCGAACAGATAAGAGTTCGACTGGAATTGCTTCATCATTTTTACGCTCACCTTTCTTCGAGTTTCTCGAGAAATAGCGGGTTACAGAACCTTCCGCGACACGGCCTGACCGTTTAGCGGATTGCGCGAATCAAGTCTTGCTTGGAAGGACCTAAAACTTTGCACCCGGGGAGCATATCACAGAACGAATGGCGCAGATAGCAGACGGATTGTCGCCCGAGCCCGTCGCGACGGGCTTTCAAGACCATCTCACGAGTCATTTCGCGGCGCGCAATAGTGTTCTGCGGAAACGGGGAGGATTAACCTGTGAGCTGCAACAACCGCACGCGACACGCCCTGTTTTCAAGGCCGAAAAATGACGAAAGCCACCCGAAGGTGGCTTTCGTCTACAACGCTGCGCAGCAAAAAATCCCTGCGAACCGGAACAGGCCGAGGCCTGCTTAGTCCACCGCGCCCTTGCGGCTTGCGCTACGGCGCTCGTGTTCCTTCAGGTAACGCTTGCGCAGACGGATCGATTGTGGCGTCACTTCGACCAGCTCGTCGTCGTCGATGAATTCGACCGCGTATTCCAGCGACATCTGAATCGGCGGCACGAGGCGCACGGCTTCGTCGGTACCCGACGAACGCACGTTGGTCAGCTGCTTGCCCTTGATCGGGTTCACGACCAGGTCGTTGTCACGGCTGTGAATGCCGATGATCATGCCTTCGTACAGCGGCTCGCCCGGTGACACGAACATACGGCCGCGATCCTGCAGCTTCCACAGTGCATACGCGACCGCCGCGCCGTCGTCCTGCGAAATCAGCACGCCGTTACGACGCTCGCCAACCGCGCCTTCCTTGACCGGCTGATACGAGTCGAACGTGTGGCTCATCAGGCCCGTGCCACGCGTGAGCGTCAGGAATTCCGACTGGAAGCCGATCAGGCCACGTGCCGAAATACGGTACTCGAGACGCGTGCGGCCACGGCCGTCCGACGCCATATCGAGCATTTCGCCCTTGCGGCGACCCAGCTCTTCCATCACACCGCCCTGGTGGCCGTCTTCCATGTCGACGGTCAGGTTTTCGTACGGCTCGTGCTTCACGCCGTCGATTTCCTGCATCACCACGCGCGGACGCGACACGGCCAGCTCGTAGCCTTCGCGACGCATGTTTTCAACGAGAATGGTCAGGTGCAGTTCACCGCGGCCCGCCACTTCGAAGGTGGTTTCGTCGCCGGTTTCCTTCACGCGCAGCGCGACGTTGTGGTTCAGTTCCTTCATCAGGCGGTCACGGATCTGACGGCTCGTGACGAACTTGCCTTCGCGGCCGGCCAGCGGCGACGAATTAACGAGGAAGTTCATCGTCAGCGTAGGTTCGTCGACGGTGATCATCGGCAGCGCGTCCGGCTGTTCCGGGGCGCAGATCGTCACACCGATGCCGATTTCTTCAATACCGTTGATCAGCACGATGTCGCCGGCTTCAGCCGAGTCGACCTGGACGCGCTCGAGGCCCTTGAACGACAGCACCTGGTTGATCTTGCGATTCAGGATCGCGCCGTCCGGACCCGAACGCACGGCAACCGCCATGCCCGGCTTGATGCGGCCACGCGTGATGCGGCCCACGCCGATACGGCCGACGTACGACGAGTAATCCAGCGACGTGATCTGCAGCTGCAGCGGCGCATCCGGATCTGCCGGGCGCACCGGCACGTGCTTGAGGACGGCTTCGAACAGCGGACGCATGTCGCCTTCGCGCACGTCCGGCGTCAGGCCGGCGTAGCCGTTCAGGCCCGATGCGTAGACGATCGGGAAGTCGAGCTGCTCGTCGGTTGCGCCCAGCTTGTCGAACAGATCGAAGGTCTGGTTGATCACCCAGTCGATCCGCGCACCCGGGCGATCCACCTTGTTGATCACGACGATCGGCTTCAGGCCGAGCGCCAGCGCCTTCTTGGTCACAAAGCGCGTTTGCGGCATCGGGCCTTCGACGGCATCGACCAGCAGCAGCACCGAGTCGACCATCGACAGCACGCGCTCCACTTCGCCGCCGAAGTCGGCGTGGCCCGGGGTATCGACGATGTTGATGTGCGTGCCTTCGTATTCAACCGCGCAGTTCTTCGACAGGATCGTGATGCCACGTTCCTTTTCGATGTCGTTCGAATCCATCACGCGCTCGGCGACTTGCTGGTTGTCACGGAAGGTGGCGGTCTGACGGAGGAGCTGGTCGACGAGCGTTGTCTTGCCGTGGTCGACGTGAGCAATGATGGCGATGTTGCGTAGGGCGCGGGTCATAGGAAACCTGGAGACAGTTGGAGTGCGCCGCTTGCTTATGCCGGTTACTACTTTACTGATACCAACCACGACAAGCCCAAAGCGCACTTTTGGGAACCCAACATTGTAGCACGCAAGAATGAAGCTTTCTGGTATTCCCTGATAGACCGGCCATCTTCGACGCAACGGAGCGTGAGACAGCAAGCCGATTCTGTCAGCGAAAACCTACGCAAAGCTGCATTTATTCCAACTTGGGAGCGGACCGATCCTTGCCTAAGCTGCAATAACGCTTGCCGCGTCAATCAACGACACCCTATAATCCTGCCTAGTCAACCATTGCATTCGCACGAGAATCATGACGGAGCCGTCCCCCACTCCCACGCCGGACCTCAGCGAGTATCAGCTAGGGGAAAGCGTCGGCTATCTCCTCTCGCGGGTGAAATCAACCATGTCGAACCTGGTTACCCAGCGCAGCATGGCCGAGTTGGGCATCACCAGTCAGCAGGGCAGCATCCTGTTCATGGTCGCGAGCGGAAAATGCCTGTTGGCCGCCGAACTGGCCCGTGAATACGGTATCGACGCAAGCGCGGTCACCCGCCTGATCGACCGTCTGGAGAAGCGCGGGCTGCTGACCCGCGTGCGTAGCAACGAAGACCGCCGGGTCGTACGCCTTGCGCTGACCCCGGAAGGCCAGGCGATTGCAGCCAGAATGCCGGGCATCTTCAACGGCGTACTGGACAGCCTGCTGAACGGTTTCACCGCCGAAGAAGTGGGCTTTCTGAAGAGCATGCTACGTCGCGTGCTCGTCAATTCCGGCGAACAAACGGGACTAACCCGTGACGCAGCAAGCAATTTTGACAGCAAATTGTAAGAAATTGCTTGCAGTGTCCATCATTACATTCCACTCAAAGAGTCGAGCGATGAAATCCCTTTCCCTGTCCGCGCCCGCGCTTTCGAGCCGGGCCGCTGTCGCCGCTGCGGTGACGGCGCTCGCCCTCACGGGGTGCGCGAACTACTTCGGCATGAAGAACGACAAGCAGATCTCGTCGCCGACGCAGTACGAGTCAGCGCGGAGCCTCCCTGGCGAAGGCGGCCAATGGCCGTCGCTCGACTGGGCCAAGCAGTTCGGCGACCCACAATTGTCCCAACTGATCGCGGAAGCGCTCGACGGCAGTCCGTCGATTGCGCAGGCACAAGCGCGTCTGGCGAAGGCGTCCTCCTACATCGAAAGCTCGCGCTCGGCGCTGTTCCCGAAGGTCAATGCCAGCTATTCGTGGACCCGCGAGATCTTCTCCGCCAACTCGCTCTACCCGCCTCCGTACGGCGGCACGTGGTATAGCGAGAACAATGTGCTCGCGAGCGCGTCGTGGGACCTCGACCTGTGGGGCAAGAACCGTGAGCGCCTCGGCCAGGCCGTGTCGCAGGAAAGGGCCGCTCAGGCGGACGTGCAGCAGGCGCGCGTGACGCTCGCTGCGTCCGTGGCGAGCACCTACAACCAGCTCGCCCAGCTGTACGCGTTCCGAGAAATCGCCGAACGAGAAATCGCCAACCGCAAGGACATCGGCCGCATTACCGATGGCCGCGTGGTGGCAGGCCTCGACACCAACGTCGAGCGGCAAACCGCGACGGGCAACATCGCGACCAGCCAGTCGAACCTGACCGACCTCGACGGCCAGATCACCGTCGTTCGCTACCAGCTGGGCGCGCTGCTCGGCAAGGGTCCGGATCGCGGCCTGCAGATCGCCAAGCCGACGCTGACAGTCGGCGACACGGTCGCGCTGCCGAACAATATCCCGGCCGACCTCGTGGCGCGCCGCGCGGATATCGTCGCCGCGCGCTGGCAGGTCGAAGCGGCCATGCACGACGTGAAGGAAGCGAAAGCCGAATTCTTCCCCGACGTGAACCTCGCGGCCGGCTTTGGTTTCGACGCGTTCGGCTGGGGCCGTTTTCTGACCGCGTCAAGCCGTCAAATTCAGTTCGGTCCGGCGATCCACCTGCCGATCTTCGACGCCGGCGCATTGCGCTCGCAGCTGAAGGGCCGTTTTGCCGATTTCGACCTCAACGTCGCGAACTACAACCAGACGCTGATCAACGCGCTCCAGCAGGTCGCGACTCAGGTATCGTCGATCCGTTCGATCGACCAGCAGGAAGGCGACGCGCAACGCGCGCTCGAGGCGTCGAGCAAGGCCTATCAACTGGCCGTAATCCGCTACAAGGCCGGGCTGTCGCCGCAGTTGCAGGTGCTGACCGCGGACCAGAATCTGCTCGCCGCCGAACAGACGGTGACGGGCCTTAAGATGCGCCGCCGCGATATGCAGATCGGCCTCATCAAGGCGCTCGGCGGCGGTTTCGACGCAACGCAGACCGGCCTCGTGGTGCCGACCGATGCTCCGGCGTCGGCGACCACCGCGACCGCCGCGGCCAACTGACCATGCGCCGCGCAGCACGCACACCCACATCCGAATAAACGACGACGTTCAAGAGAACCCGGAGCACATCAATGAGCACCCCCCAACAGCCCGCGCCCAACGCACAGCCGGCACAACCGGCGAACAACGGCAAACGCAAGCGCATGATGACGCTGCTCGTCATCGTGATTCTGATCGCCGCGGTCGCCTACGGCCTGTACTACTTCCTCGTCGCGCGCTTCCATGAAGACACCGACGACGCGTACGTGAGCGGCAACGTCGTGCAGATCACGCCGCAAGTCACGGGCACGGTGATCGCCGTGAACGCGGACGACACGCAAGTCGTCAAGGCGGGCGATCCGCTCGTCGTGCTCGATCCGGCCGACGCGCGCGTCGCGCTCGAACAGGCCGAGGCGAATCTCGCGCAAACGGTGCGCCAGGTGCGCGGCCTGTTCGCCGACGACAATCAATACCAGGCTCAAGTCGAACTGCGTCAGGCCGATCTGTCGCGCGCTCAGGACGACCTGAAGCGCCGTCTGACGGTCGCGCAAACCGGCGCGGTGTCGCAGGAAGAAATTTCGCACGCCCGCGACGCCGTGAAGAGCGCGCAAGCCGCCGTCGACGCCGCCAAGCAGCAACTGGCGTCGAACCGCGCGCTGACCGCCAACACCACGATCGCGAACCATCCGAACGTGCAGGCCGCCGCCGCGAAGGTCCGCGACGCGTACCTGAACCACGCGCGTAACGTCCTGCCCGCGCCCGTGACCGGCTATGTTGCCAAGCGCTCGGTGCAGGTCGGCCAGCGCGTCTCGCCCGGCACCCCGTTGATGGCCATCGTGCCGCTGCACGACGTGTGGGTCGACGCGAACTTCAAGGAAGTCCAGCTCAAGCACATGCGCATCGGCCAGCCGGTGGAACTGACCGCCGACGTGTACGGTTCGTCGGTGCCGTATCACGGCAAGGTGGTCGGCTTCTCCGCCGGCACGGGTTCGGCGTTCTCGCTGCTGCCCGCGCAAAACGCGACCGGCAACTGGATCAAGGTGGTGCAGCGCCTGCCGGTGCGTATCGCGCTCGATCCGCAGGAACTCGACAAGAACCCGCTGCGCATCGGTCTGTCGATGCAAGCGGACGTGAACATCAAGGACGCCAGCGGCGGCCAGCTCGGCAACGCGTCGAACACGGCCTACCAGACCAACGTATTCGATAAATACGGCGACGAAGCCGACGCGGAAATCGCTCGCATCATCGCGGAAAACGCCGGCCCGAACGGCGGTACGCCGAAGTCGGCACAGACCGGCGCCGCCGCGAAGCCCGCAGCGAAGAGCTAGGCAGCCACACGACGATTCATAGAAGGCTTCCTTAATGGCTCAGGCTCAGGCGCAAACCCCTCACCCGCCGCTCGAGGGCGCGCAACTGGTGATCGGCACCATCGCGGTGTCGCTCGCCGTGTTCATGAACGTGCTCGACACGTCGATCGCGAACGTGTCCATTCCGTCGATCTCCGGCGACCTCGGCGTGTCGGCCGACCAGGGCACGTGGGTGATCACCTCGTTCGCGGTCGCGAACGCGATCTCCGTGCCGCTGACCGGCTGGCTCACCGACCGCATCGGCCAGGTGCGCCTGTTCATGGCGTCGATCGTGCTGTTCGTGATTTCGTCGTGGCTGTGCGGTCTCGCGCCGACGCTGCCGTTCCTGCTGGCTTCGCGCGTGCTGCAAGGCGCGGTGGCCGGCCCGATGATCCCGTTGTCGCAAACACTGCTGCTCGCCAGCTATCCGCGCGCGAAGGCGCCGATGGCGTTGTCGATGTGGGCGATGACCACGCTGATTGCGCCGGTGGCCGGCCCGATTCTGGGCGGCTGGATTTCCGACAACATCTCGTGGCCATGGATTTTCTACGTCAACATTCCGGTCGGCATCATCGCCGCGGCGGCGACGTGGATGATCTTCCGCAACCGTGATTCAGCGATCCGGAAAGCACCGATCGACGGCATCGGCCTCGGTCTGCTGATCGTCTGGGTCGGCTCGCTGCAGGTGATGCTCGACAAGGGTAAGGATCTCGACTGGTTCTCGTCGACGACGATCGTCGTGCTGGCGCTGGTCGCAGTGATCGCCCTCGCGTTCTTCATCGTGTGGGAGTTGACGGCCGAGCATCCGGTGGTGGATCTGTCGCTGTTCAGCCGGCGCAACTTCACGGGCGGCACGATCGCGCTGTCGATCGGCTACGGGCTCTACTTCGGCAATCTCGTGTTGCTCCCGCTGTGGCTGCAAACCGATATCGGCTACACCGCGACAGAAGCAGGGCTGGTGATGGCGCCCGTCGGTCTGTTCGCCGTGTTGCTGTCGCCGATCACGGGCAAGATCTTGCCGCGTACCGATCCGCGCTATATCGCGACATTGTCTTTCCTCATCTTCGCGCTGTGTTTCTGGATGCGCTCGCGTTATACGACCGGCGTCGATACGTATTCTCTGCTGCTGCCCACGTTGATTCAGGGTATCGGTATGGCGGGATTCTTCATTCCGCTCGTATCGATCACGCTGTCGGGCTTGCCCGGCAACCGTATTCCGGCGGCGTCGGGTCTGTCGAATTTCGTGCGGATCATGTGCGGCGGTATTGGCACTTCGATTTTCCAGACCGCGTGGGATCACCGCACGATCATGCATCACGCGCAACTGGCTGAACAGGCGAACGCCTACAACCCGGTGTTCGATCAATCGATCCGGCAGATGGGCGCGGCTGGCTTCAGTCAGCCGCAGGCGTATGGTCTCTTCAACTCGATGGCCACGCAGCAAGCGGCACAATTGGGCGTGAACGATCTGTTCTTTGTTTCGGCCGGCATTTTCGTGGCACTGATCGCGCTGATCTGGATCACACGGCCGGAACGTGCGGGCGGCGATGCAGGTGCGGCGGCGGCCGCCGCGCACTGAGGCTCCACTTCAGGCTTACGAAGCTCTCAAGATGAAAAAAAGGCGGGACCGCTCGATCGCGGTCCCGCCTTTTTCTTTGCACTTTGCAGCAGGCCGGACGCGTCTGCTTAAAGTCTCGACAGCGATCTAGCTCGCCGTCGTGACCACCAGCCGTTCGGGCGCGAGCACGCCCTCGCCTTGCTTCGCGACGCCCAGCAGGCGGCCTTGCCCCGCATACACTCTTACGCGCGGTGCGTTCACGGCATCTGCGGCCATGGTCAAGCCGGACAGCTTGAGGCGTTGCCCCTGCAGAAACCGGCGCGTGTCGTCTTCGTTCAACCGCACGAGCGGGAACGTCGACAGCAACGCGTCTACCGGCTGCAGCCACGAGTCGCGCTCGCTTTCCGTTGCATCGGACAACGCATCGAGCGTCACCGAATTCGCGAGCGTCAGCACGCCGACACCCGTGCGCCGCAGCGCGACCAGATGTGCGCCGCAACCCAGCGCTTCGCCGATATCCTCGGCCAGCGTGCGCACGTAGGTGCCCTTGCTGCAAGTCACGCGAAATGTCACGTCCGGCAGCGTGCACCCGAGCAATTCGAGTCTGAGGATCTTTACCTGACGCCCTTCCCGCTCCAGGGTCTGCCCCGCGCGCGCATATTCGTACAGCGGTTTGCCGTCGCGCTTGAGCGCCGAATACATCGGCGGTACCTGGACGATGTCGCCGAGAAACTTTGGCAGCACCGCCTGCACCGCGGCCTCGTCGCTCGCGACTTCACGCGTGTCGATCGCTTCGCCCTCGGCGTCGCCGGTTGTCGTGCGAATGCCCAGGCGCATGGTCGCCTCGTAGGTCTTGTCGGCTTCGAGCAGATCCTGCGAAAACTTGGTGGCTTCGCCGAAACACAGCGGCAGCAGGCCTGTCGCAAGAGGGTCGAGCGTGCCGGTATGGCCGGCTTTTTTTGCCAGATAGAGACGCTTCGCGCGGATCAGCGCGTCGTTGCTCGACAGGCCAAGCGGCTTGTCGAGCAGCAGGACCCCGTCGAGCGCGCGACGCGGCACGCGGGGGCGTTGAAGTGCGGTCATGTCAGAAAGGCGGAGACTTCAATGAATACAAAAAACGGCACTGAGCGCATCGCGGCTCAGGCATGGCAACGAGAACCGCTCACGGTGCGCTCAGTCTTCCTTCGCGCGACTCGCATTCGCCTCGTCGATCAGACGCGACATTTCGACGGCGCGCTCGATCGTCTTGTCGTAGTGGAAATGCAGCGTCGGCACGGTATGGATATGCAGTCGCTTGAAGAGCTGATTGTGCAGATGGCCGGCCGCGTGCGTGAGCGCTTCGAGCGTCTGTTGCGGGTCGCCGGTCAGGGTCGTGAAATAGACTTTCGCGTGCGCGTAGTCCGGCGTCAGCTCGATGCTCTGAATGGTGACGATGCCGATGCGCGGATCCTTGACCTCGCGCAGCAGCTCGGACAGATCGCGCTGGATCTGATCGGCGATCTGCACGTTGCGATTGGGAGAAGAACGTTTCTTAGGCATGGTGTTGTGTGATCCGATCGACGGATGCAAAAAATGGTTCGCGCAAACCGAGGTGATTTTTTTGCGCGGCCTATAAGCGGCGCGCTTTTCAAAGCATGACCAAGGGCTTGCGCACGAAACAGTGGGCCCAAAAACAACGGGCGGAGCGGGCGTCAAAGCCCGCTCCGCCCGTTGAGCCGTGTCGCGTGAATTACAGCGAACGCGCGACTTCGGTGACCTCGAAGACTTCGAACTGATCGCCTTCGACGATGTCGTTGAAGTTCTTGATCGACATACCGCACTCGAAGCCCTGACGGACTTCCTTGACGTCGTCCTTGAAGCGCTTGAGCGAATCGAGTTCGCCCGTAAAGATAACGACGTTGTTACGCAGCACGCGCACCGACGACGAGCGCTTGACGAAACCGTCCGTGACCATACAGCCGGCCACGGCCCCGATCTTCGGTACCTTGAAGACCTGGCGCACTTCGACCGTACCCGTCACGACTTCGCGCTTCTCCGGTGCCAGCATGCCCGACATCGCGGCCTTCACGTCATCCACTGCGTCATAGATGATGTTGTAGTAGCGAATGTCGACGCCATTGGACTCCGCCAGCTTCCGAGCCTGCGCATCCGCACGCGTGTTGAAGCCGATGATGACCGCCTTCGAAGCCGTGGCCAGGTTGACGTCGGACTCGCTAATGCCGCCCACGGCGCCGTGCACGATCTGCACGCGCACTTCGTCGGTCGACAGTTTGAGCAGCGACTGCACCAAGGCTTCCTGGGAACCTTGCACGTCGGCCTTGACGATGAGCGGCATGTACTGCACTTCGCCTTCGCCCATCTGTTCCAGCATGTTCTCGAGCTTCGCGGCCTGTTGCTTGGCCAGCTTGACGTCGCGGAACTTGCCTTGACGGAACAGCGCGACTTCACGCGCCTTGCGGTCGTCCGGCATCACGATGACTTCTTCGCCTGCTTGCGGGACTTCCGACAGACCCTGGATTTCCACCGGGATCGACGGACCGGCGGACTTGGTCGGCTTGCCGGTTTCGTCGAGCATGGCTCGCACGCGACCGTAAGCGCTACCTGCCAGCACCACGTCGCCGCGGTTCAGCGTACCCGACTGGACCAGGATCGTTGCGACCGGTCCCTTACCCTTATCGAGCTTCGCTTCGATGACCAGACCCTTGGCCGGCGCTTCGACCGGTGCCTTCAGTTCCAGCACTTCCGCTTGCAGCAGCACGTTTTCGAGCAGATCGTCGATGCCCGCGCCGGTCTTGGCCGACACCGACACGAACGGCGAATCGCCACCGTACTCTTCCGGCACGACGCCTTCCGCGACGAGTTCCTGCTTCACACGTTCCGGATTCGCATCCGGCTTGTCGATCTTGTTGATCGCAACGACGAGCGGCACGCCGCCTGCCTTCGCGTGGGCAATCGCTTCCTTCGTCTGCGGCATCACGCCGTCGTCGGCCGCGACCACCAGAATCACGATGTCGGTTGCCTTCGCACCGCGGGCACGCATGGCCGTAAAGGCTTCGTGACCCGGCGTGTCGAGGAACGTGATCACGCCACGCGGCGTTTCGACGTGGTAAGCGCCGATGTGTTGCGTAATGCCGCCCGCTTCGCCCGCTGCAACCTTCGCGCGGCGGATGTAGTCGAGCAGCGAGGTCTTGCCGTGGTCGACGTGACCCATGACCGTGACGACGGGCGGACGCGGCAATGCTTCCGCATCAGACACTTCGCCTTCGACCAGCATCGCTTCCGGATCGTCCAGCTTGGCCGCCACCGCGTGATGACCCAGTTCCTCGACGATGATCATCGCCGTTTCCTGGTCCAGCATCTGGTTGATCGTGACCATCTGGCCGAGCTTCATCATCGACTTGATGACTTCCGACGCCTTCACCGCCATCTTGTGCGCCAGATCGGCGACCGTGATGGTTTCCGGCACGTGCACTTCACGCACGATCGGTTCGGTCGGCGCCTGGAACGTGGTGTTCTGATCCTGATGCTTGCCGCGACCCTTCGGGCCGCCGCGCCACCCGCGATCGACACCGCCGCTCGAATCGCCACGCGTCTTGATACCGCGGCGCTTCGCTGCGTCGTCCTGCCAGCCACCCTTGCCGCCGCCTGGCTTTTTCTTGTCGCCGGCGGACGGCGCGCTCGGGGATGCCGGAGCCGCAGCAGCGGGCTTCTTCGCAGCCGGACGCGCCGGTGCCTCGCCTGCCGGACGTGCGGGCTTGTGCAGCGTGCCCTTGGCTTCCGCGGCCTTGGCCGGCTCGGCGGGCTTCGGTGCCGGTTCCGGCGCCTTGACCTGTGCCTTGCGCGGCGTGTTCATCATTTCGCGAATTGCGCGTGCTTCGGCTTCCGCCGCGGCACGGCGCTTCGCGATTTCTTCCTGCTCGGCACGCGCTTTCTCGGCGGCCTGACGCGCTGCGTCTTCCGCCTTCTTCGCGGCTTCGCGTTGCGCAGCGCGTTCGGCCGCTGCGCGTTCGTCGTCCTGCTCGCTTTCCTTGGCGACCACCGGCTCCGCTGCCTTCGCTGCCACCGGCTCGACCTTCGCGGCCACCGGCTGCGCGACTTGCGCCGTCTGCTGCGCCTTCTCGCGTGCCGCCGCCTCGGCCGCAGCCGCTGCGCGCTTCTTCGCCGCTTCTTCTTCCGCGCGACGGCGCTCGGCTTCGGCAGCCTGCTCACGCGCCTGACGCTCGGCTTCTTCGCGTTCGAGTTGTTCCTGGCGAGCCTTCAACTCCTGCGCCTGCTTTTCGAGCAGCTCCGCTTCGTGACGCGCTTCCTCTTCACGACGCTGAAGTTCCAGATCGTCGACCTCGGCGCCTTCGGCCGCATGATTCGATGCATCTCCGCCTTCGGCGGAGGTTTCGTCGCGGCGGACGAAAGTGCGCTTCTTGCGCACCTCGACCTGAATGGTGCGAGCTTTACCCGTCGCATCGGATTGCTTGATTTCCGACGTATGCCGTTTCGTCAGCGTGATCTTGCGCTTGTCCGCATCAGTCGAGCCGTGAGACTTGCGCAAGTGGTCGAGCAGACGCGCCTTGTCCGCCTCGGACAGGTTGTCGTCTTCGCTCGCTTTTGTGACGCCCGCCGCCTGCAGCTGCTCGAGCAGCACGCCTGCAGGCATTTTCAGTTCCGCGGCAAATTGGGCTACGTTGTTACTCGCCATTCATTCCTCTTAATGCAAGGACCGATTCCTTGCGGTTAGCATCGTGTCATGCGGCCTAACGGCCGCGTTCAATTTAGTGCGCCATGGTCATTTCTCACTGGAACCAGTGTTCACGTGCTTTCATGATCAACGCCTTAGCGGCATCCTCTTCCATACCGGTCATCTCGACCAGTTCATCCACGGCCAGCTCGGCGAGTTCGTCGCGCGTCTGGACGTGGTGTTCAGCAAGCTTCGCGAGCAGGTCGGCATCGATGCCGTCCAGGCTCTTCAGGTCGAGCGCTACATTTTCGACCTTTTCTTCATTCGCGATCGCCAACGTCAACAGCGCGTCGCGCGAGCGATTACGCAGTTCGTGAACGGTGTCTTCGTCGAATGCTTCGATTTCGAGCATTTCGTTGAGCGGCACATAGGCGATCTCTTCGAGGCTCGTGAAGCCTTCGTCGATCAGGATGTCGGCGACTTCTTCGTCGACATCGAGACGCGCCATGAACAGGTCACGCAATACACCGCGTTCCTGATTCTGCTTCTGCGCAGATTCGTCCGGCGTCATGATGTTGATCTGCCAGCCGGTGAGTTCGCTGGCAAGACGCACGTTCTGGCCGCTGCGGCCGATCGCGACCGCCAGTTCGTTTTCGTCTACGACGACGTCCATCGAGTGCTTTTCTTCATCGACGACGATCGACTGGACGGCTGCCGGCGCGAGCGCGCCGATCACGAACTGTGCGGGATCTTCCGACCATAGCACGATGTCGACGTTTTCGCCACCGAGCTCGTTACGCACCGCCTGCACGCGCGAACCGCGAATGCCGACGCAGGTGCCGATCGGATCGATGCGCTTGTCATATGCGACCACGCCGATCTTCGCGCGCACGCCCGGATCGCGCGCAGCTGCCTTGATTTCGAGCAGGCCCTGTTCGATTTCCGGCACTTCCATCTCGAACAGCTTCATCAGGAATTCGGGTGCCGTACGCGACAGCTCGATCTGCGGACCGCGCGCGGTGCGATCGACCTTCGCGATGTAGGCGCGCACGCGGTCGCCCACGCGCAGATTTTCCTTCGGAATCAGCTGGTCGCGACGCAGCAGCGCCTCGACACGGCCGGTTTCGACGATGAAGTTGCCCTTGTCGAGACGCTTCACCGAGCCAGTCATGATGTGCTCACCGCGCTCGAGGAAGTCGTTCAGGATCTGCTCGCGCTCCGCGTCGCGCACCTTCTGCAGGATCACCTGCTTGGCAGCCTGAGCGCCGATACGGCCAAATTCGATCGACGGCACCGGTTCTTCGATGTACTCGTCGAGTTGGATCTCGGGCTTCTGCTCACGTGCTTCGAACAGCAGAATTTCCTGATCCGGTTCCTGCAAACCGGCTTCGTCCGGCACCACTTTCCAGCGGCGAAACGTTTCGTGCTCGCCGCTTTCACGGTCGATATGGACGCGGATATCCGCATCTTCTTCGAAGAGTTTCTTGGAGGCCGAAGCGAGAGCCGCTTCGAGCGCGGCAAATACCACGTCTTTGTCGACATTCTTCTCGCGTGCCAGCGCATCCACCAGCATCAACACTTCGCGACTCATTGTTTGCGGCTCCTAAAGTCAACTTTCGGAACGAGGCGTGCTTTGTCCATGTCCGCGAGCGTGAAATCGAGCATCGCGGCGCCTTCCTTCCCTTCAAATTCCAGACCGATCGTTTCGCCTTGCGGAGCATGCAGAATGCCCCGGTACGATTTCCGTCCGTCCAATGGCTTTTTCAATGTGATGACCACTTCGCTGCCTGCGAAGCGTTCGAAATCCGCCAGTTTTTTCAGCGGGCGGTCGAGACCCGGCGACGACACTTCGAGCCGCTCGTAATCGATGTTTTCGACCGTCAGAACGTGCTGGAGCTGACGCGTGACTTTCTCGCAGTCTTCGATCGCGATGCCGGCGGGCTGGTCGATATAGATGCACATCATGCCGCGCCCGGTGCGCTCGAGATCGACGAGCTCGTAGCCGAGTCCCACGACCGTGGTTTCAATCAGTTCCGTCAGTTGCACAGTGCCCTCTTAGATGTTCGCGCAGCGAGCCTGCCGCTTGTTTTGCAAACAATCAATGCGGGCCGTGCGCCAAGCCGGCGCACGTTCGTGCGAACCCGAGATGCCGAACCACGATGAACTGAGCGGCAAAAAAAAATGGGCTAAACGCCCATCATCTTATTACCGGTGGTCGCACCTGAGCCGCACATGAAAAGCCGCACGCCCAGCGACTTCGCGATTGTAGCCATTTTTCGGGACAAACGCAAACCGCAGAACGCCGTACGAAGCGCATTTCCGCTTGATTTCATAGGAAATCTTTCGACGCCGCGGCGGCCTCGCGGGCCAATTGCAAAGCGGCTGATATCAAACCCTGCCCCATTTCATGCAGCCTCGCAATTTTATGCGTGGCATAAAACCGCGGCATTCATCGCTCGAATCCGACAGCGACCGCGAACCTCGTTAAGGGACGATACGCCGCCGGCTGTCATACGTGGTTATTCCGCCTGCTCAACGACCGCGCGAACGGCCGCGCGGCGCGCCGCCGCGATTGGCGCCGCCCGCGTTGGCATTGCCGCCGCCCGCGCGATTAGCGTTGCCACCACGATTGCCGCCGGGGCCGCGGTTGCCGCCGCCCGGGTTGGCGTTGTTGCCACCCGCACGCTTGGCGCCGCCAGCACGATTGCCACTGCCCGACGGCGCGCGATTGCCGTCGACCTCACGGCCGCCACGCGGGCCAGCGGCACCGCCGCCCAGCGCGCTGCCGAAGCCGCCGGCGCCACGGCCCGCGCCGCGGTTGCCGTAACCGGTACTCGCGCCGCCGCCGAAACCGCCGCCCGCCGCACCGCGGCGCCCCTGACCCTGCCCGCGCGGCTGCTGTTCGAACCGGCTATGCGACATCAGCACGGGTTCGCGATTGATGAAGCCCATCGAGGTTTGCATCGGATCCGGCTGCTTACGCTCCGGCGCGGAGCTGCGGCCGCCGCGCTCTTCCGTCGGCGCCTTCAGACCAACCGACGCCATCAGCGCGCGCACCTGGTTGTCTTCGAGTTCTTCCCAACGGCCGCGCTTGAGACCTTTAGGCAGCGAGATCGGGCCGTGACGGGTACGGATCAGGCGGCTGACCATCAGGCCGGCCGCTTCGAACATACGGCGCACTTCGCGGTTGCGCCCTTCGGCGAGCGCGACGTGATACCAATGATTGGTCCCCTCGCCGCCGCCGTCGCGAATGCGCAGGAAGTTGGCCGGACCATCATCCAGCTCGACGCCGCGCAGCAACTTTTGACGCATGCCTTCTGCCAGCTCGCCGACCACCCGCACCGCATATTCGCGCTCGACGCTGTAACGCGGGTGCATGAAGCGGTTCGCCAGATCGCCCGACGTGGTCAGCATCAGCAAACCTTCAGTGTTGAAGTCGAGGCGGCCGACCGCGAGCCACTTGGCGGTCTTCATCGGCGGCAGTTTGTCGAACACCGACGGACGGCCTTCCGGGTCAGCGTGACTGACGATTTCCCCGGTCGGTTTGTGATACAGCAGCACGCGCGGCGGCTTGTTGGCCAGCTTGCGCTTGACCGGCTTGCCGTTGATGCGAACCTGATCGGTCGGCATGATGCGCTGACCGATGTGAGCCGGCTCGCCGTTCACCGACACACGGCCGGCGACGATCAGCTCTTCCATGTCGCGGCGCGAACCCATGCCCGCTTCGGCCAGCACCTTGTGGAGCTTCGGCGCGTCGTCGTCAGCGGCCAGCACGCGCTTGGGCGCAGCCGGCTTGCCACGACCCAGCATCGGGGCGCGCACGCCGCCGGTCGGGCTGTTGTCCGCGTCGAACGCCGGCGATGTCACATACGAGAACAGATCGTCCTGACCGGCCTCCGTGGCCGTCGCTGCCGGTACCTCGCCGCCGCGGCGGTTCTGGCGCTGCCCGCCCTCACGCGGCTGACGCTCGCGCTGACCTTCACGAGGTGCACCTTCGCGATGCCCCTCGCGCTTCGCGCCGCCCGCCTGGGCAGTGCGCCGCGAACCTTGGCCCTTTGCGCCTGCATCCTTGCGGGGCATGCGCACCTGCGCGACCACTTCGCCGTCCGGCGGCGCCTCGGTGACGACCGGCGCCCCCGGCGCGGGCACGCCTTCGGCGCCCTTCGTCTTCGCCCCAGCGCGGCGCCGCGCGATCAGGCTGCGCGGTCCACGACGCAAACCGCGGCGCGGACGGTCTTCACCGTCTGCTTCCGCGGTCTGCGCCGGGCGCTCGCCCTCGCCAGCCGACGCTTGCGTGGTGCGCGTTTCGTCGGCCCGTGCCGACGGCACGGCGCGCTCGGATTCGGACGAATCGGTGTCGTGGGTATGTGTCAAAACAACCTCAAAATGTCAGGTCGCGCACGCCCGTTGCGGGCGTGGCAAAAAAGTTTGGTTACGTCAGGCGCTGCGCGACTCGGGTTCGTCGTCGGTCAGAATGCCTGCGTCTTGCGCGGCATCGCGACGATCTTCAGGATCGCCATGCGCCGCCGTGGTCGGATTCGGCTCTGCGGCCCGCTCCGTATTTCGGAGTACGCCCGAGTCGTGCGCGGGTGTTGCCGGATCGGCCTGGGGGACCGGATCGTCATGCTGTGCTGATCCGGCGACGCCGGTCTGCGGTGCTGCGTCTGTCGTTTCGGCATGCTCTCCTGCGCCCGGTGCGTCGACCGCGTCCGGATGCGGCTCCGGCGTAACGCCTGCGGCACTCCCGGCCGCTTCGGCTCCGGCACCCTCTGCCCCCATCACTTCGGCCGGCGGCAACTCGTGGTTCGCGACTTCGCCCGCTTCGCCCGTCGCCAGATTCTGCGCGGCCTCGATATCGGTGAATTCGATCGCATGCTGACCGAGCAAATCCGCGTTCAATTGAGCCGACGGGTCCGCGAGCGGCGGCAGCTCGTCCAGTGCGGCCAGACCCAGGTCGTCGAGGAACTGCCGCGTGGTTGCATACAGCGCCGGACGGCCCGGCACGTCGCGATGACCGATCACCTCGATCCAGCCGCGATCCTCCAGTTGCTTGACGACCTGCGTATTCACCGTGACGCCGCGAATTTCTTCGATATCGCCCCGCGTGACCGGCTGCCGGTAGGCAATGATCGCGAGCGTTTCGAGCACCGCGCGCGAATATTTCGGCGGCTTTTCCGGATGTAGACGGTCCAGATACGAACGCATCGCGGGCTTGCTTTGAAACCGCCAGCCCGATGCCAGCCCGACCAGCTCCACACCACGCCCAGACCAGTCCTGCTTGAGGTCCTCGAGCAAGTTCCGAACGGTGTCTGCCGACACGCCGTCGGCAAAGAGCTTGCGCAATTCGCCGAGCTTTAACGGCTCCTGCGCGCAGATCAAGGCAGTCTCGAGGACGATCTTCGCCTCTTGGGTATTCATGCAGCTAGGTCAGACCCTGTGGTCAAAGAACCGGATCAAACAGACGATGTGGAACTGAAGACGCGCTCGCCCGATTCTGATCGGTCATATTGATGGGAGCACGCACCGGGGGGCGGCGAAACAGACTATCGAGCCAACCCAGCCGGACGGAGCAGCGATATTCCTGGAAGGAATCGCGTGACTGAGCGCCATATTACGCAAAAACAATCGGTGCGTAAAGGCGAAACCCGCCGCGCATTTTCCGGCTGCACGCCTGCCGGTGTGCCTGCGTGCAAAAGCAGAAGTATCTTGTCAGAAACTCCGCATTTCTGACCGGGAATCTTCAGCCGGCTGGCCAGACTTTTCCCCGAGGCGTACATTAGGCCGCGCCGGGCCGTCCCAGGAACCGCTTCAACCGCTCGACGCCCGCGTCCAACCGCGCCGTATCGCACGCATAGCACCAGCGCACGAAACCCTCACCCTGCGGCCCGAATGCGCTGCCGGGCGCCACGCCCAGCCCCACTTCGCGCACCAGCGCCTTGCATAGCTCAAGGCTATGCGACGCGCCAGGCATCGCGAAAAACAGATACATCGCACCAGGCGGCGCCTTGACGTCGACCCCCGGTACCGTGGACAGCGCGCGCACCAGATGGTCGCGCGAAGCCTTCAGGTCGAGCACCAATTCCTGCGTAAACCGCTCCCCCTGCTGGACGGCCGCGATGCCGGCCTGCTGGACGAACGACGGCGCACATGATGTGTTGTACTCGACCAGTTTGGCCAGATCCTCCATCAATGCGGTGGGCGCGACAATCCAGCCGAGCCGCCAGCCGGTCATCAGCCACGCCTTCGAGAACGAGTTCACGCAGATCACGCGTTCATCGCGGCCGGCCAGATCGAGGAACGACGGCGCGGTGCGCGCAGGCGCGCCGGTCGTGTCGGCGTCGGCGTAGTAGAGACGCTCGTAGACTTCGTCCGCGACGATCCAGATGCCGTGGCGCCGGCAATGGTCGAGCACGGTGCGTTGATCGTCGCGGCTCATCACCCAGCCGGTCGGATTGTTCGGCGAGTTGATCATCAGCATTCTGGTATCGGGTGTCAGCGCCGCCAGCAATTGCTCGACGTCGAGCTGCCAGCCGCGTTCGCCATAGCCCAACGCAATCGTTTCCACATGCGCACCCAGAATTTTCGGAATTTCGACCAGATTCGGCCACAGCGGGGTCACCGCAACGACGCGATCACCGGCGCCCACGACCAGTTGCGCGGCGAGCATCAGCGCGTTGACACCGGCGCTCGTGACCGCGACGTGGTCCAGCGAGGTCGCGCCGTGCAGTCCGCCGACGTAGCCCGCGAGCGCCGCGCGCAACGGCGCAATGCCCAGGTTATGCGTATAGAACGTAGCGCCGGCGGCCAGCGCGGTGCTGGCGGCGTCACGGATGAAAGCGGGCGTGACCCGGTCGGACTCGCCGAACCAGAACGGCAGAACGTCTTCAACGCCAAAGCCGGCATTGGCGACTTCACGAATCTGCGAAGAACGCAGCGCGCGCACGGCATCGCGCGCAGTCGGGATGGAGGGCACAGGCAGGTCCAAATCGCTCATCGAGACTTCCAGACAGGTGAAAGGTAAAGGCTGACGTTCAGGGAAGGCGCCAGTTTAGCGCGCTGCCTGCTTCGGCAGCGGCGAACTCAGCGGCCGGGGGGTGCGGGCGGAGGACGGTCGCCGCGAGCGTCGATATTCACGCCGCTGCCCGGAACCTTCGCCACGCTCTTGCCGTCGTCGCGAGGGCTGCAGCAAATCCGTCGACCCGACGCATCGCACGACCGGACTAATTCAAATCCTCTGCCCGCCCCGGCAGTTGACGGATCAGGTCCCATACCGCCTCCGCCGCCGGCGACAACGAACGGTCGCGCCGGCGCACCAGTTCGACCCGGCGCTCCGCGCGTGGCACGAGCGGCCGCGCGACCAGCGACGCCCCGGCCGGCAGCGGCAAAGCCAGCCACGGCAGCACGCTGACGCCGACGCCCGCTTCGACCAGCCCGAAAACGGTCGCAGAATGCCCCAACTCCTGCACCACCGTAGCGCTCACACCGTGCTCCTGCATCACGGCGTCGATGATCGGCCGGCTGCCCGACGCGTAATCGAGCATGACGAGTTGCTGGCCTTCGAGGTGGGTCCATCCAACCTGCTCGTGGGCGGCGAGCGGATGGTCGTCGCGTGTGACCAGGCAGAACGAATCCGTCATCAGCGATTCGCTGAGCAGATCGTCGGCGGTGAAGGGGCCGATGATCACGCCGAAATCGACCTCGCCCGATTTGACCTTGCGCACCACGTCGCTCTGCACGTCGTCGCGCAAGCCCAGCGTGATATAGGGAAATTGCCGCCCGCACGATGCCACCACGCCCGGCATCAGCCGGCAGGCCACGGTCGGGCTGGCGGCCACCACCACTCGTCCGCGCCGCTGCTCGCCGATTTCGCGGATCTCACGCAGCGCGTCGTCGAGGTCCGACAGCAACCGCGACACGCTCGACACCAGATTGCCGCCGACATCCGTGAGTTGCACTTCGCGCGTCGTGCGATCGATCAGCTTGAGGCCGATCTCGCCTTCGAGTTCGCGCACGCAGCGGCTCACCGCGGATTGCGTCAGGCCGATTTCATCGCCGGCCCGGCTGAAACTCTGCAGGCGCGCGACCTCGATGAAAACCCTGAGCTGACGCAGCGTCACATTCATTTACCCGCCTCATCAATCACTTCATTTGATGCGCATTGTAAGGCTAAAAGCAATGCCCCGCCGTGGAAAAAGCGATCTCGCTGCAATGCAGCAATACGGCGCGAACGCACGCTGGCCGGGCCTGATTGCACAAGATTGGTGATTGTCCCGATTTGCGAGATGGGTTTTTTGGATTCTTATACGCCCCTAGCTGGCGCCTGCGCTGGCCCGCCGTCACAGGGCTTCGAGGCGATCGGAATCAACTTGGCACACTTCCTGCATTTGCATTGAACACAGGGTCGGTGCCATGACTTCTGACTGCACAGCAGCCGTGGCAGCCCGATCCCCTTGGCACTCGCCTATCGAGTGCATGGAGAGTGCGCGGCGCGGGGCAGCGCACCGGAGTTAGCTTCGCTGAGGTGAAACATGATGCTGTTCGACGATTTGAGAGACAACGAGTGGGCGCTGGTCGAGGCTTTGTTCTGCGCGGAACCGGCACGGAGCGAACGCCGCGGCCGGCCGCGCGTCGAAGCGCGAGCGGTGGTCAACGCCGTGCTTTGGGTGCTGTCGACGGGCGAAGGGTGGTCCAAACTGCCGGGCCGCTATCCGTCGCCGCCGACTTGCCGCCGTCGCTTCGACGAATGGCAAGCCGATGGTACGCTCGCCGAAATAGTTAAGCGACTCGGTACGAGCGGCCGCGAAATTTCGCTGCGCGGCCGCATCGGCGCGACTGCCGCGAAACCGCCAGCACCGCCGAGCCGCGATCGCCTGCGCGGTGCGTTCTGGACCAATCCGGAATCGTGGCGCGCGCCGGTCAAGATGGCCTGACAAGTAGTGTTTCACCTCCGGGCGCCGACGGGCCGCCCGGCGTTTATCCGGGCCGCCGCGCGTGTCTCTACACAGGCGCCGGCACCATCGTGGGCACCGCCGTTTGGCGCGCCTGTTCAGTCGTCGCTTTCGCCGCACCAACCGCTCGCTCAACTATCACGCGCTGCCGATAGGTCCGATCAGCCGCGACAGGGAGTGGGCGAAACATCCATTTACTATTAATTACAACGTGCTTTCGCGTCCCGGCATACCTTGTACGTATGCAAACAGGCCTTGAATGATCGGCTTGACGGGAGCTCCGCATGAAACCAATGTCACTGCTTCTGTGCGGCATTGTGATTTCATCAATGGCCGCACCGGCGTTCACTCAGGAACGCCCACAGGCGTGGAACTGGCGGCCGGATCGTTCGGCTACGCTCGAAGCGTGGCAACAGAGCCAGACGCGCAACCGGGATTTCACGCCGCCGGCGCCGCGCGGCGACTTGCGCGGCGATATCGCGAGTAATGTGCGAGCGCGTCCCGACACACCGCGTGAGGAGCCGACGAGGCATCGGTAGGCTTGAAATGCTCACCTGATTGCCGCAGGCATACCGGCTTGCCGTATGGACGGTTCACTGCGCCACGACCACGAATCATTGATGCCGGCCGTGCAACGAAATAATCGGGGAACCACCGCCCACTGTGCCAGTCTGATTCAACGCCATTAGCACAGCGTGGCAGTAGTAATTCCGGTACGCCCGTATCCTTGCGATACGGGCTTTTTTTCGCGAGAACGACGTCCGCCGACGCTCGCAGCGCCCCTCATTCCTGAATGACGGAAGCAAAACGCGCCGTCAGCCGTCCGCTGCGACCGGGATGATCGTGTCGTTGACCGCCCGAGCCGAAGCGGATTTGCGCTCAGAGAGCGGCGGTGGACCGCGCTTCGGCTGTTGAGACAGCGTATTCGTTCAATCGCTGTGCGCTCCAGCTCAACAGACGCTCGTCATGCGCGAGCCGCGCGAACTCGGCTCTGCCGCGTTCCGTGAGCACAGCGATGTCGACAGGTGCATGAAAGCCTGGGGCCGGTGCGACGGTGCGCTGCCGCACCGTGTCCATCAGGCCAAGTGCGCGAAGATACTGGAACACGCCCGGCCTTCTGGCCCAGGGAACCTGACGATATTGCGCTCGCCGCAGCGCTTCAAGTACCGCTTCGTTGGAATACGTGGTCATCTCACTTCTTTCTTAAAGTGCAGCTATGACACATCTAGGCCAAACACGTCACCGCGCCACCAATGACGCGCGTAGCCCCGCCCTTGGCTGGAAGCCGGCCGCCCTCGGGGCCGTGGCCGATCCGCCAGGTGCTGCCTGGTCTCGTTTTCGGAACCCCCGTCTGAACGGCGTGTTAACGTTCTGTCTACGAACCGACGATGCAACCGCTGCGGCGCGATAGCAAGCTCGTAGATTTGTCCCAAAAGACATACGTTACCCCATTTAAATTGATTCTATTCACTTTATTAGCGCTTTTTTTTGCAGCAATCATGCTATGGAAGCGCGCCCGGCGTCCTCTTGCGCTGTGCCTGATCGCCCTCTTCTGGCTGCTCGCCGCGGGCTGGCTCACCGAGCCCTTGCTCGCCCTCGTTCAACGCCCCCCGCAGAACGCCACGGGCGCCAACTTTGCACCGCGCACGGCGATCATCCTGCTGGGCGGCGGCACGATTTACAACGCCGACGACGTACTCGTGCCGCCGCGCGACGTGCTTCGCCGCATCACGGTCAGCGCGCAGAACTACGCGGCGTGCAAACGGACGGCGCTCACCTGCCAGGTGATCGTGAGCGGCGGCAATCCGCAGCAACATGACGCAACCGAAGCCGATACCTATCTGCCCTATCTGCTGCGCGAACAGGTTCCGCGCGCGGACATCGTGCTGGAAAACAGCAGCCTCACCACGTATGAAAACGCGCGCAACGTGTCGGCCATACTCGAACAATCGCGTTACGACGCGGTGATACTCGTCACCTCCGCGTATCAGATGCCGCGTGCCCTGCTCGACTTCCATCGCTTCGGCCTCAGGCCACAGCCGCTGATCTCTAGCGCCAGGCACGCCCATCTGGGTGTACTGCCTCGCTATGACAACCTCGTGAGCGCCGAGATCGCGTTGCATGAATTGATCGGGATAGCGCAGTTTCATGTCTATCGCGCAATTGGGTGGTTCTGAACGCGTGGATGCGTTTGATGCGGCGCTCAGTCGCGTGGGTGCTTATGCGTTTTAGTTAGCGATGCGAATTCTTTCAGATTTATCTGAATGCATCTTTCTTTGACGCCGCGTAACGTTGAGATGTAACAAATAGTCAGTGGCGTTACAAGCGGCGCGCTGGAGCGAAGATTGCTGACTAGAATGCATTGTCTCTCCAACCGGACAGGCAATACTTGGGTCCACATCCATCTGCGGAGGTAACGATGAAAAAAATGTCCCTGGCGATCCTGGTTGCCCTCGGTGCGGTAACGGGCGCGGCGTATGCGCAGGACAACGGCATCATGACGAGCACCGATCCCGCCAAGGCCGCCGACATCGAGCAGCGCGCGCAAGATTTGCAAAACCGTCAGCAGGCGATGCAAAGCGCGCCGGCCACACCGGAAAAGCATCACAAGATGTCGCCGCACCATCACAAGAAGGCCGACGCTTCCAGTTCGTAAGCGCACTCGCACGGTGCACCTCGCGGCGTCGCCGCGAAGGGGAAAAGCCGAAGCCGGCACCGCCGGTGTCGGCTTTTTTGTTGTCTAATGGACTGGCAGAGAACTCGTGGGCATGGGCCGCCACATGTGGCAAGGGCCTCGCGGCCCACCGTACGCTCGCGCGAGCACGCCACGCTGGCGGGCCGCGCCGAGCCGTCGGCGCCCGGCTTTCGGTATGCTAAAGTCGCGCACCAACCGGCACCCAGCCGGCCCCTAACCCGTGCGCACCCTGGTGCGGAGGACAGCATGAGCAACATCCAGCTAGATATCGAATGGACCGAAGCAGCATCTCGCAAAATTGAAAAACTGATGCCGCGCGGCGGTCAGGAAGCGTTTCTCGCGCTGCCGCCCGTCGAATGCCTGCCGATGGAAGGCGACGTGCTGTTTCTCGGGCCGGACGGCAAGCAGCAACCGTTCATCGTGGCGGAACGCCAGTATCACCACGACGGCGACGCCGACTGGACCATCATCCTGATCCTCGACGTTCCGCAAGCCACGCACTAAAAGACAAACGGCGAGCGCCGCATGGCCGGATCCGGCCTCACGGCTCACTTGTCGTCATCCATTGCATTGCCCTTGCGCCCCGGGCAATGCCTGCGCAACGCTTATGCGATCTTCGACACGACGCGAATTTCCGCGTGCTCGACCCAATCCGCGACCGCCTTTCTGTACACGTCGATGTGCGCGGATTTCGCATGCGCTGCGAGCGCCTCCTGGCTTTCCCAACGCTCGACGAACACAAACCGGCGCGGCTCCTGCACGTCACGGTGCAAATCGTACTGAAGCACGCCCGCTTCCTTGCGCGTCGGCCCGACAATCCCTTCGAGCGCCTGACGCAGTTGTTCTTCATAGCCCGGCTTCGCCACCGAGATTGCGACCACCGCGATTTCCGACATACCTGCACTCCCTTTTCACGAAAAGCAGCAGCATACCCGCCGTGCGTCAAACTTGCTGTCGCGGGCGGTACGACGCTCACGCGCATGAGGGCGCCCCGTGGGAGCTGATAAAAAACGCAAAGGCGCGCAAAACGTCTGAGCACCGCCCCGGCCTGGAGTTTGGCGGGCGGCCACTCGCCGCCCTGCTACGCTCGCTCCATGCAGGCTGTTCATTGCGATTGAGAATCGGTCTCGCGTGAGGCAAGCGCGTGCGAAACGCTTGCGCACGATGCCTGCAACGCCATGCCGGACAGCGCTCGACGACCAGTCCGCGTAGCAATTTCCCGAGTTCGGCGTCTGTGATTACCCGCACATTCATGCGAATTGCAAACTGCTAGACTCGATTTGACTAATCCCGCCGGAGTCCAGCATGGCTGGCATCGCTCTACGCGTTCCTGAGCTCGACCAGTCTCGCCCTGAGTACACCGGGGCTGTGCCTCCGTTGCGCGCCGCATGGATTTGCGCGCTCCGTCACCCGCATGCCGCGACGTCTCCGTGCCCAATCCCCTGCCCGCCTTTATGCCAACTGTCAGCGAAGTGACTTTGAGCGGCCTGCTCCCGCACCTGGTGCGCGGCGAATCCGGCTGGACTGCGACGTGGCGCGCGTTGACTTTGCACAGCGTGTTCCAGCCGGTGGTGTCGGTCACGCATCAATGCGTGGTCGGCTACGAGGGGTTGCTGCGCGCCTTTGATCCGGTCGGCCTGCCCGTCTCGCCCGAAGTGCTCTTTTCCGGCACCCGCTCGGCCGCAGACGCGCGCGAGCTCGATCGCATCGCGCGTTGTTTGCATGTCGCGAACTTCATGGAGCAAGGCATCACCACCGGCTGGCTGTTTCTGAACACGCGGCCCCAGGTGTTCGAGACCGGCTGGCCGCAGCGAGCCTTCATCGACGAGTTGTCTGCGCATTTCGGGCTGCCGCAGGAGCGCATCGTGATCGAAGTGCTCGAGCAACCCGCCGACGACGAATCCGCCGTCGCGAGCATGCTCGCCGCCTCGCAACCACGCGACTTCCTGATCGCCATCGACGACTTCGGCACCGGTTTTTCGAACTTCGACCGCGTGTGGCGCTTTCGCCCCGACATCGTCAAACTCGATCGCTCGCTGGTGGCGCGGGCAGGCAAAGGCGAAGGCGACAATTCGATGATCGGCCATCTGATCGCGATGCTTCATCAGTCCGGCACACTGGTGCTGGCCGAAGGCGTGGAGACCGACGAGGAACTGATGATCCTGATGCAGGCCGACGTCGATTTCGTACAGGGTTTCTGGCTCGGCCAGCCGAAAAGTTCGGTGCAGGCGGCCTGCGCGAAGGTGCCGGCGCTGGTCGAGTCGATCTGGAGCAAGTTCGCCGCTTACGAGCGCGAGCACGCCGGCCATCCGCGGCTCGGCTTCGAGGGATTCGCGGAAGCGGTGCTGGCCGCCGCCGAAGAGTTCAAGGCAAGCGGTGATCTGCGTCAGGCGGCGCAGAAAGTGTGGCATCTACGCGAGGCGCGCAGGGTGTTCATTACCGACGGACAGGGCGAGCAGACGCAGTCGTCGGTCACGGCCACTTCGGTGCCGCCGCCTCCATTGCGGCTCGCGCCGCTCTACTCCGAAACCCGTAGCAACTGGTCGCGGCGCGCCTATTTCAAACACGCGCTCGCCGCACCGGGACGCGTCGCGATGATGGGGCCGCATTATTCGCTGGCGGATGGTCAGGACTGCTACACCGCGGCGATTGCGTTCGAACGCGACGGCACGCGTGTGCTGTGCGTCGACTTCGTGCCGAGCGCGTTGAATGCGGATGGGCATTCAACAGGGCGTGGCGGCAAGCGGTAGTTGCCAGCTTGCCGCTCGCTAGTGACTAGTCACTAGTCGTCGACCCGGCTGCGGCCGGCTTTGATCTCGCCGCGTTTTGCCTTGCTGTCGAGACGGCGCCGGTTCGACGCGCGCGTCGGCCGGGTGGCGACGCGCGGCTTGCGCGTCACGCTGACGCTTTCGATCAGTTCGTCGAGCCGCGCCAGCGCCGCCGCGCGGTTCATCTCCTGAGTCCGATGCTCCTGAGCCTTGATGATCACCACGCCGTCACGCGTGAGCCGATGATCGGACAGTGCGAGCAGGCGCATCTTCAATACTTCCGGCAGCGACGACGCCTGTACGTCGAACCGCAGATGAATCGCGCTCGACACCTTGTTGACGTTCTGGCCGCCCGCTCCTTGCGCACGCACTGCGGTCAATTCGATTTCGTTCGGCGGGATCGGATAGCGGGATGTCATGACAATGGTTCGGGGTCGGAAACGTCAGTGTACACAGCGTCACTGCGCAAGGACGCTCGAAAGCCGTGCGCTCCCGCGTGTGGGGCGCATCGTCCCATGGAAAAACGACCCATGGAAAAACGATTTGCACCGCCTTCGCGTGTTCATCGATATTGCGTTCTCCATTTACAGCGCAAATTCACATGAAGCTGCGACCTGGTTTCGTGGTCGAACTGGCCATCAATTTTCTGCTGCTGTGGCTCGCCAGCGGTTTTCGCTGCCGCATCTCGGCGAGACCAGCGCAAGGATCGCCTGCGCCGTGCCTCCGATCGCTCCGAAGCATGCTGTGGCCGTGCCACGCTACCCGAACTTCGGCGCTGTCCAAAACCACGCGTGAACGACGCGCCGGAACTCCGCCCGCACCTCACCTACCCTTGCACACCTCCGCAATCCGCGTCGCCAAACCTGAATCACGCTGTGTCGGCGTAGCGATCGCCTGCGCCAGCACCGCGCGCGAGCCGACCACCTCGACACGCTCCCTCGCGCGCGTGATTGCCGTGTACACGAGCTCACGCGACAACACCCGGCTGAACACCGACGGCAACATCAGCACTACGTGCTCGAACTCCGAGCCTTGAGACTTGTGAACCGTCAGTGCGAAAGCGGTATCGTGCGGCGGCAGCGCCGCGGGCGACACCGCTCGCAGACCGCCATCGCCGGTGCGGAAATACACACGCAGCGCACCACCGGCGCCCGGTAGCGCAACGCCGATGTCGCCGTTGAACAGACCCAGCGCGTAGTCGTTGCGTGTGACCATTACTGGACGCCCCGCGAACCACTGCGCGCCCACCGCCAGCGTCACACCCGCGGCGCGCCGCACCTGGGCGGCCATCGCTGCATTCACCTGATCGACGCCACGTGGGCCCGAGCGGGTCGCGCACAGAATGCGGAAGCGATTCAACGCGTCGAACAGCGGCAACGGATCCGGTGTACCGGCGGCGAGCGCTGAAGCGAGCGCGTCGGCATATGGGGCGAAGCCTGCGGCAAGCCGTGCGACAGTGCGCTCGGCCAGCGTCGGCTGCGTGTCTTCGTGCAACGCGGCCGGGCAGGTTTCGGCAGGATCGATCAGTAGAACATCGAGCGCCGCATTCGCTGAGCCGCCGCGAATCGCGAGCGACAGACGGCCGATCGGCGACTCGAGGCCGAACCGATAGTTACGCTCGAGCCAGACGACGCAATCGACCAACGGGTTGCGAGCGATGGATGCCGATGCTGTCGGAGAAGACCGCGACGAAGTCGCTGGCAACGCGCACTGGTCTTCGACCGGCGCGTTCCTATCACTGTCGAACAGATCGCCCGCGGGCTGCCGGTCGAACGCATCCAGCTCCGCGGCGTGCGCGAACAGATCATCAGGCGGCGCGTCGAAATCGTCCGGCGTAGCAAACGAGGCGAAGAAATCGGCAGGCGCCGTATCGACGTCCCGCCGCACTTCCGGCAACGCCCTTTCGAGCCGCGCCGCCTCGATGCCGAGCGCCGCCGCGATCCGCTGCAGCCCGCTCGCCGTGAAGGCCGGCCGCGCGCTCAGTTCGGCGAACACCGCGCCGGCCTCGACGGCCGCGAGCTGGTCCTTGTCACCGAGCATCACGAGACGCGTTTGCGGGGCAATCGCGTCGAGCAGGTGCGCGGCCATCGCGACGTCGATCATCGACGCCTCATCGATCACGACGACGTCGTACGGCAGCGGATTGTCGCGATGATGCCGGAAGTGCCCCCCCGGCCCGGAGCCGAGCAAACGATGCAAGGTGTACGAGGTCTGCGGCAAACGCACGGCGAGTTCGGGCGGCAAATCGCCGGCGCGGGCGAGCAAGGCCTCCTGCATCCGCTGCGCCGCTTTACCGGTGGGCGCGGCGAGCGCGATCCGCAAATCGGCACGGGCATCGAGCAGGCACGCCAGCACGCCGACGACCGTCGTGGTCTTGCCGGTGCCCGGTCCACCGCTGACGATCGTCAGTCGCCCCGACAGCGCCATGACCGCCGCAACACGTTGCCAGTCGACTTCGTCGTCTTTCGGCGGACCGAAGTAGCGCAGCAGACGCGCGTGCAGAGTACGCGCGTCTGCTGCTGCGACATCAGGTTCGGCACCGGCATCGAGGCCGGTTCCCGCCGCCCTTGTATCACGCGCACGCCCATCGCCCCCGCCCGCATGCGTCACCAGCGAACGCGCAAGACGCCGCTCATAGTCGTAGTACCGGGCGAGATACAAGCGCCCTTGCCCGTCGATCACCAGCGGCCGCAGCGCCGCAGCGCTTTGCGATCCGTCGCTCACCATGCCGCTCTCAAACAACGCCGCGCGCACTTCGGCGCGCGACGCCTCGAAGCGCCGCGCCAGCGCCGCGAGCGGCACGCATACATGGCCTTCCGCCGTCGCACGGCTCGCGGCGAACGCGCCCCGAGCCGCCCACTTCACTGCATCGGCCGATGCACCGCCACGCCGGGCCAGCGTACCGATGCGGCGCGCGAAACCTTCGGCGAGCGCGATGCTGAAATCGGCCGGCGCGGGCAAATTCACGCCGATGTCGTCGAGCTCCAGCGGGGTCGACGCGCGCTGTTCGAACGTGCTCATGCGACACCTCCGATCATCGCCGCATCGAGCAGCGCCACCAGTTCGAACGCGGGCCGCCGCGCATGCACGCCGGCGGGACCGTCGGCATCGCGCCATGGCGGACGCACGCCGCGCACGAACAGATACAGATACCCGCCAATGTGCGTGTCGTACGAATAATCGCGCACGCGCGTTTTCAGATAACGATGCAGTGCAACCGTATAAAGCAGGGCCTGCAGGTGATACGCATGGCTTGCCATCGCCGCTTCGAGCGGCGCGGCGGCGTAGTCGGCGGCGGTATCGCCAAGGTGATTCGACTTCCAGTCGACGATCCAGAAGCGTCCGTCGTACTCGACGATCATGTCGATAAATCCTTTCACGAAGCCGCGTAACACCCCCGGCTCCAGCGCGACATCGGGATAACCGTGTTCGATCAGCAGCTCGCGCAGCGCGGAAAAATCGAGCGACGGTGCGGCGAACAGAAACTCGAGCTCGTTCAGACGCCGGTGCGGATCGAGCCTCGCCAGCGCCATACCGGGGACGAGTTCGGTGGCGACCACATCGGCGAGCAGGTTGTGCATCATCGCGGGCAGCCGCGCGGCGAGTTCGGGCACGGCGGGCGCGGGCCGCTCGCGCAGCGCGCCGCGGATCGCAGCCGGCCACGTCGAAGGATCAGTGAAATCCGCGAGCTCGAACATGCGATGCAGACAGTCGCCCGCCGCCGCGCCGCGCGGGAAGGCGAGGATGTCGTCCCCGGCGTACGACGGCGCTTGCGCAACAGGCGCGGCGACGGGCATGGCCACGAGTGCATCGGCGATCTCATCATGATCGGGCCGCACCTCTTCCACTGTCGGATGCGCCGCCTCGGCTTTCCCGCCCGCCGCGATCAGCCCGCTGAAGCTCGCCATGCGCCACTGATCGCGCAACGGCCGGTGATTGACGCGCGCCTGCATCCGCGCGCCGTGATCCTGAAGACTTTCCAACGGCGTGCGGCGCGCTACTTGCGGCAGCGGCTGCAGCGTGATCGGCCCGCTCGCCAGCGCATGCCAGCGCGCGGACAATGTGGCTTCGTCAGGCGGCTCGGAGAGCCAGTCGTCGAAGCTATGACCGCGGCCGCCCACCAGCCAGTTCAGCACGCTGCGGCGCGACTCTTTGGTCGAGCGCGACGACAGGTAAGTGCCCGCAACCAGATAGCAGCGATACACCGCGCGAGTCAGCGCGACATAGACGAGCCGCGCCCGTTCCGCCGCCTGTTCGCGCATCGCATAACGCGACGCGCGCTCGGCCTCCTCGTCGTCGCAACCGTAGTGAAGCACCGCCTCGCCCGCTTCGTCGTGGTACTCGCGTGCGTCGGGCAAGCCGGAGGACGGCGGCTCGCGCAACGCGCCGTCGTTCAGAAACGGACAGAACACCACCGCATACTCGAGCCCCTTCGACTTATGCACGGTGACGATCTGCACGAGATTGCGGTCCGACTCGAGGCGCAACTGCGCATCCTCGCCGCCGCCCTGCGCGCGCTGCGCGGCGAGCCAGCGCAAGGTCGGCGCGATGCCCGGCTGCGTCGCGGCCCGCGCCTGCACGAGTTCGGCGAGATGGTTCACGTTCGTCAACCGGCGCTCGCCGTCCGCTCCCGCAACCAGTCGTTGCGCGACGCGCAGCTCGCGCATCAGCGTGCGCCACATCACGGCGAAGCCGCGCTCGTGCCACAGCATGCGATAGCGCGAAAAACGTTCGACCCAGCCCATCGCGTCGGCCGCATGCGCGGGGTCGTCGGCGACCGATGGCGCGTCGGCAACCTGCTCGAGCCGCCACAGGGCGGCGGCGTCGAGGCCCAGCCAGTCGGTGGCGAGCGCGGCGCGCAGCCGGCGCAGATCGCCGGGCGTATCGACGGCGGCCAGCACGCGCTCGATCTGCTCGGCATCGAGCGTTGCGAACACCGACGCCTGCGCGAGTTCCACGCTGCCGACGCCCCACGCCGCCAGCACGCGTTTGATCAAACTGCCCTGCTTGTGGGTTTGCACGAGCACCGCAATATTGCCTGGCGCGAGCGGCGCATCGCCGATCGTCACCGTGCCATCGCGCGCTCCGCGCAACAGCCGCACGATTTCAGCGGCGCACGCTTCGCTTGCTTCGCGCTGCGCGTCGCGCCTGGTCAACGCGGCGTCGCCTTGCGGCAGGGTCCAGATGCGGAAATCGCCGGCGCTCGCGTCGGGGTCGGCGAACGGCGGCCTGCGCCGCTCGCCCGCGCGCACCGGTTGATAGTCGAGGCCGTCGAGCACGAACGCCTGCGGATTCGCTCCGAAGAGCCGATTGCAAGCGTCGACGATCGGCGCGGTCGAGCGCTGATTGACGGCCAGCGTGTAGCATGCGGAGGCCGCCGCGCGCGCCGCCAGATAGGTGTGCAGATCCGCGGCACGAAAACTGTAGATCGCCTGCTTCGGATCGCCGACCAGAAACAGCGGCCCGGCCGGCGCGAAGATGCGGCTGAAAATTGCGAACTGCAGCGGATCGGTATCCTGGAACTCGTCGATCAGCGCAGCGGGATAACGCGTGCGCAGTGCATCGGCAAGCCATGGATGAGCAGCCAGCGCGCGGTACAGGTTCGACAACAGATCGTCGAACGACACCAACCGGCGAGTGCGCTTGCGCGCGACGAGTTCGGCTGGCGCGTAGTCGAGCCACGTCTGCACGAGTTCGAGCCAGCGTGCGCGCTGCGCGGCTTCGGCCGCGACCACGGCGGCCGCGAGTGCCTCGGCGTGTTCGAAGAACGGATGCTCGGGCGGCTCGAACTTGACCTTGGTGGCCTTCTTCAATGCCGACACGGTGAGCTTCAACGCGGCCTTCGGCGGCGGCGCATGGCAATCGCCCTGCGCGAAGTAGTCGGTCCATGCGGCAACCGCGGCGCTTACGTGATCGGGCTTGTGCGTGGTCTTACTGAGCCGCTCCTGCG
>NZ_NPIH01000265.1 GCF_012275575.1 Paraburkholderia sp. SG-MS1 | reverse complement strand
GGCGCGAACGTCGACAGCAGTGGTGCGGTGACAAGCACCTTCGTTGCATACGACGATGCGACGAAGAATAAAATCACGCTCCGCGGTGCGGGTTCGACCGATGCGGTTCTGCTGACGAACGTCGACAAAGGTCAGCTCGCGGCGTCTAGCAGCGACGCAGTGAATGGCGCTCAGCTCTACAACGTGGCGCAATCGACCGCCAAGGCGCTCGGCGGCCAGACAAGCCTTCTCGCGGACGGCACACTGTCCCAGCCGTCATACGTGATTACCGGCTCGACCTATGCCGATGTTGGTTCGGCCCTATCCGCTGTCGATGGTCAGCTCGACCAGATCAACACGAACTTTTCCACCAATCTGAAATACGTCAAGGTCGTGTCTAACGCGGGCACAGCGCAGGCGAGCGGCACCGAGTCGATTGCAATCGGCGGCAACGCACTCGCGACCAAGGCGAATTCGTTGGCAATCGGCACAGGCGCGACGGCAGCCTTTGCCAATTCGACGGCGCTTGGCGTGAACGCCATCACGGATGCGGAAAACACGCTATCTGTCGGCGCCAAGGGGCAGGAAGTGCGTATTACCCATGTCGCGGACGGCATCAATCCGACCGATGCGGCGACTGTGGGCCAACTGGATGCGCTGCAGACCCAGCTACTGGCGAACGCCGCGTCTACCAGTGGTGTGAAGTCGATGATGCAAAGCTCGGCTGCGGTGTTGAGTTATATCGCGGTGAGTTCGAGCGTAGTCCAAGGTGGCAACACGACAGCTTCGGACGATTTGAATGCGATGGCAATTGGCCCGATGGCGAGCGCTTCGGGTGAGGGGGCCTTGGCAGTCGGCGCGGGCGCGATCGCCGGCAGTAGCGGATCGACCGCGGTCGGCACGAGCGCCGCAGTTGCGTCCATCAATGCTACGGCAATCGGCGAAGGTGCTTCGGTTGGCGCGCTGTCGGATAACGCGGTGTCGATCGGCTATAACGCTCGTGCTAGCGGCGTCAATGCAACGGCCTTGGGCACGACGGCAAGTGCCACGAGTATCGGTGCCGTTGCGATCGGTTATGGTTCGTTCGCAGCCCAAGGCGCCACGGGCGGTATGGCACTGGGTCAGAACTCGACGGTTAGCGCCGCCAACGGTGTGGCGATCGGCTACGGTGCAATCGCCGACCGTGCCAATGCGGTCTCGGTGGGTAACTCTGGTCGGCAGAGCCAGATCATCAACGTAGCAGCGGGTACCAGCAATACCGATGCGGTAAACCTGGGGCAAATGACTGCAGCAATCAATGCGGCCACGAACGGCGGTTCGCCTGATGCTGTCATTTACGACACGCCGGCGCATGACAAGCTGACGCTGAACACTGGCGGCGCGGCGGTGACGGTGTCGAATGTGGCGGCAGGTGTTGCCAGCAACGATGCCGTGAACGTCGGCCAGTTGACGGCAATGGGCGCGAAGTTCGATACCAGCGGCAACCTGGCGAACGCATTCGTCGCGTATGACGATGCAAGCAAGACACAGGTTACGCTCGGCGGTACGGGTTCAACCGTGCCGGTGGTGCTGGCGAACGTTGGCGCGGGGCAAGTCGCGTCGGGCAGCAAGCAGGCAATCAACGGTTCGCAACTGTACGGTGCGATGAGTAGTACAGCCGCCGCGTTGGGCGGCGGCTCGACGGTGGGCTCGGACGGCCAGGTCAGCAAGCCCGTGTACACGATCGATGGTAATTCGTACAGTGGCGTCGACTCCGTAGTGAACGCTCTGAATGCGAAAATCAATACGGGTGGCAATGCTGACGGGGTGGCCTACGACACCTCGGCGCATGACATGCTGACTCTGGGCGGAGTCGGTGCCAAGACGCCGGTGACCATTGCAAACGTGGCCTCAGCTACGGCAGACGACCAGGCTGTGAACCTCAAGCAATTGAAGGACGCTGGCCTGGGCGTCGACTCGTCGGGCAACGTGACCAACTCGTTTGTGGCGTACGACGACGCCAGCAAGACGAGAATAACCTTAGGCGATGCGAACGGCACGACGCCCGTGACGATTGCGAATGTGGCCGCGGCGACCAAGGACGACGAGGCCGTGAACCTGAAGCAATTGAAGGACGCTGGCTTGAGCGTCGATCCGTCGGGTAATGTGACCACCTCGTTCGTCACGTATGACGACGCCGGCAAGACTACGCTGACCTTTAACTCTGGCGGTACACCGACCCAGTTGAAGAACGTGGCAACAGGCGTGGACGCGACTGACGGCGTCAACGTCGCGCAGATGCAGTCGTATGTCTCCACGTATGTCAACACCAACGGCGGCGGTGGCACGGCAAACGGCGTTGCCTACGACGATTCCTCGAAGAGCCAGGTGACGTTGGGCGGCGCGGGGGCTCTGGCACCGGTCAAGCTGACGAACCTGGCGGATGGCACCGCAGCGACGGATGCGGTCAACTATGGGCAGTTCTCGAGTCTCCAAAGCCAGTTGAACAACATCCTCGCCGGCGACGGCACGGGCGGCAACACGTACTTCAACATCGGCGCGCCGGGGGGCGGCGACAACGGCACCGCCGCGGTCGCCTCGGGTTCGGACTCCATCGCGATCGGTAACGGTGCTGCGGCAACCGGCACTGAGTCGATCGCAATCGGCAAGTCCGCGGTGACGGCGGGTAACGGTTCGGTCGCGCTGGGTTCCGGCGCGACGGCTCCGAACGCCAACTCGGTCGCGCTGGGAGCAGGCTCCACGACGGACCGCGACAACTCCGTATCCATGGGTTCCGTCGGCGCGGAGCGTCAAATCACCAATGTCGCGGCGGGTACGCAGGGCACCGATGCGGTCAACATGAATCAGTTGAACAGTGCCATGGGCAACATGAACAACTCGATTCATAACATCGATCGCAACGCGGCCAAGGGTATTGCTTCGGCATCGGCGCTAAACATCGTCACGCCGTATCTGCCGGGCCGCACCACGTTGAACGCCGGCATCGCCAACTACCGTGGCTACCAGGCTGTCGGTCTGGGCGTATCTCGCTGGAACGAGAAGGGCTCGATCAACTACAACCTTGGCGTGTCCACCTCGGGCGGCAATAGCACCATCGTCCGCGCTGGCATCGGCATCGTCCTCGGCAACTAAGCGACGGCCGCAAGGCTTTGATCCAAAGCTTGGACGTTAGCCGTCTGGGTCGCACGGGGAGTTTCCGTGCGACCCTTCCATGAGAGACAGACATGAAGTATTCGTTAATTGCCATCGCGCTCGCCGCGATGCTCGCAGGATGTTCGTCTTCCGCGACCCGCGATCGGCTGCAGATCCAGGACCCCACGGTTCTGCAAACCGGGTTCACTGCGACGCAGAATCAGGCCTCCGGCGCGGTGACGCCGCAGTGGATCGCGACCTATAGCGGCGTCCAGAACGCTGCTACGTTACGGTCGGTGAAGTCGCGGCTGACCGCGCTGGGCGAGCGCAAGAATAACTATTTCGGCGACAAGGCCCAGTGCTGGCTGGACGCCGCCACCGACGAGCGCTCGTTGCACGACGGTTGGGGCTTCGTCGAGGAGGCGCTGGTCGAGGCCAATCGCCTGACTACGGCGTTGGAGACCGGGCAGGGACTCTCTGTCGACAATCCGGAATTGCGGACCGCTTCGATGATCCGGCCGGATCTGTGGAAGCAGATTCTCGCTGCGAAGACCTCGCCGCTGTTCCCGCAGTGCCAGGAAGCACAGCATCTGACGGCCTGTTCGGAAGTCGAGTTGATTCACGCAGGTCACGAAGCATGGACGCGAAACTTCGACGAGAGTCAGCGCCTCGTCGATGGCGTCGAGAAGGGTTTGCCAGGCATCGGCGCCGCCCTCCAAAGCTGCACGCCACCGCCGGTTGCCAAGGCCGATCCGATCATTCCGCCGAAGATAACGCTGCAAGCTGACGCTTCGTTCAAGTTCGATCGGGGCGATCTGGCTGGCATGTTGCCGGCAGGCAAGCTCAAGCTCGATCAGTTGTTGCGCGACCTGGAGCGGGTCGACGACATAACGAGCATCCGCATCGACGGCTTTACGGATCGTTTGGGCAGCGAGAGCTACAACCGCCAGTTGTCAGCCAAGCGCGCTGAGACCGTCAAACGGTACTTGCAGAACGGTGGCGTCCAGATACCGATCATTGCGCGTGGCCGTGGCAAGGAAGATCCGGTGGTGCAGTGTAATGACCGCAACCGTCAGGCGTTGATTGACTGCCTCGCACCGAACCGGCGCGTCGAACTGGACTTTGCACGCAGTAATGGGCAAGAGTCGGTTGCGCCGCTGGGCCAGCGCACGCAATCCCAACGGTTGCTGCAAGGTCAGCAAGACCGGTGAGATCAGGAGCGACCGGGCCCGCATGGCCGGTCAATTCTTCTCGCTGGTACCTGAGATCAGCATGAGGGGCGCGAGCGACGTTCGCGCTCCTCTCTTGCAGGGTTCGAAGCAAGAATACCGTGGGCCAACAGTGAACCGACGTTTCTCAAACATCAATCGGATCGCATCGTCATGGCAAATTGCAGGCAGGCCATCGCCATCGCTCACACAGGAAAATCCTTTCCGATATTGCAGAAAATTCGCCCTATGTTGCGGGAGAAATATCTCCGATAGCGTTGTTAATATTTAACTCTGGTTAAATTTGGGCTGGTTCGATTCGTTTTATGCCCATTGATTCAATATCAAAGGCGAGCTATAAATGAAGAGAATTGTGATTATCGACGACCATCCAATTATTCGGAGGACGATAGCCGGCGTGATCCATTCCGATCCGGAGCTGGACATGGTGGGAGAGTGTGGCGACGGGGAAGACGGCCTGAAAATGGTGCTGACCGAATGTCCTGATCTGGTCATTGTCGATCTCGATTTGCCACGGCTTGATGGTTTATCCCTGATCCGTCGCATTCGCGCGGAGAATCTGAAAACCAGTATTCTCGTTCTCTCGGCCAAACCAGAGCATGTTATGGCAAGTTATACGCGCAATGCCGGAGCCAATGGTTATGTCAGCAAAGGCCGGGAAATCAGCGAGTTGATTACTGCGCTAAAAACCGTGTTATTCGGCTACGACTGCTTCCCGGCGGATACGGCCGATCCCGCTGTCGGGAGCGGACTGAAGTCCCTGTCGGCGCGTGAGGTCGAGGTGTTGCAGCACCTCGCGCGTGGAGCCAGCAATCGCGAGATCGCGACCCGTCTCTTTCTCAGCGACAAGACCGTGAGCACCTACAAGAGCCGTATCCAGGAAAAACTGGGACTCGCGTCGTTGGCGGCGTTGATCGAGTTTGCTTCGCTGCATAAATTGATCGATTAAGTTTTGCGGGCTATGAACGACATGAGCCTGTGGGCTTCGCTGGTGGATGTGCATCGTCGTGCGCCGCGCGCCGTCCACAATTTCTCTCCCTCGCGCCCCCATGGTGTACGGCAAATGGCGATCCGTTCGGCGGCGTTATGGGTTTGTCTCTTTGCATATGCACTGCTGTGCATACTTCCGACCTATGCGAACGCGACACCGTCGATCGGCAGTGCATCACGCATGGTGCTCACCGATGGTTCGCGCCAGACATCAGCGCCGCGTGAATACGACGCCGCTTCCAGCCGGGAGCCTCCGGCTCGTGGCGCCTCGGCGTACGAAGGCGCCATTTCCGGTACAACGCCACACACATCTGCGTCAAACGACAGTGAATACGTCGTCGCCGACCGGCCTTCCCAGAGCGCGCGGGACGCCCGCAGTGCTCAGGATGCAGCCGGCGCACGACTGCCGTGGAGGTCCGCACTGGCATTGGCGCTGGCAGTTGCCGCAGTGCTGTCCCTCATCAGCGCGTGGCGGTCCCGCGCAGCGTTGAAACGAGCAATCGAACAGCATAAACAGATCACGGACGAGTGGGCGCGCCGTCGGGAAGCCGCCGAAGCGGGGGCGCAGGCTGCCCCTATCGAAGCGAGCAGCGAGGCAAACGCCGCCGTCATAGCCGGACAGTTCTGGCTTCCCGACGCAATGCTCCGTTATGTGAAAGCGCCTTTGTCCGCGGTCGCTGACCTGCTCGGCTCGCTTGACACAACACCATCAACGCCCGCACAACGCCAGCAGTTAGCGGTGCTTCAATCCGCGCTGGGCACCTGGAGCCAAACGCTCGACGATCTGCTCGATAACTCGCCGCTCGACTCACGCGCAGTGATCATCGACGAAAGCGTCACAGACCCGCGTGCGCTTGTCGACGGCGTCATCGCGCTGCTAGCGCCGTCCGCGACGCAACAAGGCGTGCGCCTGAGTGCGAGCGTCGATCGTCAGTTAGCCCATACGATCCTCGCCGATCCCGCTCGGCTCGGCCAGCTTTGTTTCCATCTGCTAGACCGAACGCTTCAGCTCGGCACGCATCGAGAGGTGGTGCTCGTGGTGCGTATCGGGCCGCTGAGTTCGAGATCGCAGCGCATCGTCATCAACGTGATGGAAGCGGGTGCGACGAACTCACTAGCCGCGCCGCCACAGCATCGCGGCTTGATCGCCGGCACTCCGGGCACGGATACGAGCACGCTGCGCGATGGCAGTGAAGCCACCGCCGCCAACGCCTGGTTACCACTGTGCCGCTTACTCGCAGAGCGTATGCGAGGCGAGCTTTCGATCACAAATGGCCCGATTTCGGGCATTCGTGCGAGCTTCAACGCACCTTTCAAAGTCGAGCAGTGGGCGCCCTTGTCGAGACGTGAGCCAGGTGACACACCGCCGCGCCTTCCCCGCATAGTCACCCACTCTCGAGATGCATCCGCAAGCGCTCCAGGCGTCCTGCCCGAACCTTTTGAAGTTCGCTATCTGAATGCGCTCGCCGACGAAGGAGTCGATCTCTCCACCTTCCTCGACGGCTGGCGCCGGGCGATGGACGACGACCTCGCGCTTCTCGCCATCTTGCAGCATCGTCAGCGTCACCCCGATCGTCAGCGCGCCCTGCTGCACAGGTTGAGTGGGGCGGCGGGCTTGGTCGGCGCGCTGGATCTGATGAAGGCGTTGCGCCACGCGAGCGTGGCGCCGTTGGAACAGAGTGCCGGATCGGTCGACGCACTGATCGACCGCGCGAGAAACCTGGTCAAGCAGTTCGAAGCGCCGCCGCCCACACACCGGAAGACTCAACCATGAACCGACCGCTGGCCTTGATTCAAGGCAGGCTGGCCCAACCGAATGCGCGGTTGCTCCGTGGCTTGCCGCCACCTTATGGCGTGTATCGGGGGCCGGTGCGGCCGGCAACCCAGCGTCGGCCGCAACCGGCATGTCGGGACACCGAGCGGCGCATGTCGCCGCAGGAACCTCACATCTGGTTTGCGCCGGGGCAGAAGTTTCGCTTCTTCTATAAGTCGCCGCCGCAACGCGACTATTCCGCGCGCCTCGATGCAGAACTGGCCGAGGCACGCAACTACCTCGAGATGGACAAAGCGCGCGAGCGTTCGTCCCGTTTGGATCAAGTGCTAGGGGTGACGCTATTCGTCGCGTGCAGTATCTTGCTCGCGTGGCTGCTGACGAGCAACGATGCGCGCGATGCGGGTAAGTTGGCGACGATGACGATAGCGGAGCGGGCCGTCACGACGCCGGGCGCTCCGGTCGTGGTCCGTCCACGAGCCTCGGGCAAATCGGCGCAGCCGGTCGCTGAACCGACGCCGAGTCTGGCACAGATTGCATCGTCGCCAGCCAACGTCGCTTCAGCAGGCGGACTTCGAAACGAGCCCAAACCGTCGCTGCAAGCAGAACTGCAGTCCATGCGGGCCCTCTCCGCGCGGCACGCCGAGCCACCGCCGGCACGAGCATCGACTGACGACACGGCCAGCAGCCACGCTGCCACGGTGAACGCCAGGATCAAAGCCGCGGCCACGACCCCAACCAGCACCCAACTATCGGCGGCCGACCCAATCGAAGCGCTAGCCGACGACTACGCATCGCCGAGCCGCTCGCCACGTCCAGCCCTGCCGCCCGTCCTATCGGCGCAACCGGAACAAATTGCCCGCTTACCCTCTGCGGACGCCACGGTGCAGGCCGCATTGCGTGACTGGGCCACGCAGCAGCGGCACACGCACGTCACTGCGCGGACGAACACAAACACCGCCCACATGGCCAATGGCAGCCCCCTTGGCCCCCGCGACCCCGATTGGAACACTCACCTCACGCAACGCCAGATCACCGACAACCCCACCGCCTTCGACCCACCCACTCTCAAAACTGATCCTCAATAAAAAAAGCCCGACCAGAGGTCGGGCTTCAAAATCGGCTGCGCCCTCCACAGGACGCAGCCCCTGCAAAACAGCCAAGCCGTTTGCCTTGCTACTGAGCCAACTAAGCCGAGCTTAAGCAGCCAGCAGCGAGCGCAGCACGAACGGCAGAATTCCACCGTGCTTGTAGTAGTCGACTTCGATCGGCGTGTCGATACGCAGCAGCACCTGCACGCGCTTTTCGCTGCCGTCCTTGCCGCGAATCACCAGCGTCACTTCCTGTTGCGGCTTGAAGTCCGCGCCCAGGCCTTCGATGTCATACGTTTCTTCGCCGGTGATGCCAAGCGATTGCACGCTGTCCGAGCCCTTGAACTGCAGCGGCAGAACGCCCATGCCGACCAGGTTCGAACGGTGAATCCGCTCGAAGCTGCGTGCGACCACGGCCTTCACGCCCAGCAGTTGCGTGCCCTTCGCAGCCCAGTCGCGCGACGAGCCCGTGCCGTACTCTTCGCCCGCGAACACGACGGTCGGCGTGCCGGCGTCGATGTACTTCATCGCCGCGTCGTAGATCGACTGTTGTTCGCCGCTCGGCTGGTGAATCGTCAGGCCGCCTTCGACGCGCGTGCCGTCTGCCTTCGCCGGGATCATCAGGTTCTTGATCCGGACGTTCGCGAACGTGCCACGCATCATCACGTCGTGGTTGCCGCGGCGCGAGCCGTAGCTGTTGAAGTCGGCCTTCTGCACGCCGTTTTCCTTCAGCCACTTGCCTGCCGGCGAGTCTTCCTTGATCGACCCTGCCGGGCTGATGTGGTCGGTCGTGACCGAGTCACCGAAGATGCCCAGCGCGCGCGCATTCTTGACCGGGGCGATGCTGTCGGCCGGCGTCATCGAGAAGTCGTCGCCGAAGAACGGCGGCTCTGCGATGTAGGTCGACTTCGGCCAGTCGTAGACCTGACCTTCTTCGCCTTCGATCTTGCTCCACAGGTCGCCCTTCTTGGTGAGCTGCGCGTAGTTCTTGCGGAACGCGTCGGCGTCCAGCGCGAACTTGAGCAGCGCGTTGACTTCTTCGCTGGTCGGCCAGATGTCGCCCAGGTAGATGTCGCGGCCACCCTTGCCCTTGCCGACCGGCTCGGTCATCAGGTCGCGCGTGATGTTGCCGGCGATCGCGTAAGCGACGACCAGCGGCGGCGAGGCGAGGAAGTTCGCACGGATGTTCGGGTGAATCCGCGCTTCGAAGTTACGGTTGCCCGACAGCACCGCTGCCGCCACGATGTCGTTCTTCGTGATCGCTTCGTTCAGTTCCGGCGTCAGGTCGCCCGCGTTGCCGATACAGGTCGTGCAACCATAAGCGGCCAGCGTGAAGCCGAGCTTGTCGAGGTACTTCAGCAAGTCGGTCTTCGCCAGGTATTCGGTGACGATGCGCGATCCCGGCGCCAGCGACGTCTTGATGTGTGGCGCGACCGTCAGGCCCGCTTCGACAGCCTTCTTTGCCAGCAGGCCGGCGGCCAGCAGCACGCTCGGGTTCGACGTGTTGGTGCACGACGTGATCGCGGCGATCAGCACGTCGCCGTTCTTCACATTCACGCCGTTCGACGTGGTGTATTGCGCGTCCAGATCGGCTTCCTTCTTGGCAAAGCCGTTTTCCGCGACCGGCTTCGAGAACAGATCGCTGAAGGTCGACTTCACATTGCCGATTTCGATCCGGTCTTGCGGACGCTTCGGGCCTGCCAGCGACGGGGCGACCGTGCCCAGATCGAGCGTCACCACCTTCGTGAAGTCGATGTCGCCTTCCTTCGGAATGCCGAACAGGTTTTGCGCCTTGAAGTAGTTCTGGAACGCCGAGATTTCCGCGTCGGTGCGGCCCGTGCCCTTGAAGTAGTCGATCGTCTTTTCGTCGACCGGGAAGAAGCCCATGGTTGCGCCGTATTCCGGCGCCATGTTGCCGATCGTCGCGCGGTCCGGCAGCGACAGCGAGCGCGTGCCTTCGCCGAAGAACTCGACGAACTTGCCGACGACCTTTTCCTTGCGCAGCAGTTCGGTGATGGTCAGGACCAGATCGGTGGCCGTCACGCCTTCGCGCAGCTTGCCCTTCAGGTTCACGCCGACCACGTCCGGCGTCAGGAAGTACACCGGCTGGCCGAGCATGCCGGCTTCCGCTTCGATGCCGCCCACGCCCCAGCCCACCACGCCGATGCCGTTGATCATCGTCGTGTGGCTGTCGGTGCCGACCAGCGTGTCCGGGTAGTACACCGTGTCCGCCCCGTCGGCCTTCTTGTGCACGCCGCGTGCGAGGTACTCCAGGTTCACCTGGTGAACGATGCCGACGCCCGGCGGCACGACCTTGAACGTGTCGAATGCCTGCATGCCCCACTTCATGAACTGGTAGCGCTCGTTGTTGCGCTGGAATTCCAGTTTCATGTTCAGGTCGAGCGCGTTCTTTTCACGGAAGTGATCGATCTGCACCGAGTGATCGACGACCAGATCGACCGGGACCAGCGGCTCGATCGACTTCGGGTTCTTGCCGGCGCGTTGCGCGACACCGCGCATTGCAGCGATGTCGGCGAGCAGCGGCACGCCGGTGAAGTCCTGCAGCACGACGCGCGCCACGACGAACGGAATTTCGTCGACGCGCGCTGCGGTCGGCTTCCAGTTTGCCAGTTGCGTGATGTGTTCTTCGGCGACTTTCTTGCCGTCGTAGTTACGCAGCACCGATTCCAGCACGAGGCGGATCGAAACCGGCAGGCGGTCGATCTTGATGTTCAGTGCCTTGCCGAGTTGCGGCAGGGAGTAGAACTTGCCTTTGCCGGAACCGCTGTCGAATTCCTTGAGCGTTTTGTGGAGGTTGTGGGCCATGGTGTTTTCCTTGGTTTGATCGCGGAACTACAGTACTGAACTAGATGACGTACAGATCGACGTATTCGTTGACCGGCATGGCTTCGAGCCTTGCCTGATCGAGCGACACGTCGAGAATCGCCAGTTGTTGCCTGACCGGAAAGCGCCGCGCGAGGTTGGTCCTGAACTTCTCGACCAGCAACGGAATGCCATCTTCGCGACGGCGCTTATGACCTATGGGGTATTCGACTGCGACCTCGTCAAGCTTCGATCCATCGTTGAATTCGACCGTCAGTGCATTGGCGATCGAACGCTTCTCCGGATCGTGGTAATCCTTCGTGAACTGCGCGTCTTCGACACAAGCCATCTTTGCGCGCAGCACATCGATACGCGTGTCCTGCGCGATCGAATCTTCGTAGTCCGCAGCCGTCAGGCGGCCGTGGATCAGCGGCACGGCGATCATGTACTGGATGCAATGATCGCGGTCGGCCGGATTGTTCAGCGGGCCTTTTTTATCGATGATGCGGATCGCGGCTTCGTGGGTGCGGATCGTGATTTTCTTGATGTCTTCAACGCGCTTGCCCCGCGCAGGGAGTTGTGCGTGCAGTTTCATCGCGGCCTCCACTGCGGTCTGCGCGTGGAACTCTGCTGGAAAAGAAATCTTGAACAGCACGTTTTCCATCACGTACGAGCCGTACGGGCGCTGGAACTGGAACGGCTTGCCCTTGAACAGCACGTCGTAGAAGCCCCACGTCGGCGCGCTTAGCACCGAGGGATAGCCCATCTCGCCGGTCTTCGAAATCAGCGCGAGGCGTACGGCGCGCGAGGTCGCATCGCCCGCGGCCCACGATTTGCGCGAACCGGTGTTTGGCGCGTGGCGATAGGTGCGCAGCGCATGCCCGTCGACGAACGCCTGCGACACCGCATTGATCAGTTCGTCGCGCGTGAGGCCGAGCAACTGGCCGACCACGGCCGTCGACGCCAGCTTCACCAGCAATACATGATCGAGCCCGACCTTGTTGAAGGAATTTTCGAGCGCGATACAGCCTTGAATTTCGTGCGCCTTGATCATCGCGATCAACACGTCTTTCATCGTCAGTGGCGTTTTGCCCGCTGCGATGGCAGTGCGCGAGAGCCAGTCGGCCGTCGCGAGAATTCCGCCGAGGTTATCCGACGGATGACCCCATTCGGCGGCGAGCCAGGTGTCGTTGAAGTCGAGCCATCGGATCATTGCGCCGATGTTGAAGGCGGCCTGAATCGGGTCCAGCTGGAACGACGTGCCCGGCACCTTCGCGCCGTTGGGGACGATCGTGCCCGGCACGATCGGTCCCAACAGCTTGGTGCAGGCCGGGTAGGAGAGCGCCTCGAGTCCACAGCCGAGCGTATCGATCAGGCAGTGACGCGCGGTTTCCAGCGCGAGCATGCTGTCGATCGGAAAATCCAGAACGTAGTCGACGATATCGACGAGGACCGGGTCCGGGTCGGGTCGCACGTTGGAAATCGGAGCGGACATCGGGGCTGTTCCTGACGACGATGGTTAGTTAACCTTGTTGATCGCGTTCGATTGCGTCGGAGCCGGTGCGCCTTGCGTCATCGCCGTCGTTTTGCATTCGTCGGCCAGACGCGAGCTGTCCTTGTCCTGGAACAGCATCGCCTTGGTCGGGATGACGACCAGATCCATGCCCGTGGCGGCGTCGTGGAAGCGGTCTGCGCCCGTGGTCGTGGCTTCACGCGGCAGATTGTAGTTTTTGTTCGCCCAGTGAACGGTGACGATCTGGTCACGCTTCATGTCGCCCTTCATTTCGAAAGCCAGACCGTCCTTGCACGCCCACTTTTCCGCGCCTTCCGGTACCGGATCGACCTTCGCTTCCTTGGCGGGATTTTCCTTGCGCTTGATCAGGCGGCGCGGCTGCGGGCGCTTTGCGACAGCCTTGGCAGCCGGCTTGGTGGTGGTCGCCGTTTGCGCGGCGGCGTCAGTCGCGACGGACAGCATCGTCGTGGACAGGGCGCCAATCACGGCGGCGATCATCAGCTTTTTCATGGAGAAAACCTTTCTATCTAATTTCAGTTAAACATTACGCGGGCTACCGGTCCTGGCGGCCGCGCGGTTGAACTGCACGCGCCTGGAAAGCGCACAGCGACCGCTATTTTCTCCTATTTAGCGGCAGGTACTTCAAATTCTCGGGTCCGGTGTAATTCGCGCTCGGCCGGATGATCTTGTTGTCGATACGCTGCTCGATGATGTGCGCGCTCCAGCCGGCCGTGCGCGCGATCACGAAGATCGGCGTGAACATCGCCGTCGGCACGCCCATCATGTGATACGAGACCGCGCTGAACCAGTCGAGATTCGGGAACATCTTCTTCGCATCCCACATCACCGATTCGAGCCGCTCGGCGATATTGAACAGCTTCGGGTTGCCCGCTTCCTTCGACAGCTTCCTCGCGACTTCCTTGATGACCTTGTTGCGCGGATCGGAGATCGTGTAGACCGGGTGGCCGAAGCCGATCACCACCTCCTTGTTCCCGACGCGGCGGCGAATATCGGCCTCGGCTTCGTCCGGGCTCTGATAGCGCGACTGGATCTCGAACGCGACTTCATTGGCGCCGCCGTGCTTCGGACCGCGCAGCGCGCCGATCGCACCGGTGATCGCCGAATAAAGGTCCGAGCCCGTGCCCGCGATCACGCGGCCGGTAAACGTCGACGCGTTGAACTCGTGCTCGGCGTACAGGTTCAGCGACACGTGCATCGCATCGACCCACGACTTCGACGGCTCGACGCCATGCAGCAGATGCAGGAAGTGGCCGCCGATCGAATCGTCGTCGGTCTCGACTTCGATGCGCTTGCCGTTGTGCGAGTAGTGATACCAGTACAGCAGCATCGAGCCGAGCGAGGCCATCAGCTTGTCGGCGATATCGCGCGCGCCCGGCAGGTTGTGATCGTCCTTCTCCGGCAGCACGGTGCCGAGCACCGACACGCCGGTGCGCATCACGTCCATCGGATGCGCGGCGGCCGGAATCCATTCGAGCGCGGCCTTGACGTTCGCGGGCAGCCCGCGCAGGCCCTTGAGCCGGGTCTTGTAGGCAGTCAGCTCGGCCTGGGTCGGCAGCTTTTCATGGACCAGCAGATAAGCGATCTCTTCGAATTCGCACGCGCTCGCGATGTCGAGAATGTCGTAGCCGCGATAGTGCAGATCGTTGCCGGTCTTGCCGACGGTGCACAGCGCGGTGTTGCCCGCCGTCACGCCGGACAGCGCGACGGATTTCTTCGGTTTGAA
>NZ_NPIH01000264.1 GCF_012275575.1 Paraburkholderia sp. SG-MS1 | reverse complement strand
GGGCATCGGCCGCACGCGCGAGCGCCGTCGACGACGCGCCGCGCTGGCCGCGTTTCAGCGCGGCGCTGACAGGCTACGCATTGTTCGGCGTCGGTTATATCGGCTACATGACCTTCATCGTTGCGCTGCTGCGCAATGCGGGCATGAGCGCAACGGTCGTGACGGGTTTCTATCTGCTGCTCGGCGTGGCGACAGTGGTGTCGGCTCGCGTGTGGTCCGCGCTACTCGACCGGATGCGCGGCGGCCAGGCGCTCGCGGTGCTCAACGCCTTGCTCGCGGTGGCGACGCTGCTGCCCGCGCTGTTCACGCAGCCGTGGGTGGCGTTCGTGTCCGGCGTGCTGTTCGGCGCGACGTTTCTGTCGGCGGTCGCTTCGACGACGGCGTTCGTGCGCCACAATCTGCCCGAGAGTCACTGGGCGAAGGGAATTAGCGCATTCACGATCGTGTTCGCGTTTGGGCAGATCGTCGGGCCGATGATGATCGGGTGGGTATCGGATGGCGCGGGACTGGCGCGCGGGCTGGTTTATTCCGCGTTGCTGCTCGGGCTCGGTGCGGTGTTGGCCGCCTGTCAGAAGCCGTTGCGCGGCGAGTGAGCCGCGTCTGCGCGCCGCTAATCGACGGCGCACGGCTGACGTTGCCGTTGGTTGTCGCCGGATAGTACGCTGTTGAACGCCTGAGATCCGCCCGAATGCCGAAACGAGGCGGCTCGCCGCCGCGCGAGTTCGGTGCAGTCGGCCGACGGAATATTCAGCAGACGGCAGATGATCTCGACCGGCAGGGGCAAGGCATAGTCACTGACCAGCTCGAATTCGGTTTTCCCTGAGGCGTTCGACGAGTTCGCGCGCCATCGCCTCGACCATCCCGCGCAACTTGCCGATCCGCCTTGCATCGGTAGGTCTTCATCAGCGCTCTCAGGCGCGTGCCGGCAGGCGGCGCGCTCTTTTGTATCGCAATGTATCTGCGCCATGCACGGGTACATAACGTTGCACAGCCGGTATTCGCGGACACACGCCAGATACGTCAGCGAGGTCTAATACTTCCAAGCCAGACGACCTGGCTAGCAGACCAGAACGCAGACAAATGTTTGCGGAAATCAAATTCTCTTTGAGGTGAACATCATGAAACTGATCCAATCGCTCGTCGTTGCCGCTGTCCTCGCCGTGCCGGCTTTGTCGTTCGCGCAATCGAACCAGCCGCTGACTCGCGCCGACGTGCGCGCGCAACTGGTCGAGTTGCAAAGCGTCGGCTACAACCCGGCCAGTGATGAAACGCAATATCCGAAGAATATCGAAGCAGCCGAGGCGCGCCTGAGTGCACAGAAGAGCCTGTCGGCGTCGTCGTATGGTCCTGCGACTGCCGGTACGTCGGCAGCGGGGTCGCGTGGTGCGCAAGTGGACGTTATCGGCCTCGGTCCGATCTACGCAAAGCCCTAAGCAGTGAGCCGGTCGATTGCGTCAATCGAGTCGCCGGCTCGACTATCGATTCGCATCGCGGCACTGGCCGCGGTGCTTCCCTTTCGCGCGAACTCAATCAAGCGCGCCTAACCCAGAATAAGGAAAACGATCATGTCGGACCAGATTAATACGCGGCGTCGCCGTTTGCTAGGGACCACAGTTGCGGGTTTCAGTTTGCTGGAGATGGGACTGAGCGGACTCGCGCACGCGCAGTCCGCTGAAACGACGGGCGGCGCGAAGGCGGCCACGCGCGTTGCATCGTTCGAGAACCTTCGACAGATCAACGCCGCAACGCTGAGCATCGGCTACGCGGAAGCAGGCCCGCAGAACGGCCCGGTCGTCATTCTGCTGCACGGCTGGCCGTACGACATCTACGCGTTCGCCGACGTCACGCCGCTGCTGGTCGCTGCGGGCTACCGCGTGATCGTGCCGTATCTGCGCGGCTATGGCTCGACGCGCTTCCTGTCCGCGGACACGCCGCGCAATGGTCAGCAGGCGGTGGTCGCGGTGGACATCATCGCGCTGATGGACGCGTTGAAAATCGACAAGGCAGTGCTCGGCGGATTCGACTGGGGCGCGCGCACGGTGAACATCATGGCGGCGCTGTGGCCGGAACGCTGCAAGGCGATGGTGTCGGTGAGCGGCTATCTGATCGGCAGTCAGGAGGCCAACCGTGCGCCGCTGCCGCCGAAAGCGGAGCTGACGTGGTGGTATCAGTTCTATTTCGCCACCGAGCGCGGCCAGGCCGGTTACGACGCGAACCGTCACGACTTCAACAAGCTGATCTGGCATACGGCGTCGCCGAAATGGAATTTCGACGATGCAACGTTCGAACGTTCGGCAGAGTCGTTCAAGAATCCGGACCATGTCGCAGTGGTGATTCACAACTACCGCTGGCGTCTGGGGCTGGTCAAGGGCGAGCCGCAATACGACGAACTGGAAAGGCGTCTGGCGATGGCGCCGCCCATTTCGGTGCCGACCATCACGCTCGAAGGCGACGCGAACGGCGCGGCGCATCCGGACCCGGCGGCCTACGCGAAGAAGTTCACGGGCAAGTATCAGCACCGGAACATCACGGGCGGCATCGGGCATAACCTGCCGCAAGAGGCGCCGAAGGCTTTTGCCGACGCGATCATCGACGTCGTGCGTCTCTAGACCCTCGTCCTGACGCAAGAAAGTTTTCACATCGTCCACTGATCTCGAGGAACCTGGATGCGAACGATCCGGACAGCATGCGCGTTAGCGCAAATGGCACTGCTGCTTTACGCATTACCCAGCCAGGTCATGGCGCAGGATGCTCATGCGGCACGCTCGCCGATTTATGGCGTGACGATGCCCGAAGGCTACCGGAAGTGGGAAATGATCGCGCCTGCCGAAGAAGCCGCGCCTCTCGACGAACTTCGCGTTGTCCTCGGCAATCCCGCGGCCGTGAAGGCGATCGAGAACTCGACGCTGCCGTTTCCGGACGGGGCTATTCTGGTCAAGCTTGCTTATAAGCGGAAACAGTCCCCCGAATTCGAAACGGCGACTATTCCGGGCCAGGCGACGACGGTGCAGGTGATGGTGAAAGACTCACGCCGATATGCATCGACGGGGGGTTGGGGTTATGGGCGCTTCATTAACGGCCAGCCCGCCGATCTGGCGCAGCATCAAACGTGTTTTGCGTGTCACGAAGCACGCGTGAAAGGCCGCGATTACGTTTTTACGCGTTTCGCGCCGTGACGTTGCGTTTGATTGCAGGGGCGCACACGGCTACATGAGGTTGGCGGCAGCAGAAGCGCGATGATCGATACCTTCGATCATCGCGCTTCTGTTCGTGTCGGCTATGAAGCGATCTCAGACGCCGGATGTCGACGGAATGAGCGCCGCCTGGCCGCAGTAAACGCCGGCGTCATCGTGCAATTGCCAGACCACGACGTTATCGATCCAGAAGCGCTTGCCCGACTTCGTCACACGCATGCCGCGATACGCGCAGACAAAACCATCGTGTTCCACCTGCTCCAGGAAGGCCCGGCGTTCGTCGCGATCGGGCGCTTGCGCCGACAAACGGGAAGGCAACCTGGTCAGTTCGTCCCAATCGTATTCGAACAGTTTTTGCGCCGTCATGTTGCCGTACACGAACACCGGGTCCGCCATGGTGTTGTGCGCGAGCAGGCCAAACGGCGCACTCCCGTAAAGCCAGCGTGGCGCGTCTTCGACAGGCACGTGCTCGGGGACAAGCGGCTTGCCGAGCAGGCGCGAGTAGCTCTTCGACAGTAGATTGAAAAAGCCGGGATCGGTGCGCAGGCCCGTTTCCGTGCGTCGCTGTGCGGCGTCCATCTGCGATTTCTCCTGAAGCGGTGGAAACACGAAGTGTGGCCCAAGCCGGCGGCAATGTCACGATGGCGTGGAGCACGGTCGTTGCCGGACAGTTCCCAATCTAGCCTTTTAACAGGGCGCCGATGGCCCGGCGGGCCCGTGAGAGCCGGCTCATGATCGTACCGATCGGCACGCCGAGCGCGTCGGCTGCTTCGTTGTAACTCAGTCCTTCGACACCGACCAGCAGCATGACCGCACGTTGTGCTTCGGGCAACGCTTGCACGGCGCTGACGATCTGCTGGTCCATCGCATGCTGTTCCGGCATGGCGGCCAACGGGTCGGCGACCGTCTCTAGAAACTCGCGGTCACAATCGACACTGCCGCGGCTGCGCACGTTGCGCGCGCGCTGTTCGTTGATCCATGTGGACTGCACGATCGAGAACATCCAGCTAAGCGGCGCGGTGCCCGGTCGCAACTGGTGCGCGCGTTCCAGTGCCCGCATGCAGGCGCGCTGCACGAGGTCTTCCGCGTCGTGCCGATCGCCTGAGAGGCGCAACGCAAACGCCCACAATCGCGGCAGCATGCCTGGAAGCATGCTGGCTAAGTCTGCTCCAGTCATCGACGTTGTTTCCTTGCTTGATGTCGTATAGCTGGCTTTTCGGGGCGCGACAACGATCGTGTGCATGACGTCGGCCGAATCCGGTCGGGAAGATAAAGCTACCCGTCATCCGCATCGACACGCACTCGCTCAATTGGCGGTGATGACGACAGCTCAGCGAAAAAAGCCGGCGCACCTTATCGGAATGCGCCGGCCTGGCTTGCGAAGATCAAGCGCTATCGCGCCGGGTGCGTGACCATTCAGTCGGCGTCGGGCAATAGCGCGAGGCAGCGCGGTTTAGACAACGGTAATGACGACGTCGATATTGCCGCGCGTCGCTTTCGAATACGGACACGTTTGATGAGCCCTGTTCGCCAGTTCCTGCGCGACTTCGCGGTCGATACCCGGCACGCTGACGTTCAGGCGGGCCTGCAGGAGGTAAGCATCGCCGTTCATGCCCAGATCGACTTCTGCGTCGACGGCGGTAGCGGCGGGTAGCGCGACTTTCAACTGTTTCGCGGCGAGTCCCATTGCGCCGATGAAGCACGCCGACCAGCCGGCGGCCAGCATCTGTTCCGGATTCGTGCCGGCGGCGGAACTGCCCGGAGGGGAGAGCTTGACGTCCAGCCGACCATCGTTGCTGCGCGACGCGCCGTCGCGGCCGCCGGTGGTGTGGGTGTTGGCGGTGTAAAGCACTTTTTCGATGCGGGTCATGATCGATATCCTTTGCGTGAGGGGTTTAATGATGCGAGTAGGTGGAAAGCGATGCGTTCAGTGCGCCTCGTGCTCCCGATTCGGAAGCCGTATCGCGCACACCGCCGTAAGACCGCGTTGACGTGTCGGCGTTGGCGATGACCTGCTCGGTGCGAGCCGTCTGGGCACGCTGAGCGCGTTGCGATGCCGGTGCGCCCGCGAGCGGCTCGTCATGCGGCGCGGGGCCGAAACCGCTGCTGGCGAAAGCGGGCGATACGACGGCGGCGCTCGCGGAAAGAAGTGCGGCGACGACGAGATGCTTGATCATGATGGAACCTCGAAACGATAAGTTTGAAAGAGAAGGTGCCTCGCGAATCGCGCCGAACATCCGGGCCCACACGGCCATAGCCGAGCGGCAGCGCGATGAGCTCGCGCAGGGATCAGCTTCCCTGATAGAACTTGTTGAGCGCGGCAAGCTGACCGTCGTGTTGGGCGCGCACCAGTTCCTGACGAACTTGCTTGCGGGTCTTGCCCGTTGTGTTGGCCTGGCCGGGTGTCCACTGCTGTGTTTGCTGGGCGTCGTTGCTGACTGCGTTGGCGTCGGCCGAAGGGACTGCGTAAGCGCTAGCCGTCGTGGCGAATGCGGCGAAGGCCAAAGCGATCATCGATACTTTCATGTCGTTCTCCTGAAGCTGGATTAGTGAAGAGAATCCGTCGGTTGATCTGCGAAGCGCCGCTCTCGGGTCGAGGTCTGCGGCAAGATCTTCATCAGTGTTCCGTCGTTGATGTATTAGAACCGGCGGAGGTATCTGGCTTGTGTCGGGAGACCGGAGTATTGCAATGCTGTGTATCAAGCCGAGCGACATATACGTTGCGATACAAAACTATGGCGGGCATCTATCGATCATTTGCAGAGGCCGAATGCGTGTACACGTACGGCCGCTTTCACATCTTTCGTCATACAGAACGAAGGCCGCGGCAATGTCTCGCATTGCCGCGGCCCGTACAGGCATTTCATCGGAAAAAGTACCGCATCAATCCTTTTGCGCGAGTAACACCTGAATCGCCGCTTCCGTCTGCGCGTAATCGCCTTCGCCGAAGTGCGTGTATACGACCTGCCCCTTCTTGTTGAGCAGATAAAACGCGGGCCAGTACTGGTTGTTATAAGCGCTCCACGTCGCATACTGGTTGTCCTGCGCGACCGGATAGGTGATGCCGAAGCGCTTGATCGCGGTCTTGACGTTATCGGTGTTGCGTTCGAACGGGTATTCGGGCGTGTGTACGCCAATCACCGTCAATCCTTGGTCCTTGTATTTCTGGTTCCAGCTTTTCACGTACGGCAGCGTGTTGATGCAGTTGATACAGGTGTAAGTCCAGAAATCGACCAGCACCACCTTGCCCTTCAATTGCCGAAGCGTGAGCGGCTCGCTGTTGAGCCATTGGTTGATGCCGGTGAATTCCGGTGCGGGCGGCCCGCTCTGCAACGGCGCGGCGAGGGCGACGGTGCCGGTGGCGGCCGTAGCGGCGAAAGTCGCGGCGATAGCGAGAGTCTTGAGTTGGGAGAGCATGTCAAAGTCCTTTGAGAGAAGGGAAAATCGCGGCGATCCGGGCGTAGACCAGAACGTCGTATTGCAGATAGATGGCGAGAGCCGTCAGCATCACCAGTACGCCGAATATCTGTTGCAGCAGTTGGGCATGGCGCGCCACTACGCGCATGCGTTGCGTCACGTAATGGCCGCCGTAGATGATCGCGAGCATCGGGATGGCGGCGCCGATCGCATACGAGGTGAGCAGCAGCGCCGACCATCCGAGGTCCTGCGCCTTGACCACCAGGACCAGAATCGAAGCCAGCACGGGCCCCGCGCACGGGGTCCAGACGGCGCCCAGCGACATGCCGAGCACGAAGCCACCGGCGTTGCCGCTACCGGGCTGCCCGCCCGGCGCAACCGCCGCGCCAATGCGCGCGAGCGGCGCCTGCAATTGCGCGACGAGCCAGTCGTAAGGGCGCGGCCACAGACGCAGCAGACCCGACAGCGCGAGCAACGCGATGCCGGTATTGCGCAGTGCTTGTTGGGCGATATGCACCGTGCTGGACACCGCGCCCAGCAGCATCGCAAAGGACGCGAAGGTCAGAATGAAGCCGGCGATAATGAAGAGCGGACGTACGCGGCTCGGCCGTTCGACCGAGGTGCCGAGCAGAATCGGCATCACCGGCAGAATGCAGGGCGACGCGATGGTCAGCAGCCCGGCCAGCAAGGCGAGCGGTGTTTCGAAGAGGCTGTGCATGGTGGACACTCCGTGAGCTGGTATGGCCGTATTGGAACGTCCGCACGTATCTGGCTTATGTCGGTAATATCGTGCGCCTGCAATGTTTTGTGTCTGGCGAAGCTCGGGATACACTGCGACACAATTCGCCGTACGAGGCAGGCTATAAAGCCGGGCATCGCCAGGAACAGGGTGAGCCGTTGCGTGGTTCGCTTCCTCCTATGAGCCGGGTGCAGTTGAAAGCGCCAGCAACCATTCCTGTACGAGACCCGAGAAATGCAAACGACCGACCACGTATTGATCGTCGACGACGACCGCGGCATCCGCGAGCTGCTCGCCGGCTACCTCGAGAAAAACGGCATGCGCGTGTCGCTCGCGGCCAACGGACGCCAGATGCGCGCCGCGCTGGAACAGGGCGCGCCCGATCTGATCGTGCTCGACCTTATGCTGCCGGACGAAGACGGGCTGGTGCTGTGCCGTGAACTGCGCGCCGGCAAATTCCGCACCGTGCCCGTGCTGATGCTCACGGCGCGCAACGAAGAAGCGGACCGGATCGTCGGTCTGGAAATGGGCGCTGACGACTACCTGACCAAGCCGTTTGCCGCGCGTGAGTTGCTCGCGCGGATTCGCTCCGTACTGCGCCGCGCGCGGATGCTGCCGCCCGGCATGCAAGTGACGGAGTCGGTGCAAATGCTGGCGTTTGGGGACTGGCGGCTTGATACGACCGCGCGTCATCTGCTCGATGCGGAAGGTACGATGGTCGCGTTGAGCGGCGCTGAATATCGGCTGCTACGCGTGTTCCTCGATCATCCGCAGCGGGTGCTGACGCGCGATCAGCTGCTCAATCTGACTCAGGGCCGCCAGGCCGATCAGTTCGACCGTTCGATCGATCTGATGGTGAGCCGCCTGCGTCAACGTTTAAGGGACGTTGCTCGCGAGCCGCGTTACATCAAGACGCTGCGCAGCGAAGGCTATGTGTTTTCCGCCGCCGTGAACGAGATCGAGGACACGTAATGAGCCTGTGCTCGTGGGCGCGTTCTCGCCGGGATTGGATCATCGGCAATGTCGCTGATGCCAGGTCTTCCAAGACTACCCGCGAGCCGTAGACGAACGGAGCGCCAGTCAGCGAGCGCCTCTACGCGCTGCTGCTGCGCATTCGCCAGCGCCATCTCTGCGCGTTGAGCAGTTCGAGAATGTTTCCGACGCCCGCCAGATAGCGATACTGGGCAGCGGCGAACGATCGCTGTGCGATATCCAGCAGAGCGGCGCTTTCCTTGGCTGTACCGGTTGAGGTCTGAACGGCCTGGTAACTGTTCCAGACTTCAAGCCCAACCTGCTGGCGCGTGCCGTCCAGAGCATCCTGCTGCTTCTCCATCTGAGCCTGCGTCTGGCGGACCTGATACGTGTGGCTGAAGCCTTCGAAGAACGGAATCGTCAGTTGCACGCCGACATAGCAGAGCCGCTCGCCAGGGTCTTCGGCATTCCAATGCCGGTGTTGATCTCCGAAGACCTCACCGGGGAAACGCTTAAAGCCTGCGCGAGCGGTTCGACTTCAAACCATCCGAAGTGGCGCGACGTGCAGCGGATTTCAGGCTCTGATTAGTCGACCATTTGCCGGCCGCAAGCGAACGCGGTCGGCGCAAGGCATGAAAAGACGCCCGCGTTGACCGGGCGCAAAAGGAAGCGGCGGTGAGTGGGATTTATCGCTGTCTTCCGAGGCTAGAAAATGGTGACAGTGTCTGCTTCCTGGACACCGCACCATTCCTGTAATGCTTCTCGCACTTCTTCGATGACCGGACTCCAGTTACCCAGCTCGCGCTGACGGAATAGCCGCATGGACGGATACCAGGGACTGTCCGTGCGCCCGACCAGCCATCGCCACTCTGAGTACGCGGGCACAAGCACCCATACGGGCAAGCCCGCTGCCCCAGCCAGATGCGCGACTGATGTATCGACGGTGACTAACAGATCAAGTGAATGAAGTATTGCCAGGGTATCGGCAAAGTCTTGGATGGCAGGCCCCAGCGGGTGTATGTCCAAGTGCTTCGCCAGTGCATCGATTTCTCGTTCTCTGTTACCTTTCTGAACCGAATACCACGTTATATTTGGTACCGCAAATAACGTTTCCAAGGTGTTGAGCTGGATGGAGCGGAACCGATCAAGACGCAGGGTCGGACTACCCGCATATACGATACCTATCCGGCTGTGCCTCGCAGGGTCGCGCGCCGGCGAAGTCGCTTCTATGACAGCACGCCAGTGGCGTACCTTCTCCGACTCGGCAGCGAGGTACGGCATCGCAACGGGAAGCATTGGCAGATCAAGCTTTAAATGCTCAGCCACACTGAACATGTGGCACCAGTAGTCGTACGGACCGGGCGGCATTTCAATGAAGACTTTGCTGACGGCGGTCATAGATGACGCGAGAACTGCAATCGGCCTGTCCACCAAAACGTCAACGCTCGCGCCTTGCCGGTGTAGCCACTCCGCAAACCGCAGGAACTGTATCTGATCGCCGAGTCCCTGTTCACCGATGAGCAAGAACTTGCAACCAGCGACTGGCTCACCATTCCACTCGGGGAAATCAGGCCACGCCATTACCGCTCGATTTTTTGGAATCTCGTAGAACGACCTGTGTCGCCTCCAGCCTTCTTCAAATTCACCCAGGCAGAGTAGCACGTCCGAAAAATCGTATTGCACCGACGGATTGTCTGCCAACGCCAACGCGGCCTTCTCACTGTACTGACGACACTCTGCAGTCCTCCCAAGATGCCTGAGTGCCCATGCTGCGCTGTGACAGAGCGTCGCGTCGTGTGGGGCAAGCGCGAGTCCTTGCCGGGCCGCTGCGAGCGCTTCCTCATAACGATAGCTGCAATTCAGGACATATGCGACTGCCTTTAGTGCGAGGGGATCGACTGTAAAGCGGTCTTTAATCTCACGGATAGTTTTGTCGAGCGTCGCGAGGTGTTTGGCATTTATGATTGCGACCATACTGTCAAGGTCATTTTTTGATGCCGCTGGCTTGAGTGTCCACGCGCGCATCCAATAGTTCGCAGCCTTATCGACATTGCCGGTTTCTGTGTTGATCTTCGCAAGTGCACGAACGGCGTGATGTAGTTCAGGCTCGATTTCAAGGGATTTCTCGTAGTGCACGATTGCTTCGTCAAGACGGCCCGACTGTCGCAGGCAGTCTGCCAGGTTCCTGTGCAGGCTGGCGGTATCTCCCGCCAGACGGATTGCTCGCCGATAGGAGGCTTCAGCGGACTCATACTGCCCGTTGCTCGCAGCAAGCAGACCCGCGTGCTCCCACAAGTCAGCGTGGTAGGGGGCGGCACACAGCGCCCGCTGGATGTATCCGCGCGCCCCGTCCAGATCGTCCAGATGAACACACGTGAGGCCCATGCGATGCAATGCATGCACGTTGCACGGAGTCGCATCCAAAACCCTCAGATAATACGCAGCCGCATCGCTCATGCGCCGCAAAGAAAAGTGGCTGTCAGCAATCGCAACAAGCTTGCATATGTCCGTTTCGTTGTCGTGCATGACGGATCTTCCTGCCTATCTGTTGTTTTGATGAATGCACCTCCTGTTCAGAAGTGCACACTGTTTTAGCGGTAGGCGTTAGTCACTACATCCGGCGTCTGCCAATTAGTAGCTTCGAATAGCACAAACGTATTCACGGCAGTGGACGCTTTTATCATTGCGTAAAAATTTCCGCCGGAGCCCGGCAGAGAGATAGTGCATTTGGCCGGTACACCATTCGACATGGTGGCAGTACAATCCGGCGCGGCCATGTTCATAGAGTCGGATCGGACAGATACTGTCGCAGTACTGCGGGTATCCTGCGGCGTAAAGATAAACGTCAAATCTTTCCAACCAACGCGAATGGGATTGCCGTTAGCGTCGTACATCGCCATTCCAACGCGTGGACCAGCTGGAAGCGAAACGAGGAAATACGCCGTATTTGCAATCCCTCGTAAGAATCAGACTAACTGTCGGGACAGGAATGCGCAGTAGGGATTCTCCTGTTCTACCGTAGAAAATTCCTGTCGATTTTGTGATAGGGCTTGTCACGCGCGTCGGGTATACGTGACCTCGATAATGTCCATACCGTGTGGCGCATCTGGCACGACGGCACCGTCAACCAGAACAAGTCGAGATGGGGGTGACGTGACGATTCTTTACACACGTCCGGTGTCGGCTGATTTCTTATGCATATTTCTACGGCGACACAATGAAAAAAGCGCGACGAAATTCGCGCCTCCTTCCAGCAGTGCGGCCGGCGTCGCCTTTGGTCAGTGCGGCGCGGTGGCGGACTTTAAACCTGCTTTCGTGCGGGCCGGTCGGCGCGGCACGACGCCGACATCGCTATCTGAAGCGCTTCGCACAGCATCGGACAGCAGGTTGGCCGCATCACGGGCCGTGATGCGGCTGTGCGCCACGCCCTTGGCGTCTAGCGCGATGATCTGGAACAGTTGACTATCGCACTCGTTGCTCCGCTGATACACCTCGCCCGTATCAACCAGCAGTTGCAGTAACGTCCTCTGTTGCGCCCTTTCTTCGTTCGTTACCGCGGGACTCCGGCATACGGACGCTGCGAGCGTAACCAGCTTGTCGAGTTGTTCTCTCTGCTGGTCGCAGAGACGCAAAGCCGCGAGCGCGAGCTTTCGTATCGAAGGCTATCCCCAGCAATCTGATGCTGCCGAAGGTCGGCGCGCGTCTGACGTTCAGCCGGATTCTCGTGCTATGGGGCATCACATCGGCCTGCATGCTGTTCGTTCAGAACGTCGCGGCCTTTTACCCAATGCGCTTTCTGCTCGGCTTATTCGAAGCCGGCTTTGCGCCGGGCATGATCTATTACCTGTCGTGCTGGTACGGACCGGCGCGCATGGCGCGGGCGATTGCGCTCGTGTTCGTGGCCGGGCCGCTGGGTGGCATCGTCGGCGGCCCGACGTCGGCATGGCTGATGACGACGCTCTCCGGCGTGTGGGGTCTCGCCGGCTGGCAATGGATGTTTCTGGTCGAAGGGCTGGCGTGCGTGGCGCTGGGCCTACGCGAAGAAGTTCACGGGCAAGTACCAACCCCGGAACATCACGGGCGGCATCGGACACAACCTGCCGCAGGAGGCGCCCAAGGCCTTTGCCGATGCGATCCTCGACGTGACCCGCCTTGCATGACACGTCGGCGCACGCCGGCGACAGACGAGCCGCTCCGCATCCCCGGAGCGGCTTTTTTGTATCGCAATGTATCCAAACCGTCCACAGACAAACAAGCTTGCATTAAGCGGCTCAACGAAAACATTCCAGATACGTCGGGGCGTTTTAATACCTACACGCAAGGTTGATTCACGACAGTGCGTTTGAATCAGGCGGGACATGACGGTTTGCATGCAGCAAGGGCGTCGCGTTCCACCCCAACCTTTGATTGCCTTTGATATCTGGAGAAAACTCATGAAACTCGTTCAATCCCTCATCGTCGCCGCGTTGGTCGCCGTCCCCGCCGCATCGTTCGCACAATCGCAGCAACAACCGCTGACCCGCGCTGAAGTGCGCGCGGAGTTGGTCCAGCTTCAGAAGGCCGGCTACAACCCGTCCAGCGACAACACGCAGTACCCGCAGAACATCGAGGCCGCGTTGGCACACGTGCAGGCCGATAACGGTTCGGTTGCGGCAACCTACGGCGGCGTCGCGCAGACCAGCGCGGCTTCGGGATCGCGCGCCCCCAAGAGCCATACACCGATGAGCCATGCCCATGCGACCGAGTCGGAAGTCATCGGCCTCGGCCCGATCTACGCGCATTCTTGATCGACGCAACCCCATGACCGTCCGCGTGCTGTCGCGCGGACGGTCGTTCCATCTGCATACCTATCTATCGAGACATACACAATGACCACGTTTTTCAAGAAGTGCCTCGGATCGGCATTGCTGCTCGGCGGACTATTCGCGTTGCAGGCCGCGCATGCCGCTCCCCCGCAGGACCTGAAGGGCAAGAACGTCGTGCTCGTGCATGGCGCGTTCGCCGACGGTTCCAGCTGGGACAAAGTGATTCCGCTGCTCGAAGCGCGCGGGCTTCACGTAGTGGCGGTCCAGAACCCGCTGAGTTCGCTGGCCGATGACGTGTCGGCGACCAAACGTGTGATCGATCAGCAGAAGGGCCCGGTGATTCTGGTCGGCCATTCGTGGGGCGGCGTTGTGGTCAGCGAAGCGGGCAACGACGACAAGGTCAAGAGTCTCGTCTACGTGGCGGCGTTTGCGCCCGACAGCGGCCAGTCCATCGCGGACATGACGAAGGGCGCACCGGCACCGGTCTGGGCGAGCGAGCTGCGCAAGGACGACGCGGGCTACCTGACGCTCTCGACGAAAGCGGTGCTCGAGGATTTCGCTCAGGACGTGCCGCTGCGCGAGAGACGTTTGATCGCGGCGACGCAAGGGCCGTGGGCCTCCGGCTGCCTCGACGAGAAGGTGACAAAAGCGGCGTGGCATGACAAGCCGTCGCACTTCGTGGTGACCGGTCGGGACCGGATGATCGATCCGAAGCTCCAGCAGACGATGGCTAAAAACATCGACGCGACAGTGACGCGCGTCAACGCGAGTCACGTTGCGATGGTGAGCCAGCCCAAGGCGGTGGCCGATGCGATCATCGCCGCGTCGCGCGCTGTGCAGTAACACCAGGGATGAGCGGCGGCCCGGTCATGCCACGACGGTCCGCTGCAACAGTGCGCTGATCGCGACGACCTGCTAGATCGCAATGGACGGAATGCTCTTCATGCATCGCAGCGCGAACATCGACCGGCTGTGGCGAATCCCGGCAATCTTGTAGAGCTTCTCGCGCAGGAACCGTTCGTAACCCGCGGTGCCGTCGACCGCCACCTTCACCAGATAGTCGTAGTCGCCCGACACCAGATACGCTTCGAGTACTTCGGACAGGGTCGCGAGTTCGGCGCCGAAGCGGGCGAGCGCGTCGTCGTCGTGCCGGTCGAGCGTGACTTCGAGCAGCACCACGTCGGCGAAACCGAGCTTCTGCTGGTCGAGCAACGCGACATAGCCGCGGATATACCCCTCGGTTTCCAATTGACGCGTGCGATTCCAGCACGCGGTGGTCGACATGCCGACCAGTTCGGCCAACTCGGCATTGCTCAGCCGGGCGTTCTTCTGCAGTTCGCGCATGATCTTGCGATCCTGGTTGTCGAGCGGGCGATTTCGGGTGGTCATAAGAGGGTGGGAAGGTTGTTTTGTATAAGTTGATTTTACTGGAAGGTTGTCCCCTATGACGTCGGCCAGACTAGATCTTTAAGAAGCCTATCCAGCCTGCGTCCGGGTATATTTTCCCCATGCATTCATGTCCGGGACAACCGTCCGGGCCGCGGGCCTCACGCCTCGCGGTCTTGCGCGGCCACAAGCTGCCATCTGGTGTCGCGCCGCTTTCACAGGAAGGCGGCACGCGGGCGAATTCCGGCGCCACCCGCGCTGGAAAGCGCGCTCGCCGGGCATGGACGCATGTTCCTGACCGATGCTTGTCAGCATGATCGTCCGTATTGCCGCGGCTGCGACGCCGTCCCTTGAGACGTCATGCATGGGCAATGCAACAACCCTTGCCTCCTTGCCCACCTGCCCGCCGATGTCGATCCAGCTGTACGTTTCGTTTCTTCTTGCTGCTCTACTTCTCGTCTATTCCCCCGGTCCGGTCAATGTACTGACGATGAGCCAGGCGCTTGGTGGCGGCTGGCGCGCCGCGTTGCCATGCGTCTGGGGCGGCACATGCGCTGTGCTTCTGCAACTGGCGTTCACCGCGCTGTGTCTGAACTCGCTGTTGCTGATCGACGAGCGCGCGTTGATCGCGCTGCGTTGGGCCGGCGCAATCTATCTGATCTATCTCGGCTGCAGGCAGTGGCGCAGCGGCAGTCTCGCGGTTCCCACCGACAGGTCGCAGCAGCGCAGCCTGTTCTGGCGTGGCTTCGCCACCTCGGGACTCAATCCAAAAACCTTGCTGTTCTTTCCGTCGTTTTTTCCGCAGTTCATTAGCACGCCTTCGAACGAAGCGCATTGGTCTGCGAATCAGCAATACCTGTTACTGGCCGCTACGTTTGCAGTGGTGTTTGCGTTGGGCGTCGCGTCGACGGCCATCTTTTCGCATCGCTTGCGCACCGTCTTGCAACGGCCGAAACGACTGCGCGTTCTGAACCGGATGATGGGCAGTCTGCTGGTCGGCATGGGCGCATTGATGGCGGCAGTGCGCTGATTTTGCCGATGCGTCAATGCGCGTGCGCTGCACCGACGCGAAAGGCGGCGCCCGGTCCCGGGCGCCGCCTTTCTTGTTGCAAACGGTCAATGAAAGATCAGGTACAGGATGACCAGTACGATCAACGGGACGCCAAGCAGCCAACCGAGTAGATAAGGCATGATGTGATCTCCTTTCGTGGTGAAGTGCGAGTACGAAAGTGATCGAGCATCCGCCGTGCCTGACCCGGATCGCACTGGTGGCAGCCGCGCATAACGTGCGCTGGACGCAGGCTCGAAGGGTCGCTGCGGCACTATGGGCGGCCACGTGCCGCGCGCAAAATAGCCTTTATTCAAGGCAAATTTTCCCGCAGCACGATGCTGAACTGCACAGGTTTCACATCGCTCATGGCGTCGCGTTTCTCGCGCACGTTGCGGAAAATCCGCAGACAGTTGCCCACCATCGCTTGCGGCGTTTGGGTAATCAATGCATCCATCGTCCCGTCGATCAGCAACGCGCGCGTGTCCGGCGTCAAGCCATGTCCCACGAACAGGATCTTCTGCTCCGAGCGCGCCTCGACAATCGCGCGAGCGACGCCGTCCGATCCGCCGCCGCTGTTATAAATGCCCGCGAGGTCGGGATGCTGCTCCAGGAGTTTGCGGGTCTGCCTATAGTTGCGCTCGCTGTCGTCGTGACCCTCGCGCAGTCCGATCACGCGCACTTGCGGAAACGTCGATTCGATCAGATGTAGGAAGCCGATCTCGCGCTCCTCGTGACCGCGATAGTTCAGACTGCCCGCGAGCATCGCGATCTTGCCGCTGGGCCGCGGTCCCATGAAGCGCCCCAACAACAAGGCCGCCGTGCGCCCGGCCGAACGATTGTCGATACCCACGTAAGCCAGCCGCCGCGCATTCGACAGATCCGAAATCAGCGTGATGGCCGGTACGCCCTGGTCGGCCAGCGCATTGACGGCATCGCGCACTACCGGATGCTCGAGCGCCATGAACACGACGCCGTCCGCACGCTGTCCGTATTGCAACAGACGGTCGGCCAGTTCTTTCGGGTTGAAACTCTCGACGTAATGGACACGGCACTTCATGTCCAGCGCACTCCACTGATCGTGCGCGAAGTCGATGTAGTCGCCGAGCATGTGCAGGTAACGATTGGTGCCGGCCGGCAGCAGAAACGCGATGCGCATCGGCTTCGAAGCGCTCGCCGCAGGCGCGGCGGGCGTGAGCAGATAGCCCAGTTGCGCGGCCGCTTGCAGCACGCGTTGCGCGGTGACGGCGCGCACGCCTTCGCGCGCGTTGAGCACGCGATCCACCGTGGCGGTCGACACGCCGGCAACGCGCGCTATGTCCGGAATGCGTGCGCGCGCGGCGGCGGTGAAGTGAAGCGGTTCGGACATGGCAGTCCTTCACAGATTGGAAATCCATCAAAAAACATCAAGCCCGCGGTTTGACGCAGGTGCCGTGCACGCCTAGTCTTGCAGCTATCGCACGACGACTCAACAATGATGACAGGAAAATCAACGCGTTGAATCGAACGATGATGGATTTTGATGGATTCGACAGTCACATCAATTATAAGCAAGGAGACGCTCAAATGACCAACCTCGCGAGACGCACGTTACTGCGTGCCGCGGCCGCCGTGCCGGTGGCCAGTACGCTGGGCTTTCCGGCGATCGTGCGCGCGGCATCCGGCCCGGAGTTCGTGTTCAAGTACGGCAACAACCTGCCGCTCACGCATCCGTTGAATGTGCGTTCGCAGGAGGCGGCCAACCAGATTCGCGAGGCGTCGAAGGGGCGCATGGAGATCCGGATCTTCCCCAACAACCAGTTGGGCGGCGACACCGACATGCTCGCGCAGGTGCGCAGCGGCGGCATCGAAATGTTCACGCCGTCGGCCCTCGTGGTGTCGACGCTCGCGCCGTCGGTGGCCATCAATGCGGTTGGCTTCGCGTTCAGCGATTACAACCAGGTGTGGGGCGCGATGGACGGCAAGCTCGGCGCCTATGTGCGCGCGGCCATGCAGAAGGCCGGGCTCGAATCGTTCGAAAAGATGTGGGACAACGGTTTTCGTCAGACCACCACCAGCAACGGTGCGATCACGAGCGCGCAGAACATGCGCGGTCTGAAGATTCGCGTGCCGGTGAGCCCGCTCAGCATCGACATGTTCAAAGGTCTCGGCGCCGCGCCGACCAGCCTGCAATTCAGCGAAGTCTATTCGTCGCTGCAAACGCATATCGTCGATGCGCAAGAAAACCCGCTGCCGATCGTGCAGGTCGCGAAGCTCTACGAAGTGCAGAAGTACTGTTCGCTGACCAATCACATGTGGGACGGCTACTGGTTCGTGCTGAACCCGCGTGCGTGGCAGCGTCTGCCGAAAGACCTGCAGGGCATTACCAGCGACGCGTTCAATCAGTCGGCGCTCAAGCAGCGCGAAGATGTCCGCAAGCTCAACGATGCAGCCGTCGCCGATCTGCAAAGCAAGGGGCTCACGATCAACCGGCCCGCGCCGGACACGTTCCGCGTCGCGCTGCGTCAGGCGGGCTTCTATGGTGCGTGGAAGAGCAAGTTCGGCAACGAGGCGTGGGATCTGCTCGAACAATCGGTCGGCAAGCTGGCCTGAGCGTGCAGCAGTCCGGTGAGCATCAGAAGACGCGCGGCGATGCGCCGCGAGGAGACCGCAGGATGTCGAATCACGCATTGAATCCGGCAGAGGCGGCGGCCGTGCCGTTGCACGCGGCCAGCACGCCGCGCCGCTGGCTAAGAACTTTGGACCGCGGCCTGATCGCGCTGGTCGAAGTGTGCGCGGCGGCGCTGCTGGCGGTGGAGATCGTCGTGATGCTGGCGGGCGTGGTGTCGCGTTACGTGCTGCATCAGCCGCTCGTGTGGTCGGATGAACTCGCCGGCATCCTGTTCCTGTGGCTCGCGATGCTCGGCGCGGTGCTCGCGTTACGGCGCGGCGAACATATGCGGATGACGGCGCTCGTGAGCCGGTTGTCGCCGCAACGGCGCGCCTTTGTCGATACGCTCGCGATCGCCGCGTCGATCGCCTTGCTTGCGCTGTTGATCGCGCCTGCGTACGACTATGCGGCGGGCGAGGCGGCGATCGTCACACCTGCGCTGCAGATCAGCAACGCGTGGCGCGCGCTCGCGCTGCCGATCGGCGCCGCGCTGATGCTGCTGGTCGGCCTGATCCGGCTCGCTCAGGTGAGCCGCGTGCGCGACGTCGTCATCGTGCTCGCGATCGCCGCGCTGCTCGGCGCGGTGGCCGTGTTCGCCGGGCCGTGGTTCCAGACGCTCGGCAAGCTCAACCTCGTGATCTTCTTCGTCGGCGTGGTGGCGATCGGCATTTTTTCCGGCGTGCCCATCGGCTTCTCTTTTGCGCTCGCGACGTTCGGCTATCTCGGCCTCTCCACTTTCACGCCGCTGGAAGTGGTGGTCGGCCGCATGGACGAGGGCATGTCGCATCTTGTGCTGCTCGCCGTGCCGCTGTTCGTTTTCCTTGGGCTACTGATCGAAATGACCGGCATGGCGCGCGCAATGATCGAGTTTCTCGCGAGCCTCGTTGGTCACGTGCATGGCGGGCTGTCGTTCGTGCTGATCGGCGCGATGTATCTGGTGTCCGGCATTTCCGGCTCGAAAGTCGCGGACATGGCCGCAATCGCGCCGGTGCTGTTCCCGGAGATGAAGAAACGCGGCGCGTCCGAAGGCGATCTGGTCGCGCTGCTCGCCACGACCGGCGCGCAAAGCGAAACCATTCCGCCGAGCATCGTGTTGATCACGATCGGCTCGGTCACGGGGCTGTCGATTTCCGCGCTCTTTACCGCCGGCATGTTGCCGGGCGCGGTGCTCGCGTTGATTTTGTGCGTCGTGGTGTGGTGGCGTTATCGCAAGGAAGATCTGAGCGGCGCGCAACGCTTCACGCGGCGGCAGATCGGCCGGCTGTTCATCGTGTCGGTGCCGGCCCTGGCATTGCCGTTCGTGATTCGCATGGCGGTGGTCGAGGGCGTGGCGACGGCGACCGAAGTGTCGACCATCGGCATCGCGTATTCGATGCTGATCGGGCTGCTGGTCTATCGCCGCTTCGAATGGCGGCGGCTCGGCCGCATGCTGGTGGATGCGGCGACTCTGTCGGGCGCGATCCTGTTCATCATCGGCTGCGCGACCGCGATGGCCTGGGCGCTCACGCAATCCGGTTTTTCGCAGGACCTCGCGCAATGGATGGGCGCGATGCCCGGCGGCGCGTATGGCTTTCTCGCAGTGTCGATCGCTGTGTTCGTGATGCTCGGCAGCGTGCTCGAAGGCATTCCCGCGATCGTGCTGTTCGGGCCGCTGCTGTTTCCGATCGCGCGGCTCGCGGGCGTGCATGAGGTCCATTACGCGATCGTCGTGATCCTGTCGATGGGTGTCGGGCTCTTCTCGCCGCCGTTCGGCGTCGGCTACTACTCGGCATGCGCGATCAGCAAAGTGAATCCCGATGCGGGCATTCGTCCGATCGTCGGGTATATGGGCGCGCTGATTGTCGGCCTGCTGCTGGTCGCGGCAATTCCGTGGATTTCGATCGGCTTCCTTTAAGTTTTCTTTACAGGTTCGACCTTCGGGCGCTGCATTCCTGCCGCGTCGGGGCGTCGCTCGTCCTTCAAAACCCGCAGCATCGGGAGAGTTTCATGAGTCGTTTCTTTGGCGAAATCCGGCAGGCAGGCTATGTGGTGCGCGATATCGAAGCCGCGATGAACTACTGGAGCCGCGTGCTCGGCGTGGGGCCGTGGTTCTACAACGAACGCGTGCCGATCGAAAACTACACGTATCGCGGGCAAACGTATGAAGTGCACAACTCGGTCGCGCTGGCGAACTCGGGGCCGCTGCAGGTCGAATTGATCCAGACGCGCAACGACACGCCGTCGATGTATCGCGACTTCCTGGCCGCCGGCCATACCGGTTTGCAGCACAACGCCTACTGGACCACCTCGTTCGACGCGGACCTCGCGCGTCTTCAGGAGCAGGGCTTCAAGGTGGCGATGAGCGGCGAGGTGGGGAGCAACGGGCGCTTCGTCTATTTCGATACGGAAAATCATCCGGGCACCGTGGTCGAACTTTCGGAAATCGCAGGGCCCAAGGGCAAGCTGTTCGACATGATCTACGCGGCGTCACGCGATTGGGACGGCCGCGAGCCGGTGCGCCGCTTTCCCGATTTGGGCACCCTATGAGCGCGACGCAGCAGGCGCAACCGGCCAACGACGACACGCTCGAAGCCGACTATCTGATCGAGACGCCACTCGATCCCGCGCATGTCGCCGAGGTGATGGCCGGCGAGCAGTCGAGCGGCACGTTCGTGCGCGTCGCCAATGAAACCGATGCGCTGCGCGCACGCAGCCGCGCGAGCGTGCTGCGTATCGCCGAACTCGAAGCCGTGGCGCAGCCCAGTTTGCCGAGCGCATGGCTGATCCGGCAAGGCATGCCGGGGCCGTGGCGGCGCGCGCGCGTCACGCTCTCGTTTCCGCTCGCCAACATTGGCGCGAATCTGCCCACGCTGGCCGCCACTGTCGCGGGCAATCTGTGCGATCTCGGCGAAGTCACGGGCATGCGGTTGCTGTCGTTGCGCTTGCCGGCTTCCTATCGCGCTCGCTTCGAATTGCCGCGTCATGGCGTGGCGGGCACGCGCACGCTGACGCAAGTGACGGACCGTCCGCTGATCGGCACCATCATCAAACCGAATGTCGGTCTTAGCGCGACGCAAACGGCGGCGCTGGTGCGCGAGCTGTGCGAAGCGGGCGTCGATTTCATCAAGGACGACGAAGTATGCGCGAATCCCACGCATGCGCCGCTTGCCGAACGCGTGCGGACGGTCATGTCCGAAGTGCGCAGTTACCGCGAACGCAGCGGCCGTTCCGTGATGGTCGCGTTCAATATCACCGACGACCTCGACGCGATGCGCCGTCATGCGCAGCTGGTCGAGCAGGAAGGCGGCAACTGCGTGATGGCGAGCATCAACTGGTGCGGCTTTTCCGCAATCCAGACGCTGCGCCGCGAGACGCCGCTCGTACTGCACGCGCATCGCAACGGCTACGGGATGATGTCGCGCGATCCGGCGCTCGGCATCTCGTTCCAGGCGTATCAAACGTTATGGCGTTTGACCGGAGTCGATCATATGCACGTACACGGCCTCGCCGGCAAATTCGCGCAGAGCGATATGGAAGTCATCGAATCGGCGCGCGATTGCGCGACACCGCTCGCGTCCGATCGCGCTGACACTGTGCTCCCCGCGTTTTCTTCGGGGCAGTGGGCCGGCACCGTGCCTGCGACCTTCGACGCGGTGCGCTCCACCGATCTGCTGTTCATGTCCGGCGGCGGCATTCTCGCGCATCCGGACGGTGCGTCCGCGGGCGTGACGAGCGTACGTCAGGCATGGGCGGCCGTGCAGGCGGGTACGCCGTTGCCCATGTACGCCGAGCGGATGCCGGAATTGCGGCGCGCGCTGGCGTTTTTCGGCGAACGCGCCTGAGCGCGACTCGGGACATGAAAGACATGGACGATCTTAGCCGTCGAGGCTTACGCGAATCGCGTGACGCGGGTCCCGCGTACGCGTTCTACGGCGACGACTTCACGGGTGCGACCGATACGCTCGCGCATCTCGCGCGCGCCGGCTTGCGCACGATGCTGTTGTTCGCGCCACCGGATGCCGCGCGTCTCGCGATGCTCGGACACCTCGACGCGCTCGGCGTCGCAGGCGCCGCGCGGACCATGGAGCCACTCGCGCAGCAGCATGAACTCGCGCGGGTCGGTGCCGCGTTCGCCGCGCTCCGTGTGCGGGTGATGCACTACAAGGTGTGCTCGACTTTCGATAGCGCGCCGCACACCGGCAGCATCGGTGTGGCGATTCGCACGTTGCGCGAGCATTGTGCGAACGAGTTGGTCGCGGTGGTCGGCGGTCAGCCGAATTTGCGGCGCTACTGCGTGTTCGGTCAACTGTTCGCCGCAGCCGGGGCGGACGATGATCGGCAGGCGGTATATCGGATCGACCGTCATCCGACGATGAGCCGTCATCCGGTTACGCCGATGAACGAGGCGGACTTGCGTGTGCATCTGCAACGCCAGGGCGTCGAGCATGTGCAATCGATCGATTGGCGATGCTACGCGGCGGGCGACGCCGCGCTGCAATCCGAAGTGCGGCACCGGCTCGAATCGAAGCCGGACGCGTTGCTGTTCGACGTGCTCGATGACGCGCATCTACAAGCGATCGGCCGGGTGCTCGTGCGGCGTGCGGCGATGGCGCCGCTGCTGGCAGTCGGCGCGAGCAGTGTCGCGCAGGCTTATGCGTGGGCGCTTGAGGAGCGCACTGATTCGTCGGCGGGGAATGCGGCTGCGCCGCTGAGCCGCGCGCGAGGCCCGGTGTTCGTGCTGGCCGGCAGTCTGTCGCCGTTGACCGAAGTGCAGATTGGCGCGGCGCATTCGTATCTGCGCGTGGAACTGGACCCGCAGCGCATGACCGGCGATGCCGCATCCGTCTATCTGGCGGAACGCGTGGCGGCGATCGCGGGGCCGTTGCGAGATGGCCGCAACGTGCTTGCATTTACGACGCGCCGTGCGATGAACGCGGCAAGCGTGACGAACGCAGCAGACACGGCGCTGCCGTCACTTACGCAGGCTTGCGCCACGCTGCTGCGGCAGGTGCTCGACGCGGTGCGATTGCAACGCATCGGCATAGCAGGCGGTGACACGTCGAGCTTCGCCGTGCGTGCGCTCGACGCGTGGGGACTGTCGTATCGAGCGCCCTTATCGGCGGGCGTGACCATGTGCCGTCTTCATGCCGACCGCGCGGAACTCGACGGCATGGAGATCATGCTCAAGGGCGGTCAGATGGGCGATGCAGAACTGTTCGAGCAACTGGTCGATGGCTATGCAGTCGGTGAGAACATCGAGGGCTCAAGCTGATCGGCGAACCGGTAGGGCAATTCAACAAGACGACCGGATCGTTGGACCCAGGCAGGCGAGTAACTTTTCCATCTGCCATTCCCATATGACAACAAGCGAAGGTGTGTCGACCAGTGAGACTTTCCGGGCCATCGACATGACAAGGCCGCCGGATATCGCTATCCGGCGGCCGCGTTCGTTCTCACTTCGTTACGACGAGCGTTCTCTCATCCCCGTGGATCGAATCGGTTCGCTTTTCCTCGCGTTTGCTCGCATCTGGCTATATCACGCCGGCAACCAGCAGGACGATCACGACGATCAGGACGACACCGAGTCCTCCGGTAGGACCATAGCCCCACGAACGGCTGTGCGGCCAGGACGGAAACGCGCCGATGAGGAGCAGAATCAGCACGATCAGAAGAATAGTTCCCAACATATTAATGACCTCCGCTGGTTGATAAGGACCCGCCTTTCGTACGACGACCGCGCTAACTTCGCGGCTACCGTGCGAAGACAGCATCGGTGTTTCTGTTGAGCAAGCGGCATGCCCAACGTGGAGAACCGAATCGCTTTAATCGTATTCATCCGGTCACCGCCGTCACCTTGCGCGGCGTGCCGATTCGCGTCACCACGATATCGGCGACGAACGCCATGGCGAGCGCCGCCGCGCCGCAGATGAAAATCAGTGCATAGTTGTTATGCGTATGGGAGAACAGAAACGAGTATCCGTAACCGCCGAGCGCCTGGAAAAGCGCGAATGCCGTAGTCGCACGGCTCCATGCGGCTCGCTGTTCGGTGTGATCGTGCGGCACGAGTTCGTGGATGCGGCCAAGCGCGAGCGGCACGATGCCCGGCGTGAAGACGCCGAGAATCACGGTCGCCGTCGCCACCGCCAGCGAGCTGCCCGAGAGCGCCAGCATCGCCACCGCTGCGGACTGCAGAAACAGCGCGATCCGATACGCGTTGCCGAAGCCGATGCGGTCGGCCACGTTGCCGCAGATGACTGGACCCGCAATCGCCGCGAGGCCATACAGCACCCAGTATTCGGCGCCGATCGCTGCGCCGCGTCCCAGGCCGCGTGCGACGTAGTCGACGAGCAGCACCATCGCGGGCACGAGGCCGAGCGCGTTCGCCGCGTATTGCGCATACAGCAGGCGCAGCTTCAGGTTATGCGTATTCCCGGCGTGATGCGAGCCGGCGGGTATCACCGGAGCGGGCGGATTCGTCGACGGCCAGCCAAACCAGCTCGCCGTGGTCAGGACCAGCGCGACCACGCCGAGACCGATCCAGGTGGTTTGCAAACCGAAGCGCAGCAGTTGAGGAATCAGTGTGCCGGATGCCGCGATGCCGAGACCGAGTCCGAGAAAGATCATCCCGCTGACGAAGCCACGGCGCGGCGGCGGGATGTGCGGAAGAATCGACGTCGCCACCAGCACCATGATGGCGCCGCCCGAAATACCCGACAGCAGGCGCCATGCAAAGAACCAGCTGATCGACAGCGGGTATGCGCAGGCGAAGAACGCCGCCGTCACGACCGCCATCAGCAGACGCAACGCGCTGCGGTTCGACAGCACCGACGCAAGGGGACGGCCGATCAGCGCGCCGATCAGATAGCCGGCGAAATTCGCGGCGCCGAGCGTCACGGCCTGCGACGACGTGAACCAGTGCGCCTGGATCAGCGAAGGAATCAGCGGCGTATACGCAAAACGCGCGAGACCAATGGCGACGAGACTGCCGCACAGTCCGGCGAAGGTCGCGTAAAGCGCGCGGGCATCGAGCGAGGTGGGTCGTGCGGAGCTTAAAGAAGACGGTGCTGCGGACATGACGATTCCTTTACCGGTGCGCATGCCGATGGCGGCGCTGCCGGATGTCGGTGAGAAAATCAGGGAGTGCGCCCGTGCGGACGCGCGGCTCGGACGTGGCCGTCTTATGCCGATGAAGCGGGCGGCGCTGACGGCGGCGGCAGCGCGGGCAAGCCGAGCAGCGCTAACGCAGGCGACACCGAGCCGCATAGCAGCGCGTATTGCGGCGTGACTCGCGCGAGCACGCGAATGCCGATCAGCGTGGCGAGCAGATGGGAGGCGGCGTCTTCGAGTGGCACGGCGACGGTGATGTCACCGCTTTGCTGTGCCGCGACCAGGCCCCGGTGGAAAAACGCGCGAATATCCGCCATTTCCTCCGCGACCCTGGCACGAAATGCTTCGTCGTCCGATGAAATTTCGAGCGCCGAGTTGACCAGCATGCAGCCGCGCATGTCGGGGTCGGCAATCGCGCGCTCGATGACTTCATGAAAGAACAGCGTAATGCTCCGTGCCGGCGACGCGGTTTTCTCGAGCCGCTCGATCCGCTCGCGCAGTATGTGCTCCAGATAATGTTCGAGCGCTCGCACGTAGAGACCGCGCTTGTCGCCGAACGCGTTGTAGAGGCTCGGTTGCGTGAGGCCGGTCGATCTGACCAGATCGCGCGTGGAGGTCGCTTCGTAGCCCTTGCTCCAGAACGCTGCGCTGGCCGCTTCGAGCACGGCGTGCTCGTCGAATCCGCGGGGTCGTGCCATGGTGACGGTCCTTCATGCATGAATGGCGACCGTTCTATATCGGTCGATATAG
>NZ_NPIH01000263.1 GCF_012275575.1 Paraburkholderia sp. SG-MS1 | reverse complement strand
CGCGAGGAACTTGAGCTGCTGTTGGGCTTCGCGCACGGGCCCGATGTCGGTGAACGAGATCAGCACCGAGCTGGGCTCGCTGTCGCCCGGCCGGATGATCGGCACGACGTTCTCGGTAATCCACACGACGTCGCCGCCGACGAGCTCGATGCCGATCGTGACGCCGAGGATCGGCTTGCCGGTCGCCAGCACCTGCGAGGTCGGACGGTCGGGCTCGCTGACGAGCGTGCCGTCCTCGTGATAGCTGCGCGTCATCACGCTCCGGATGCTGCGGCCGATGATCTGCGAGTTCGTCCGCAGCATGCGCTGCGCGCTCGGATTGCAGGCGAGCACGACACCCGCGCGCGATTGCACGACGATGCCTTCGCTCAGATGATCGACCACCAGCCGGTGATGCTCTTCGCTATGCGCAAGGCGCTGCGCCATCACGTCCTGATGCACCGCGAGGCCGACGCTGCTGCCGATGTCGCGCAGAATCGCCTCCTCTTCGGCGCTCGGCCGGCGCAAGACGGGGTAATACACCGCGAACGCGCCGAGCACCGTGCCGGCGTCGTTCTCGAACGGCACGGACCAGCAGGCGCGCAATCCGTGCGGCAGCGCGAGGTGCCGATAGTCCGCCCACAGCGGATCGGTTTCGATGTCTTCGGCGATGACGAGACGCCGCTCGTACATCGCGGTACCGCAGGACCCGACGCGCGGACCGATCGCGACGCCGTCGATCTTCGCGCTGAACTGCGGCGGCAACGACGGTGCGCCGCCGACTCTGGCGTGCACGCCGTCGGGGTCGAGCAAAAGGATCGAACAGGACGCACCTTCGCCAAGCAGCGCTTCCGCGCGGCGGCATACTTCATCGAGTAATTCCGGCAGCGGCGTGTTGCGGGTAATCAGCCGCAACACGCTACGCTCCGACGCCAACACCTCTTCGGCCAGATCCGGCCGGTAGTGGGTGCCCTCGGGCGCTGCTCCCATCGTGCCACCTGATGTCGCTTCGCTAGTCATTTATGCGCCCCCCAACCCAACATCGGCAATCTAGTGTACGCGGCACACCGGGGTTTACGCGAAGGCGGTGCCGAATATTCTTAATGCATGGCAGGGCGCATGGGGGATGAGTTGAAGGCGGCGACAGATAGGGACGGCGCAGAGGCACGCGGTTGCGCGACGCCAGGCTGATGAAGTGCATACGTGTATGCCGTTGACTGGTTGGCTTCAAGATCGTCGTAGCCGATGTGGACTTTGGGCCCGAGGCCGCCCAGGCCGCGCTGACGTATCGCGGCCTGGGCGGTGGGCTTCGGCGCGTCAGCTTCCTCAACCGTTCCCGCCGCCGGGCGGACGGCCTCCGCCTCCGCCTTGTGAGGGTCCGCCTTGGGGATGATTGCCGCCGCCGTGTGATTCTCCCCCGGGGGGACGACCACCTGTGCCGCCTTGCTGACCACCCGGTGGCCGACTACCTGCGTTCCCCGGTTGGTGGCCGCCCGGTGGCCGTCCGCCTGCATTTCCAGGTTGTTGACCGCCCGGGGGCCGTCCGCCTGCATTTCCAGGTTGTTGACCGCCCGGTGGCCGACCACCTGCGTTCCCCGGTTGATGGCCGCCCGATGGCCGACCGCCCGCATGCCCCGGTTGCTGACCGCCCGGCGGCCTTCCGCCCGCATTCCCCGGCGGATACCCGCCTGGACGCGCGCCCTGATGTCCCGGCGGGCGTCCCGCCCCGGGTCGCGGCGGAGGCGGCGGCGCATGATGCGCCCAGCGCGACTGCTGGTTGTACCAGGGCCGCCCGCGATAATAGTTGCCCCAGTAATCGCCGATCGAAAAACCCAGGATCGGCAGGCCGAGCACGGTGCCATAGTTCATCAGCGGCACGTTGCCACCCTGGTAGGGCGAACTGAGCAGCGACGCAAACACCCAGCCGCGCAGATTGGGCGCCGCGACATCGCACCATTGGTAATTGGCGAGACAGCCCATCACCGTCACCGGTACGCCGGGCGGCAGCTGCGCGACGATCGGGTAATCGCCAGCAGGGCCCGCGCGCACGTTGACGCCGCTCGCCGTGAAGGCTTGCGACTGCGCGTCGGCCGCGATGGGCAGCGTCAGCAGGCCCGCTGCTACATAAAGACATCGAAACAGGTGCTGTTTCATTCCCTCTCCCGTTTTAAAGGCCGCTTTTGACATGCCGGCCAACGTGTGTGCTGATGAGCTACGAAGCAAGATTTAGTAACGACCTGCCCGAAGTCATGCGTTTTTCGGGCATCTGCGTTCGGGTCGCCCGGCCGATCATCCGTTGCATGAGAAATCCACGCAACGCCAGGAACGCCAGGAACGCCATGAAAGTTTTTCGTCCGCTTCTGATCGCCGGTCTGATGCTCGTGCATCTGCCGGCCCATGCCACCAGCTTCGACTGTCACAGGGGACGCTCCCTCACCGAACGCATGATCTGCAACGATCCCGCGCTCTCGAAGCTCGACGACACGCTGGGGCAACTGTACTGGAAAGCGCGCCGGCGAGTCGTCGAGCGTCGCGCGTTTCTGGACGACAGCGACAGCAAGTGGGCATGGCGCGAAGCGAACTGCCGCGACGCGGCGTGTCTGGGGACGTGGTATGCGACGCGTATCGAGGAGTTGCAGCGGCTGATCGACAGCATGCGAAGCGGGACGCCGCTTGCGCCGTCGAGCGCGTTGGCTGTTGCACCAGAGCCGGGTGCAGCCGGTGGTCGGCGCAAACCGTCGATGACGACGGTTCAGGCCGCAGCGAGAACGCTGCTTCAATGCACGGCGGCGAACCCCGGCCCGGTGGTCAACGAACAGTGTTCGACCGTGATCAGGCAGACCGGCAATCCGTGGAAATATAACGTGCACGGCAGCGACTGGTTCTGCGGGGTCGCAATGGTGGGATCATCGCAAATGCAGGCGAGCGCCTCGCAGTAGGGCGGCGTGTTCCTGAACAGGACAAACCCGCCAGTCAACGTGCACCACGGACACGCGCATGCATGCGTATGCCCGTGGTGCTCCGTGAAGTCTTCCTCCCCGGCGCGTGCCGATAGACCCTCCGGCACCGCAAACAGCGAACCTCCGCTACCGTGCGCTCCAGAACCGCCGCTGCACCGCCATCACCTCGGCTTCTACCTCGGCGACCGGCCCGATCACCTCCACCCGCTTCTGGCAATGATCGAACACATAGCGGCAATCGACGCTCATTGTCGGGTTCTCCGCGTGATCGCCGGTGGCCTCCAGCAGACGCTTCTCGGTCATGCCGAACACGACGCGCCCGATATTGGCCCAGTACATCGTGCCGGCGCACATGCAGCAAGGCTCGACCGACGTGTACAGCGTGCAGCTCCACAGATACTCCGGCGTGAAGTTCAGCGCCGCCACGCGTGCCAGCACCGATTCGGCGTGATTTACCGTATCGACGTTGCCTTGCTCCATCAGCACGGTTTCCTGGTCCGGCCCGACCAGCACCGCGCCGAACGGATGATGGCCCAGCAGCGTCGCGCGCTCGGCGATCCGGCTCGAATGCCGCAGATGCCGCACGATCTGCTCGTGCGTCGGCGTCAATCCTTGTGGCGGCGTGTTCGCCGCTTGCGCGGCGGCTTCATTCGAAACGCTCGGACTCAACGACGCTCTCCTCGACAATAGTTAGTCACCCAAACCAATTGCTTATTTCGGCAACGTACCGTCCACGCCCTGCACGAACCAGTTCAGGCGCAGTAGTTCCGCGTCGCTCAAGGACTTGCCGGCGGCGACCTTCACCGCCCCGGACTGATCCACGATAGGCCCGGCAAACGGATTGAATTTGCCGGAGATGATGTCGTCGCGCTTCTGGCTCAGCGCCTTTTGCGCAACCGGCGACACGGCGCTGGTGTTGATGTCCGCGAGATCGATCGCGTTCTCTTTCAGCCCCCACCACACCGGCGCGTTGGTCCACGTATTCGACATCACCTGCTCGACCAGATGGGTGTAATACACGCCCCAGTTACTCACGCACGCGCCGAGTTGTGCATTCGGCCCGAACTTCTTCATGTCGGAATCCCAGCCGAACGCATGCACCTTCTTCTGCTCGGCGGTCTGCATCGTCGCGGTCGAATCGGTGTTCTGGATCAGCACGTCGGCGCCCTGGCCGATCAGCGTTTCGGCGGCCTGCTTTTCGCGGCCCGGATCGAACCAGCTATTGATCCACACCACCTTCACGCGCGCGTTCGGGTTGACCGAGCGCGCGCCCATCGTGAACGCGTTGATGTTGCGAACCACTTCCGGCACCGGCACCGAACCGACGAAGCCGAGCGTGTTCGATCTGGTCGTATAGCCCGCCACGAGCCCGGCCAGATAAGCGCTCTGGTAAGTGCGCACGTCATAGGTCGCGAAGTTGCCCGCTTTCTTGAAACCCGTCGCGTGTTCGAACACGGTGTCCGGAAAGTCCTTCGCGACTTTCAGCTCGAAATCCTGGAAGCCGAAGCTCGACCCCACCACGATCTTGTTGCCCTTGGCTGCGAGATCGCGGAACACGCGCTCAGAATCCGCCGACTCCGGCACGTTCTCGACGCGCGTCACCTTGATCTTGTCGCCGAACTTCGCCTCGACCTCTTTCACGCCCTGCTCGTGCGCATAGGTCCAGCCGGCGTCGCCCGGATTGCCGAGATAGACGAACGCGATGCCGACCGGCTGCGTGTTCGCCGCCACCGCAGGCCCGGCGCCGAACGCTAGGACCGCCGCGGCAGTGACCCCGACGCAGGCGCTGCATGCGGTGTCCAGCACCGAACGGACGACATTGATGCGCAATGAATGGGTCAGCGCTCGCGCCAGCTTTGTTTTCATGGATTCTCCGAAGATGGTTGACCGTGCCTGCGACTGAGCCCGGACTGCCCGGGCAAGCTGCAGCATACGGGGCCATATTCAAAGGCCAATTTCAGCGGAAAAATTTTTATCCGTTATCCCGCCCATAACAAAAACCGTATTGTGGGGGCCGCCGCAGGATCGGGCGGACATATTCGATATCTTCGAACGAGTGCATCACGAAAATGGCACGGCAAGCCTCCTTGTCTGGCGCAATATCCCTCTCACCAACCCGCAGCACTTTTTCGGAGAAACAAAATGACTCGCTTTCAAGGCAGATCGGTTCTGGTCACCGGCGGCAGCAGCGGCATCGGCTTCGCGGCCGCCAAGGCCTTCGCGGATGAAGGCGCGCGTGTCGTCATCACCGGACGTGACGCCGACGCCCTCGACACCGCTCGCACCCAGCTCGGGGCCAATGCGCTCGCGGTGCGCAACGACGCCGGTTCGATCGCCTCGGCCCGCGAACTCGCCGCCGCGATCGACGCCGCGGGCATCCGGCTCGACGCCGTGTTCGTGAACGCCGGCACCGCGAAGTTCGCGCCCTTCCCCGAAGTCGACGAAGCCTTCTGGGACGCCACGTTCAACACCAACGCCAAAGGCGCCTATTTCCAGATCCAGGCGTTGCTGCCGCTTTTGAACAAGGGCGCGTCGATTGTGATGAACGGCTCGATCAATGCGCATATCGGCATGCCGGCATCGTCGGTGTACGCGGCGAGCAAGGCGGCGCTGATCTCGCTCGCGAAGACGCTCTCGGCGGAATTGCTGCCGCAAGGCGTGCGCGTGAACGTCGTGAGCCCCGGCCCGGTGCAGACGCCCCTGTACGGCAAGCTCGGCCTCGACGCCGCCGCGCTCGAAGCCACCGCCGCGCAGATTCTCGCCCAGGTGCCGGTCGGCCGCTTCGGCAAGCCGGAGGAAATCGCCTCGACCGTGTTGCATCTCGCCGCGCCGGAATCGGCGTTCATCGTCGGCACGGAAATCATCGTCGATGGCGGTATGAGTCAGCTTTGAGGTCAGCGGGCAGAGCATCACGGCCGGGCTCGCGCTGTCGCGCGCCCGCGCCGTGTCAAGCAGGCGGCGCACGCCAACGCGGCGGCGCACGCCGCGATTGAGGCGGTTCGTGCGTCGGCGTGCGCTGCGCCGCGTCTGACTGCATCCCCTCTGCTGGAACCATGCGTTCGCGCAACGCAAGCCGACCATGCCGGTGCAGGGGAGCGGCGCCGCGGGCAGCCTCGAGCCGATCGTCGGCGAGGAGCTGCGCCATAGCGCGCTCGACGTGCAGGCTTTGCAGTTCGACGGCGCAGAGCATTGGGTCGCGCAAGCGCAGCCGGAGGCCGTCACCGATGCGTTGCTGCAGTTCCTGCGGCCGACGCGTTAGGCAACATCGTGCGGCGCGTGGGGCGTCGAGCACACACGCGAGCGAGGCGCCCATGCGCCGTTATCCCGGGCCCGTCTCACGTGCCTCACCTTCCTCACCTTCCTTGCGTCCCCGCACACACATCAGTGAAGTTTCGGCGGCGGCTCGGCGGCCTCTTCGACATCCGGCGCCTCGTCCTCGCCGCCGAACAATTCCGCGCACACACCCTCGCCCAGTTCGCTCAAACGCGCCGTGCCGGTGCCCTCCTCGTTGAAGGTGGTGTCCACCAGACCGCCGTCGGCGAGCGCCGTCAACTGGCGCCGCAAGGCGCTCATCGGCACGCCCGCCTGCTTCGACAGCTTCGCGAGCGACCACGCGCCGCCCGGTGTTTCCCGATGCGCGCGCCACAGTTGCGCAAGCACGGCGGCCAGCACCGGATCGATGTCATCGTCGTCCATTCGCGTCTCCTGCTTGTTACGTCATCTGTTTGACGAGTTCGCCCAGCGTCTTCAGCGCCGCTTCGGTCTGCGCCGTCCATGGATAGCTGTAGTTGAGCCGGATGAAATGGCGAAAATCGTTGCGCGTCGAAAACATCATCCCGGGTCCGACCGTGATGCTGCGCGCAAGCGCCGCCTGATAGAGCCGCATCGAATCGACACTGCCGGGCAATTCCACCCACAGCACGTAGCCGCCTTGCGGCGTCGACATGCGCGTGCCAACGGGGAAAAAGCGCTGCACCAGCGCCGTCATGATGCTCGCCTGCTGCCGGTACACCTTGCGCACGTGCCGCAGATGACGATCATAGCCGTCCTGCCGCAAGTAATCCGCGACGGCGACCTGCGGCACCGAAGGCGTGGTCAGCGTATTGAGAAACTTCAGCTTCTCGACCTGTGCGCGGTAGCGTCCCGGCAGCGCCCAGCCGATCCGGTACGACGCCGTCAGACTCTTCGAGAACGACGCGCAGTGCAGCACCAACCCCTTCGTGTCGTAGCTCTTCAGCGTCGACGGCCGCGCGTTGCCGAAATACAGTTCCTGGTAGACGTCGTTCTCGATCGCGGGAATTTCATGCGCGGCGAGCAGCTCGACCAGTTGCCGCTTGCGCGCGTCGGGCATCTGGAAACCGAGCGGATTCTGGAAGTTCGGCATCACCATGCAGGCGGCGATCTTCTGCCGCGCGATCACCTGCGCGAGCGCCTCGATGTCGATGCCGTGCTGCGGATGCGTCGCCACTTCGATCGCGCGCATGCCCAGGCGCTCGATCGCGTGCAGCATCGCGTAGTAAGTCGGCGATTCGACGGCCACCGTGTCGCCCGGCTTGGCGACCGCCTGCAGGCTCAGGTTGATCGCTTCGGTCGCGCCCAGGGTGATGACGATTTCGCCGGGATCGACCGGCATGCCGTTTGCGGCGTAGCGCCGCGCGATCTGCCGGATCAGCTCGGGGTTGCCGGGCGGCAGGTCGTCGATCAGATTCCAGCTTGCCTGACGGCGCGCGATCGCGTTTGCATACTGATTGATGCGCCGCCACGGGAACAGCGACGGATCGGGATACGGCGAGCCGAACGGCACAGCGTCGTGGGCGCGGATGCTGCGCAGCGTCGACAGGACGAGCCGGCTCACGTCCACCTCGGCGGCCACCGGCGCGGCTTGCGGCGCACGGTTGCGGCCCGGCTGCGGCGCGGCGGGCGCGAGCGCGCGAGCGGCGGCGTCACGCACGAAATAGCCGGATTGCGGCCGGCTCTCGACAACGCCCCGGCTTTCCAGCAACGCGTACGCATGCAGCACGGTCTTGATGCTCACGCGGTGCTGCTGGCTCGCCTGGCGCACCGACAAAATCCGCTCGCCCGCTGCGAACACGCCACGGCGCACGGCTTCGGTCATTTCATCGGCGAGCTTTTCGTACAGTTTCAAGGGCGTGGGTCAAACGCGAACGGGGCGGGAAGCGCCAGTCTATGACAGAATCCGGCAACTGTATCCCTCTGCTTTCCAATTTTCTGTATGCAGTGCATTTTTTGGAACACAGTAGTCTTGCAGGTATCGGCTTAAAAAGCGCCGTCCACACGCGCCAGGCCTTATCCAGCGGCAAGATCATGAAGAAATCCGAAGCTCGCAGCGAACCCCGCATCGAACCCTACACGCACCCGGCCGCCGGCTGGGGGGCGCTGAAGTACGTTGCCATCAACCTGATCAAGGAAAAGGTGACGGGCGGCAACTACCGCACGCTGCTCAAACAGAATCAGCCGGACGGCTTCGACTGCCCCGGCTGCGCGTGGCCGGATCGCGAGCACGCGTCGACCTTCGAATTCTGCGAGAACGGCGTCAAGGCGGTGGCCGCCGAGGCGACCAGCAAGCGCGTGACGCCCGCCTTCTTCGCGCAGCACACGGTCGAAGAACTGATGGCGCAGTCGGACTTCGAACTCGAACAGCACGGCCGCCTGACCGCCCCGCTCGTCTACGATGCGCTCGCCGACCGTTACGTGCCGATCGGCTGGCACGAAGCGTTCGAGCTGATCGCGCGCCACCTGAAGCAACTCGACCATCCGGACCGCGCCGCGTTCTATACGTCGGGCCGCGCGAGCAATGAGGCCGCGTTTCTGTATCAGTTGTTCGTGCGCATGTACGGCACCAACAACTTCCCCGACTGCTCGAACATGTGCCACGAAGCGACCAGCCGCGGCTTGCCGCATACGGTTGGTATCGGCAAGGGCACGGTCACGCTCGACGACTTCGAACATGCCGACACGCTGCTGATCTTCGGCCAGAATCCAGCCACCAATCATCCGCGCATGCTCGGCGAACTGCGCGAGTGCGCGAAGCGCGGCGCGACCATCGTGTCGATCAATCCGCTGAAGGAGCGCGGCCTCGAGCGCTTCGCGAGCCCGCAGCATCCGGTGGAAATGCTGACGATGGGCAGCACGAAAATCAGCTCCGTGTTCATCCGCCCGAAAGTGGGCGGTGACTTCACGCTGATCAAGGGCGTCGCCAAGCGCGTGATCGAACTCGACGACGAAGCGCTCGCCTGCGGTCTCGAACGCGTGCTGGATGTCGGCTTCATCGCCGAACACACGGTGGGCTTCGATGCATTCGCCGATGATCTACGCGCCGAGCGCTGGGACACCATCGTCGCTGAAGCGGGCGTGCCGTTCGAGGACGTGCTGAAGCTGGCCGACATCTACGTGAAGGGACGCGCGGTGATTTCGACGTGGGGCATGGGACTCACGCAGCACAAGAATTCGGTGCCGACGGTGCAACTGCTGTCGAACCTGATGATGATGCGCGGCAATATCGGCCGCCGAGGCGCGGGGCTGTGCCCGGTACGCGGTCATTCAAACGTGCAGGGCGACCGCACGGTCGGCATCGAAGAAAAGCCGACCCAGGCGTTTCTCGACCGGCTCGGCGAGGTCTACGATTTCGAGCCGCCGCGCGAGCACGGGCTCGACGTGGTCAACACGATCCAGGCCATGCTCGACGGCAAGGTGAAGGTGTTCATCGGTCTTGGCGGCAACTTCTCGATTGCGACGCCCGATACCCCGCGCACATGGGAAGCCATGCGCTCCTGCGATCTGACCGTGCACATCACGACCAAGCTGAACCGCAGCCACCTCGTGCATGGCCGCGACGCGCTGATCCTGCCGACGCTCGGGCGCACCGAGATCGATCTGCAGAACGGTGTCGCGCAGGGCGTGAGCGTCGAGGATTCGATGAGCATGGTGCACATCTCGTATGGGATGAACAAGCCGGCATCGGAGAATCTGCTGTCGGAGATCGCGATCGTCGCGCGGATGGCGCATACGACGCTCGGCAGCGGCAAGGTGGACTGGCTCGCGCAGGCGGCGGATTACGCGCTGATTCGCGACGGTATCGCGAAAGTGATCGAAGGCTTCCACGATTACAACGAGCGCCTGAAGAACCCGGGCGGTTTTCACCTGGGCGTGGCGTCGCGCGAGCGGATCTGGAAGACGCCGAGCGGCAAGGCGCAGTTCCTCGTGCATGCGATCGACGTCGCGACGCCGATTCATCAGGCGCGCAAGCAGCATGGCGAGAAGCTGATGACGCTGATGACCACGCGTTCGCACGATCAGTACAACACGACGATTTACGGTCTCGATGACCGCTATCGCGGCGTCTATGGACAACGGCGCGTGCTGTTCGCGAACAGGGACGATCTGGCGATGCTGGGTTTCGTCGCGGGACAGCGGGTGGATATCACGAGCGTGTGGGCCGATGGCATCGAGCGGCATGCGGACGGTTTTCTGCTCGTGGAGTACGACATTCCGCGCGGATGCCTCGGCGCTTATTACCCGGAGACGAATCCGCTCGTGCCGCTGTCGTCGGTGGCCGATGGCGCGGGCACGCCAACTTCGAAGTCGATTCCCGTGTTGCTGACGGCGTCGGCGGCGCTCGAGGCAGTGGCGGCCTGACGGGCCGTCAGCCCTGCTTTTTAGCCAGATCGCGATGCGTCAGATAAAGACGCAAATCGAATTCGATCTGATGGTAGCCAGGTTGCATGAACTCGCAGAGCCGATAGAACGCCTTGTTGTGATCGCTCTCCTTCAGATGAGCGAGTTCGTGCACCACGATCATCTTCAGAAACTCCGGCGCCGCGCCTTTGAATAGCGACGCAATGCGGATTTCCTTCTTCGCCTTCAGCTTGCCGCCCTGCACGCGCGAAATGCTCGTATGCAGGCCCAACGCGTGGCGGAGCACGTCGAGTTTGCTGTCGTAGGCGACCTTGTCGATCTGCTCGGCACTGCGCAGGTGTTCGCGTTTCAGGTCCGCGCAGTAGGCATACAGCGCGCGGTCGGTTTGCACGTCGTGCGTGTTCGGGTAACGCGTGCTGAGGTAGGCGCCCAGTCGCTCGTCGGCGATAAGCTTTCTCGCCTTCTCTTGCAAAGGCGCCGGGTAGCCGCTCAGGTATTTCAGGTGGGACAGGGTCGTGTGCATGTGTTCGCGCGTCGGTTCATCGGCGGCCCGAGGGAGCGTGACACGACTGGCTGCGCCAGCGCCGCGCATCCGGACATCGCGGGACCACGCAGGCTGGCGGGAAAACCGATCGAAGTGTTTAAGGCCGGATACGCCGGTTCTCGGCTTTGCCGAATTCGAGGTAGTGAGCAATCGGATCGACGCCGGCCGCCGCGACGTCGGGATTAGCCGCGAGATACTCCGTGATATCGAAACCGAGCGCAACGAGTTCCGCAGGCACCACGATCTCGGGGGGCCGCGTCGGACGCCCTTCAAAGCGGCCGTAGTACACGTAGTGTTGCAGCGCATTCCCGCCCGACGCTTTCACGTCCGGATTTGCGTCCAGATAGGCGCGCGCGTCGAACGCGAGCGGCGTCAGCGTCGACGGCATGCCGGTCAGATCGTGATAGCACAGGCATCCCTGCGAGAAGTAATGACAGACGAGCGCTTTGCGGCTCGCATGCGCGGACTCTTTCATCTTGCTGCCGCCGTGCAGAAGGTTCGCATGCCAGAGCAGCACGTCGCCTTTCTTCGGCAGGAAATAATGCGCTTCCAGCGCGTTATCGGCGATGATCTTCTGGATCGCCGGTTCGTAAACGTCGTGATACGCCGAATAGCCACAGCCGAACGGCATCCCCAGCGCAGCGGACATCACGTAGGGCAATTTGTGGCTGCCCGGATGAAAGACCAACGGTCCGGAGTCCGGATGAATATCTTCGAACGCAATCCAGTTGGCGACCAGATATCCGTTGGGGTACGTGGACATGTGGATCGAGTCTGAATGTTGCAGCTGCTCGCTGCTCTTGTGACCGGCGATGGTCTGGAACGGTGCGGCCTTCGCACCCAGCAGCAGGCTGACCAGCTCGCTCATTTTTTCGTCGAACAGCATGGCCCGGATTGCTTCGACCGAAAAGTGCGGGTTAAGCGTACGGCCAGGCAGCGTATCGCCATCGAACAGCGGTTCGACCGGCGGCTTCACTGCGCCCGTCTCGATCGCCTTCTCGTAGGCGTTCCAGGTTTCATCGAGCTGTGTCTCATCGAAGAAGCCTTCGATGATCAGATAGCCATCGTCAACCCACTTTCGACACCATTCGGCCTGCTGCGCGGTGATCTCGCCATCGCGCAAACGCGATTCGATCGTCTGTCGCGCGTCCGGACGATCGAGCCAGGGAACCGGGCCGCTCGCCGGAAAGGCTTCGTACTTGAAGACTTGCGCCTGAGGGTCGATCGGTGTGTCGGCGACTACGGGATGATCGAAAAACCGCTTCTCGCCTTGGAATCGATTATTCATTTCAGTCACTCTGGGAATCGGGGCTATCAGGCAAAACGGCGCGGGCCCAAACCGGCCGCCCGCGCCGGTTTATTCGGACACGCGCCCTTCTGCGCGCCCGAAACGAATGTAGTGCTCCGCGCCCGACGCGAAATGCCCGGTGGCAACGGCTTGCGCAACGTCGGGATGTTGTTTCAGATAAACGGCTTCGTTGAAGTTGGGAATACGCGTCGCATAGAGCAGGATCGACGGTCCTGCCGGGTGATTCTGATCGTCCAGGCCGACGAGCACCGTCATGCCGAGCGCGTCGAGCACGGTCATCAGGCTCTCTTTGGTGATCCAGTAACTATGCGGCGCAGTGCCGCCGATAAACTTCCTGTTCTCGATGGCGCCGAGATAATTCATCCGATGCGTCGTGACCGGACGGCCGCGGAACTCGGAAATCGTCGGTTCGGCTTCGCCATGCCGTTGCATGTTGACGTTGGTGCGGGCGACGTCGGCGTCGTAGTAGTGAGTCCAGATGCAGACCGAGTCGGACGCGTGGGCCATGTCCTCGAGCAACGACACCGGGTCGGTCATGTGATAGAGCACGCCGCTCGCAAGAATCAGATCGAAGCGTTGATCGCGCTTATGGAGGAGTTGGCGGAAGTCGCCATACATGAACTCGGCGTTGAACTTCAACGCATTCTGAACAAGCAGACATTTCAGGAAAGCCTTTGAGTTCGCCTCGACCGCCAGAACATGGGACGCGCCGCCTTGCGACAGCATGTAGGTGTGACCGCCTTCCATGGGACCGAGTTCGAGCACGCTCTTGCCGGCGAACCCACCGCACGTCCGTTCGAGCCACTGGATGCGGCCGTCTTCGAAGTGGGGCGCCGTGCCGAGGCCGTAATTGGGTACGTTTGAAAACCAGGTATCACTGAAGAGATCGAACGCAAGGGAATGGCTGGGCTCCTGCGTCGTGTACAAATCGAGTTCGGTTCCTTTCAATTGGCTACCCTCCCGAGCGTGAGTGCTTTGATTATGGCATGCGAAACAGGGTTTCAAGGTTTAAGCAAATCAACGCACGCAGGCATTCTGACACTCTATATGAAAGCGGAACACGGCTATACGCCGGCATGGCATCACGCAATGCCGTATGCATGACCTTCGCGTGGGCGACGCCAGATGAACGCCACCCACGACCTTTTTTGACAATGCCACTTCGCGTTCCGGGATACTTTTCGGCGCCTGCTTGACTTGTCGATACCGGAACAATATGAACGGAACGCAAGACGGATGCTTCGCAGCGCCGGGCGATGTCCAGCAGGCATGCGTATGGAACTCGCCCGCGCCGCGAGTGGAATGATACGCAAAGGGTATCGATGTCTGAGTATTTTTTTGCTCTACCTCGACACTGAAACCAGAACCTTCAAGACCGGATTCGTCGAGGCCGACATTTTCGAAAGGGGCGAGAAGGTGCTGGAGAACGATACGATCCGATCGTTGAGTAAATCGGTGGCCGCCAGCGACGCCTCACGATCACAGAAGCTGCGGATCCACGCGGTTCTTCGGTCGTGAACGGCAAGCACGGGATTTCCTCAGAAAATCCAAAATCCCACCCATATCACTGGTGCCGGGGACGGGACTTGAACCCGTAAGCTGTTAAGCGGCGGATTTTAAGTCCGCTATGTTTACCAATTTCATCACCCCGGCAGGGGCTGCAAGCGCGCGTGGACGCGAATTCTACCATTGCCCGGCGGGCGCACCAACCGGCGCCTCGTCCTGCAGACACCCGCTGCCATTGCCCTCGTCTCGCTCGAAACCGGAGTCATCCGGCAGTCACAAACGTTCCCGATAATCCGCTCACGAAAACGTTTACAGCCGGAGCGGAAACCATGATCCCGACGATCAAAGATGTCGCCGCCCACGCGGGCTTCTCCATCGCCACGGTCTCGCGCGCGATCAACGCGCCGCACACCGTGAACCCGATCACGCTCGACAAGGTGCGTCAATCGATCGACGCGCTGAACTTTCGCCCCAGCCCGCTCGGGCGGCAGTTGCGCGGCGAGCGCACGCGGCTGATCGGCGTGATCCTGCCGACGCTTGCCAATCCGGTGTTCGCCGAATGCCTGCAAGGCATCGACGAACTCGCGTCGGCGCAAGGCTACCGGCTCATGCTGATGACGACCCAGTACGACGCCGACCGCGAACGCCACGCCATCGAAACGCTGCGCGAACAGCGCGTCGAAGGACTGATTCTGACCGTCACCGACGCCGACACGCATCCGCTGCTCGACGAACTCGACCGTGCCGGCCTGCTCTACGTGCTGATGCACAACGACACGGTGCGGCGGCCGTCGGTATCGGTCGACAATCGGCTTGCTGCCTACGACGGCGTGCGCTCGCTGATCGCACACGGCCATCGCCGCATCCTGATGCTGGCGGGCACGCTGGCCGCGTCAGACCGCGCGCGTCAACGCCATCTCGGCTACGCGCAGGCCATGCAGCAAGCCGGTCTCACGCCCGCACCGGCGCTCGAAGTCGATTTCAACGCGGAAGAACTGGCGCCGTCCGTGCTCGCGCATCTGACGAGCGGACAGAATCGCCCGACCGCCCTCTTCTGCAGCAACGACCTGCTCGCGATGGTCGTGATGCGCGGCCTGCGTCGCGCGCGTCTGCGCATTCCGCAGGACATGTCGATTCTCGGGTTCGACGGCCTCGCGATGGGCGAGCTGCTCTCGCCGCCGCTCGCGAGCGTCTGCGCGCCGAATCGCGAGATCGGCTGTGCGGCCTGGCGGCGCCTGCTCGCGCGCGTCACCGGCGACGACCACGCATCCGGCAACACATCGCTCGCCTTGACCCTGCCACACAGCTTGCGCGAAGGCGCGACCATCGCGGCGATTTCGAATCGCACGGACAGTACGTCGCCGCGTGCTTCGGCGGCTACCGAACAGCCATTCGCTTGAGCCGTTGCATGAGCCGCGTGGGGCCGTGAGTAGCGTGAGCCGAAGGCATCGCACCCACGCCTCACCGACGCGGCTTCGCAAAAAACCAGAAGCGCCAAAACCGCACCACCCGTTTGATCGACCCAACCCCAAACCACCCGCTCTCGTCCTCTCCAGGAGACCCGCAGTGATCCGCTCACCCTCACGCTTCGCTTCGTCGTTCAAACCGCTGTGGCGCCGTCTCGCGCAACTCATGATCGCCGCCGGCGCGGCGCTCGCCGCCGTCGCCCCGCAAGCGGCCCACGCCGACGAAGCCGCGATCTGCTACAACTGCCCCCCGGAATGGGCCGACTGGGCGAGCCAGATCAAGGCGATCCAGCAGAAGACCGGCGTCAGGGTGCCGTTCGACAACAAGAACTCCGGCCAGTCGATCGCCCAGCTGATGGCCGAGCAGAAAAGCCCGGTCGCCGACGTGGTGTACCTCGGCGTATCGTCGGCATTCCAGGCGAAGGACAAGGGCGTGATCCAGCCGTACAAACCGGCCCACTGGAACGATATTCCCGCCAACCTGAAAGACCCGCAAGGCTACTGGTTCACGATCCATTCGGGCACGCTGGGCTTTTTCGTCAACAAGGACGCGCTCGAAGGCAAGCCAGTGCCGCGCTCGTGGGCCGATCTGCTGAAGCCCGAATACAAAGGCATGATCGGCTACCTCGATCCGTCGAGCGCGTTCGTCGGCTATGCGGGCGCGGTCGCGGTGAACCAGGCGCTCGGCGGCACGCTCGATAACTTCGAGCCGGGCCTCGAGTGGTTCCGCAAGCTGAAAGCCAACGCGCCGATCGTGCCAAAGCAGACCGCGTACGCGCGCGTGATGTCCGGTGAAATCCCGATCCTGCTCGACTACGATTTCGACGCCTATCGCGCGAAGTACAAGGATCACGCGAATGTCGAGTTCGTGATTCCGAAAGAAGGCACGATCTCGGTGCCCTACGTGATGAGCCTCGTGAAAGGCGCGCCGCACGATGCGAACGGTCGCAAGGTGCTCGACTTCGTGCTATCGGACGAAGGCCAGAAGCTGTGGGCCGACGCCTATCTGCGCCCGGTTCGTGCGAACGCGATGAGCGCGGAAACCGCCGCGAAATTCCTGCCCGCGAGCGACTATGACCGCGCCAAAGCGGTCGATTTCGGCAAGATGGCCGAGAAGCAGGCCAGCTTCGGTGAACGTTATCTTCAGGTGATGCATTGAACGACATCACGTTCCCGCTGCGTTGGCGCATCGCGTTGCTAGCGCCGGCGCTGGCGGTGTTCCTCGCGTTCTGGCTGCTGCCGATGGCCGCGCTTGCGCAGCTGAGCGGCGACGGCCACGCGTTCGCCACCTATCGCGCGATGCTGACGAACCCGCGCTACCTGTCGAGCCTCGGCGCGACCGTCGTGCTGTCGGCAGCGGTCACGGCGGCGACGCTGGTGTTGTCAGTGATCGCCGGGCTGCTGCTCGCGCGCCGCGATTTCGCGTTCAAGCGCACGCTGCTCGCGCTGCTGACGTTCCCGCTCGCGTTTCCCGGCGTGGTGGTCGGCTTCATGGTGATCATGCTGGCGGGACGTCAGGGGTTGATCGGTGCGCTGTCGCTGAAGCTCACCGGCGACCGTTGGGTGTTCGCCTATTCGATGAGCGGCCTGTTTCTCGGCTACCTGTATTTCTCGATTCCGCGCGTGATCGTCACGGTGATGGCCTCGGCGACCAAGCTGGACGCGTCGCTCGAAGAAGCGGCGCGCTCGCTCGGCGCATCGCCCTGGCGCATCACGCGCGACATCGTGTTGCCCGCGCTGTCGCCGGGGCTGGTCGCGGCGGGGGCCGTGTGCTTCGCTACCGCGATGGGCGCCTTCGGCACGGCCTTCACGCTCGCCACCGACATCGACGTGCTGCCGATGACCATCTACACCGAGTTCACCCTCAACGCGAACATGGTGACGGCCGCGGGTCTGTCCATCGTGCTCGGCATCGTCACGTGGGCCGTGCTGGCGTTCGCGCGCAGCGTGAGCGGCGCGGCGGTGGCGGCGAGCGCATGAGCAGCATGTCCCGACCCGGCGCATCCCAACCCGACGACAACACGCCGATGAATTCGATCACTGCTTCAGCACGGCCTGAGACTCGCTCAGGCACCGCTTCACGCTCGCGGCTGCGCGCGCCCAGCGCACGGGCATGGCTTGCTGCCTGTCAATGGTTCGTCACGCTGCTGCTGTGCGCGTTTCTGATCGTGCCGGTCATCATGTCGATCATGGCCGGGCTGACGGTCAACTACTTCAAGGGCATCTCCAGCGGACTCACGCTGCGCTGGCTCGTCGAAGTGTGGACGCAGTATCACGGCTCGGCGTGGCTGTCGCTCGAAGTGGCAGCCGCCACACTCGTCATCACGTTGCTGACCGGCGTCCCCGCGGGCTACGTGCTCGCACGCAGCAGGACGCGGCTCTCGCGCATCATCGAAGAGTTCCTCGTGCTGCCGATCGCGCTGCCCGGTCTCGCGTCCGCGCTTGCGCTGCTGGTCACCTACGGTGGCTTCACGCGGTTTCGCATGAGCGCCGCGTTCATCGTGGTCGGGCACGTGGTGTTCACGCTGCCGTTCATGGTGCGCGCGGTCGCCGCGGTGTGCGCGAGCAGCAATCTGCGCACGCTCGAGGAAGGCGCGGCGAGTCTCGGCGCGAGCTTCTTCACACGCTTCACGACGATCGTGCTGCCGAACGCGCGGCCGGGCATCGTCGCCGGCGCACTGGCGGTGCTGACGCTGTCGATCGGCGAATTCAACCTCACGTGGATGCTGCACACGCCCGAGACGAAGACGCTGCCGGTCGGCCTTGCCGATACCTACGCGTCGTTGCGCATCGAGATCGGCAGCGCTTACACCATTCTTTTCTTCGTCATGACGATGCCCCTGCTCGTCGCGATGCAATGGCTCGGCGTCGATGCGACCGGCCAGCGCGGCGCGGCGAAACGCGGCAACGGTTCTCCTGCGAAGCGGGTTGCGGATGACGTCAAGACCGACGTGGCCACCCACGCCGCGAATCCCCCCAGGCCCGCTTGCGCCAAGCCCTCTTCGAATTCCATCGACACGCCATGAAACCCGCCTGCGCGACCACATCCATTCCAATCACGCTCACGCAATGCGCGAAAACCTTTCGCGGCACACGCGTGCTCGAACCGCTCGATCTACGGATCGACGCGGGTGAAACGCTGGTCCTGCTTGGGCCTTCCGGCTGCGGCAAGACCACGACTCTGCGCATGATCGCCGGACTCGAAACACCGGACGCAGGCGGGCGCATCGCGTTCGGCGCCGACGACGTCACCGCGTTGCCGATCGAAAAGCGCCAGGTCGGCATGGTGTTCCAGAGCTATGCGCTGTTTCCCAACCTGAGCGTGCGCGGCAACATCGGCTATGGCCTGAAGATCAGGCGCATGCCGGCCGCGGCCTCGCGACAGCGCGTCGACGAACTGCTCGGCATGATGCGTCTCACCGCGCACGCCGACAAACCGATCGACCAGCTTTCGGGCGGTCAGCGTCAACGCGTGGCGCTGGCGCGCGCACTCGCGGTCCGGCCGCGCGTGCTGTTGCTCGACGAGCCGCTCACCGCGCTCGACGCGCGCCTGCGCGACACCTTGCGCAGCGAGATGAATACACTGCTGCGCGAGTTGGGCATCACGACCGTCTACGTGACGCACGACCAGGCCGAGGCGATGGAGCTGGGCGACCGCATCGTCGTGATGAGCGCAGGGCGCATCGAACAGATCGGTTCGCCGCGTGACATCTACTATCGGCCCGCGAACCGGAGCGTCGCGCAATTCGTCGGCACGATCAACCGGCTCGCGGGCGAAGCGCGCGACGGCATGCTGACGACGAGCGGCGGCGCCGTGCCGCTGCCGTCGATGCCGACGCACACGAACTCGCACACGCATCAGCCGCACGAGATTTTCTTCCGCCCCGAAGACGCATGGCTGGCCGACCCGGCAACCGCGCATCTGCGCGGTTGCATCGAAAGCAGCGCGTTTCTCGGCGAGCGCACGCGTCTGACGATCGGCGGCGCCGCACCGGACCGGCTGCTGATCGACGTGGCCGGCCGGGTCGAACTGGCGCGCGGCACGCCGGTCGGCATCTCGATCTCGCAGGACGCGCTGATTGCGCTATCGTGATAACGCCGCGCCGTGTCGCGGCGCGCAATGACAAGGACTCCCCATGCTGCTGGCTCAAATCAGCGACCTGCATATCAAACGTCCCGGCGCGCTCGCTTACCGCCGGGTCGACACCGCAGCGTACCTCGCGCGCTGCGTCGCCGCGCTCAATGCGCTCGAACCGCGCCCCGACGCCGTCATCATGACCGGCGATCTCGTCGATCAAGGTGATCCGGAACAATACGAACACCTGAAGAGCCTGCTCACGCCGCTGGCCGTTCCCTACTTCCTGCTGGTGGGCAATCACGATGAGCGCACCGCGTTGCGCGCGGCGTTTCCCGAGCGCGCGGAATTGCGCAGCGGCGGCGAGTTCGTGCAATACGCGGTGGACGTCGGGCCGCTGCGCGTAATCGCGCTCGATTCGATGGTGCCCGGCCAAAGCGCCGGCACGCTGTGCGACGCACGGCTCGCGTGGCTCGCGGCGCAACTCGATGCGGCCGGGAACAAGCCGACAGTAGTGGCCTTGCATCATCCGCCGTTCGCCTGCGGCATCGGCCATATGGACTCGCTGCGCCTCGACCCCGCCGCCGCCGTCAAGCTCGCGGCGTTGATCGCGCGTCACCCGACCGTGGAGCGGGTGATTTGCGGGCACGTGCATCGGCCGATGTTCGCGCGCTTTGGCGGCACGATCGCGTCCGCGGTGCCGGCGCCGGGCCATCAGGTCGGGCTCGATCTGCGCGACGATGCGCCGTCGGCGTTCATGATGGAACCGCCCGCGTATGCGTTGCATCGCTACGATCCGGCGACTGGTATCGTCACCCATCACGCCTATGTGGAGCGCGCCGACGGACCCTATCCGTTTTACGAGCCTGAAGGCGCGTTGATCGACTGACGGTCGCCGCTCGCGCCGGGACCACCTGAATTGCGGTGTCCCGAGCGCGGCGGCCTCCCGTAAGCCATGCGTGGGCATCGCGATCTCAGCGCCGATCGCGAGAGCCATGTCGTCGCGCAACAGCCACGCGCCGGAACGCATCTCGAGAATCGCGAACGGCCACGTTTACACGTATCCTGGAAAACACGCCGCTTGAAGCGCCACGAGCCGCGCGCACCACCCGCAAAGCGGCGGCCGGTGTTGCCAACGGCTCTGCGCCGACGCCTTTTCGCATACTTCGCCGCCGTCAGCGCGAAGCGCCCTGCTCCGGTATGATCGGCACGCTTAAGGACCGTGCATGGGCCGGTCCGTCGATCCGCCTCTCTCATGTCCACTTCCGACGCTTCCACTCCCGCTTCCGCCGACCGGTCGTTGCGCGGCCTGCTGTTTCTGCTCGCCACCATCGCCGGCGTCTCGGTCGCGAACATCTATTACAACCAGCCGCTGCTCGATAATTTCCGTCAGTCTTTTCCGGGCAGCGCGTCGTGGGTCGGCACGGTGCCGGCCGTCACGCAGCTCGGCTACGCGGCCGGTATGCTGCTGCTCGCCCCGCTCGGCGATCGCTTCGACCGGCGCCGCCTGATCCTGCTGCAGATTGCCGGCATGTGCGTCGCGCTCGTCGTGGCGGCGGCTGCGCCGACGCTCGCGGTGTTGATCGTCGCGAGTCTGGCGATCGGCGTGCTCGCCACCATCGCGCAGCAGGCGGTGCCGTTCGCGGCCGAACTCGCGCCGCCGTCCGAACGCGGCCACGCGGTCGGCATGGTGATGAGCGGTTTGCTGCTGGGCATCCTGCTCGCGCGGACCGCCTCGGGTGTAATCGCCGAGTATTTCGGCTGGCGCGCGGTGTTCGGTGCATCCGTCGTCGCCTTGCTCGCGCTGGCGGTCGTGATCATCCTGCGCTTGCCGAAGAGCCAGCCGACCTCGACGCTGCCTTACGGCAAGCTGCTGGTGTCGATGTGGCATCTGCTGGTCGAACATCGGGCACTGCGTGAAGCGTCGCTGACCGGCGCCGCGCTGTTCGCGGCATTCAGCATTTTCTGGTCGGTGCTCGCATTGCTGCTGGCAGGCGCGCCGTTTCATCTCGGGCCGCAGGCGGCGGGGCTGTTCGGGATCGTCGGCGCGGCGGGGGCCATGGCCGCCCCGCTCGCCGGCAAGTTCGCCGACCGGCGTGGACCGCGCGCGATCATCACCGTGTCGATCGTGCTGGTGGCGCTCGCGTTCGTCGTGTTCGGCGCGTCGGCCAAAAGTATCGCCGGGCTGGTGGTGGGCGTGATCGTGCTCGACATCGGCGTGCAGGCCGCGCAGATTTCCAATCAATCGCGCATTTACGCGCTGAAGCCCGATGCACGCAGCCGCGTGAATACGGTGTACATGGTTGCGTATTTCATCGGCGGAGCGCTCGGCTCGGGCGTCGGTGCGGTGGTCTGGCCGGCCTTTGGGTGGCTCGGCGTCAGCGTGGCGGGGATCGTGTTTGCGGCGCTCGCCGCGTGGAATCATTTGCGGCTGCCGTCGCGCGGTGCATTAGGCTGAGTGGTCGGCGCGCAGGCTGAGGGCCATTTGGGTCACGCTGACTCGTGTTCCTCTCACACCGATTTGCGCTTGTTTTGTGCTCGGCTTGCGCTTGTCCAGAGCGCTTGCCTTAAAGTGCTTGCCTCACAGCGCTCGTCTCGCATCCAGTCCGCGCTGGCCGCACGCCCGGTTCCAGTTCGCGTTTGCTTCACGTCAACGCCTCCGTTTTAGCCCACACGACACCTCTTCCGCCGAGCACTCTCACCCGCCGCTTCGCGCCGACGCATACTCGTGCAGCGCATCGATCACGCGATCGAACTCGAACGACTTGTCGTAGAAGTGACGCACGCCGTACTGCTCGCAGCGCTCCCGATACGCGGGCAACGCGTGATTGGTCAACACAGCCGCGAACATCGAGTCGATCAACCCTTCGCGCTGCAAATAGGCCAGCACCGGCGCGCCCGAACCTTCCCGCAACTGCAGGTCGACGATCACCGCATCGAAGGCTTCATCGCTCAGGAGCGCGATCGCCTGATCGGCGGAATCGGCATACGCGGCCACCTGCAGCGAACCCGAGGCGTCGATCGCTTCCACCAGGCTGCGGCGGATCAGCGGCGAATCCTCGATCAGCAGCACGCGCAGCGGCGCGTGACGGGCTTGCTCGGCAACTCGGTTCGATTCGCTGTTCATCAGGGTATCTCGATCGTCCATTATTCGATCAAGCCGTTCTTGATCGCGTAATAAGTCAGATCGGCATTGTTCGCCAACCGCATCTTCTCCAGCACACGCGCGCGGTACGTGCTCACCGTCTTCACGGACAGATGCAGTTCCTCCGCGATCTCGGTGGGAATCTGCCCGGCCGCGAGCTTGCAGAAAATCTGGAATTCGCGCTCGGACAGCGCTTCATGCGGACGGCCCGCGGCCGGCTTGTCGAGATTGTCGGCGAGCGTGTCGGCCACCGCCTCCGACAGATAGCGATGCCCGCGCGCCACCGCGCGAATTGCCCGCACGATTTCGTCGGGCTCGCAGTCCTTGTTCAGATAACCGTTCGCGCCCGCGCGCAGCAGGTTGATCGCATATTGACTCTCGGGGTAGCCGGACAGGATCAGCACGCCCTGCTCGGGACGCACCTGCTTGATCACGCGCAACGTGTCGATGCCGTTCTTGTCCGGCATCGCGATGTCGAGCAGGACCACGTCGAACGCCTGCTCGCGCACGAGGCTGATGGTTTCGTCGCCGGTGGCGGCTTCGGCTGCGACGCACATATCCGGTTCGTCGGCGACGAACTGTCTGAAGCCACCTCGGACGATCGCATGGTCGTCGGCTATCAACACTCGAATCATCGGTCTGGTGTCCCTGCGCTGGAATCGCTCCAAAGCAGACATTGTAATGACCTCTGGCACGGCCTCACGCCCAGCCTCGTCCGGAAGTCCACACAGCGGACGACGTCTGCGACGCGGCACACCTTCGGCCCCGCCTGCGCGCGCCGCGCCGTCCGCACTTCGGCGTCAATCTTCGTGCGTTTCCTTATTCCCGGCCCGCGAGCAGGTCCGCCATATCGTCGGCATGCTCTTCTTCGACGGCCAGAATGTCTTCGAACAGACGCCGCGTCGTCACGTCCTTGTCGCCGAGATAGCGGATGATCTCGCGGTACGTGTCGATCGCAATACGTTCAGCGATCAGGTTCTCCTTGATCATGTCCGTAAGGTTCTCGCCTTCCTTGTACTCGGAGTGCGCGCGCGTCTTCAAACCGTCCGGCGCGAAGTCCGGCTCGCCGCCCAGTTGCACGATGCGCTCGGCGATGCTGTCGGCGTGACCCTGCTCTTCGGCCGCATGTGCGGCGAACTCCGCCGCCACGGCTTCCGAATTGATGCCCTTGGCCATGAAGTGGTGTCGCTTATAGCGCAGCACACAGACGATTTCGGTGGCCAGTGCGTCATTGAGCAGCTTTAGCACCGTCTCCAGATCCGCGCCGTAGGTCTGCGTGACCGCGCCATCCGACATGTGCCTGCGCGCATCCTCGCGGATCTTCTCGACGTCCATCACAAAGGTGTCGCCAGATTGGTTCGCCATCGAAATTCTCCTTTCTGCGGTATTGGGGGAACTGCGCATCCCGCGAATTGCGCCTGATGCGCCGGTAGAGATCATGACTACGCGTTTGTGCGCGCAGGTCTATGTTCGGAATACACCGAGCAGCAACGTGACCACGAACACGACCAGAAAAATATAGAACAGAATCTTCGCAATTTCGGCCGCGCCTGCTGCGATGCCGGTAAAACCGAACACCGCGGCAATGATCGCAATCACGAAAAAGACGACGGCATAGTGAAGCATGGCGACTCTCCTTTTCTGTGGGTATCGATGGATATCGACTCGCATCGGTCTGACGGGAACCGCGCTCCGCTATCGGAGACGATGCGCAGCTGGCTCGCCGGGCGGCGCTAATCGATGATTTTCTTCGTCACGACGAAGCCGAGCACGAGGAACACCACGCACAGAATGACGAACACGACGAACAGGAACTTCGCGATCGTCGCCGCGCCGGCCGCGACGCCGGTAAAACCGAGAAGCCCCGCGATCACCGCGATGACGGCGAAGAACAACGCCCACTTCAACATGATGGCTTCCTCCCGAAACAGTGAATGAACGATCAGGTCCATCCTATCGATCCGCGGCCCCGCGCGCATTCCGGCGCACGCCGGTTTTCGTGTGAGAATCCGCTTACATTGGATTACGGCGGCGTTACGCTGGGGGAAGCGCTGTGGGGGGATCAGTCGTTCGCACCGCGATGATGCTGCAATACACGAGGGCGGCGAGGGAATCACGTCACAACGCCAACGCGCCGATCATGGAAAACGCGGCGGCGCCCGTGAGCGCGAACCCTGCCACCATCGTTGCCGGACGCCACGGACGTTACACTGATGGCCCATCCGAGGAGCCGAATGTGCCAGATGTTCAGAACATGTCGACCGCGCCAAAGTTAGCCGACCAAGGCGCAGCAACGCGCCTCGCCGACTGGATGCGCACCCGCAGCTGGGCGATCGCGATGACGGTTGCGATCGTCATCACGGTGGGCGGGCTTGTGATTCTCGAAACGGCGCGCCAACGCATTACCGCCGAATACGAAACCGCGCTTGAAGCGCGCGATGTCACCGTGCAACTGAGCACGCTCGCGAGTCAGCTATCGCGTCTGTCTGCCGAGCAGAACCATTTTCTTCTGACGAAGGAAGAAGCGTCCGCCCACGCTTTCTGTTCGACCGCGGCGCGTATTCGTCAGAGCACGCAGCAGCTGGATCGTTTCTACCGCAGCGGCCGCGCGGACAGCGCCGAACTGGCCAGCTTCACGCAGATTCTCGCGCTGATCGAAGCGCGCATCGGTGCGGGCGCCGCCGCGTTGCAGCACGCGGCGCCGCATGCACTCGATCTCGGGGCATGCGGCAACGCGAGCGACGTCAATCCCGCCGACGCCTCGCTGATCGACAGCACCCTCACGCTGCTGCGCGACAACGAGGAGCGCCGCGCGCAGCACGCGCTCGCCGCGAGTCGCGCCGATCAGCGGATCTCGACGCTGTGCGCGGCGGGCCTGTCGGCGCTGAACATCGTGCTGTTCATTCTGCTGTTCCGCAATCTCGGCATTCAGATCGACCGGCAGGCGCGCGTACAGCGTCAGCTGATCACGCAACAGGAGGGGCTCGACCAGCTCGTAGGTGAACGCACGCGTCAGCTTGAAGCACTCGGCTGGCACTTGCAGGCGGTCGCCGAAAACGAAAAGACGCAGCTCGCGCGCGAACTGCACGACGAGCTCGGCGCGATCCTGACGGCGAGCAAGATGGACGTCGCGTGGGCCAACCGCAAGCTGAAGGACAGCGCGCCCGACATCGCCGAAAAACTCACGCGCGCGCTCGCCAATCTCGATCAGGGCATCGCGCTCAAGCGGCGCATCATCGAGGACATGCGGCCCACGGTGCTGGCGAACTTCGGGCTCGTCACCGCGCTGCGCACGCTCGCCGACGAAGCCGCGCAGCGCAACAACTGGACGCTCGAACTGCACCTGCCCGCCGACGACATCCAGCTCGACGAACAGACCGAGATCGCGCTCTTTCGCGTCGCGCAGGAATCGCTGACGAATGCCGCGAAGTACGCGCGGGCCTCGAAGGTGTCGATCGCGTTGCAGGTCGGCGACGGCCAGGTGGCGCTGCATATCGCCGACAACGGCGTCGGCATCCAGCCGGCCGATCTGAAGCGCACGCATACGCATGGGCTGCTCGGCATGCGCCAGCGAGTCGCCGCGCGTGGCGGACACTTCGAGATCCGGCGCGGCGTGCCGAACGGCACCGACATCGACGTGGCGATGCCGAGCGTCAGCACGGCGACGCCGTCGATCGATCTGCCGCCGGCTGCGCCCTCGCGAACGACCGTCTAGCGAGGCTGCGCGGCAGCCGCAGAGCCGCGTTGTAGGAGTGCGCCGACGCAAACACCGGAGCACGCCTACAACAAAATCGCAGCGTAACCGACAGCGCCGCCCCCGCCCTTTTTTTACCATGCAATCAGACCGGATCGACTGGCGTAAGCCCCGGTCGGACGATAACTAGCGCGTGCCATGCAACACCGGCACGTCAACCGACGCATTCTCGACAAGGAGAACTTCCATGGCTCGACTGATCGCTTTGTTTCTCATTGCTGGCTCGGTGGCCGCGCTCTCCGGCTGCAACACGATGGCCGGCGCGGGCGAGGACATTTCGAAGGGCGGCAACGCCATCTCGAACTCGGCGGAAAAGGCCAAGTAAGCCGGCCAGGTGCGAGTAACTGAAGGGCCGGTGCTTTCGCGGCGCCGGGTCATGCAGAGATTCGACAGCCCGTCACGGGGAACCGTGACGGGCTTTTTTGTGGGTGTCCTGGAGGCGCTTTAGTTGGGCGCTTGCTTGGCTCTCCTGCCCGCCTTCCTGCGTGAGCCTGATGCGTGTTCCTGCGGGAAGCGCGTGCACCGGTTCCTCCGCGCGCTTTCCGGGAACGTGCCTGTGCGCAGCCAATACGTGGTCATCCGGATCGACACGCGCAAACAAAACGGCGACCCACTCGCGTGGATCGCCGCTCCGTCCTCCCCTGGACTTGTTGTTGGCGGCCTTCGACTGTTGCGTCGGGTTAGCTCACCTGCTTATTCACCCGTCAGCGTATTCGACAACTCGATGCTCGGCGTACTGGTGTTGCCGTTCTGCGCGATGAGCAAATGGATCTGCCCCGGCACCAGCTGGCTCAGCGCGCCGCCGATCGGCACCGACGTCACCAGCCAGTCGGCATTGTTCGACAGCGTGAACGATGCCGACTGGAAGATCGGCGTCTTGCTGCCCGCCGCGGTCGCGATCAGCACGTACTGGCCGCCGGACACGTAGATCGAATCCTGCCCGCTCGCCGGCACTGCGTTCTTGAATGCGACACCCGACATCGTCGGCGAGACGTTGGTGATATCCGTGGCGCTGGACTGGACAAGATACAGGTCGAGGTTGGTCGCGTTCGCCGACGCGTTGAAGCCGCGCACCCGAGCGCTGTTGGACAGCAGCCCCTTGTCGAACGGATCGTCGATCAGGCCGATGTCCGGCGCGGCGAGACCCGGCAGCGCCAGCACGGTGTATTCGTGGCCCTTCGCCACGTTCGGGAAGTTGCCGCTCGCGAGCGCGGTCGTCGTGCCGGCCGCCGCATAGCCGACGTTGGTTGAACCGGTGTTGATATTGGTGAAGTTCGTCACGCCTTTGTACGCGACGTTCGTTTGCCCGGATGGTGCGCTGCCGTTCACGAGGAAGTCGACCGCCGGGCCGCTCGGAATCGCGTGAATGAAGTGGATCTGCGGATTGGTCAGGCCCAGTTCCTTGCCGACGTCGTCGGACCCGCCGCCGCATGCGCTCAGAACAGACGCAACCGCAACGACGGCCGCCATGGTTCGGATCATTTTCATTGTGTTCACCTATCTCGATGTGGGCTCTCGACCCATTGATCTACGGGCGTTCCGCTTCGGACACCGCGCCGCCAGAAACCGCGTTCATCATTTGTTTGAACGGTCCCGGGCGGCTCTCCAAAGCAGCCCCCTCCTATCCCTGCTGCACATCACGCCTGTTTCTCCTGACGGCGCGGTCCGTGTCGATGGACGATCGCTTCGAGCAAGGCGTGTGCCGGGAACCGCGCGATGGCTGACGGCGACTGATAAATGGCTTACGGAGCAATGGATTGCGATGATTAGAATTTTTCCTCGGCGAGCTGGCCCGGTGTGCGGTATGTGGTTCGGGCGCATCCAATACTTACACGGTCCCTTGCCATGTCTTACCACCACTTACTCGCGAACTCGCCTTCGGGTTCACACGCTTGCGCAATTACGTGGTGACGGGTTCCATGCATACCGGCATGGAGGACCGTTTCTGGAACTACCCGAAGCTGGCCGCGTATTTTCGCGAACGCGCGAAAGGCGGGGTGGGCGTCATCGTCACCTGGGGCATCTCGCCGAATCGCGCGGGCGGGCTGCGAAACGCGCAATCCGGCGAAGGGCTGAAGTGGCGGCGGCGCGTTGAAGCGCGGTGGGCGAGTCTTTTTGGACGCTCCGCAGGCGCGGTTACGACCTTCGCCCCAAGGCGAACTTCAAGCCAACCCCTTCTTCCGGTAATCGAACCAGAAAGACAAGCCCACGCTGGCCAGAATCACAACGGTCGCGATCATCGTCGAGCGCGTGACCGGCTCGCCCAGCAGCAACGCGCCGAGCGCGACCGCCACCACCGGATTCACATACATGCAGCTACTCGCAATGATCGGGCTCGTGTGGCGAATCAGAAAACCATACGCGACGTACGCGGCCATCGTCCCGATCAGCATCAGGTAGATGAATGCCAGCAACGGCAGGACATGCATTTCGAGCATGCGTTCGCCGGAGACCCAGGCGACCAGTGTCGACATCGCGCCGCCGAGCCCGATCTGCAGCGCGGTCGACAGAAACAGGTCCGACGGCAGCTTCAGACGCCCGGCCAGATGCGCGCCGCCGGCCCAGAAGAGCGCGCCGCACAGAATCGCCAGGCTGCCACCCGCCGAGCCCGGCGTGCTGTCGCCGTGACTGAGAATCGCGATGCCGACCAGCCCCAAGCCGACCGCGAACCATTCGCCGCGGCCGATCTTGCGACCCGCGACGGCGGCGATCACCGTCGCGAACAGCGGCACGGTCGCGACCATCACGGCCGCCGTGCCAGTGCCGACGGTGCGCATGCCGTAGGCGAGCATGCCGCTCGACAAACCCACCAGCATCGTACCGACGACTCCGGCATTGCGGATCTCGGCGGCGCTCGGCCAGGCCGGTTTGCGGCGCACCGCGAAGATGAACAGGCCTATGCCGGCAAACAGGTTCCGCAGCCCGGAGAGCAGTAGCGGCGGAAACGAACCGAGGGCGACGTGCACGGCGAGATACGTCGAGCCCCACACGAGATAGACGACGGCAAGGGCGAGCGCGATCTGGCCGCTGTGAGACTGCGGCAAGCGGATCGGCAAACCGCGCGAAAGGAAACTGGAGCGTTGCAACGACATGCGTTCAACCCGCCCATGTCGCTCGAGGTATTGCGCCCCCGCTGAAAACCCGCTGACGGGATGGCGGACACCGCATCGAAGATGCGGTCAGACGGGCGAGGCTGGCGGACATGTCGGTGGAACGGAAGGGCGATAGATGACCAAAGGGCCACAACGCCGCGGCTTGCGAACGAAATCAGGCCGGGGCGAACACGCGCCAAGGCTGCGGCGCGCATCGCATTATGCAGTAAGCGCCCACCGCGCCGAGCGAAAGAATCGTAACTTTTGGCGTACTTGCAACACAGAAAGCGGGGACGTATCGCCAGTGGTTTTTCACTATGATCGTCAGTCGAATGTGACTGCGGCCGTCATCACCCAGGCCGACGCGGATCGAATCAGGCCACCCTCGGCCGCGTGCTACCATGGACCTTGCTATCGCGTTGCTTTCCGTTTTCAGGCGACGCCTTCACCCCTTCTTTCGACACCCGCCGGCTACCTCGATGCGCTTCCCGACTTCCCGTGCCCTCATCCGCTTGCGCCCCCGCCGCGCAACCGGTGACGCGCGCGCGGACTTCGCGCCGTGTCCGGCCGGCGAGCCGTCCCGAACGCTCCCGCTCTCCGCCGCCCGGCTCCCGATCTAACGCTGCTTGCTCCACTGTTCAGGCCGCGTCGTCCCCAAGGGGACTTTCTTCGGGCGCCGGGCCGAACGCTTTCGCACGCCGTTCTCTTTTATGTAGATCGAAAATTTGGAGTACCCGTCATGAAAAAGACGAAACCCTGTTATCTGACCGAACTCGATGTCGCGCGCCTTGAGAAGCACGCCTGCGCGCCCGGCGCGAGCGCGAAACTACAGGACATGCTCGACGACGTCCTCGAGCGCGCTGTGATCGTCGATTCGCGCGAAATTCCGGCCGATGTGGTGACGATGAATTCGCAAGCCACCCTGATCGACGAAGCCAGCGGCGAGCAAATGACCTGGACCGTCGTCTATCCGCCCAACGCGGACTTCGCGCACGGGCGCCTGAACGTGTTCTCGCCGGCCGGCCTCGCGCTGCTCGGCGCAAAGCGCGGCGAGCGCATCCGCTTCACGCCGCCGAGCGGCACGGAGAAAGTGCTGAAGCTCGACAAGATCCTGTATCAGCCGGAAGCCGCCGACAATTTCTCGCTCTGATCTCGCTGTAGCTCAAGCACGCCGCAGTTCGTCCGCCTGCCCGTCACAGCTGGCACAGGACACGGCAGCCCGCAGCGCGAGGCGCGGTTCGGTTCAATCGCACGGGTTGCCAAGCAGCGGGTGGCCGGTGTATCGTGTGCGCTGCTAACGCGGGGGTCCTGCGTCGCATGGAGCTTGGAGGTCCGTGCCGCGCGGGTGAGAAATACCCTTTGAACCTGATCTGGATAATGCCAGCGCAGGGAAGCGTACGGATTTCGCACTCCAGCTCCATCGCCTCACTTCTCTCGCGATTTCCGACCACTTCCATCTCGTCTCCTGCTTAGCGGCCCACATTGCTTTGCATGGAGATACGATGAACGCCAATCCAAAATTCCTGTCCGCCGACGCTCACGTCGATGAAGCCGCTGTCGCGCCGCTGCCGAATTCCCGCAAGGTCTACGTGAGCGGTTCGCGTCCCGACATCCGCGTGCCGATGCGCGAAATCTCGCAGGCCGATACGCCAGACAGCTTCGGCGGCGAAAAGAATCCGCCGGTCTATGTCTACGATACGTCGGGCCCCTACTCCGACCCGGACGCCAAGATCGACATCCGCGCGGGCCTGCCGGCACTGCGTCAGGCGTGGATCGAAGAGCGCGGCGACACCGAAGCGCTGACGGGTCTGTCCAGCGACTTCAGCCGCGAGCGCGCCGCCGACACCGCTACCGCCGACCTGCGTTTCAAAGGCCTGCATCGCACGCCGCGCCGCGCGATCGCCGGCAAGAACGTGTCGCAGATGCACTACGCCAGGAAAGGCATCATCACGCCAGAGATGGAATACATCGCGATTCGCGAGAACCAGCGCCGCGCCGAGTATCTTCAGAGCCTGAAGACGAGCGGCCCGAACGGCGAGAAGCTCGCCGCGATGATGGGCCGTCAGCATCCGGGCCAGGCGTTCGGCGCGAGCGCGTTCGGCGCGAACGGGCTCACCGCAATCACGCCGGAATTCGTGCGCGAGGAAGTGGCGCGCGGCCGCGCGATCATCCCCAACAACATCAACCATCCCGAAAGCGAGCCGATGATCATCGGCCGCAACTTCCTCGTGAAGGTGAATGCGAACATCGGCAACTCGGCGGTGACGTCGTCGATCGGCGAGGAAGTCGACAAGATGACGTGGGCGATCCGCTGGGGCGGCGACACGGTGATGGATCTGTCCACCGGCAAGCACATCCACGAAACGCGCGAGTGGATCATCCGCAATAGCCCGGTGCCGATCGGCACGGTGCCGATCTATCAGGCGCTCGAAAAGGTCAATGGCAAGGCTGAAGACCTGACGTGGGAAATCTTCCGCGACACGCTCATCGAACAGGCCGAGCAAGGCGTCGACTACTTCACGATCCATGCGGGCGTGCGTCTGCAATACGTGCCGCTCACGGCCAAACGCATGACCGGCATCGTCTCGCGCGGCGGCTCGATCATGGCGAAGTGGTGTCTCGCGCATCACAAGGAAAGCTTCCTGTACGAGCACTTCGAAGACATCTGCGAAATCATGAAGGCGTATGACGTGGCCTTCTCGCTCGGCGACGGCCTGCGTCCCGGCTCGATCTACGATGCGAACGACGAAGCGCAGCTCGGCGAACTGAAGACCTTGGGCGAACTCACACAGATCGCGTGGAAGCACGACGTGCAGACGATGATCGAAGGCCCCGGCCACGTGCCGATGCAATTGATCAAGGAGAACATGGACCTGCAACTGGAATGGTGCGACGAAGCGCCGTTCTACACACTCGGGCCCCTCACCACCGACATCGCGCCGGGCTATGACCACATCACGTCGGGCATCGGCGCGGCGATGATCGGCTGGTTCGGCACGGCGATGCTTTGCTACGTCACGCCGAAGGAACACCTGGGCCTTCCGAACAAGGACGACGTGAAGACCGGCATCATCACGTATAAGCTCGCCGCGCACGCCGCCGATCTGGCGAAGGGCCATCCGGGCGCGCAGGTGCGTGACAACGCACTGAGCAAGGCGCGTTTCGAATTCCGGTGGGAAGACCAGTTCAATCTCGGCCTCGACCCGGACAAGGCGCGCGAATTTCACGACGAAACGCTGCCGAAGGATTCAGCCAAAGTCGCGCATTTCTGCTCGATGTGCGGCCCGCACTTCTGCTCGATGAAGATCACCCAGGACGTGCGCGAATTCGCGGCGCAACAAGGCGTGACCGACGACGAAGCGCTGAAGAAAGGCATGGAAGTGAAGTCGATCGAGTTCATGAAGAAGGGCGCCGAGATCTATCAGCGGCAGTAAGGTTCGATGTGCAGATCGGGCAGGGCTTTACCGCCGCCCGATTCCGCCAGGAACCTGCATCGCAGCACCGAAGCCCGCCACTGGCGGGCTTTTTCGTTTGTGGGAGCGTGCGGGGCGGCGGGCACGCCACATGCTCATAGAAGGGAAACATTTGATTACGAAACCGTCAATCCGCTGACAAGCTCACATATCTGGATACGCGACGCGCGGCTACCATCGAATACATGAACGGGGCCTTGTCTCTCTTACGTTTCGGCGATTACGACCTACAAACTCACTCAAACAACCGGGAGTCAGCATCATGAAAACGATTCGTCAAATCGGCACGCTCGCAACCATCGTTGCTCTCGTTGCGGGACTTTCGGCGTGTGAAGGCATGAGCCGGCAGGGGCGTGATACGGCCATCGGCGCCGGTCTGGGCGGCGCCGCGGGCGCGGCGATCGGCGGCAATGCCCTGTCGACGATCGGCGGTGCGGCGGCGGGTGGCATCATCGGTAATCAGGTCGGCAAATAAGCGGCGTGAAGGCGCATACTGCACAGTAAGTCACGCGGTATTCCGAAAGCGAACCCGGCGCTCGCCTTCATGACAGCGCTCGCAGCGCATCGTCATGAAGGGTCGGCGGCAGTAAGCGTCAAACGATGCGGTGCAACGTCGCGAAATGCGCCGTTACGGTTTTGCAATCGTATTCGCGCCGCGGGAGCGTAAGCTCATCTCGTTACGCCGACGATGACGGTGTACGGCACAACGAGGAGCGCGTCATGAAGTCCCGCGTTATCAACAGTGTTCGCGCGAGGGGCTCATGGCTGCCGCGCGCTTTTTTGCGGCTGTCCCGTGGAGGCGTTGCTGCCTGCGGCGTCCTCAGCGTCGTGACGTTGTCGGGCTGCTATTACCCATACGGTTACTATCCGTCCGGCTACTACCCTGCTTACTATTCGACGTATTCAACGGCGCCCGCGACGGCCGTGCAGCAGGGCGTCCCGGCGGACCAAACCGGCTCGACCGATGCGCAGCAACAGCAACAACAGAACGCGCCGCCCACTTATGCAGTAGCGGCGCCGCCCGTCTATGTGGCGCCGGCTTATCCCGCCTACTATCCGCCTCCGGTCTATCCCGCTTACCCCGCGTATTACGGCTATCCAGGCTACTACGGCCCATCGGTGTCGATCGGCATCGGCGGGTATTGGGGTGGAGGGTGGGGACATCATTGGCATCACTGAACGCGTGTCGCATGCAGGCTTCGGTGCCGGGTCGCTCACTGCATGACGGGCGCATTCGCGACGGCGCGATCACGCGCCCGCGTCGTTTCATGCTCTGTGCTCCACATCGTGCGGACAACCCGCCCGCGCCACTTCTTTTCGCGCGCCCGTAGTTTCCCTTCTTGACGTGCCCGCGCGGGGTTCTATGCTTGGGAAGCACATGCAGTACCCATTTAATAAGGAAGGCGGTTCGACTCTTACGTTCCGCTGACGCTCGTCCGTCCTGCGACAGAGACGCGCCTCTCATTCGTGATCCCCGCGTCGCGCCGAACAACACCAAGGAGACGTGATGTTTCACCAACTACTCACCCCGGTCGGCAATGCGCTATTGCCGTCGTTCCTCGTCGCCGCGTTGCCGATCATCGTCGTGCTGCTTCTGCTCGGCTGGGCGCGCAGGCCAGCCTGGCAGGCGTCGCTCGCGGGGCTGATCGTCGGTCTGATCGTCGCGATTTCAGTGTGGCAGTTCCCGGTGGGGCTCGCGTTCAACTCGGTGTTCGCGGGCGCGGTGTTCGCCTGCTGGCCGGTCATGTGGATCGTGGTCACGGCGATCCTGCTGTACAACATCGCGCAACGCTCGGGCCGCTTCGCGGCCTTTCGCATGTGGATGATCGACAACCTGCCGAATGACCGGCGGGTCGTGCTGGTCGTGGTCGGCTTTTCATTCGGCGCGTTGCTCGAAGGGATTTCCGGCTTCGGCACTCCCGTCGCCATTACCAGTTCGCTGCTGATCCTCCTCGGCTTTCCCACCCTCGAAGCGCTCACCTTTACGCTGATCTTCAACACGGCGCCGGTCGCGTTCGGCGCGCTCGGCGTACCGATCACCGTACTCGGCGCGGTGACCCATCTGCCGTCCGATCTGCTCGCGAAGATGGTCGGCCGCCAGTTGCCGTTCTTCGCGCTGCTGCTGCCCTTCTATGTGATTGCGGTGTATGCGGGGTTTCGCAACATGCTGCGGGTGTGGCCGGTGCTGCTGGTGTCGGGCGCGAGCTTCGCGCTCACGCAGTTCATCGCGTCGAACTACGTGAACTACAGCCTGACCGACGTGTTGTCGTCGATGGTGTCGCTGATTCTGACGATCGCATTCCTGCGCATCTGGAAGCCTGCTGCCGATCCTGCATTCGCGATCAACGTCGACCGGATCGGCGAGGTGCGCGGCAAGATCAGCGGCGGCCAGGGCTGGTATCCGTGGATCATCGTGTCAGTCGTGGTGATCGTGTGGACCATCGCGAGAGTCTTCACGATCGGCGACGTCAAGATACCGTGGCCGGGGCTCGACAAGGCCGTGTTCATCACCCTGTACAAGACGCCTTATGGCGCGGTGTGGGACTTCCAGCCGCTCGCCACGGGCACGGCGATTCTGGTCGCGGCGCTCATCACGACGTTCGTGGTCGGCCTGAGCGCGCGCGAATTCGGCAAGGCGATCGCCGACACGTGGGTGCAGACGCGCATCGCCATCCTGACGGTGGCGACCATCGTCGGGCTCGCCTATCTGATGAACTACTCGGGGCTCACCTATACGCTCGGTCTCGGCGTCGCATCGGTGGGTCCGTTCTTTCCACTGGTGTCGGCCTTCCTCGGCTGGGTCGCCGTCTTCCTGTCGGGCAGCGATACGTCGGGCAATGCGCTGTTCGGCAACCTGCAGGTGGTGGCGGCCAACCAGTTGAATCTGAGTCCGGTGCTGATGGCGGCAACCAATTCGTCGGGCGGTGTGATGGGCAAGATGATCTCGCCGCAAAACATCTCTACCGGCGTGGCGACCACCGAACTCAAAGGCAAGGAAGGTGTGGTGTTCGCGAAAACCTTCAAGCACTCGATTCTATTGACGGTGCTGCTAGGTTTGCTGGTGTGGGCGCAGCAGAATGTCTTGCAGTGGATGATTCCGCATTGATCGTTGAGCTGGTTTGATTTGCGTGTGCTCTGCTTGTCGGCGTGGCGGGAGAGCCTGTCAGTTTTCTTGTGTGCCGAGGTCATGAGACGATACCGAAAGGAACGCCCTTATGACCGAAACAACAAGCATGACAAAGAAGAGCAAGAAACCGAGCACGCCGAAGCTGTTTCCGGATGAACTGATTGATCAACTGCTGGCCCAGGTGCAGAACAAGGATGCCGAGTCGATTCTCGGTGAATCGGGCTTGGCCGGCCTGCTCAAGAAGCAACTCGCCGAGCGCATGCTGGCGGCCGAACTGACGCATCACCTGACGGCTGAGGCCGAGCAGGGCAACGCCGGCAACCACCGCAACGGCACGAGCCCGAAGACGGTCATCACGCCCAATGGCGAGTTGAATCTGGATATCCCGCGTGACAGGCAGGCGACGTTCGAGCCGCAACTGGTCGGCAAATACCAACGTCGATTGCCGGGATTCGACGACCATGTGATCAGCATGTACGCGCGCGGTATGAGCGTGCGCGAGATCCAGGGCCACTTGCTGGAGCTGTACGGACTGCAAGTGTCGCCCGACCTGATCTCCACCGTCACCGATGAAGTGCTGGCTGAAGTCGAGCAATGGCAGCAACGACCGCTTGAGGCGATGTATCCGATCGTGTATTTCGACGCTCTGCGGCTGAAGATTCGCGACGAAGGCACGGTCAAAAACAAGGCGGTGTACCTGGCGCTGGGTATCCGCGCCGATGGCCGCAAGGAAGTGCTGGGCCTATGGATCGAACAGACCGAAGGCGCCAAGTTCTGGCTAAAGGTCTTCAACGAGCTGAAGAACCGCGGTTTGCACGACATCCTGATTGCGGTGGTCGATGGCTTGCGCGGCTTTCCCGAAGCGATCGAGGCGGTTTATCCGGCCGCGCAGATCCAGACTTGCATCGTGCATTTGATCCGCAATTCGCTGAATCTGGCGAGCTGGAAAGACCGCAAGCCGTTGGCTGCCGCGCTCAAGCCGATCTATCAGGCCGCCACGGCCGAAGCGGCGGCAGCCGCGCTCGAAGCCTTCGCTCAAAGCGACTGGGGCCGCAAATTCCCCACCGTGGCGGCGATGTGGCAGCGTCAATGGGAGCAGGTGATCCCGTTCTTCGCCTATCCGCCCGAAGTGCGTCGGATTATATATACGACCAACGCCATCGAGAGCATGCACATGCAACTGTGCAAGATCGTCAAGAACCGCGGCCACTTCCCCAGCGACGAAGCCGCCAGCAAGCTGCTGTATCTGGCCTTGCGCAACATCGAAAAGGATTGGAAGATGCCGCCTATCACCTGGCGGCAAGCGGTCAATCAGTTCGCCATTCTGTTCGGCGAGCGCTTCACCAACGCCATCAGCTGAGACTTTTTACAGCGACCTCAGCACACGAAATTCCTGACACGTCC
>NZ_NPIH01000262.1 GCF_012275575.1 Paraburkholderia sp. SG-MS1 | reverse complement strand
GCGAATACGGATGCGGTCAACGTCGCCCAATTGAACATGGTCAGCGATCAGAACACAGCCACCGCTGCAAAGCTCAACGGTGCGCTCGTGTATGACCAGAACGTCGACGGCAGCCTCGACCAGAACAGCGTCACGCTCGCAGGCGACGCGGCAAGCGGTGGCACCGTCATCCACAACGTCGCCGCCGGCACCGCTGACACCGACGCTGTCAATGTCGCTCAATTGAAAACAGTCAGCGATCAGAGCGAGGCGACAGCCACAAAACTCGACGGCGCACTCATGTACGACAGGAACGCCGACGGAAGCCAAAACCGCAACAGCGTCACACTGGGCAACGACGCATCGGGCGGCGGCACTGTCATCCACAACGTCGCCGACGGCGTGGACGCATCCGATGCAGTCAACCTCGGGCAGTTGAACGCGGTCGTCAACGGGGTAGTCAACAACGCCTCGGTCAACGCGGCGAACCCGTTCATCAGCGCGCAAGGCAGTCGAGATACCGAAGGCGCAGTATCGTCGGGCGTGCATTCGATCGCGGCGGGCGCGAATGCGCGGGCCACAGGCGCCAGTGCGACCGCCATCGGTGCGAGTGCCAATGCCAGCGGCAATAACGCAGTCGCGCTTGGCGCGGCGGCGAATGCGAGCGCGGACAATTCAGTCGCGTTGGGTCACGGCTCGGTCGCGGACCGTGCGAACGCGGTGTCGGTGGGCACGGCGGGTCAGGAACGCCAGATCATCAATGTCGCAGCCGGGGTGCAAGGCACCGACGCGGTCAACGTCAATCAGTTACAGCAGACCGTAGGCGGCGTGCTCACCCAGGCGAACCGCTACACCGACGATCAGATCCGCTCGGCCCGTCGTGACGGCTATGGCGGCACGGCGTCCGCGCTAGCAATAGCAGGCTTACCTCAGGCGGTCATGCCGGGTCGCGGCATGCTCGCGATGGGCGGCGGCACGTATGGCGGCCAGTCGGCGTTGGCCATCGGCATGTCGCAGTTATCGGAAAAGGGAACGTGGGCCTACAAGCTGCAAGCGAGTACGGATTCGCGCGGCGAGTTCGGCGCCTCGATCGGTGCGGGCGTGCACTGGTAGGCGGACGTCATGGAGCCGGTCCGCTTCAAGGTCCAGTCGCCGTGATGATTTCAGCATGGTTGCGTGGCCATGGCGAGCGCGGGTCTAAAAGGCCCGCGCCGTTTGTGGCGGGACGTCATTCTCACAAGGCAGGACGTGTCAGGAATTTCGTGTGCTGAGGTCGCTGTAAAAAGTCTCAGCTGATGGCGTTGGTGAAGCGCTCGCCGAACAGAATGGCGAACTGATTGACCGCTTGCCGCCAGGTGATAGGCGGCATCTTCCAATCCTTTTCGATGTTGCGCAAGGCCAGATACAGCAGCTTGCTGGCGGCTTCGTCGCTGGGGAAGTGGCCGCGGTTCTTGACGATCTTGCACAGTTGCATGTGCATGCTCTCGATGGCGTTGGTCGTATATATAATCCGACGCACTTCGGGCGGATAGGCGAAGAACGGGATCACCTGCTCCCATTGACGCTGCCACATCGCCGCCACGGTGGGGAATTTGCGGCCCCAGTCGCTTTGAGCGAAGGCTTCGAGCGCGGCTGCCGCCGCTTCGGCCGTGGCGGCCTGATAGATCGGCTTGAGCGCGGCAGCCAACGGCTTGCGGTCTTTCCAGCTCGCCAGATTCAGCGAATTGCGGATCAAATGCACGATGCAAGTCTGGATCTGCGCGGCCGGATAAACCGCCTCGATCGCTTCGGGAAAGCCGCGCAAGCCATCGACCACCGCAATCAGGATGTCGTGCAAACCGCGGTTCTTCAGCTCGTTGAAGACCTTTAGCCAGAACTTGGCGCCTTCGGTCTGTTCGATCCATAGGCCCAGCACTTCCTTGCGGCCATCGGCGCGGATACCCAGCGCCAGGTACACCGCCTTGTTTTTGACCGTGCCTTCGTCGCGAATCTTCAGCCGCAGAGCGTCGAAATACACGATCGGATACATCGCCTCAAGCGGTCGTTGCTGCCATTGCTCGACTTCAGCCAGCACTTCATCGGTGACGGTGGAGATCAGGTCGGGCGACACTTGCAGTCCGTACAGCTCCAGCAAGTGGCCCTGGATCTCGCGCACGCTCATACCGCGCGCGTACATGCTGATCACATGGTCGTCGAATCCCGGCAATCGACGTTGGTATTTGCCGACCAGTTGCGGCTCGAACGTCGCCTGCCTGTCACGCGGGATATCCAGATTCAACTCGCCATTGGGCGTGATGACCGTCTTCGGGCTCGTGCCGTTGCGGTGGTTGCCGGCGTTGCCCTGCTCGGCCTCAGCCGTCAGGTGATGCGTCAGTTCGGCCGCCAGCATGCGCTCGGCGAGTTGCTTCTTGAGCAGGCCGGCCAAGCCCGATTCACCGAGAATCGACTCGGCATCCTTGTTCTGCACCTGGGCCAGCAGTTGATCAATCAGTTCATCCGGAAACAGCTTCGGCGTGCTCGGTTTCTTGCTCTTCTTTGTCATGCTTGTTGTTTCGGTCATAAGGGCGTTCCTTTCGGTATCGTCTCATGACCTCGGCACA
>NZ_NPIH01000261.1 GCF_012275575.1 Paraburkholderia sp. SG-MS1 | reverse complement strand
CCCGCCACGAATGCATGATTCTGTCGGACCAGCGCGACTGGGCCTTCGTCACGCCTGCCGGGCCGCTCGACGTGCGCGTGAGCGGACGGCTCGTCACCGACAATGGCGAGGTGATCCGCGATGCGCTGCTCGCGGGTTTCGGCATCGCGCTGAAATCGACGTGGGACGTGGCGCCCTATCTGCGCAGCGGCGCATTGGTCAGCGTGCTCGACGCCTATCCGCTCGCCGAGGAGGTGGCGATCTGGGCCGTGTATCCGAGCCGCGCGTTCGTGCCACCGAAGACGCTCGCGTTCATCGGGTTCTTGGCAGCACATTTTGGCGATCCGCCGTATTGGGACGGTGAGGCTGAGTGAGGTTGGGTTCGAACTGGCCTGAGCCGAACCCGCGGCAACGCCGCACCCGATTCAACCTGCCCCGCCCGCCGGCGCTCGGCGTCTTGCTCCGTCAGCGCTTGCCTGCCCGCCCCGCATCGCCCTGCTTGCCGTCCGAATTCACATCGGTGTGCGTATCGTTCTGTGTCTGCTGCTGATACTCGTCGCCGCCACGGCGGTCCGTATCTTTCAGGCCGTGTGCGAGATCCCGATGCGCCTGCTTGCCGACATGGCGCGGCTCGTCCTCGTGCTGCGACTCCGGGTCCTGATCGGTTTCATGCGGCAGCGGCGCGGCGGCGTCCTGCAACGAATGCGGATCTTTTTGCCCATGCGGATCGGCCTGCTTGTCGCCGTCCGACGATTGCGGTGAGGTCTTCATGATGTGCTCCTTCCCGTGTTGAGTGAGATCGGCTGGCAAACGCTCATCGCGCTCCGTCCAGGCGTTTTTTCATCGCGGCGGTAATGCGCTGGCGCGTCTTCGCATAATCTGCCCATGGATCGCTTGCGAGATCGGCGAGACGCTCGTGCAGGTTCTCGATGGTCCACTGATCGCCGCCCGTGGTGGCAGCGACCTCGTCCCATGACAGTGGCACCGACACGCCCAGCCCCGGCCGCGCGCGTGCCGAGAATGCGGCCACCGTGCTGGAGCCGCGGTTGTTGCGCAGGTAGTCGACGAAGATTTTCTGCTTACGATTTTGCGCGCCCATCTTCGCGCTGAATTGCCTGGGCAGCGTCGTCGCCATATGTTGCGCGACGGCTTGCGAGAAGTCCTTCACCTCATCCCAGCCGGCCTGCTTCGCGAGCGGCACGACGACATGCAGTCCCTTGCCGCCGCTCGTCTTGCAAAACGACTTGAGGCCGAGTTCGTCGAGCAGCGAGCGCGTGAGTTGCGCGGCTTCGATCATGCGCTCCCAGCCGAGCGCCGCGTCGGGGTCAAGATCGAACACCATGCGATCGGGCTTTTCGATATTCGCGGCGAGCGCATTCCACGTGTGAAATTCGACCGTGCCCATTTGTGCCGCGCCGACCAGCGCCTCGATCGTCTCGACGGTGATCAGCGGCGGATGGCCGGGGTCGAGGCCGGGATGCTGCGTGACGTTCGGAATCGATAGCTTCTGGCTGTGCTTCTGAAAGAACAGCTCGCCGCCGATGTCCTCGGGCGCACGCACGAGCGACACCGGCCGGTCCTGCAGATGCGGCAGCATCCAGTCGGCGACGGACTCGTAGTACCGCACGAGGTCGATCTTGCGGGTGCCGCTGCTTTTGTCGATGACACGGTCGGGGTGGGAGATGCGCACGCTTGCGACTTCGCTGGGGGTGGTGGTTTTCGTAGCGGTCTTTGCGGTTGCAGTCTTCGACGTTGCAGTCTTCGACGTTGCACCCTTCGACGTTGCACCCTTCGAGGCGGTAGTCTTCGAAGCAGCGGTCTGCGAAGCAGAGGTCTTCGACCCAGCCGCCTTCGACACCGCCCGCTTCTTCGGCGCGGCATCGGACCCGTTGTCGGTTTGCTGTTGCACGTCGGCTCCTTGGCGGGATGTTTCCATGACGATCTGACGCGCCGGCTTGTCGTCGCGCAGGCTCACGAACGACGCCTGGCGCACGATGCCGTCGCTTGTCCACTCGGCGAAGTTGCATTCGGCGACGAGCACCGGTTCGACCCAGTGCACCGGCGTGCGGCTGCGCTCGCGCGGCGCGGAGGCGAACGGCATGCGCTTCGTCTCGTGGGCGTCGAGCGCTTTCTTGACGGTGCGCAGCAACGCGGCGTCGAAGCCCGTGCCGACCCGCCCGGCGTAGCGCAGGCGCCCCTCGCCGTCGTAGACGCCGAGCAGCAGCGCACCAAACGCGGCGCGGCTGCCGCTCGGCTCCGAATAGCCGCCGATCACGAACTCCTGGCGCCGCCGGCACTTCAGCTTGATCCACGTCTGCGAGCGCCCCGACACATAGCCGCTGTCGCGCCGCTTGCCGATGATGCCTTCGAGGGCCATGTCGCACGCGCTCCTGAGCAGTTCGTCGGCGCTAAACGCGAAGTCGTTCGAGAAGCGCAGCACGCTGTCGTCGACCTCGTCCAGCAGCGCGTGCAGAATCGCGCGGCGCTGTTCGAGCGGCACGCCGCGCAAGTCGTAGCCGTTCAGAAACGGCACGTCGAACAGATAGATGACAATGTCCTGCGGACGGTTCGAATCGAACGCGTTTTGCAGCGCCTGAAAACTCGGCACGCCGTGTTCGTCGAGCACGACCGCTTCGCCGTCGAGCCATGCGCTTTCGAGGTCGAGTTGGTCGAGCGCCTGGACTTGCTTGCCGAACTTCGCGGTCCAGTCGTTGCCCGCGCGCGTGAACACCTTGACGGCGCCGCCTTTGACCGAACGCTCGATGCGCGCCAGCACACGATAGCCGTCGAACTTGATTTCGTAGGCCCAGTCGTCGCCGGGTGGAGCGGCATCGACGAGCGTCGCGAGTTGCGGCTTGAACGTGGCCGGCAAACGAGCCTTGACGGCCCCTTCGATCGACGGCGACGCTGCAAGCTCGCGCAGAGACTCCCCGGTTCGGGTGGAGACGATGTCGGGCCGCTTCGGGTCCGCTCGGCTCGACGATGCGGATTGTGTATTGCTTCGGGCGACGGCTTGTCCAGCGCCCCGGGACGTCCTGCTGAGCGGCGTATTCGTTTTCGAAGCCGTGCCAGGCTCTGTTGCGTCGCTGCTTGCGTCCTTCCGTTTTCTGCCCTTGCCGGAAGTCTCGTTTGCAATTTCGCCTTCGCTGCCGGGCGCAGTTTTACTCGCCCGCCCGCTTGCGGTTTTCCCTTTCGCCTTGCTCGCGGTTTTGCCCGCAGCACCTTTCGAGTTCGCCCCGCTCCGCGCTGCCGACCCGCTACCGAGCACACTCCCGGGACGTTCCTTCAGAACGTCATATTCGCTCTCGTCGCGCGCTTCATCGTCGCGCTCCTTGATCAACAGCCATTGCTCCTTGTCGCCGCTGCCGCGCATGTGACTGCGCACCAGCGTCCAGCCGCCGTGCAGCTTTTCGCCGTGAAGCTGGAATTTGAGCTTGCCTGCCGCATAGGAGCGCGCCGCCTGCGCCGCGCCACCCACCGGCTCCCACGTGCCGCGATCCCACACGAGCACGCTGCCCGCCCCGTAGTTGCCGGCAGGAATCTCTCCTTCGAACGACCCGTATTCGACCGGGTGATCTTCGACGTGCACCGCCAGCCGCTTCACCGACGGATCGAGACTCGGCCCCTTCGGCACCGCCCACGACAATAACGTGCCATTGAGTTCGAGCCGGAAGTCGTAGTGCAGACGCCGCGCGTCATGCTCCTGAATCACGTAAGCGAGCGTCTCGTCTTTCGAGCGTTCCGCCGTCTTGCGGCCGGCGGAGCGCTTCGAGCCCGTCCGGGTGCCGGCAGGCTCCGGCGTTTCGTCGAAGCGACGCTTGCGGTGGTAGAGGTCGAGTCTGTCGTTCATGGCGATGACGTCGTCCAAAGTGGATGGGGCGCGGCGCTAAGCGTCCGCGCAACGCTCAGATGGCCGGGCGTTCATGCGGCCGCGCGCCGCTTGCGGGCCGCGGGCGTCGCGGCGGTTTTGGCCGCCGTCGCCCGAGCGCCGGCAGTACCGCTGCCGGCGCTACTACCGCTACTGCGACTGCGTGGCGTGCTCGCCGCGCGTGTCGTACGGGGCTTCTTTCGCGCCGGCGTCGAAGCCTTGCCGTCGGCATCGGCGTCGTCCCGATCGTCGTCATCGTCTGCGGCGCGCTTGCGAGCGCCTGCCGCGGGCTTGCCCTTGCCCCGGCCCAGGCTCCGTTTGAGCAGATCGGACAGGTCGAGAATATCGGCCGATTGCCGCGACTCGTGCGGCGCTTCGACCTCGGTGATCTCCTCGGTCTTGCCCGCGCGAATCTTGCGATCGACCAGTGCCATGATGTCGTCGCGGAACGTGTCGTGATACTGCGACGGGTCCCATGTATCGCTCATGTCGTCGATCAGTTTCTTCGCCATGTCGAGTTCTCGCGCCGACACACCCGCGGCCTTCATTCCCTCGGGAGGCAGCTTGAATTCGTCGAAGCCGCGCACCTCGGCGGCCCAGCGCAGCGTGTTCAGCGCCAGCACCGGGCCCACCGGAATCAGCGCCGCCAGATGCTGTTTGTTGTGCAGCACGACGCTCGCGACGCCGACCTTGCCCGACGCCTTCATGGCTTCGCGCAGCAACGCATAGACCTTGTCGCCCTTGCGGTCGGGTGTCAGGAAGTACGGTGTGTCGAGGTAAAGGAACGAGATGTCGGGTGCATCGACGAACGCGAGGATGTCGACTGTCTGGGTCGACTCGGGGTTCGCCGCGCGGATTTCGTCGTCCGACAGCACCACGTACTTGTCCTTTTCGTACTCGAACCCCCGCACGATGTTGTCGCGGCTCACGTCCTTGCCGGTGCGCTTGTTGATCTGCTTGTAGCCGACCGGATCGATCGTGCGCTTGTCCAGCAGATTGAAACCGACCTTCTCCGACTGCGTTGCCGGATACAACTGCACCGGCACGTGGACGAGTCCGAAACTGATTGCGCCTTTCCAGATCATGTGTGCCATCGTGCGCTCCCGTGAGCCTAAGACTTCAGACGAAGCAGCAAGCGTGCCACGGCCCGGCGCACGGAGCCGGGCGCAACGCAGGCGCGGCGCCGGCGCTTGCGGATGGCGCGCGGTCCACTACCCAGGCGGTAAGACTTTCGTCAGGACGGCAAAAGCTACGGTGCGCGGCGCGATGCCGGCCCTGCTTTAGGCGTGACGTCAACCGGCACGGCCGCAAAGCCGCGAAAACGCACGCGTCCGCCACGCGTCGGCTCGCCAGCGAGGCAATACGTCGGAAAACGCTGCACGAAACGTCCGATTGCGATACGCGCCTCGAGCCGCGCCAACGACAACCCGGCGCATTGATGGATGCCGAAGCCGAACGCGAGATGCCGGTTCGGATCACGGCGGATGTCGAAACGGTCCGGCTGCGCAAACTGTTCCGGGTCGCGATTGGCCGCGCCGATGCACAGCGTGACCGGCGTGCCGCGCGCGACCTCGACGCCGCCGATCTCGGTGTCGACGGTCGCCATCCGGTTGCCGAGCTGGTTCGAGCTCTCGTAGCGCAGACATTCCTCGACCGCCGGCTCGATCAGCGACGGCTCCTCCAGCAACGCGGCGCGCTGCTCGGGCCAGTCGGTGAGGGTGACGAGCCCATTGCCGATCAGGTTGGTGGTGGTCTCGTGCCCGGCATTCAGAATGAAAATGCAGTTTTGCAGCAACTCCGCTTCCGACAATTGCTCGCCACCCGCTTCGCCCTGGATCAGCCGCGTCAGCACGTCGTGCTGCGGGTCGCCCGGTTCGCGCCGGCGCCGCCCGACCAGTTCGCGCAGATAGTCGACGAACTCGCTCACCGCGCGATTGCCGCGTTCGAGCTGCGCGTCGCTGAGCGCGGGTTCGAGCGCGCCGAGGATCGCGAGCGACCAGTCGCGCAGCGGCTCGCGCTCGTCATGCGGCACGTCCAGCAGATTGCCGATGATTTCGACCGGAATCGCCGAGGCGAACTCGCCGATCAGATCGATGCGGCGACGCCGGGCCGCCACGTCGAGCAAGCCATCGACGAGGCGGATCAGGCCCGGCTCCATCGCTGCGATCGCGCGCGCCGTGAGCGCGCCGGCGATCAGTTTGCGCACGCGCGTGTGACGCGGCGGGTCGTTGAAGACGAGGCTGGTCGTGTGATGAGCGTAGAGCGGCGAGTCGCCGTATTTCGGCTTGAACTCGACGGTCTTGTCGGAGCTGAAGGTTTTCGGGTCCCGGTAGACCGCCTGCACGTCGCGAAAGCGCGTCAGAAACAGCGAACCGTCGGGCATGCGCCGGATCGGCTCGTGGGTGCGCAGCGCGTGGTAGACCGGATAGGGATTGGCATAGAACGCGGGGCTCAGGTGGCGCAGATCGAAGTCGCGTGCAAGGGAGGATGCGTCGCTGGCGGTCGCCGGGGTCATGCGGTTGTCTCCGTAAGGATGCGCCTCGTTGCTTGTGCCAGTGTGCTGGTTCCGACGTGCGCCGGAGGTGTCGGGCGCGCGAGGTCGGGACGGGCACAGGCTGGTGGGCGTCGTTGGAAGCGACAGTATGAACCGGGCGTGGAGGGATTGCACGACGGACGCGCAGCGGGACTCGCATGCGGACCGGCCCGGGGTGATTGGGCTTGCTCGTCATACGGCGATGCGTATGGCTGTTTCGGCGCGTTCGCATGCTCCGCACACGCGGCATGGTGGCGCTGCTGAAGAAACGGCGGCACGTCCCTCGCGTTTAGCAGAGACGTTCGACGGACGAGCGTGATGGACGCGTCCAACGGCGGAGCGCAATCCACCGCCTGCCTGTCGGTCCTTTTCTCGCCACCCCGTTCCCCGTGCCGCCTCCTGGGCGCTCACGATGGCGCGTCCCTGGGAACCGATACAATAGCGGGATTTTCCGCGCGCGCCGCGCGCCCTCTTTCCTGCGTCACTGCGTCGTCCATGAACCTCGTCATTCAAAGTTCCGCGCCTCTTTCCGCCGATCACCACACCACGCTCATCGCGCTCGCACGCGGGTCGCACGCTACCGTCATCGACGCGAGCTCACTTCGCATCGCGCACGCAAGCGTCGCGCAGCGCGGCGATGTCGAGGTCTATTGCGCTGCCCATCAACTGGACTACGCGTTCGTCGACGCCGGCCGCCAACTGCGCGACTTCGGGCTGGTCGCGATGGACATGGATTCGACGCTGATCACGATCGAATGCATCGACGAGATCGCCGACTTCTGCGGACTGAAGGCCGAAGTGGCGGCGATTACCGAGGCTTCGATGCGCGGCGAGATCAAGGATTTCAACGAAAGCCTGACGCGCCGCGTCGCGCTGCTCAAGGGTCTCGACGCAAGCGCGCTCGAACGCGTTTATGAAGAGCGCCTGCAACTGTCGCCGGGCGCGGAGCGGATGCTGACCGGTGTGAAAGAAGCGGGATTGAAAACACTGCTGGTGTCGGGCGGATTCACATTCTTCACCGAAAAACTGAAAGCACGCCTGGGTCTCGATTTCACGCACGCAAACACGCTCGAGATCGTGGACGGCAAGCTGACCGGCACTGTGATCGGCGAGATCGTCAACGCCGATGTGAAAGCGCGCACGCTGTGCGAAACGTGCGCCACGCTCGGCATCGAACCGACCCGCGCGATTGCGATGGGCGACGGCTCCAACGATCTGAAGATGATGGCCGCCGCGGGACTGTCTGTCGCTTTCCGCGCGAAGCCGGTGGTGCGTGAAGCGGCGAGCGTGGCGTTCAACCATGTCGGACTGGACGGGTTGCTGCGGCTGTTCTGATGCCGGAGGGAAACACCGCACGGTGTAGCGCAGCGAGCGCTGCACCATGACGGTCTATCCGGACCGATCCGCTACTGCATCAGCATGGCGGCCCGAAGCAGCACCCTCTCGCTGACAAAAACGATGATCGAGATGACGGCCCCCCACCAAAATGCGCGCATGATTTTTCCCGATCCGTGCCAAATGCGTACCTTCTTCGCGGCACTATCTAAAAATTAGATTTCAGGTGTACGCGACGCTCGAACAGACAAACACGACAAGCGCCAGCGTGGAGATCGGGCCGACAATCGGCACCCCCGGGATTCAGCAACATCCAGAGGAAAAGATTCACCGAGGCTCGCCACCGTGCGGGAACCGTTGGTCAGCGTGTGCACCCTCGTAGCGTCGAGGTCTGGTTCCGTCTATTCAGCCAAATGGTTAGGCTTACTGGCTATCAGGGCAAAAAAAAACCACCGGGAACGTGTCCCGATGGGCTGACTTATGGCATCACCGTGGCTGTCCTCTCAGCGAACGCAGTCAGCCGTCTAATCCAGCGCAGCCAGGCACTGCTCGAGGTCCGCGCGCAAATCCGCCTCTTCTTCCAGGCCGATATAGAAGCGCACCAAGGTTCCGCGATGCGGCCATTGCCCGGCCGTACGCATCGATGCGACGTCGTACGGCATGGCCAGGCTGTGGGCACCGCCCCAGCTCCAGCCGAGCGAGAAGAGCTCGAGCGACTCGCAGAACGTGTCGATTTGAGCCGCGCTGTAACGCTCGTGGAACACGACCGAAAATAGCCCGCCCGCGCCCGTGAAATCGCGCTTGTAAAACTCGTGGCCAGGACAGTCGGCGATTGCCGGATGCAGTACCACCGAAATTTCCGGGCGGCTCTTCAGCCATGTCGCCAGAGCAAGCGCCGCGCGGTCATGCTGCGCGAAGCGCAGCTGCATCGACGGCAGGCTGCGCAGAATCAGCGAGCAGTCGTCCGACGAGACGCCGATTCCCATGCGCATGCGCGCCGCCTTCAGCTTCAGATGCAATTCGCGGTCGACCGTGATCGTCGCGCCCATCAGCACGTCGCCGCCCCCCGACTGATACTTGGTCAGCGCCTGCACCGAGATGTCGACGCCGTGCTCGAACGGCCGGAACGCGAGCCCGGCGGACCACGTGTTGTCGATCGCCGTGACGACGTTGCGTGCGCGCGCCGCCGCCGTGATCGCGGGCACGTCGGCCACTTCCATCGTCACCGAGCCCGGCGCCTCGATCCAGATGAGGCGCGTATTCGGCTGGATCAGATCCGCGATGCCCGCGCCGATCAGCGGATCGTAGTAACGCACGCTGACGCCGAAATCGCGCGCCAGCCAGTCGCCATGATCGCGATTCGGCGAGTAGACGTTATCGGGAATCAGCACGTCGTCGCCCGCTTTCACGAGGCCGAAGTACACGTTCGAAATCGACGACAGCCCCGAGGGCTGCAGCAACGCATGCTTGCCGCCTTCGATCGCGGCGAGGCGCTGTGCGAGCGCGAGAGAAGTCGGCGTCGCATGCAGGCCGTAGCGCCATTGCGCGTCGTTTTTCCAGTCGAGCGCGCGCATGGTCGCGAGATCGGGGAACACGACCGTCGACGCTCGCGTGACCGGCATCGAGAACGACTCGAAGCCCGGCGTCAATTGGTCCTCGGCGCGCACGGTGCGGGTTTGCAAACCGCGTTTGAGTTTGGATTGGGTCATGGCGAAGTTCGATGAAAGCTGAGAGAAACGGATAAGAACGGACAGAAGCGAGACAGAAGCGAGACAAAAGCGGCGAGCGCGCGGCTTGGGCACACGCGCCGCCCAGGCAAGCGTAGACCAGGCAGCGAAATTGCGTCGGATCGACCGACGGCTTGCGTGGCGGTGGTTTCACTCGCCGGTTTGCAGATTGCTGACGCCGCCCACCGGTTGGCCGCCGGTCCTCGCTGCCGGCGCCGGCGCGGACCCAGCGACATGGCCGCTGGCCGGAGGTGGCTGCGCCCCTCCCGCTGCGGGCGCGGCTCCGGCCGCCGCAGCAGGCACCGTCTGCCCCGCCGCGAGCGGCTTCAGATTAAACGGCTGCGGATCGGAATCGTCGACGTTCATCCGGTCGCCCTCCACCGAGCCGTCCGCGGCGAACGTGCCGACCCAGTTACCGGTGATATGGGTGCCGTCGTTCGATTCCTCGACTTCGAGCGTATCGCCGTTACGGTCGCCGGCGATCAGGATCACCTCGCCGGTATCGGTGTACTGATATTCGCCGTGCACGCCGGACGGATCGTCGGTTTTCGCACCAAGCCGCAGCACGATCTGGCGCGAGCCCAGCGTGCCGGCGTAACGCGGGAACCTGGCGAACTCGGGGCTCGGCTTGAGCGGCAACTGGATCGCCGGCGGCGCGGCCAGTTGCTTGACCGCATCGCTTTCGGCCCAGGCCTGCGCGGGTATTAACGCCACCGTGCCGGCGCACAGCAACGCGGCCGCGCTCATGATCGCCCCACCGCGCCATGCCGTCGTGCCCCTCAACGCATCCTTCGCCGCGCCCTTCATCGCTTTCGATTCCTGCATCCGTTCCTTCCTCATTACCTGATACCTGCTTGCTACCGGTTCACTGCGAGCGTCAAATCCGCTCGAAGATCGCAGCGATGCCCTGGCCGCCGCCGATGCACATCGTGACGAGCGCATAACGCCCGCCGATCCGCTGCAGTTCGTACAGCGCCTTGACCGTGATTAGCGCGCCGGTTGCGCCGATCGGATGGCCCAGCGATATGCCCGAGCCGTTCGGATTGACCTTCGCCGGATCGAAGCCGAGCTCCTTGCTGACCGCGCAAGCCTGCGCGGCGAAGGCTTCGTTCGCCTCGATCACGTCGAGATCGGCGAGCGTCAGGCCGGCGCGTTCGAGTGCCTTGCGCGAAGCCGGTACCGGACCGATGCCCATGTACGCCGGATCGACGCCCGCATGGGCATAGGACACCAGCCGCGCGAGCGGCTTCACGCCGCGCTGCTCGGCGACGCGGCGCTCCATTAGCACGAGCGCCGCGGCGGCGTCGTTGATGCCTGACGCGTTGCCGGCCGTCACCGTGCCGTTTTCCTTCGCGAACACCGGCTTGAGCTTCGAGAAGTCTTCCGCCGATGCGTTCATGCGCGCGTGTTCGTCCGTGTCGAACACGGTGTCGCCCTTCTTCGACGCCAGCGTGATCGGCAGGATCTGTTCCTTGAAGTAGCCGCTCGTGATCGCGTGGGCCGCGCGGCGGTGCGATTCGAGCGCGAGCGCGTCCTGGGCTTCGCGCGAAATAGCGTATTTACGCGCGACGTTTTCGGCGGTCACGCCCATGTGGATCGACTGAAACGGGTCGTTCAGCGCGCCCACCATCATGTCGACGAGGCGCGCGTCGCCTATGCGCTGACCGAAGCGCGCGGCGGGCATCGTATACGGCGCGCGGCTCATGTTTTCCGCGCCGCCGCCGATTGCGATGTCGGCGTCGCCGAGCAGGATGCCCTGCGCGGCGGAGACGATCGCCTGCAGCCCCGAGCCGCACAGGCGATTCACGGTCAATGCGGGCGTGTGCTGCGCGACGCCGCCATTGATCGCGGCGACGCGCGCCAGATACATGTCTTTCGGTTCGGTGTGCACGACGTTGCCGAACACCACGTGGCCGACTTCGTCGCCTGACACGCCGGCGCGCGTCAGTACCTCACGCACCACCCGCGCGCCGAGATCACTCGGCGAAAAATCTTTCAGACTGCCGCCAAAACCGCCAATTGCCGTCCGCACACCGCTTGCCACCACTACGTCCCGTTGCATCGCTCGCTCCTCTTTTAGTCTGTGAAAGTCTCCAGGATGACCTTGCCTTGGCGGGCCGCGCGTCGCGGCGCATGGCGCTGCGTTCAGCCGCCCAGAATCCGTTCGACGCTGGCACGGGAAGGAATCGGCGCTACCGCGCCGTAGCCTTGCGTGGACAGCGCCGCGGCGACGTTCGCGTAACGCGCCGCTGCAAAAGGATCGTCGCCTTCGACAATGCGCGCGATGAACGCGCCGCCGAAGCAGTCGCCCGCGCCGGTTGCATCGACCGCGTTGACGACGTGGCCCGGCACGACCCGCCGCGCGTCGGGCGTCGCGATATACGAGCCTTCCTTGCCGAGCTTCAGCGCGACCACGCGCGGACCCTGCGCGAGCAGGAAATCGACGATCTCGTCACGCCCCGTCAAGCCGGTCAGGTCGGTGACGTCGTCCCAGCTCGGCAGGCAGATGTCGGTTTGACGGATCGCTTCGAGCATCACCGCGCGGGCCCGCGCGAGCGGCCACAGCTTCAGGCGCAGGTTGGTGTCGAAACTCACGCGCACACCGTTGGCGCGCGCGTGCGCGATCGCTTCCAGTGCGGCATCGCAAGCGCTCAGGCTGATCGCGAGGCTGATGCCCGACAGATGCACGACCTTGGCCGCGGCGATCGCGCCGCGCGGCAAATCGTGCGGCGCGTAGCGGCTCGCGGCCGAACCTGCGCGCAGGTAGTCGAATGCGTGGCCGTTCGGACCATGCGACACGAAATAGACGCCGGTGGGCGCGTGCGGATCGACGCGCACGAGCGACGTATCCACCTGCTCGCGCTCCCACAGATCGACCAGCAGACGCCCGAAATGATCCGCGCCGACCGCCGACACAAAACCGGTGCGCGCGCCCTGGCGCGCCGCCGCGATGCAAAAGTTCGACGTGTCGCCGCCGAACCCCTGCAAATAGTTCGGCTGGTCTTTCGCCGACTGGTTGAATTCGATCATCGCCTCGCCGAGGGCGAGGATCGCTGCGGGCTGGCTTTGCGGCGTTGCGGCAATGCTGACGGTCATCGCTTAGACCTCGCCCCACAGGTCGTGGCCGTCGGCGCCGGTGATCTTCACCGACACGAAATCGCCAACCTTATAGCGTTTGGACGCCTTCGTAGCCGGCGCGATATACACAACGCCGTCGATCTCCGGCGCATCCGCGGCGGTGCGGCCAATGCCGCCATCGGCGTTGATCTCGTCGACCAGCACCTTCAGCGTCTTGCCGACCTTCTTCGCGATCCGCTTCGCCGACACTTCCTCCGCCACTTCCATGAAACGCGCGCGACGCGCTTCACGCACTTCGTCGGGCAACGCGCCGTCGAGTTCGTTGGCGCTCGCGCCTTCGACCGGCGAATACGCAAAGCAGCCGACGCGGTCCAGTTCCGCCTCGCGGATGAAGTCCAGCAGCGTCTCGAACTGCTCCTCGGTCTCACCCGGGAAGCCGGCGATGAACGTGCTGCGGATCGTCAGATCCGGGCACACCTCACGCCATGCCTTGACGCGCTCCATCACCTTCTCGGCGTTGGCCGGGCGCTTCATGCGCTTGAGCACTTCCGGATGCGCATGCTGGAACGGCACGTCGAGATACGGCAACACGTGACCCTTGTACGGGCCTTCGGCCATCATCGGGATCACTTCGTCGACGCTCGGATACGGATACACGTAATGCAGACGCACCCACGCGCCGTATTGCGCGGCGAGTTCGCCGAGCGCGCCGACCAGATCGGTCATGCGCGTCTTGATCGGCTTGCCGTTCCAGAAACCGGTGCGGTATTTGACGTCGACGCCGTAGGCGCTCGTGTCCTGCGAAATCACCAGCAGTTCCTTCACGCCGGACTTGAACAGGTTTTCCGCTTCGAGCATCACTTCGGCGACGGGGCGCGACACGAGGTCGCCGCGCATCGACGGGATGATGCAGAACGTGCAGCGGTGGTTGCAGCCTTCCGAAATCTTCAGATACGCGTAGTGACGCGGTGTGAGCTTGATGCCCGCCGCGGGCACCAGGTCGACGAACGGGTCGTGCGGCTTCGGCAGATGCGTGTGCACATGCTGCATCACTTCGCCGACCGCGTGCGGGCCGGTCACGGCCAGCACCTTCGGATGCACTTCCTCGATCAGCCCCGAACCGCTGCCGCTCTTCTTCGCGCCGAGGCAACCGGTGACGATCACCTTGCCGTTCTCGTTCAGCGCTTCGCCAATGGCGTCGAGGCTTTCCTGCACCGCTTCGTCGATGAAGCCGCAGGTGTTGACGACCACGAGGTCCGCGCCTTGGTACGTACCGGAAATTTCGTAACCCTCGGCGCGCAACTGGGTGATGATCTGCTCGGAATCGACTAGCGCTTTCGGGCAGCCGAGGCTGACCATTCCAATGCGCGGAGCAATGTTGCTCTTAACATTTGATTCTAAAGAATTTTTCACAAATGGCTTCTATAGAGGGAGGCATGCCGGGCGTGAGGTCGCCCAACGATACGTAATCAATCCGCTATTTTACCCTCCGGATGACCATACACCGCCAGGGTGATCATGGCCGTGCCCATTTTGCACTCGTCGCGCCCCCGATCGATTCGCCGACGCACAGAGCATCTATAGCCCGTTGCCCTTCGCGGTCACGCAGATGCGATTTTCTGTTGCAACCGCTCTCGCACGCGGGAAAGCGTTGGGCGCCAGTCTCCATAGCGTTCCTGGTGAAACACTTCGACGCTGGAATACCACGGACTCTGCCCCTGTTGCGTTAGCCATCGCCACTCGCCGGTGTAACGGTTTAAAAGCCAGGCCGGTACACCAACAGCGCCCGCGAGGTGTAAAACCGATGTATCGACACTGATGACCAGGTCCAGAGTTTCTACCAGCGCCGCCGTGTCGTGAAAATCCTGCACGTCGCTCATCCAGTTGATCAGTGGCGCGTTACCGGTGAGGGTGGGGTCCACGTCTTTCTGCAAGCTGAACCACTGCACACCGGGCACATCCAGCAACGTACATATGTCTTCGAACGCGACATTGCGCATCGCATTGTCCGAGAGCCCGCTGCTACTACCCCAAGCCAACCCAACGCGCAGCGCCGGCGGCAAAGGCAATTCGCGATCCCGCCATGCGGCGATGCGATGCTCGTCGGGAAACAGATATGCCGCGTCTGGCTTCAGATCGTCCAACTCAACGCCTAGCAATGCTGGCAGGGACGGCAAAGTTGCATAATGCGTAAGCGGTTCCCTTGCAGGCGGCATGTTGTCGATTGCAACCACAGCCGAACTGGAACTGCGTGCGAGCAAATCGACCAAGGGTTTCTGGACAGCAAGGGTTATACCCTCGAACCACTTACTCAAGCGCTCCACGAACCGGAAAAACTGGATCGTGTCGCCAAACCCCTGCTCGCATTCGACGAGAATCTGACTTTCCGCTGGTACGGCACGACCGTCCCACTGCCGCAAACCATGAGGGCATGCGGGCGCATGGCCGTGCGCTTCGCGGCGAAATTCATAGAGTCGCCAGCCCTCAGCGTAGAGTCCTTCGCGCAACAGCGTCGTGCCAAGTGTGCAGCGAGCTGCCGCGAGTTTCCGTCGTGCCGATGGGTCCTCGCCGTGACAAACTTCCGCGACGGCGCATGCCTTGCGCAGGATTGCGATGGCGGCGGCATTCGCTCCCATGTGGCGCTGGTTCATAGCCGCGGACACAAGCAGATCGGAGTCATTGGGCGCGTACTGGATGGCTGTCTCGAAGTGCGCGCAGGCGGCGGCAAAATCGCCTTGCGTCGAAAGCTCCTGCGCGAGCATCCGCTCGGACAACGATAAATTCCGGCGTGCTGCGTCATGATCCTCACTGGTCGAAAGCACGCGACTAAACGCATCGGACGCCATCGCGTAGCTTTTCTGGCGATAGTGCAAGCTTCCAAGGTTGTTCAATGCGTCGGGGTTCCTCGGTTGAAGCTTGAGCGCCTGGTCCAGACATTTCGCAGCGTCCGCGAAATTGCCTATTTCCATACTCAGGCGGCCCCGATTGCTCCACAGGTCTACCGAGCTCGGGTGAATACGGCAAGCCTCTTCAAACAGGCGCAGCGCTTCCTCACGGCGTCCCGCGTGAATCAAGGAAACGGCTTCCTGATTGAAGGAGCGCACGTCACGGGTGGGGAGTTGCGCCTTGGGTATCAGCTTGCCAAGCAGAGGTGAAGCTGCTTTACGCGGAGGCCCTGATTTTCGCATGGATAGGATTCCTCTATTTCAAGATGAAAGTGCCCACAGTCAGGTACGGCGCTATCGGTCTCGTCCCCTGTCGGGTGAGTGAAAACCGACTTTAAGCGCGGCAGTCGGGGCAATCGTGGCGGGTGACAGACCTAGGGAACCGCATGAAGACGTTAAACGTCGAATTGTAGCGGTTCGGCAAGGCCACCGCTCGTAAGTCTTTGAATTTTAGCGATCAACCGGCTACGGCTTCGGCCGGATCGAGCTGTTGGGCGTAGTCGGATCGAGACGGGCGCGGCGATGCGCCAAAGGCCAGCGCCTGCTCGATCACCCCGAGAAGGTCGTGGGAATCCTGCACGCGTCGGATCGCCGTGTGCAGCTCGGCCGCCTGCGGCCAGGTCCGCTGCAGGTAGCTGAGCCACTTCTTGACGCGTCCGTGTTCGTGGCTGTGCGTCGCGCGGGCCTGCAATTTCTTCAGATAGCCGGCGATATCGTGAAGCACCCGCCGCCATTCCGCACCAGATGGGGACGGGTCCATCAGTCCGCGGATTCGCAGCGCGAGGAACGGGTCCGACACGGCGCCGCGACCGAGCATCACGTCGGCGCAGCCGCTAACGGCCCGGCATCGCTCCCAGTCCACCACGCTCCAGACTTCGCCGTTGGCGATGACCGGTACGCGAACGGCCGCGTCGATACGCGCGATCCATTCCCAGTGGGCCGGCGGCCGGTAGGCCTGATCGCGCGTGCGCGCATGCACGACGAGCGAGGCCGCGCCGCCTTCCGCAAGCGCGACCGCGCAGTCGATCGCCCGCGCGGTGTCGGACACGCCGAGGCGCATTTTCGCCGTCACGGCGACGTTGGCCGGCACTGCCGCGCGAACGGCCGAGACGATCCGGTGCAGTTGCTCGGGGTCGGCCAGCAGCATGGCGCCGCCGCCGTGCTGATTGACGAGTTTGGCGGGACAGCCGAAGTTCAGGTCGACCCCGTACGGCGACACGGCGGCCGCTTGCGCCGCATTGCGGGCCATCCACCCGGGATCGCTGCCGAGCAGTTGGATCACCATGGGCGTACCGCTTGCGGTGCGACTCCCGTGAAGGACTTCGGGCGCCTCCCTCTCGTAGACGCGGGCGGGCAGCAACGAGCCCGTCACGCGGACAAACTCCGACACGCAGCCGTCGAAGCCGCCCGTACCGGTCAGCACGTCGCGCAATACGTAGTCCGCGAGCCCCTCCATCGGGGCGAGAAACAGCCGGCTCATGTGGGGGCCTGCTTATGCGATCCGCCAGTCAAACGAAGCTGACCGGTCCGGCCTTCGGAGTCGAAGGGCTCGATGCGGTAGGGAAAGTGATCTGCGACATAAAGCAAAGCGGGCCCGGCTGGAGCGATGACGATGGCAATGGCAAAAATGGGGGGAACGGTGAAGCAAGGATTCAAGGGTCATGAAGACCCCCACCCTATGGAGGGAGAAGCACCTGCGCGCTCAACCCATGATTGTACCGCGCCAGCGGCTATGCGCCTGTGCCATGCGTGGGCAGAAGCGCGAAGGCAACGCCAGTGACGACGCAAGCAACCGCATGCCACATGTAGCCACCCCTTGAAGCCGTCAACGTTGGCGCGATCCGCAACATCGCACGGTATTACTTCTTCTCCGGTTCCGGATCGGTTTGCGGGGTGCCCGGCGCGTTCCCGCCACTGCCGGCATTGACCGCGCCGCCCGGCGTGAACGGGAAGGTGGCGAACATCGACTTCGCCTGGTTCTGCATCTGCTCCTGCATTTGCACGAACATGTTCTTCGATTGCTCGATGTAGCTGGTCATCATGCCCTGCATCATCGGGGCCTGCATGTTCATGAACTGCGACCAGACTTCCGGATTCATCGCCTTGCCTTCGTACAGATTCTTCGACTGGTCGGCGAGCTTCGCCTGAATGTCGATGAAGGCCTGGATGTTCTTTTCCAGATACGTGCCCATCATGCCCTGCATCGCATGGCCGTAGAAACGGATGATCTGCGACAGCATCGACGACGAGAACATCGGCAAGCCGCCGCTCTCCTCCTCGAGAATGATCTGCAACAGGATGGCGCGCGTCAGGTCCTCGTTGCTCTTCGCATCGATGACCTTGAAATCCTCCTGATCGAGCACGAGCTGCTTGACATCCGTGAGCGTGATGTACGTGCTTGTCTCGGTATCGTAGAGCCGACGATTCGGATATTTCTTGATCAGTCGATCGGCTGTTTTCTTTGTAGTAGTGGTCATGTAACGCCTTTGAGCGCGAGTTGAGCGCGGAAACGGCGTCAGCCGGCTGCGCAATCTGGCCATTGCGCAACCGGGACGCCGCCGGAACCATCTGAGCCGGAGCGCGCCGCCTTGTGAGCGGCGCGCCGGTGACTCAGCCCATATGCAAACCACCGTTCAGCGAAAAATCAGCGCCCGTGGAGAAACCCGATTCATCCGACGCGAGCCACGCGACGATCGAGCCGATTTCGTCCGGCTGACCCAGGCGGCGCACCGGAATCGTCGCCACGATCTTTTCCAGCACGTCCGGGCGGATCGACTTGACCATGTCGGTGCCGATGTAGCCCGGCGACACGGTGTTGACCGTCACGCCCTTGGTGGCCACTTCCTGCGCGAGCGACATCGTGAAGCCGTGAATACCGGCCTTCGCGGTCGAGTAGTTGGTCTGGCCGAACTGGCCTTTCTGGCCGTTCACCGACGAGATGTTGATGACGCGGCCCCAGCCACGCTCGACCATGCCGTCGATCACCTGCTTCGTGACGTTGAAGAGGCTGGTCAGGTTCGTGTCGATCACCGCCGTCCAGTCTTCATGCGTCATCTTGCGGAACACGACGTCGCGCGTAATGCCGGCGTTGTTCACCAGCACATCGATCTCGCCGACTTCGGCCTTGACCTTCTCGAACGCGGCCTTGGTCGATTCCCAATCGCCGACGTTGCCTTCGGACGCGATGAAATCGAAGCCCAGCGCCTTCTGCTCTTCGAGCCACTTCACGCGGCGCGGCGAATTCGGGCCGCAGCCCGCGATCACCTTGAAGCCCTCTTTGTGCAGTCGCTGGCAAATGCTCGTGCCGATACCGCCCATCCCGCCCGTTACGTACGCAATTCGCTGTGTCATAAACTACACTCCGTTATCGTTTTTCGAGGCGCCGACCGGCAACCTCTTCCCCTCGTCTGGTGCTTCATCTCCACTGCCGCCGGGCGACCGGCCGACGAGGCCACTGCTGACACCACGCGCCACCTGCTTCGCCGTGACGCGCGGCAACCTTGCCTGATGCCTGCTGCCGGCCGGCGCCTCGCTGCGCCGGTCAGCGCGGCGTACTCAGGCGCGCTCGAGCGCCAGCGCCACACCCATGCCGCCGCCGATACACAGCGACGCCAAACCCTTCTTCGCATCGCGCTTCTGCATTTCGTGCAGCAGCGTGACGAGAATGCGGCAGCCGGACGCGCCGATCGGATGGCCGATCGCGATCGCGCCGCCGTTCACGTTGATCTTCGACGTGTCCCAGCCCATCTGTTGATTCACGGCGCACGCCTGGGCGGCGAACGCCTCGTTGATTTCCATCAGGTCCAGGTCGGCCGGCGTCCAGCCCGCGCGCTCCAGACAGCGGCGCGAAGCCGGCACTGGGCCCATGCCCATCACCTTCGGATCCAGACCGGACGTCGCATAAGCCTTGATGCGCGCGAGCGGCGTGAGGCCGAGCGCCTCGGCCTTCTTCGCCGACATCACCAGCACCGCCGCCGCACCGTCGTTCAGCCCCGACGCATTGGCGGCAGTGACCGAGCCTTCTTTGGAGAACGCCGGCTTCAGGCCCGCCAGCGCTTCCGCCGTGACGCCGTGACGCACGAATTCATCGGTAGCGAAACGCAGCGGCTCGCCCTTGCGTTGCGGAATCTCGACCGGCACGATCTCGTCGTTGAAACGGCCCGACTTCTGCGCGGCTTCCGCCTTGTTCTGCGAAAGCGCCGCGAACGCGTCCTGCTGTTCGCGCGTGATGCCGTATTCCTTCGCGACGTTTTCCGCCGTCACGCCCATGTGGTACTGGTTGTACACGTCCCACAGGCCGTCGACGATCATCGAGTCGATCAGCTTCGCGTCGCCCATGCGGAAACCGTCGCGCGAACCCGGCAGCACGTGCGGTGCCGCGCTCATGTTTTCCTGACCACCCGCAACGACGATGTCCGCGTCGCCCGCGATGATGGCGTTGGCCGCGAGCATGACCGACTTCAGTCCCGAGCCGCATACCACGTTGATCGTCATGGCCGGCACTGCCGTGGGCAGTCCCGCCTTGATCAGCGCCTGACGTGCCGGATTCTGGCCGGAACCGGCCGTCAGCACCTGCCCAAGAATCACTTCGCTTACCTGCTCGGGCTTCATACCGGCGCGTTCGAGCACGGCGCGGATCACCACTGCGCCGAGCTCGGGCGCGGCGATCTTCGCCAGCGATCCACCGAATTTGCCTACTGCCGTACGGGCGGCCGATACGATCACAACATCAGTCATTTCCATATCCTCCGGGCACGCCGGCCAACTGCGCCGCAGCCCGTCAAGTTAAAAATTCGTTGCTCTTACGCCCTTGCTCAATCAGACGCTCATTCACACCGCCAACCCCGCACCGTGAAGCGCGTTTTAACTTTACTCCCGTTGGCGCACGTAACGTCCGGGCGCGGGTTCGATGACCGGAAATTCGGCCGAGCCGGCCGTGGCGCGTGGCTTGACCTTCTTGCCGCCGTACTGATCGAGCCAGCGGGTCCATTCGGGCCACCAGCTGCCCGGCACTTCCGACGCGACGTCGAGCCATTCGTCGGCGCTCTGCGGCAACGTTTTGGCGTCGCCTTGGAGGGTCCAGTAGTTGCGCTTTTTCTTTGCGGGCGGATTGATCACGCCGGCGATGTGCCCCGACGCGCCGAGCACGAATTTCAGCGGCCCGGTGAGGAGCGGCACCGATGCGTATGCGGTTTGCCACGGCACGATATGGTCTTCGCGTGACCCATAGATGAAGGTGGGCACGTCGATCTTCGACAGGTCGACCGGCTGGCCGCAAGTGGTCAGCGCACCCGGTTCGCGCAGCCGGTTTTCGAGGTACGTGTTGCGCAGATACCAGACGTACATCGGGCCCGGCAGACTGGTCGAGTCGCTGTTCCAGTACAGCAGATCGAACGGCACCGGCGTGCGTCCCTTCAGGTAATTGTCGACGACATAGTTCCACACCAGATCGTTCGGCCGCAGGAACGAGAACGTGTTGGCGAACTCGATGCCGCGCATCAGTCCCGGCGCACCGTTCTTGCCGCCGATGGTCTGCTCGCGCATCTGCACGTGCGCCTCGTCGACGAACACGTCGAGCACGCCGGTGTCGGAAAAGTCGAGCATCGCGGTGAGCAGCGTCATCGACGCGGCCGGTCGTTCGCCACGCGCCGCGGCGACCGCGAGCGCGGTGGCGAGCATCGTGCCGCCGACGCAGAACCCGAGCGTGTTGATCTGCTCGCGGCCGCTGATCTTGCTGACTGTCTCGATGGCGGTGAGCACGCCCTCACCGATGTAATCGTCCCAGGTTTTATGCGCAATGGATTGATCGGCGTTGCGCCATGAAATCAGGAACACCTGGTGTCCCGCATCGAGACCGTGCGCGACCAGCGAGTTCTCCGGCTGCAGGTCGAGAATATAGAACTTGTTGATGCATGGCGGCACGATCAGCAGCGGCCGCTCGCGCACGGTGGCGGTGCGCGGCTTGTATTGGATCAATTGCAGCAGCTCGTTCTCGAACACCACCGAGCCCTCGGTGTTCGCCAGATTCTCGCCGACCACGAAACCCGATTCGTCGGTCTGCGAAATCTTGCCGCGCTGCATGTCGGCGAGCAGATTCATCACGCCCTGGCGCAGGCTCTCGCCCTTGCTGTCGAGCAAGGTTTTTTGCGCTTCGGGATTCAACGCGAAGAAGTTGCTCGGCGAGGCCGCCGCCGTCCACTGCTGGACCGCAAAACGAACGCGCTCACGCACCTTCGGTTCGATGTCGAGCGCGTCGACCATTTCCTGCAGATAGCGCGCGTTCAGCAGATACCAGGCGGCGGTGAATGCGTACGCAGGCGTCGCGCTCCATGCTTCGGCGCTGAAGCGGCGGTCCTTGAGCTCGGGCGCTTTGGCCGCCGACGAAGCGGCCTGCTGGATCAACTCCATCGCCTCGCGCGAATAGTCGGCTTGCAGTTTCTGCAGACGTTCGGCCGGAATCGCGGCGCTCGGAATATTCAGCCCCGCGAAGGTCGGCATGGACGGCATCGCGCCGGCGGCCAGTTTGCTGAAATCGGGCATGCCGGGAAACGACGGAATCTGGGGAAAGCCCGTTTGCGCGACGCCGGGCACCTGCGGCATCTGGGGCATGGAAAACGGCAAGCCACCCGCGCCAGGTGGCGTACCGAGCGAACGCCACGCGGTCATCCACGTGTCGAACAATTGCTGCATGCCGGCGGCGGGCGCGGCGCCGCTCGTACCGGCCTGCTGCGTCTGCTCCTTCGAGGAGTCCGTGCTGGGGGAAGCTGAGGAATGAGAAGCTGCCATACCTGCTTTTGACCGGTAAGTCCTTGCGGACGGGTTGAGAGGCAGGTTCGTGCGCACGTGAGCGATTGCTCGCGACCTCGTCACGCCCTGTCCCATGTACGAGGAGCTCGTGAGGAACATTCTTGCTCCCCATCGCAAGGCATGTCAATGCTTGTTCCCGATTTTGCCGCAGTGCGATAGTTTTTTAATTATCGTTTTCCCTGTGTAGCAGATCGCCCTTTTTGAAGTCTGGTGATTGGCAACGGCTGCGAACGAAAAAAGCTCCCATATTGCATGGGCTTATGTGCGTTTATCCGTTCGCACGCACACGCTTTACGCGACAGATTTACGCCAGCCCCGCGAATTCCGGCAGCGCAGCAAAATCGCGCCGCGCGGCTCGGCACAAACCCGCATGCGCGAGTCCGCGAAACGCGTGGCCCACGCCGCCGGCGCTCGCCGATGCAGCGCGCCCACATGACGACGGATCGGTGTACGAAGCGTCGCCATGCGGGCGTCGATTGGTCTGAATCGGGAGCGGCGCAAGCCGCGTTAGTCCGCGAGGCTCTGCGCCTGGTCGTCCAGCCAGATCAGTGCGGCCATACGGCCGGTCTCCCGATCGCGGCGATACGAATAGAAACGCTCACGTTCGGTCACCGTGCAGAGATCGCCGCCGACGACGCGCGTCACGCCGAGCGTCTGCAGACGCAAGCGCGCCAGCATCGGGAGATGCGCGAGATATTTGCCGGGATTGCGCGGATGCTCGACGAATGCGTTCACCGTAGCGTCGCGTTGTGCGCCGTCGACGCCGTTCATGAAGGCGTCACGCACGTCGCGGCCGACTTCGAACGCGTCTGGACCGATCGACGGCCCGAGATACGCATGCAGTGCGTGCGTTTCAACACCGGCGAGTTGCGCGACACGCCGCGCGGTCTGCTCGACAATACCCGCCGCCAGCCCGCGCCAACCCGCATGCGCCGCACCGACCGCGCGGCCCGCTTCGTCGCATAGCAGCACCGGCATGCAGTCGGCCACCATCACCACGCACACGGTGCCGGGGCGATCGGTGACGCTCGCATCGGCGCGCGTCGGCGTGCCGTCCGCGCGCGCCTGGGCGAGCACATCTTCAGCTCGTACGATGCTCGCGCCATGAATCTGTTCGAGCCACGCGGCCTCGCTTACGCCCACGAGATCCAGCAGCCGCTTGCGGTTCAGCGCGACAGCGGCCGGATCGTCACCGGCTTTCGTGCCGAGATTGAGTCCGCCGGGCTGGTCTGCGCCATTGCGCCAGCGGCCGAACGGCGGCTGACTCACGCCGCCGTCGCGCGTCGTGACGAGCGCGCGCACCCGCGGCGACACGTTCCATGCCGGTTGCACGACATCGGCAAAGCTCAGCTCCGGCAGATTCGGGCTCATGCGTGATCGTCCTTGTCGTGATCGTCTGCGTCTTCGGCGTCGTCGTGATCGAGGGCGCCGTCTTCGTCATCATCCAGCGATGCGTCGTAGTCGTCCTCCTCATAGTACGTCTCGTCGAACTCGCCCGCGTCGTCGCGCCCCAGCCCGAGCGCCGCCGACAGCGCCTCCATGTCTTCCGGCACGTCGGCGCGCCATTGCATCGTGCGGCCGGATTGCGGATGAATCAGCCCCAGCCGCCACGCATGCAACGCCTGGCGCGCGAAGCCGTCCGGTAGCGGCGTGACCGAGCGCTTGCCGCGCGCGCGTCCATACACCGGATCGCCGAGCAGCGGATGGCCGATGTGCGCGCAATGCACGCGAATCTGATGAGTGCGGCCGGTTTCGAGATCGCAGTGAATCGCGGTGACCGGCTGACGCTGCCAGATCGCCGAATCGACCCGGCGGAAATGCGTGCGCGCGGGCTTGCCCGACGCGCTCGTCACCACCGCCATGCGCGTGCGTTCGCGCGGATCGCGGCCGATCGGCGCGTCGATGGTGCCCTCTTCCGGCATGTTGCCCCACACCAGCGCGAGATAGCGGCGTTTCACCGTGCGTGCCTGCAACTGGCGCACCAGATCGGTCTGCGCTTCGAGCGTGCGCGCCACCACCATCAGCCCGGAGGTCTCCTTGTCGAGCCGGTGCACGATGCCCGCGCGCGGCAGGCCGGCGGCGGCGTCGCCGTAGCGGTACAGCAGACCGTTCAGCATGGTGCCGCTCCAGTTGCCCGCCGCCGGATGCACGACCATGCCGGCCGGCTTGTTGATCACCACCAGCGTGTCGTCTTCGTAGACGATGTCGAGCGGCACCGGCTCGGGCGTGAAGGCAAGCTGTTCGGGCAGCAGATCGGGCACGAGCTCGATGGTCGCGCCGAGCGGCACCGGCTGGCGGATCTTCGCCGGTTTGCCGTCGATGCGCACGCGCTCCGCTTCGATCCAGCTTTGCAACCGGTTGCGCGAGAATTCGGGAAACACCCGCGCGAGCACCTTGTCGAGGCGCTCGCCGGCCAGTTCGTCGGGCACGACGACGCTGCGCGGGCTCTCGTCGGCGACGCGGCTCGCTACGGTCGGCACCATGGCCGGCGCGCCCGCGGCCGCGAGCGCGTCGCTGCCGAGATCGTCGTCGAGGGAATCGACGCCCAACGCGTCGGAGGGGTCAGCGCTTACGCTATAATCTTTGTTGCTATTCCCGGCGCCGGTTGCGGCGCCCGGAGTATTTGAGCGGGTCATTGAGTCTGGGTCACCTGGACGTAAAGCTAGACTGGAAAATGCGAGCCTTGAACACCATCACTGAAGCGGCGATCAATTTGGCGGCCATCAAGAAGGCGGCCCGGAAAGTGGCCGGATACATTGCGTGTGCCGCGGCCGTCGTCGCCGTTGCGGCTTGCCACGGCCTGCCGGAGAAGACCGACGAAACGGCAACGTGGAACAACAACAAATTATATACGGAGGCGAACGACGCCTTGTCCGGTGGTGATTTCGGCAAGTGCGCGAAATATTTCGAAATGCTCGAAGGCCGTGACCCGTTCGGCCATTTCGCCCAGCAAGCGCAGATCAACGTCGCGTACTGCAACTGGAAAGACAACGAAAACGCCGCCGCCGACACGGCGATCGACCGCTTCATCCAGCTGCACCCGGATCATCCGGACATCGCTTACGCGTATTACCTGAAGGGCATGATCCACTTCAACGACGACCTCGGTCTGTTCGGCCGCTTCTCCGGGCAGGACATGAGCGAGCGCGATCCGAAGTCGCTGCGCGAGTCGTATGACGCGTTCAAGGTGGTGGTCGACCGGTTCCCGAACAGCAAGTATGCGCCGGATGCCGCGCAACGCATGCGCTACATCGTGAATGCGCTGGCCTCGCACGAGGTTCACGCGGCGGATTACTACTATCGCCGCGGCGCGTATGTCGCAGCGATCAACCGGGCGCAGCTGGCGCTGCGGGAGTACAAGAACGCACCGGCTATTGAAGACGCGCTGCACATCATGATGCTGTCGTACCAGAAACTGAACCAGCCGCAACTGGCCGACGATACCAAGCGTGTGCTGGCCGGCACCTTCCCCGACAGTCCGTACATCACGGGCCACGCACGGCCGGGCACGCAGAAGTCGTGGTGGCAGTTCTAACGGGCGCCACGCACTGCACCCCAGCTGGAAACAAAAACGCCACGACTTCGGTCGTGGCGTTTTTGCTTGTGCGAACCGCCGCCTCGTTCAGGTACAAGCCGTGGATAACGGCCGTCACCGTAAGCGGCGCTCAGTCCCGCTCGAACAACGCGATCGATTCCACGTGCGACGTGTGTGGGAACATATTCACCACGCCCGCGCCGACCAGCCGGTAACCGGCCTCATGCACGAGCAGGCCCGCATCGCGCGCCAGCGTTGCCGGCGCGCACGACACGTAGACGATGCGTTTCGGCAGCGGCCCGTTGCTCTGCGCGATCTCCGCCAACGCCTTCGCGACGGCCAGCGCGCCTTCACGCGGCGGGTCGATAAGGAATTTATCGAAATGGCCAAGCGCGCGCAGGTCGTCGGCGGTGACTTCGAACAGATTGCGGCACGCGAACGACGTATGCCCCGCCACACCATTGAGCTCAGCGTTGGCGAGCGCCCGCGTGGTCAGTACTTCGCTGCCCTCGATGCCCACCACTTCCTTCGCGATCCGCGCGAGCGGCAGCGTGAAGTTGCCGATCCCGCAGAACAGGTCGAGCACGCGATCAGTGCGCGCCGGTGCCAACAGGCGCAAGGCCCGGCTGACCAGCACGCGGTTGATCGCGTGATTCACCTGGGTGAAGTCGGTCGGCTTGAACGGCATGCGGATGTCGTATTCCGGCAGCGTGTAGTCGAGCGGCACGTCGAGCGGATAGAGCGGCGTGACCGTGTCCGGGCCGCCCGGCTGGAGCCAGAACTGCACCTTATGCTCGTCGGCGAAATCGCGCAGCACCTGTTCGTCGGCGGCGGTGATCGGTTCGAGGTTGCGCACCACCAGCGCCGTGACTGACGAGCCGACCGCCAGTTCGAGTTGCGGCATGCGATCGTAGATCGACAGCTTGCGAACCATGAAACGCAGCGGCATCAGCATCGCCGAGACATGCGGCGGCAGCACTTCGCAGGTCTTCATGTCGGCGATGTAGCTGCTCTTCTTCTCGTGGAAGCCGATGCGCATCCCGCCCTTCTCCGGCAGAAAACGCACGGCGAGGCGCGCACGATAGCGATACTCCCAGGCCGGTCCGTGAATCGGCCGGAACACCGTTTCAGGGCGCAGCTTCGCCAGATGCTGCAGGTTGTCTTCGAGCACGCGCTGCTTGACGGCGACCTGCGCGCGAATATCCAGATGCTGCATCGAACAGCCGCCGCAGATATCGAAGTAGGTGCACTTCGGCTTGGTGCGCAGCACGCTCTCGCGGAACACCTGAACGACTTCGGCCTGCTCGAATTTCGGCTTGCTGCGATGCGTCGAGTAGCTGACGCGTTCTCCGGGCAATGCGCCTTCGACGAAAATCACCTTGCCGGGCGTGCCGTCTTCGCTCTCGACGCGGCCGACGCCGCGCGCTTCCATATCGAGCGAAACGATTTCAATGACCGGTTCATTGCCGGTGATGACGGGTGCTGGCGCCGGCGCCTTCTGGTATTTCGAGGGGCGCTTCGGCGAGCGACGATGGGGGGCAGTTCGGGACACCTGCGACTTCCTGACAGACTTGGGGGAAAGGCGAGATTGTAGACGAAGCGCTGCGGTAGCCGGCCGCGCTTGCGGTTCGCTGGTGTGTCGTCAGCCGCCGCGGCGGCTGGCGATCCCGCGCTGCGCCTCGTCAGCCGGCTCTGGCGCCGGCCGGCGCAACACTATTGCTCGAACGCCGCCAGATACTCGGCCCATTGCGGCGCGACCTCCAGCGCCAGCGCGTTCTTGACCAGATTGATCTCGTCAGCATACTCCGCCGCCGAAAACGCGCCGCGGATCAGCTGGAAGCGGCAATACAGCAGATACGTATTGACGACGTCGGTCTCGCAGTAATTACGGATTTCCTCGATGCGGCCTTCCCGATACGCGTGCCACACCTGGCTGCCGTCCATGCCCATCTTGCCGGGGAAGCCGCACATCTTGGCGAGCGCGTCGAGCGGCGCATTGGCGCGCGCCTGGTACATCGCGAGCACGTCCATCAGATCCGTATGACGCGCGTGATAGCGGCTGATGTAGTTGTTCCACTTGAACTCGCGGTCGTCCTCGCCGAGATCCCAGAAGCGGCTGGCGGGAATGCCGTTGACCAATGCCCGATAGTTCAGCACCGGCAGGTCGAATCCGCCACCGTTCCACGACACGAGCTGTGGCGTGTACTTCTCGATCACGCGATAGAACGACTGGATCAGCGCGGCCTCGCCATCTTCCAGCGTGCCGAGCGAGCGCACGCGGAAACCGTTGTTGTCGCGGAACACACAGGAAATCGCGGCGATCCGCTGCAGATGATGCGGCAGGAAATCGCTGCCGGTCTTTTCACGGCGCGCGGCGAATGCGTGCTCGGCGACTTCGGCGTCGCTCAGCGTGGGAGGCAAATTTTCGAGGCGGCGAATGCCGGCGACATCGGGAATCGTCTCGATGTCGAACACAAGAATCGGAGTCATCAGGTTATAGAACGGCGTCCTTCCGAACACCGTTGGAGGCGAAGAAGCGCTTCAGACGCACGAGCGCTTCCTGTTGGATCTGGCGCACACGCTCGCGCGTGAGGCCCATTTCGTCGGCCAGCTCTTCGAGCGTGGCGGGTTCGATGTGATTGAGCCCAAAGCGGCGCTCGATCACATGACGGTGCTTGTCCGACAGGCGCGCGAGCCATGCCCGCGTGAGCGTTTCCAGCTCGCGATGCTGCACTTCGGCATCCGGCGACTGACTCTGGTCGTCGGACAGCAGATCGAGCAGGCTGCTGGCCGGATCGAGATCGAGCGGCGCATCCAGCGAGGCCGTGTGCTCGTTCAGCGCGAGAATATCGGTGACTTCGTCGGTCGTCTTGCCGGTCAGATAGGCGATGTCGTCGATGCTGGCATCGCGGCGCTCGGCGGCTTCCCCGGAATTCATCGAATTCTTTTCCAGATGGCGCTTCGCGCGCAACACCTGGTTGAGCTCACGAATCACGTGCACCGGCAAGCGCACGGTGCGCGCCTGGTTCATGATCGCGCGCTCGATGCTTTGACGAATCCACCAGGTCGCATAAGTCGAAAAGCGGAAGCCGCGCGTCGGATCGAATTTTTCGATCGCGTGCATCAGGCCGAGGTTGCCCTCTTCGATCAGATCGAGCAAGGGCACACCGCGATTCAGATAACCCTTCGCGATACTGACGACCAGCCGCAGATTACGCTCGATCATCACCTGCCGCGCATCGAACTCGCCCGCCTTGGCAAGACGCGAATATTTCTGCTCCTCTTCGACCGTGAGAAGCGGCTTCACGCTGATGCGATTCAGATAATGCTGGATGGTGTCGGCCGTCAGCTCGGCTTGCAGCAGCGCGCGGAAATCGTCCGCATCCGGCGCGGCTTCGCTCGCACCTTCACGGGCGTCGCCGGCTTCGTCAGCGCCGCTCTGACGCTCGTCGAGATCGCGTTCTTCCGCGATCTCTTCTTCCACTTCCGAAGCGCCGCTTTCGTCCACCGCAGCGGACGTGGCTTGGCTGATCGTTTCAGACTCGGCTTGCGGCGGGCGGCGCTTCGATTTCGGCATGGTCGTATCGCTTATTGCGGCGGCAAATACTTCAGTGGGTCGACAGGTTTACCCTGACGGCGAACTTCGAAATGCAACATCACACGGTCGGAATCGCTATTGCCCATCTCAGCGATCTTCTGGCCTTTCGTCACCGCGTCTCCCTCTTTTACCATCAAAGCGCGGTTGTGTGCATACGCGGTGAGATAAGTTGCGTCATGCTTGATGATAATGAGATTGCCGTAACCACGCAGCCCATTTCCGGCATAGACCACGCGGCCATCCGCGGAAGCCTTCACCGGGTCGCCTGCGGCGCCGCCGATATTGACACCTTTGTTGGTCGAATCGTTGAACGTGCCGAGCAGCGGACCACGCACCGGCCACGCGAACGCGACGTTGCCGGATGCGCCATTGGCCGAGTCGCTGGCGGCGTTCGGATTGGCCGGCGGGCTCACGGCCGGGTTGTTCGCAGTCGCGCCGTACAGCGGCGGCACGGTGGTGCCGGCTGCGGCGCCGGCCGACGCACCGCCGAGCGGCGCACTCTGCACCGCGCCAGTGCCGCCGATCGGCGCGGTCGCGACACCCGGCGTCAGGCCGGCCGTGTTCGCACCCGGCGGCACGACACGCAACAGCTGGTCGACCTCGATCTGATTCGGGTTGGTCAGGTTGTTCCACGTCGAAATATCGCGGTAGTTCTGGCCATTCTCCAACGCAATCCGATACAGGGTGTCGCCCGGCTTCACGCGGTAGTAACCGGGCGGCGGCGGGCCGAGCGGCACGGCCGGCTGCGCGGCCTGGGTGCCGAGCACGCCGCCGCCGGAGCGGTCGACGACAGGCGCCTGGTCGAGCCGGGAAGCACAAGCCGTCATCAACAGGGACAAGGCGAGCACGCACACGCTACGTTGGGTTACGGTCATGGGGGCATTCAGGCTGGTTCTTTGCATCGCGCGCAACATACTCATCGGTGTCAAATCACTCCGGATTTTAAGGGTACAAAGAAAACGCGATCAAGCCGCGACTCGCGCCATTGCGCAGGCCCGAGGCGCTCGACCAGCGTCAGCACCTGGTTCTGGCCGTCCTGCGAGCCGACCGGCGCAACCAGACGGCCGCCGATCGCGAGTTGTTCAAGCAAGGCCTGCGGCACGTCGAGTCCGGCCGCGGCGATCACGATCGCATCGAACGGCGCCGCCGACGGCAACCCGAGCCGCCCATCGCCGTAATGCAACCGTATGTTCGGAATGCGCAATGGACGCAGATTCGTCTTCGCGCGCTCGGACAGCGGCTTGATGCGTTCGATCGAATACACCTCGCGCGCGACCTGGCTCAGCACCGCGGCCTGATAACCGCAGCCCGTGCCGATTTCGAGCACGTTGGTCAACGCTCGGCCGGCCGCGGCCAGTTCGATCATTCGCGCGACCACCGAGGGCTTGGAGATCGTCTGGTGATGACCGATCGGCAACGCCGCATCTTCGTACGCCTGGGCCGCGAGGCCCGGATCGACGAACATGTGGCGCGGCACCACCGACATCGCGTTCAATACGCGCTGATCGGTCACGCCGTTCGCACGCAGGCGTTCGACCATCCGTTCGCGGACCCGTTCCGAAGTCAGCGCCAATGCGCCGCTCAACGCGACGTTCGGCGCCGTCATGCGTTCGTTGGCGCGGGCGGCGGGTTTGGCGGGCGGTGCGGATTGCAGCGCGGTGCGCGCAGTCGGGCTTGACGCAGGCGCGGCCTTGCCATGCGCGGTCAGTATTGCGGGTTTGGCCTGGGCTTTGATCGATGACGACAGCAATGTCGACGGCGCGGCCTGCGGCTTCGGCTGCGTCATGGCTGCCGCCTGGCCCGGCGCTCTCGCTTGCGGCCCGGCTTGAGCCTTGGGCTGAAGCGCGCTCGGCGCTTTGCCCGGCGTTCTCGCCTGGGGCTTCGCCGGCTGCTGACGCGCATTCAGCGCCGCGCTCGCGGCGAGCGCCGCCGCACGCACTTCGCCGGGGCGCCCCTCGGGCCGGCGTGGTTCGCGCACCAGGTCCTCGAGGCCGAGCGGAAAGCGCTTGGCGCGCTCGCTCGTCATGAAGCGCCGCTGCCGGCGCGCGCCCAGTCGCGCGCCGCAGGCAGCATTTGCGTGTGGGTCAGGTCGAGCTGCAGCGGCGTGATCGACACACGGCCGTTGACGACCGCGTGGAAATCGGTGCCTTCGCTCGCGTCACGCGCGCTGCCCGACGGACCGATCCAGTAGATCGGCTCGCCACGCGGGTTGGTCTGGCGGATCACCGGTTGCGAAGGATGCCGCTTGCCGAGACGCGTGATATGCCAGCCGTCGAGCTGGTCGTAAGGCAGGTTCGGAATGTTGACGTTCAGCAATGGATGTCCGGGCAGCGGTCGCTCGAGATAATGCTTGACGATGTCGGCCGCGACACGGGCGGCGTCTTCAAGATGCACCCAGTCCTTGTCGACGAGCGAGAACGCGATGGCCGGCACGCCGAACATGATGCCTTCGGTGGCAGCCGCGACCGTGCCCGAATAGAGCGTGTCTTCGCCCATGTTCTGGCCGTTGTTGATGCCCGACACCACCAGATCCGGCGTATGGTCGAGCATGCCCGTCAACGCGATGTGCACCGAGTCGGTGGGCGTGCCGTTCACGTAGTAAAAGCCATTGGCCGAGCGCAGGACCGAGAGCGGCCGCGACAACGTCAACGAGTTCGACGCGCCGCTGCAATTCTGTTCGGGGGCCATCACGGTGACGTCCGCAATCGGCTTGAGCGCTTCGTAAAGCGCGGCAAGGCCCGGCGCCAGATAACCGTCGTCATTGCTGAGTAGGATTCGCATGCGGCGATTGTAACCGAGGAAAGATGGCACGCGAACGACACGGCGGCTACGCGCACGCCGTTCGCGACGCGTGCGTGCAACGTTTGCGGTGCACGATTCTGAGCGCTCGTCCCCGCTGCGCCGCATGCAAGCCGATCGCATGTCGCACGATGAAAACGCACGATCGTGCTGATTGCCTTACACTCGGACTGCTTGCGAAAGTTTGCGAATGTTTGCGACCCCTGATCGATATGGAGACACGATGCGCGCAATTCGCTGTAATCAATACGGGCCGCCGGAGAGCCTGGTCGTCGACGACCTGCCGGACCTCGTGCCGCCACCCGGCCACGTCGTGATCGACGTCAAAGCCGCAGCCGTCAACTTCCCCGACGTGCTGATCATCGAAAACAAATACCAGTTCAAACCACCTCTGCCCTTCACGCCCGGCTCGGAAGTCGCGGGCGTCGTGCGTGGGGTCGGTGAAGGCGTGACGCAGTTCAAGCCCGGCTCGCGCGTGGTCGCATACACCGGTTCGGGCGGCTTCGCCGAACAGGCGCTGGCGCCGGCTGCGGGCTGCGTGCCGCTCGCGGAGGGCGTCGAGTTCGACGTGGCCGCGGCGTTCACGCTTGCGTACGGCACCTCGCATCACGCGGTGGTCGACCGCGGCGCGTTGCGGGCCGGCGAAACGATGCTGGTGCTGGGCGCGGCAGGCGGCGTCGGGTTGGCGGCCGTCGAGATCGGCAAGGCGCTCGGCGCGCGCGTGATCGCAGCGGCGTCGAGCGACGAGAAGCTCGCCACCTGCGTTGAACACGGCGCGGATGCGACCATCAACTACAGCACTGAAGATTTGCGTGAGCGCATCAAGGCGCTCACTGACGGCAAAGGCCCGGACGTGATCTACGATCCGGTCGGCGGCGGGTATTCGGAACCGGCGTTTCGCAGCATCGGCTGGCGGGGCCGCTATCTGGTGGTCGGTTTCGCGAATGGCGAAATTCCGAAATTGCCGCTCAATCTGATGCTGCTCAAAGGCGCGAGCGTGGTCGGTGTTTTCTGGGGTGATTTCGCGAAGCGCGAGCCGCAGCACAATCACGCCGCGTTCGAACAGATGACCGGCTGGATCCGCGAAGGAAAGCTCAAGCCGTACGTGTCCGCCCACTATTCGCTCGACGACACCGGCCGCGCATTGCGCGATATGGCCGAGCGTCGCGTGATCGGGAAGGTGGTGATTATGCCTTGAATGAGGGCGCGTTTGATCGACGGCAAAACGATGCCTGACCGATCGAGCGGCACAAATGAAAACGGCGTGCGGTTTGAAAAACCGCACGCCGTTTTCTATCGAGCGCTCGCGCCAGCAGCGACTAGAGTTTCTCGGTGTCGCCGGTCTTCGGCTGCCACTTCATCAGGTGCCGCTCGCCTATGCCGACTATTGCGTCGAGCACCAGTGCGAACGCGGTCAACACCAGAATCCCCGCGAACACGGTATTGATATCGAAGGTGCCTTCGGCTTGCAGAATCAGATAGCCGACGCCGCGCGCCGAACCGAGATATTCGCCCACCACGGAGCCGACGAACGCGAGGCCGACCGACGTATGCAAGCTGGAAAACACCCAGCTCATCGCGCTCGGCAAATAGACGAAGCGCAGCAACTGCTTGCGGTTCGCGCCGAGCATGCGCGCGTTCGCGAGCACGACCGGGCTGACTTCCTTCACGCCCTGGTAGACGTTGAAGAAGACGATGAAAAATACCAACGTCACGCCCAACGCCACCTTCGACCAGATGCCCAAACCGAACCACACGCCGAAGATCGGCGCGAGGATCACGCGCGGCATCGAGTTGGCGGCTTTCACGTACGGATCGAACAACGCGCTCGCGAGCGGCGCGAGCGCGAGCCACAGACCGACGCCGAGTCCGAGCGCGGTACCGAGCACGAACGCGAGCACGGTCTCGACCAGCGTGATCCATAGATGCAGATAGATCTCGCCGCCCGTGAACCACTCCCAGATCCGCTGCAACACCTTCTGCGGCTCGCCGAAGAAGAACGCGGCCTTGTTTGGGTCGTCGAAATAGAACGCTGGCAGCAGCGTCGGGCTGGTCAGCACGTACCAGAGCACGAAGCACAGCACGAGCAGCAGCCATTGCCAGATCACCAGATTCGCCCGCCTCGGGCGTAACGTCTTCCACATGACTCGGTTTGCCTTGGACGATTGGAACAACGCGCTGGGCGAGGCGCGCATACGCGCGCGGCACGGCACAGCGCCAGACGACGCGCGTGTTTAAACCGCGCTGAGTTGCTGCTGATACCCCTTGAGCACCTCATCACGCAACACGCTCCATATCTGCGCATGCAGCTCGACGAAGCGCGGATGCGCACGAATTTCCGCGACGTCGCGCGGACGCGGCAGATCGATGGTGAATTCGCCGATCGGATGCGTGCCCGGCCCCGCCGACAACACCACCACGCGATCGGACATCGCAATCGCCTCGTCGAGATCGTGCGTGATGAACAACACCGCCTTGCGTTTGGCGGCCCACAGATCGAGTAGTTCGTTTTCCATCAACTGGCGCGTCTGGATATCGAGCGCGGAAAACGGCTCGTCCATCAGGATGATGTCCGGATCCAGAATCAGCGTCTGCGCCATCGCGACGCGCTTGCGCATGCCGCCCGAGAGTTGATGCGGATAACGGTCGCCGAAGCCGCCGAGACCGACTCGCTTTAACCACTCGTCGGCTTTGGCGCGCGCTTGCGGCGCCGGCACGCCTTGAAACGAGAGGCCGGCCATCACGTTGTCGATCGCCGAGCGCCACGGCATCAACGCGTCGGCCTGGAACATATAGCCGGCGCGCCGGTTGATGCCGTCGAGCGGCTCGCCGAACACGCTGACCGAACCCGAGGACGGCGTCAGCAAGCCCGCGCCGACGTTCAGCAGCGTGGATTTACCGCAACCGGTCGGACCGACCACCGAGACGAACTCGCCCGGCGCGATGCGCAACGTGGTGTCCTTGACTGCCGTGTAGCGCTGCGCACGGTTGTCGCGCGCGGCGAACGTGCAGGTGATGTTGTCGAGCGCCAGAGCGGCTACGGTCATCGTTCGGCTCGCTTGTTCGAAGATCGGTTGGATGAGAGGGGGTGTTGTGGCGGCGACATGAAATCGCGTTGCGCGCGCAGCGGCGCGAACGAGGCGAACCCACCGAATGCCACGTCTGCGCTGCCTCGCGCGCGCGTGTCCGGGCGTGCTTTACACCTTGACCGTGGTCAGCGCTTTCTTCACGAAGTCGTTGGTCCAGGCCTTCGACAGATCGATCGGCTTGCCCTGCACATTGGGATCGAACGCCTGCAAGGTCTTCAGCGACGTCGCGGGACCGTCGGCGGGCATCAGGCCGTCGGGTGACATCGCTTCCTTCACATGCTGCCACGCATCCAGGTACACCGCGCGATCACCGAGCAGATAGCCTTCCGGCACCGTGTTGATCAGCTCGCTGCCGGTCGATGCCTGCAGCCACTTGAGGGCACGCACCATCGCGTTCGTGAGCGCCTGCGTCGTGTTCGGATTCTTCGTAATGAAGCTCTGCGACGCGTACAGGCAGCCCGCCGGCATGTTGCCGCCGAACACGCTGCGCGTATCGGCAAGCGTGCGCGTGTCGGACACGACGCGGATCTCGCCGGTGCGCTCGAGCTTGGTCATGACCGGGTCGAGATTGGCGATCGCATCGATCTGCCCCGACTGCAGCGCGGCGATCGCCCCGGCGCCCGCGCCCACGCCGATGAACGCGACATCTTTCGCGCTCAGCCCGGCCTTCGCGAGCACGAAGCTCGCCATGATCGAGGTCGAGGAACCCGGCGCCGTCACGCCGATCTTCTTGCCCTTGAGATCGGCGATGGATTTGTAGTTCGGCATCGTCTTCTTCGATACCGCCAGCACGATCTGCGGCGCGCGCCCTTGTAGCACGAATTCGCGGAACATCTGCTTCTGCGCCTGCAGCAGCAGCGTGTGTTCGAACGCGCCGGAGACCACGTCCGCGCTACCGCCGACCGCGGCCTTTAGCGCTTGCGAGCCGCCGGCGAAATCGGAAATCTCGACATCGAGGCCTTCGTCCTTGAAGTAATTGCGCCGCTCGGCAATCGTCAGCGGCAGGTAGTAGAACAGGTTCTTGCCGCCGACCGCGATCGCTACTTTGGTGGTTTCGGGTTTGCCTTGCGCGAAAGCGAGCGGCGAAGCTGCGAGCGTCGCGCCCGCGAGCGCGGCACTACCGGCGAGGAAGGTTCTGCGTTGCATGGTCTGTCGTCTCCCAACTTTTGTTGTGCGGCTTTCTTGAAGCTTTTTTTTCGCGGCTGCTCGCGGTTGCCCTTCACCCGCGATCACAACCACTTTCGCAGCCGTTTTTATCGCTGCTCTGTTTTCTTGCGCGGCGCTCGTAGGCGCCGCCTTCGTGTCCGGCGTCGCGCGACTGCTTGCGCCGTGCCAAGCTTCACACTATCTGTTGCGCATGCAGCCTTGCGATGTCGCCAGCATCATAACCTAGCGATTGCAGGACTTCATCGGTATGTTCACCCAGTTCGGGACCGAGCCAGCGCGTCTCGCCTGGGGTCGCGGACAGCTTCGGCGTGACCGATGGCAGCGTGATCTCCTTGCCGTCCTGCCATTTGAAGCGCTGGATCATCTGGCGCGCCATGAACTGCGGATCGGTGAACATATCCGCCACGCTATAGATACGGCCAACCGGCACATCGGCCGCGTTCAGCACAGCGAGCGCTTCGTCGATGGTGCGCGTGGCGAGCCACGCGGCAATCGCGCCGTCGATCTCCTGCGTGCGCGGCACGCGCCCGTCGTTATGCGCGAGCCCCGGATCGTTCGCGAGATCCTCGCGCTCGATTGCCACCATCAGACGCTTGAAGATCGGATCGCTGTTACCGCCGATCACGATGCTGCCGTCGCGGCACGGATACGTGTTCGACGGCACGATGCCCGGCAGCGATGCGCCGGTACGCTCGCGCACCATGCCGTACACGCCGTATTCGGGCACCACGCTTTCCATCATGTTGAAGACGGCCTCGTATAGCGCGACGTCGACGACCTGCCCTTTGCCGCCGTTGACCTGCTTGTGATGCAGCGCCATCAACGCGCCGATCACGCCGTGCAGCGCGGCGATCGAATCGCCGATCGAAATGCCGATGCGCGGCGGCGGCAAATCCGGATAGCCGGTGATATGCCGCAAGCCGCCCATCGATTCGGCGATCGCGCCGAAGCCGGGCCGGTCACGATACGGGCCGCTCTGACCATAGCCGGACAGACGCACCATCACGAGGCCGGGGTTTTCCGCGGACAGCACGTCGTAACCGAGTCCGAGTTTCTCCAGCAGACCCGGCCGGAAATTCTCGACGACGATGTCCGCTTCTTTCGCGAGGCGACGCACGATCTCCTTGCCCTCTTCGGCCTTCAGGTTGATCGTGACGGATTTTTTGTTGCGCGCCTGCACGGCCCACCACAGCGAGGTGCCGCCGACTTCCGGATAAAGCTTGCGCCATTTGCGCAGTGGGTCGCCGCCTTTAGGGTCTTCGATCTTGATGACGTCGGCGCCGAACTCGCCGAGAAACCGCGCGGCGAACGGGCCGGCGATCAGCGTGCCGAGTTCCAGGACCTTGACGCCGGCGAGCGGGCCGCGGGGTGCCTGATTCTGGCCGTCATGCGCGGCGCTCGCATCTGCTTCGGGGGTAGCGCTCATGTGTCTCCTTTCTTGTGGTCCCGACCTGCGCGGTTTCAACCTGTGCGGTCATCACGGTATCGGGTGCGGCTGCGGCGCGTGCCCGATGCCGCAGCTGCCGCCCGCTCAGCGCGACGCGCGGGCCACCGTGGCTTACATCGAACGCCTGTCGAGCATCGCGCGGGCGATCGTGCCGGCGTCGACATACTCCAGTTCGCCGCCCACCGGCACGCCGCGCGCGAGACGCGTGACGGCGAGACCGCGCGCCTTGAGCGTCTGCCCTAGGTAGTGCGCGGTCGCTTCGCCTTCGTTGGTGAAATTCGTCGCGAGCACGACTTCCTTGACGACCCCATCCGACGCACGCCTGACGAGCCGATCGAAATGAATTTCCTTCGGGCCGATGCCGTCGAGCGGACTCAGCCGCCCCATCAGCACGAAATACAGCCCGCGGTAGGTCATGGTCTGCTCGAGCATGATCTGGTCGGCAGGCGTTTCGACGACGCACAGCAGCGTCGGATCGCGCTCTTCATCGAGGCAGACTTCGCAGATCTGCGCTTCGGTAAAGGTGTTGCACTTCTCGCAGTGCTTCAGATGCTCGGTCGCGAACAGCAACGAGCGGCCGAGCTTCCCGGCGCCCTCGCGATCGTGCTGCATCAGGTGATACGCCATGCGTTGCGCGGACTTCGGTCCGACTCCGGGCAGCGCGCGCAGCGCTTCGACGAGCGCCGACAAGGCGGAAGGTTGTTTCATGCGGATCGGCGTCGAAGTGGATGATGCGTGTGATGGATGCGGGCAGCGATGCGGTGAATTCGGTCAGGCGTTGTCCGCCAGCGCGGTCATGGTCGGTAGGCCTGCGTGCTCGCGTCTGATGAACGGTTCGAGCGACCCGGCGCGCACCCATGTGAAGGGACGGCGCATACGGGACGCGCGCTACGTCCAGGCCGTTCGGTTCACACGTTGCCTTCGCGCGTGCCGCTCGGCGCTGGCGGTCGGCACGCTCGGTTCACGCCGCGGCGACAGCAGCCGCGGCACTTACGCGCGTGGCGACGGCGTCGTTCAGAACGGCAGCTTGAAGCCCGGCGGCAGCGGCAGACCGGAGGTCATGCCGCCCATCTTTTCCTGGGCGGTGGCTTCGGCCTTGCGCACAGCGTCGTTGAACGCCGCTGCGACGAGGTCTTCCAGCATGTCCTTGTCGTCCGCGAGCAGGCTCGGGTCGATCGACACGCGGCGCACGTCGTTCTTGCAGGTCATCGTCACCTTCACGAGACCCGCACCCGACTGCCCCTCGACTTCGATCAGCGCGAGTTGCTCCTGCATCTTCTTCATGTTTTCCTGCATCTGCTGGGCTTGCTTCATCAGCCCGGCGAGTTGGCCTTTCATCATGGACATGCTCCTTCTTGATAGCGTGAAATCTGGAATCCGGTTCGCTACAGCGGAAAACGCAGCAAATCAGTGGGCAGGCGACGCGCCGTTCGCGGCGGCGTCCGTTGTAATCGGGCGGATCGAGCCGGGCACGATGCTCGCGCCGAACTCGCGGATCAGCGACTGCACGAACGGATCGGCGCCGATCTCGCGCTCCGCTTCCTGCTGACGCTGCGCGCGCATCGCGGCGTCGCGCGCGGCGGCGGTGCGGCGCGCCGCACCGACTTCGACCAGCACGTCGATCTGCCGGCCGAGCCTTTCCGCCAGCGCGGCCTTCAGTTTAGCGACCTGCGACGCTTCCGCGTACTGCGGCACCGGCACATTCAGTTTGAGCGTGCTGCCGTCGAGCGCCATCAGTTCACTGTTGAACGCGAGCTGATACGAAATGCCCTTGAGCGGCAAATCGACGGCGAGCGCGGGCCAGTCGCCGTTGAAACCCAGCGGCTCGAGCGGCACGGCGGGCGGCAGCGGCCGCGAGTCGAGCACCGGCTCTGCCGCAGCGGCGGCCGGCGCGTTCACGCTGACGTCGTCGGGACCGCGGTCGAACACGGGCATGTAGTCGTCGTCGAGCGGGCCAAAATAGCCATCGCCCGATGCCGCGATCGGCACGTAATCGTCGGGCGGCATGTCGTCCCACGCCGGCATCGACGAGCTGTTCTGCTCTGCGCCATTGCGCCCGGCCGAGGGCGACGGCGCACGGGCGACCGGCGCGGCATCCTGCTGCGGCGCGCGGCGCGGTGCACCAGGCTCCGGCGCCGGGACGACCACGCGCGGCGCTGCCGGCTTCGGCGCGACCGGCGCTACGGGCTTCGTAGCCGCCGCCGAAGTGGCACGGCCACGGTCCGACGATACTTTCAGACCGGCGCTGCGCAAGACGTCGAGTGCGGCGCTCGCGCCGCCGGCGCGGCGCGGCGCGGCATCGGCTGCGGGCGCGGCCCGCTCGGAAGGCGCTTGCCGTGCGGCTGCGGCCTGCTCCGTGCGCGCGAGCGCGGCAGTCGCCGGTGCGGTGAGCGCCGAGGCCGATGTTGGGTCGTTCAGAGCGGACGCGACGGGCGCTTCGTTTGAGGTGGCGCGGTTGAGGGTAATACTTGCTGCGGCGGCTTCGTTTGCGTTTGCGTCGTCGAAGCGAGCGTGCGTGGCGGGTGGATTGCCCCCTGCGTCAGCGAGGTTCGCGTTTGCGGAACCCTCGTTAGAATCCGTATCGCGAGGCGTGTCGTCCCAAGGTGCCAACGCGCGCGCTGCGCTCGCAACTGTTGTTGCGGGCGTAGCGTTTGACGACGCAACCGCTTCCCCGACAGCGTTCATCGGCGCGGCGACGACTCCCGCTTCGGCATTCGGTGATTGCAGCGTCGCGGCGTCTTGCGCAG
>NZ_NPIH01000260.1 GCF_012275575.1 Paraburkholderia sp. SG-MS1 | reverse complement strand
CTGTTCGGGATGGGAAGGGGTGGGACCGACTCGCTATGGTCATCAGGCATGACTTGTTGTCGCACTGCCTTTGGGGCAATACAACCAATCTGGAAGAAGTAGTTTCTGGTGATGCTCACCAGAGAAGTNNGGGTTGTGCTGTTTCTGGCACAACACTGATCTCAACCTGGGTGTCGGGCTCGAACTCACTGGGAGTTCAGCGCATCCCCCTTCGGGGATCGGACCAGTGTAAGCGCTCAAGCGCTAACGCTGGTCGAGACACACCTGTTATAGGATCAAGCCTTACGGGCAATTAGTATCAGTTAGCTTAACGCATTACTGCGCTTATACACCTGACCTATCAACGTCCTGGTCTTGAACGACCCTTCAAGGGGCTCGAAGCCCCGGGGATATCTCATCTTAAGGCGAGTTTCCCGCTTAGATGCTTTCAGCGGTTATCTCTTCCGAACATAGCTACCCGGCGATGCCACTGGCGTGACAACCGGTACACCAGAGGTTCGTCCACTCCGGTCCTCTCGTACTAGGAGCAGCCCCCTTCAAATATCCAGCGCCCACGGCAGATAGGGACCAAACTGTCTCACGACGTTTTAAACCCAGCTCACGTACCTCTTTAAATGGCGAACAGCCATACCCTTGGGACCGGCTACAGCCCCAGGATGAGATGAGCCGACATCGAGGTGCCAAACACCGCCGTCGATATGAACTCTTGGGCGGTATCAGCCTGTTATCCCCAGAGTACCTTTTATCCGTTGAGCGATGGCCCTTCCATACAGAACCACCGGATCACTATGACCTGCTTTCGCACCTGCTCGACTTGTCGGTCTCGCAGTTAAGCACGCTTATGCCATTGCACTATCAGCACGATTTCCGACCGTACCTAGCGTACCTTCGTACTCCTCCGTTACACTTTGGGAGGAGACCGCCCCAGTCAAACTGCCTACCATGCACTGTCCCCGACCCGGATCACGGGCCAAGGTTAGAACCTCAAACAGATCAGGGTGGTATTTCAAGGTCGGCTCCACGCAGACTGGCGTCCACGCTTCAAAGCCTCCCACCTATCCTACACAGACCGGTTCAAAGTCCAATGCAAAGCTACAGTAAAGGTTCATGGGGTCTTTCCGTCTAGCCGCGGGGAGATTGCATCATCACAAACACTTCAACTTCGCTGAGTCTCGGGAGGAGACAGTGTGGCCATCGTTACGCCATTCGTGCAGGTCGGAACTTACCCGACAAGGAATTTCGCTACCTTAGGACCGTTATAGTTACGGCCGCCGTTTACCGGGACTTCAATCAGGAGCTTGCACCCCATCATTTAATCTTCCGGCACCGGGCAGGCGTCACACCCTATACGTCCACTTTCGTGTTTGCAGAGTGCTGTGTTTTTATTAAACAGTCGCAGCCACCAGTTTATTGCAACCCCTTCACCCTCCTGGCGCAGGCCAGTCAAGCTACAGGGGCGTACCTTATCCCGAAGTTACGGTACCAATTTGCCGAGTTCCTTCTCCCGAGTTCTCTCAAGCGCCTTAGAATACTCATCTCGCCCACCTGTGTCGGTTTGCGGTACGGTCACTGTCAAACTGAAGCTTAGAGGCTTTTCCTGGAACCACTTCCGATTGCTTCTTCACCGAAGTGAATGGCCTCGCACCCTTGAATTCCGCGCCCGGATTTGCCAAAGCGCCTTCTCCAATGCAAGGACCGGGACTTCCAACACCCGGACAACCTTCCGCGATCCGTCCCCCCATCGCATTTGACAATGGTGCAGGAATATTAACCTGCTTCCCATCAGCTACGCATTTCTGCCTCGCCTTAGGGGCCGACTCACCCTACGCCGATGAACGTTGCGTAGGAAACCTTGGGCTTACGGCGAGGGGGCTTTTCACCCCCTTTATCGCTACTCATGTCAGCATTCGCACTTCCGATACCTCCAGCACACTTTCCAGTGCACCTTCGCAGGCTTACGGAACGCTCTCCTACCATGCACACTAATGTGCATCCGCAGCTTCGGTATATTGCTTAGCCCCGTTACATCTTCCGCGCAGGACGACTCGATCAGTGAGCTATTACGCTTTCTTTAAAGGATGGCTGCTTCTAAGCCAACCTCCTGACTGTTTTAGCCTTCCCACTTCGTTTCCCACTTAGCAATATTTGGGGACCTTAGCTGGCGGTCTGGGTTGTTTCCCTCTTGACACCGGACGTTAGCACCCGATGTCTGTCTCCCGTGATTGCACTCTTCGGTATTCGGAGTTTGCTATGGCGTAGTAATCCGCAATGGACCCCACAACCATGACAGTGCTCTACCCCCGAAGGTGATACACGAGGCACTACCTAAATAGTTTTCGGAGAGAACCAGCTATTTCCAGGTTTGTTTAGCCTTTCACCCCTATCCACAGCTCATCCCCTAACTTTTCAACGTTAGTGGGTTCGGACCTCCAGTACGTGTTACCGCACCTTCATCCTGGCCATGGATAGATCACCTGGTTTCGGGTCTACACCCAGCGACTGAACGCCCTGTTCGGACTCGCTTTCGCTACGCCTGCCCTAATCGGTTAAGCTTGCCACTGAATGTAAGTCGCTGACCCATTATACAAAAGGTACGCCGTCACCCTCTTTCAAAGGCTCCGACTGTTTGTATGCATGCGGTTTCAGGATCTGTTTCACTCCCCTCCCGGGGTTCTTTTCGCCTTTCCCTCACGGTACTGGTTCACTATCGGTCGATCACGAGTATTTAGCCTTGGAGGATGGTCCCCCCATCTTCAGACAGGATTTCACGTGTCCCGCCCTACTTGTCGTACACCTAGTTCTTCCCCACTGTTTTCGTCTACAGGGCTATCACCTGCTATGGCAGCACTTTCCAGAGCCTTCGACTAACAATGAAGATAAAGAGTACAGGCTGATCCCATTTCGCTCGCCACTACTCTGGGAATCTCGGTTGATTTCTTTTCCTGCGGTTACTTAGATGTTTCAGTTCACCGCGTTCGCTTCGCGCAGCCTATGTATTGAGCTGCGGATGACCCATACGGGCCGGGTTTCCCCATTCGGACATCTTCGGATCAAAGCTCGTTTGCCAGCTCCCCGAAGCTTTTCGCAGGCTACCGCGTCCTTCATCGCCTGTGATCGCCAAGGCATCCACCACATGCACTTGTTCGCTTGACCCTATAACGGGTATGTCTCTCACGACCTTCACTGGGAAGACCGCGTTGGCCACACTCGCTACAGGTTGAGTATTCGTGTTGCGCCGTATTCCAAAGCAATCTTCCGATCACTTAAAAATACATTGATACAATCACAACCCTGATTCACCTACTCATGCCCTCATCTCTAAGAACACTTTCGTGAATCTCTTTACTACTTCTTCCTGATTGTTAAAGAACGACAGCCGATATCACGATTGCTATAACCGCATATCCTTACTGACTGGCTCAATCGCCAATGCATAATCCTCTGCATCGCTTCTGCAGAACATTGCGCATTGAAGATTGGTGGAGGATGACGGGATCGAACCGACGACCCCCTGCTTGCAAAGCAGGTGCTCTCCCAGCTGAGCTAATCCCCCGGTCATGCAGATACCCCAGCGGTTTCCAGACAGTCAGCGCACCAGAGAAGACCTTGGTGGGTCTGGATGGATTCGAACCATCGACCCCCGCCTTATCAAGACGGTGCTCTAACCGGCTGAGCTACAGACCCCTGAGTCTGTCTGCGTTTCTCTTCAAATTCACAGCCGATAAGCGTGAGCGCTCAACACTTCTGACACGCTAGCTCGAGAAAGGAGGTGATCCAGCCGCACCTTCCGATACGGCTACCTTGTTACGACTTCACCCCAGTCATGAATCCCACCGTGGTAAGCGCCCTCCTTTGCAGGTTAGGCTACCTACTTCTGGTGAAACCCACTCCCATGGTGTGACGGGCGGTGTGTACAAGACCCGGGAACGTATTCACCGCGGCATGCTGATCCGCGATTACTAGCGATTCCAGCTTCACGCACCCGAGTTGCAGAGTGCGATCCGGACTACGATCGGTTTTCTGGGATTGGCTCCACCTCGCGGCTTGGCGACCCTCTGTTCCGACCATTGTATGACGTGTGAAGCCCTACCCATAAGGGCCATGAGGACTTGACGTCATCCCCACCTTCCTCCGGTTTGTCACCGGCAGTCTCCCTGGAGTGCTCTTGCGTAGCAACTAGGGACAAGGGTTGCGCTCGTTGCGGGACTTAACCCAACATCTCACGACACGAGCTGACGACAGCCATGCAGCACCTGTGTTATGGCTCCCTTTCGGGCACCCCAGCCTCTCAGCCAGGTTCCATACATGTCAAGGGTAGGTAAGGTTTTTCGCGTTGCATCGAATTAATCCACATCATCCACCGCTTGTGCGGGTCCCCGTCAATTCCTTTGAGTTTTAATCTTGCGACCGTACTCCCCAGGCGGTCAACTTCACGCGTTAGCTACGTTACCAAGTCAATGAAGACCCGACAACTAGTTGACATCGTTTAGGGCGTGGACTACCAGGGTATCTAATCCTGTTTGCTCCCCACGCTTTCGTGCATGAGCGTCAGTATTGGCCCAGGGGGCTGCCTTCGCCATCGGTATTCCTCCACATCTCTACGCATTTCACTGCTACACGTGGAATTCTACCCCCCTCTGCCATACTCTAGCCCGCCAGTCACAAATGCAGTTCCCAGGTTAAGCCCGGGGATTTCACATCTGTCTTAGCGAACCGCCTGCGCACGCTTTACGCCCAGTAATTCCGATTAACGCTTGCACCCTACGTATTACCGCGGCTGCTGGCACGTAGTTAGCCGGTGCTTATTCTTCCGGTACCGTCATCCCCCCGCCGTATTAGGGCAAGGGATTTCTTTCCGGACAAAAGTGCTTTACAACCCGAAGGCCTTCTTCACACACGCGGCATTGCTGGATCAGGGTTGCCCCCATTGTCCAAAATTCCCCACTGCTGCCTCCCGTAGGAGTCTGGGCCGTGTCTCAGTCCCAGTGTGGCTGGTCGTCCTCTCAGACCAGCTACAGATCGTCGCCTTGGTAGGCCTTTACCCCACCAACTAGCTAATCTGCCATCGGCCGCCCCTTGAGCGCGAGGTCCCGAAAGATCCCCCGCTTTCCTCCTCAGAGCGTATGCGGTATTAATCCGGCTTTCGCCGGGCTATCCCCCACTCCAGGACACGTTCCGATGTATTACTCACCCGTTCGCCACTCGCCACCAGGGTTGCCCCCGTGCTGCCGTTCGACTTGCATGTGTAAGGCATGCCGCCAGCGTTCAATCTGAGCCAGGATCAAACTCTTCAGTTCAAACCTGTTACTGTTTTTCGGTCTCTTTCGAAACCGGTCGCTCACTCAACGTACTGACGAAGTGTTCGATCCGCCTCTCGACGGCCAAACCTTCCTTTCATTACTGTGTGAGACTTGATACTTTCGCTTTACGGCAGGCTCCGCAGAACCCGCCTCGCGCCTGGCATCAAGCGCCCACACTTATCGGCTGTTAATTTTTAAAGATCGATCCGCTCACGCACA
>NZ_NPIH01000026.1 GCF_012275575.1 Paraburkholderia sp. SG-MS1 | reverse complement strand
CGGCCGTGATCAGCATCGCTTCCAGACGACGCAGCATGCGGTCGGTGCGCCAGTCTTTCGCGAGTTCAACGGCCGCGCGCGTGAGGTTGCCCTGATGTTTTTCCAGCTTCGCTTCGAAGCGGTCGAGCAGCGAGAAGGCGTCGGCCGTGCCGCCCGCGAACCCGACCAGCACCTTGCCGTTGTAGATGCGCCGGACCTTCTTCGCGCCGCCCTTCATGACGATGTTGCCCAGCGTCACCTGGCCGTCGCCGCCGAGCGCCACCTTGTCGCCGCGGCGCACGGAGACGATCGTCGTGCCGTGAAATTGCTCCATATGCGTTCCTCTTTGCAAAACGGGTAGGACGCGGCAGCGCGACGCGCTACCGCATGAATCCTGAAAACGGACGGCGCGCGACGCTGAAAATCGACTCTGGTCGGCGCGCGCTCGTGCAGCGCATGTCCGATTTATTTTAGGGCGTGCGCGGTCATATCAAGAGCTGCCGAATGGCATAAGACAAAAAACCGGGGATTGCGCGCGTGCGCGGCAATGGTGCAGCGGCGGGCGGTAGGAAATGGCTAGCCTCGCCGCGAGGCGCCTCATGCCACGAAAAACGGCGACCGTCGGATGTCGAACCGCATCGTCGAAACGGAACAGCGGCGGCATGAATCCGTCTTGATGGTGCGACACACGGCAGCGTCGCACAAAAGAAAAAAGGCGCACGTTTCACCGTGCGCCTCTCGACGAAGCAGCGTGTCAGGGCGCGGAGCCGAAGCCGCGCCGCAGGCGTTCAGTCGCCGAACAGCTTCTGGCGCAGTTCGCGGCGTTCCTGCGCTTCGAGCGACAGGGTTGCCGTGGGCCGCGCGAGCAGACGCGGAATGCCGATCGGCTCACCGGTTTCCTCGCACCAGCCGTAGTCGCCGGAATCGATGCGCGCGATCGACTGCTGCACCTTCTTCAGCAGCTTGCGTTCGCGGTCGCGCGTGCGCAGTTCGAGCGCATGCTCTTCCTCGATCGTTGCACGGTCGGCCGGGTCCGGCACGATTACGGTTTCGCGCAGGTTCTCGGTCGTCTGGCCGGCATTGCGGAGAATGTCCGCCTGCAGCTGTTCGAGCTTGTTCTTGAAGAAGGCGAGCTGATCCTCATTCATGTAATCCTTGTCGCTCATCTTCAGGATTTCGGCTTCGGTCAAGAGTCGTTTCGTCGTCATCTGGCTTACTTCTTCAATGTGAGGCAAAACTCTTACATAGTGCCCGCACTTTCGTATTGCCCGCAAAGGCGCCTCGAGGACGCGGAAGCGCGGAGGCGGGCACGAACGGTGGACTGTCGTGACGCCGAAGCGCCTGGCGCCCACACGCCGGGCGTCGCAACGCCAATGCGGGGCCGAACTCCTCTGGAAACCGATTCTCAAATGCTCCTGAGGTATTGCTTGCCGGCAGCGCACCTTGTCAGGCAGTGCCCGCCGGCATGGTCGGCGTGTTTCCCCGGACAAGTTTCCGGCGCCGCTTCAGGCCCGGCACGGCCTACGCGCTGTCCGGGCAATTCGTTGTCATTCTCCAGTGGGGACGTATTGTAACTGAATCACAATCCGGTACCGCAACTAGCGAAAATCTCCTTACAGCGCACTGATATCCCGAAAATATAACGCGCGCACGACCAAAAAGCGATGGTCGTGCACGTATTAATACAGCAGGGTTTTCACGTGCTTTTCATCCGCGTGACTTTTTCGCGGGCTGACGACGGACGTCGCGCGCATTCGGCAGATGGCGGCGAGCGCAGCAGCGCGGTGTGTACCGCGCCACTGGCGCGCGGCACGCGCCGGAGCTTAGGCGAGGCAGGCGTCAAGACCGTCGGTAATCAGGTCTTGCGGCAGTTCGATGCCGATGAACACCATCTTGTTGGTCTTTTTCTCGACCGGCTGCCATTTTGCGGCCAGATCGCTGCCCATCATCTGATGCACGCCCTGGAACACGACCTTGCGATCGACGCCCTTCATATAGAGCACGCCCTTGTAGCGCAGCAGGCGCTCGCCATAAATCTGCAGAATGCCGCCGAGGAAATCTTCGAGCTTGTTCGGATCGAACGGACGATCGTTGCGGTACACGAACGACTTGATCTTGTCGTCGTGGTGCGCATGGTGATGGTGCGCGTGATCGTGACCTTCGTGGTCGCAATGGCCGTGGTCGTGATCGCAGTTTTCGTGATCGTGGTCGGCGTGCGTATGGCCGTGCTCGTCATGCGCGTGAGCATGGCTGTGGGCGTGCTCGTCTTCGGCGAGGAAGTCCGGGTCGATTTCCAGCTTCGAATTCAGGTTGAAGCCGCGCAGATCGAAAATTTCCTTGATGTCCGCTTCGCCGAAATTGACGACCTTGATCGCCGCCTTCGGGTTCATGTGCAGCAGACGGTGGCGCAGATCGCTCACGTGCTTTTCGTCGACCAGATCGGCCTTGGTGATGAACAGGCGGTCGGCGAAACCAACCTGGCGCTGCACCACTTCGTGTTCGTCCAGTTGATGGTTCGCGTGCTTCGCGTCGACCAGCGTGATGATCGCGTCGAGCAGGAATTCGCCGGCGATCTGGTCGTCCATGAAGAACGTCTGCGCGACCGGGCCCGGATTCGCGAGACCGGTGGTTTCGATCACGACGCGGTCGAAGTCCACTTCGCCCGCCTGCTTTTTCGCCGCCAGATCGCCCAGCACGCGCGACAGGTCGCCGCGAATCGTGCAGCAGATGCAGCCGTTGCTCATCTGGATGATCTGCTCGCTGGTGTCCTGCACGAGGATTTCGTTGTCGATGTTCTCTTCGCCGAACTCGTTTTCGATGACGGCGATCTTCATGCCGTGTTTTTCGTTCAGGATGCGCTTGAGCAGGGTGGTTTTGCCGCTGCCGAGAAAGCCGGTCAGGATGGTGACTGGGAGCATGTTGGTCGCCTGTAGTTCGTGAAACGGTGCGTGATCGAAAGCGTAGCCGGGCGCGGCGGCCGGATGGCGCGCAGCCCTGTCTAGCCGGTTATTGAACCATATCTGTCAAGCCCGCGCTGACGGCCGGGGTTCGCGGCCGCCTGCGCCGGCGCCGCCCGCGCGAAATGGGCCTGAAAAGAGCCTGAAAATAAGCTCAAATTATGGCCAATCAGGCGATTTGCAACAGCAGACCCTTCAGGTATTCGCCTTCCGGGAACGCCGTGAGCAACGGATGATCCACGCCCGCGCCGAGGCGCTTGAGAATGCGCGCATCGACGCGCGCGTCGGCGGCCGCGCTGGAGACGATCTTCTGGAACAGTTCGGAGTCGATCGCGCCCGAGCACGAGTAGGTGAACAGCAAGCCGCCCGGGCGCAGCAGCTTCAGGCCGGTCAGGTTGATGTCCTTGTAAGCGCGCGACGCGCGGTCCACGTGTTCGCGCGACGGCGCGAATTTCGGCGGATCAAGCACGATCAGGTCGAAGCGCTCCCCCTCGTCATACAAGCGGCGCAGCGTCCTGAACGCGTCGGCGTCGAGCCACGTGGCGCGTTCGGCGTCGAAGCCGTTGGCCGCCACGTTCTGCTGGGCGAGCGCCAGTGCTTCGCCCGACGAATCGATCGACACCACCCGCGTCGCGCCACCCTTCAACGCCGCCAGCGAGAAGCCGCCGGTATAGCAAAAGCAGTTCAGCACGTCGCGATCCTGCGCGAGCTGCTGCACCAGCAGGCGGTTGTCCCGCTGGTCGACGTAAAAGCCGGTTTTGTGGCCATTGCGCACGTCGACGTGATAGCGCACGCCGTTTTCGCTCGAAATCAACGCATCCGACGGCGCCTCGCCCGCCAGCACGCCGGTGATCTGTTCGAGTCCTTCCTTCTGGCGAATCGATACGTCCGAACGTTCGTAGACATTCGGGCAGCCGGTCGCGCCGACCAGCGCCGCGACGATTGCTTCCTTCCACGCCTCGACGCCCGCCGCCATGAACTGGCAAACGATCTGGCTACGCTGGCCTTCGTCCTCGGCGATGTAATGATCAACGATCAAGCCGGGCAGGCCGTCCGCTTCGCCGAAAATCAGCCGTACCGCGCCGGTGTCGTGCACCATCGTCTGACGATGCGCGAGCGCGCGCTGCACGCGGCGCTTGAAAAACGCGTGATCGATCGGCTCGGTTTCGTCGAAGCTCCACACGCGCGCGCGGATCTGCGAATGCGGGCTATAGGCGGCGCGCGCGAGAAAGCGGCCGTCGTGCGCGCGCACCAGCACGGTCGCGCCGGGCGCGGGATTGCCATCGACGCGGTCGATCGCGTTGGCATAGACCCACGGATGGCGGCGCAGCAGCGATTTTTCTTTCGACGGTTTGAGCGTAACGGTATTCATCAGGGTGTCAGCAGAGCAATGGGGCCGCGCGGCAACGCGCACGCGGCGAGTGAAGCGAAAGCGCAGGAGACTACAAGCCGCGACAAGCGGCGTCAGTCGCGTTTTTTGGCGCGCGGATGTGCCTGGTCGTAGACGTGGGCGAGGTGCTGGAAGTCGAGCGCGGTGTAGACCTGCGTAGCGGTGATGCTGGCATGGCCGAGCAGTTCCTGCACGGCGCGCAGATCGCCGCTCGACTGCAGCACGTGCGTGGCGAACGAATGCCGCAGCACGTGCGGATGTACGTTGGCGGGAATGCCCGCGACCAGCGCCGCGCGCTTCACGCGCTCACGCACGACATTCGGCGACAGGCGGTTGCCGCGCGCCGACAGAAACAGCGGATGTGGATCGTGCTTCACCATCTGGCCGCGCACCGCGAGCCATGCGTTCAGCGCGTCGAGCGCCTTGCTGCCGACCGGCACGACGCGGCGCCGGTTGCCCTTGCCGAGCACTTCGACTTCGGCGGAGTCCAGCTTGAGCCAGCCGGCGGAGCGATAGCCGCCGGCATCGGCGAAACGGGCGTCGAGGCCGACCAGTTCAGCGAGACGCAGACCGGACGAGTAAAACAGTTCGAGCATCGCGTGATCGCGCAACCCTTCGGGCGATGCGGCGCGCGGCGTGTCCATCAGGCGCGCGGCGTCGTCGACGGAGAGGGCCTTGGGCAGCGTCCTCGCCTGCTTCGGCGCGCGCACGGTGGCGACAGGATTGGCCGGCAGCTCGACGCGTCCGGCGAGCCAGCGATAAAACGCACGCCACGCCGACAGCCGATGGCTGATCGAGCGTGCTGTCAGGCCGCCCGCGTGGGCGCGCGCGACGGCGCCACGCATGTCGACGGCGCTCAGGCTTTCGAGTGGCCGACCTTTGGCCAGCAGCCTGAGTTCTTCGAGTTCGTGGGTGTAGCCGCGCAGCGTATGCGCCGAGAGCCGCCGCTCATGTTCGAGGTTCGACAGATAGGCGGCGATCGGGTCGGCGGCGGTCACGGTAGCGGCTTGGGCGCGTGCGGACGCAGGCTCAGCGCGGCAGCAGACGGCTGAGCGCGGCGCTCGCCAGCGCGCCGATCTGCGTCAGGAAATCGGTGGCCATGCCGTCGTGGAAGCGGCGCGCGTCGGCCGAGCCCATCACCAGCAGACCGAAGGTGGACGCCTCTTCGTTGGCCTCCGGGTCGCGCAGCGCGAGCAACGCAATCGATTCGGTGACGTGCGCCGACTCGGACGTGGCATGGCCGGACGCGCTCTCGTCCGCCACCGCGCCGACCGCCGGAGTGAGCCACTGCGCGGCTTCGAAGCCGGTATTCGCGCCGCAGTACGGCGTCGTGAGACTGGCCGCGAAGATGCGCACTTCCTCGCCGACGTGACGCGCGAAGTCGGCCTGAGCGTAAGGCTCGGCCACGTCCCACACGCGCAGCGCTGCCTGCGGCACGTCGAAAATCTCGCGCAAGCCGGTGGCGATCGTGCGCGGCAGCGCGTACGGATCGCGCTCGGCCATCACGCGGATGGTCCAGCGGTTGAATTTCGACGCGATGCTGTCGTTCTCGTGACCGTAACGCAGCAATTCGGCGAGGCGCCGTTCGAGATGCTTGTTCTTGTCGCGCAGCATTTCCATCTGCCGTTCCTGCAGCGACACCGCGGCTTTGCCGTGCGGGTTCGCGAGCCGGATGGTCGCGAGCATTTCCGCGTGTTCGGCGAAGAATTCGGGGTTGGCGAGCAGGTATTCGGCGACTTCGCGATCGTTCATGGTTTCGGCTAAAGGACTACGGGATGACGCCCCAAGGGCGGTGCATCGGTCAATGAGTTTAAGCGGCCAATGCGTCGGCCAGTTCGATCTCGCCTTCGAAAACGGTGGCGGCGGGACCCGCCATCAGCAGCGGTTCGCCTTCGCGGGTGCTGTCCCACGTGATCGTCAGCTCGCCGCCGTGCGTGTGGACCAGCACCGGTGCGTCCAGCAGCCCGCGCCGGATGCCCGCCGCAACCGCCGCGCAGGCGCCCGTGCCGCACGCGAGCGTTTCGCCCGCGCCGCGTTCATACACGCGCAGCCCGATCTCGCTGCGGCCGACGATCTGCATGAAGCCCGCGTTCACCCGCTGCGGGAAGCGCGCATGGCGTTCGATCACCGGGCCTTCGACCAGCACCGGGAACGCTTCGACATCGTCGACCACCTGCACGGCGTGTGGATTGCCCATCGACGCCACTGAAATCCAGCGCGTCGTGCCGTTCACGTCGAGCGGCCAGAGCGTGTCCGTGCCTTCGCGGCGGCCTTCGAGGCCCTTGGTGGCGAATGGCACGCGTTCCGGGTCGAACACAGGCGTGCCCATGTCGACCAGCACTTCACCGTTGTCCTGCACGGTCAGCGTAATGATGCCTTTCTGCACTTGCACGCGCACGCTGCGCCGCTCGGTCAGGCCGCGGTCGCGCACAAACTTGACGAAGCAGCGCGCGCCATTGCCACAGTGCTCGACCTCGCCGCCGTCGCAATTGAAGATGCGATATCTGAAATCGACACCATCCACGGTGGGCTTTTCGACCAGCAGCAATTGATCGGCGCCCACGCCGAAGTGCCGGTCCGCGAGCGCGCGCACCTGCGCCGGGCTCAGGTTGACCGGTTGGGTGTAGCCGTCGAGCACGACGAAGTCGTTGCCCGCGCCGTGCATCTTGGTGAATTTCAGTTTCATCGCGCTATTGTAAGTGACGCACCGGCAGCTGAGCCGAACGCCGCGTTATTTCGGCGTTCGGGCGGCTTTTCCAGTCGGCTGCCTCGGCGTCGTTCAGGTCGATCCGGCTCAGTACACGCTCGGGACGCCCGGCGGCCGGGTCTTGAAGCGCTTGTGCACCCAGTAATACTGCTCGGGCAGCAGCGGAATCTGCTCTTCGAGGAAGGCGTTCATGCGCCGTGCGTCCGCATCGTCGTCGCCGGTGGGGTAGTTGTCCCAGGGCTTGAACACCTTGAGGCGGTAACCCTTGTAATTCGGCAGCACTTCGCCGATGAACGGCACGACCTGGGCGTGGCCGACCTTTGCGAGACGCCCGACCGCGGTCAACGTGCAGGTCGGCACCCCGAAGAACGGCACGAAAGTGGAGTTGCGCGCGCCGTAGTCCATGTCCGCGCCGAGCATCACCGGCTTGCGTTCGCGCAGCCAGCGCAGCACGATGCGCGCGCTGTCCGCGCGGCTCGCCATGTCGGCGCCGAAACGCGCGCGTGCCGCTTTGGCGACCTCTTCGAGCTCCGGGTTCGACATCGGCTGATACAGCGAGCCGCATTGTCGCTTGAGCGAGTAGTTCAGGAAGATCGACCCGGCCTCGATGCCGACGAAGTGAAAGCCGAGGAACAGCGTAGGCGGCAGGTTCGGGTCCGTCAGATCGATCGCGCTGTCGAGCTGGATCAACTTTTCGAGTTTTTTCGCCGAGCCGAACCACTGCACGCTGCGTTCGATGTAGCTGCGGATCGCGTGGCGGAAGTGTTTCTGCGCGACATCTTCGCGGCGCTCGTCGCTCCACTCGGGAAAGCACAGCGTCAGGTTGGTGTGCACGATGCGCTTGCGGCGGCTCGGAATCTGATAGAGCAGCCAGCCGAGCCCGTCGCCGAAACGCGCGACGAGACCATAGGGCAGCAGTGCAAAAAGTTTCAACAGCCCGATCGCGAGCTTCGCGCCATAGCGGCTCAGCATGCTGCCTCCAGGAAAGAAAAGGCGCTGCGCTCGACCGATTTCAGGGAAGCGGAAAAATTGACGTAATACCGCACTCGTGGACACTCTGTGACAATCAAAGGAAGTCGCTATAATAAGGGCTTCGCCGAGTTAATAGACAACTTGCGGGGCGAAGCTGGCGGGCGCGATCCATGTGATATGCGCCGGCCGGTCAAAGTAATCCGCTAAAGCGTCGCCGCTTCAGACTCCCGAAGCTGGCTACGTGAAACTCAACCGTAACCACCAAACAGGAGTCTGCAACGTGGCAAACGACTATCTCTTCACTTCCGAATCCGTCTCCGAAGGCCATCCCGACAAAGTCGCGGATCAAATCTCGGACGCCATTCTCGATGCGATCCTGGCGCAGGACAAATACTCGCGTGTCGCAGCGGAAACGCTGTGCAACACGGGTCTGGTCGTGCTGGCCGGTGAAATCACGACCACGGCGAACGTCGATTACATCCAGATCGCGCGCAACACCATCAAGCGCATCGGCTACGACAACACCGATTACGGCATCGACTACCGCGGCTGCGCGGTGCTCGTCGCGTATGACAAGCAATCGCCGGACATCGCCCAGGGCGTAGACCGCGCGCACGACAACAACCTCGATCAAGGCGCCGGCGACCAGGGCCTGATGTTCGGTTACGCGTGTGAAGAAACGCCAGAGCTGATGCCGTTGCCGATCCACCTGTCGCACCGTCTGGTCGAACGTCAGGCGAATCTGCGCCGCGACGGCCGTCTGCCGTGGCTGCGTCCGGATGCGAAGTCGCAGGTCACCGTGCGTTATGTCGACGGCAAGCCGCATTCGATCGACACCGTCGTGCTGTCCACGCAGCACTCGCCGGACATTGATCTGGACACGCTGCGCGAAGCCGTGATCGAAGAAGTCATCAAGCCGACGCTGCCGGCCGACCTCATCAAGGGCGATATCAAGTTTTTGGTGAACCCGACCGGCCGTTTCGTGATTGGCGGTCCGCAAGGCGATTGCGGCCTGACGGGCCGCAAGATCATCGTCGATACGTACGGCGGCGCCGCGCCCCACGGCGGTGGTGCATTCTCGGGCAAGGACCCGTCGAAGGTCGATCGCTCGGCGGCTTACGCCGGCCGTTATGTCGCGAAGAACATCGTGGCCGCAGGCCTCGCATCGCGCTGCCTGATCCAGGTGTCGTACGCAATCGGCGTGGCGCAGCCGACTTCGGTGATGGTCAACACGTTCGGAACGGGCCGCGTGTCGGATGCGACGATCACGCGGCTGGTGCAGGAGCATTTCGACCTGCGTCCGAAGGGCATCATTCAGATGCTCGACCTGCTGCGCCCGATCTACGAGAAGAGCGCGGCCTATGGTCACTTCGGCCGCGAAGAGCCGGAATTCACGTGGGAAGCCACGGACAAGGCGCTCGCGCTGGCGGAAGCCGCCGGCACGGAACCGGTTGCCGCGCTCGCGGAATAAGCACGCGCTGCCCGCTTCAAACGAAACCCCGCCGGCGTGAGCCGGGCGGGGTTTTTTATCGCCTGTTGCGTAGGGCGTCGCTGCTTCGTCGCGCGGTTACTCCGCGTGATGGGGAAACCCGCGACGCGCGTCTGGTCGAAATCCGCGCTAGCGATAGCGGCGCAATGCGTGTCCGAGACCCGTCCTACCGGCTCGCAAACGCGAACACGAACCAGCCGCTGCTGCTGCTCGTCGACATGCGGCGCGGGCGGCGGCTCGTATTTTGCCGCGCGGGAACCGGTGCGCGTTGCGCGGCGGTGAGCCGCAGCGGTGTCGGTTTGCGCAGCAGCGTGCGCAGCGAGAAGCGGCGCGAACCGCCTTGCAGGCGCAGTGCTGAGAAGAATGTGTGGAACCACGTGCGAATGCCGTCGACCGCTTTGGCATCGCGCCACTGTTCGCCCAACGCGCGGGTGCGCGTGGCGTGGTGACGCAGTGCGCGCACGACGTGGCGGCGCGCGGGGCGCGCCGCTTTCAGTGCGGCGCGGGTAAGACGGGTGCTCAGAAGAGTATGCATGGCTTCACAGGTAGGCAACGTGTCGCGCGACAGAAGGTGCGCCATAAGCAGCACCAAACATGCCAAAGGCGGTGTCTCGAGGGACGGCGCGAAAGCCCTGAATTTGTCGGGAAAAAGCACAGGACCCGGCGGCGCGGGCTCGGGCGGCCTGCGCACGGCGCAAAAGTGCGGGAGCGGCGATCAACATGCGTGCAGGCTACACGTGAATCATGACGCCAGAAAGTCGGGTTTTTACCCTGCGAATACGGGTTTTTACGAAGATGAAGCGCGACGCCCGCCCGCGCGGCGGGCACGCCGCGGTCGATTATCGTGCGCGTTTGCCCCGTCGCTGTGCCGCGCGAGCATTCCTGCGCGTGAAAGTCGTGCGTCGGGCCGTGGCGCGTCGGCGGGTGAAACTGCGCGCGGTGCGATCGCGCCCGTTTTACAATCGAGCATCAGCTAGTGGACAGTAACGGATCACCATGTCATTTCATTCGAAGAAAGAGCAGATTCAGACGTTGCGGGAGCAGGGCTTCGTCGTGGTGCCCGGTCTGGTGTCGCCCGAGCGTTGCGCCGAACTCAAGCAGGTCGCGCAGCTGCAATTGCAGGAAGCGGCGGCGCCGATCGAATTCGAAGCGGATCTGCAGTACCCCGGCGCGCCGTCGTCGAAACACGCGCCGGGCGGCCATACGGTGCGGCGGCTGTTGGACGCATATGGGCGCCATCCGGCGTTCGCGCAGTGGGCGACCGCGCCGGAAATTCGCGGCTGGATGGAGTTGTACTTCGGTGAAGAGCCGCGCCTGTCGCGCGCGCATCACAATTGCATGATGACCAAGCATCCCGCCTACGGCAGCCTGACCGGCTGGCATCGCGATGTGCGCTACTGGTCGTTCGAGCGCGACGATCTGGTGTCGGTGTGGCTCGCGGTCGGTTCGGAAACGGTCGATAACGGCGCGCTCTGGCTCGTGCCCAAGTCTCACAGCGAGCCGTTCACGTCCGACCGGTTCGACGAAGCCAAATTTTTCCGCTCCGACCTCGAAGAGAATCAGGCCTGGATCCGCGCGGCGGTGTCGCCCGAACTGAAGGCCGGGGACGTCGTTTTCTTCCACTGCAACACGCTGCATTCAGCGGGCAAAAACCTCAGCGATCAGGTGAAGTTTTCTCTGGTGTACACGTATCACGGCGCGAGCAATGTGCCGTTGCCGGGCACCCGTTCGGCCGCGAAGCCCGAAGTGCCGTTTTAGGTTTTTAACGTTGGCGGCGGCGCTTGTGCGCGTTCACTCACACATCGAACGCAAAGCGCCGCACCCGCCTCTCAAGACTTACCGCTTGCGTCCGGACAGTGCGATCCCCGTGAGTCCGGCGAGCGTGGCGATGACGCCGGCCACGATCAGCATGATCGCCTTGTTGCTCGGCGAGCCCGTGAACACGCGCGCGACGTCGCTGCTCACCGAATTGAACGCCTGCCCGCCGAAATACAGCAACACGATCCCGCCGACGAGCAGCGCGAATGAAATAGCCTTCGTCATGCATTCCTCCCATAATCTTCGACCGGCCAAAGTGTAGGGGACCCGCAAGCCATCGTCCATCCCGCATACTGGGCGTCTGCACGCATCGCGTCGATTGGCTACCATAGCGCTCTAGCTGCACTTCGCATAAACCTACAAAGCAGCCCGCCTCTCACAACGTGTGATCGCCTCACGCCCGCATTGACCGGGTGACTTCACCAACAAGGACACTAGCAATGGCTTACGAAGCAGCTTCCGAACGCTATTCGGACATGCAATACCGCGTCTGCGGCAGGTCGGGTCTCAAACTGCCGGCGCTGTCGCTCGGCTTGTGGCACAACTTCGGCGACACCACGCCGATTTCCACGCAGCGCGACATCCTGCGCACGGCGTTCGATCTCGGCATCACCCACTTCGACCTCGCGAACAACTACGGGCCGCCGTACGGCAGCGCGGAGACGAACTTCGGGCGTCTGTTCAAGGACGATTTCAAACCGTATCGCGACGAGCTGCTGATTTCGTCGAAGGCAGGTTGGGACATGTGGCCGGGTCCGTACGGCCAGGGTGGCGGCTCGCGCAAGTACGTGCTCGCGAGTCTCGATCAGAGCCTGCAACGCATGGGACTCGACTACGTCGACATCTTCTATTCGCATCGTTTCGATGCCGACACGCCGCTCGAGGAAACCGCCGGTGCATTGGCGAGCGCCGTGCAGCAAGGCAAGGCGCTGTACATCGGCATTTCGTCGTACTCGGCGACCAAGACGCTCGAAATGACGAAACTGCTCGCCGAATACAAGGTGCCGCTGCTGATCCATCAGCCTGCGTACAACATGCTCAACCGCTGGATCGAGCAGGAGCTGCTGGATACGCTGGAGAAGGTCGGCGCGGGCACGATCGCCTTCACGCCGCTCGCGCAGGGTTTGCTCACCGGCAAATACCTGAACGGCGTGCCGGACGATGCGCGCGTCAACAAGCCGGGCGGCGGTTCGTTGAAGCAGGAGCATTTGAGCCCGCAAAACATCGAGCACGTGCGCAAGCTCAACGACATCGCGCAGCGTCGCGGACAGAGCCTCGCGCAAATGGCGCTCGCATGGGCATTGCGCGATTCGCGCGTGACGTCGGTGCTGATCGGCGCGAGCCGTGCGGAGCAGGTGCGCGAGAACGTCGGTGCGCTGAAGAACCTCGCGTTCACGAAAGATGAACTCGCGGAAATCGACCGCTATGCGACCGAAGGCGGAGTCAATCTGTGGGAGAAGCCGTCGACGGATCAGGCAATCTGATCATCACGACGCGCATCCGCAGCAAGCCGATAGGCAGAAGCGAAAAAGCCGCCCGAGAGGCGGCTTTTTTACGGTGCGCTACACCAGCGCCGGCAGACCTTCAACCAGCGCGACTGCGCACATCACGCCGATCAGTGCGCCCAGCACACGCAGCGCGTTGTGCCGCATTTCCGTTTTGCATGGTAGCGCGCCGACAAATAGCGCGCCCGCGAGCGCCATCGGAATCACGAGGATGAAATCGCCGATCGTGAAGTAGGTCGTCATATTCGTCTCCCATGCAACATGGTTGCTATGTATTGGTCGCGAAGGGACGGCTCGATCTGCCCGAGTCATTGACCGCCCCCGCTCGATTTGAGTATAGAAGACCGTTAGACCGGCGTAGCAATGACGTGCGGCGCCGCGGCGACTTTTCGCAAGGCGCTGAATGCGCTGGGACAAGGCTTGCCGCGATTGGCGCGGCGCAGCAAACAGATCGAAAAAAATGAAGTGTTTGCTTACGCGGGCCTTACTTTTTGGCGTTATTCAATGCGCAGTGGGTTGGCAGAATTAAACGGATTGAACAGCTTGTAGCTTATGCGCCCGCCTTTTCGCGTCCGCGCAAACGCCTTGCCGCAACGAGCCCGATGACGAGCAACGCACCCACGAGTCCCGCGACGCCATTCCATCCATGACCGGCCCACACGTGGCCGCCGTACGAACCGACCACGCTCGAACCGATGTAATACGCAAGCAGGTAGAGCGCGGCGGCCTGGCCTTTCGCGTCCTTGGCGAGGCGCCCGACCCAACCACTCGCGACCGAGTGGCCGGCGAAAAAACCGAACGTCACGCACGCGATGCCGGTGGCGATCATCGCCAGTGGATGCAGCATCGTGAGGGCGAGACCGAGCAGCATCAGCAGCAAACTGCCGATGAGCACGCGCGCGCGACCGAACGTATCGGCCATGCGCCCCGACCATGGGGACGCGATCACACCGGTCAGATACACGACGAAGATCGCGCCGATTTCCGTTTGATTCAAACCATACGGCGGCGCGAGCAGCCGGTAGCCGATGTAGTTGTACAGCGTGACGAAGCTGCCCATCAGCACGAAGCCGAGCAGGAACAGCAAGGGCAAACCTGGCCGCGTGAACTGCCTGAGCAGCGCGGTGCGGTGATGCGCGAAGCCGAGGCCGCGCCGCGGCACGAAGTGACGCGACGGCGGCAGCAGCGCGCGAAACGCGAGCATCGACAGAAGGCCGAGCACGCCAATCGTGCCGATCGCCATGCGCCAGGAAAACAGATCCGCGACGACACCCGTGATCACGCGTCCCGCCATGCCGCCGATCGCGGTGCCGCCCACATAGAGCCCCATTGCAAGACCGAGGCCGTCGGGATGCACTTCCTGGGCGAGGTAGGCCATCGCGACGGCGGGCACGCCGCCGAGCGCGAGACCGAGGAGCGTGCGCAGCACGAGCAGCTGATGCCACTGCGGTGCGATCGACACGCCGATCGTCAGCAACGCGGACACGGTCAGCGACAGCGTCATCAGCTTGTGACGGCTCCAGCCCTCGGAGACGAAGCCGGCGACGAACACGGCGAGCGCGAGCGCGGCGGTGGTGAGCGAGAGCGATAAGCTGCTTTGCGCGGGCGTCACGTCGAACGCCGCGGAAAACGACGGCAGCAATGGCTGCACGCAGTACAGCAGCGAGAAGGTCGCGTAACCGGCGAACAGCAATGCGATGCTGGCACGCCAATAGGCGCGGGTGCCGCGTTCGAGGTAGGGAATATCGGGCACGGCCGGGACGTTGGGAGAAGCAGACGAAGAAGGAACAGCCGAGGTAGCAGTCCGCTGGGATTCCGGCGGCGGGGTCACGAAAAAATCTCCTTGGGAAAGCAAAACGCGCGAAAAGGAGTTAAGGATACGCTGAAATGGAGATGCAGGCCGGTGCGAGGTGCGGCTTCGTCGTCGTGAAGCGTCACGCTTGCATGAGTGCTCGGAGGTGCAGCACGGCGGTTTGATGCGGTAAAGCCCGCTCACCGAAACCGATGGCCGCCCGTGCGCTAACCTTGCGCCGCTGCATCGCTGGCCGGCGGCGACGGATGCACGATCTACTCCTCGGTCGGCAGCGCCGACGCATCCCAGCCGCCGCCAAGCGCCTTGACCAGCGCGACGCTAGCGGCCATCCGGCGGCGCGCGATCGACACCGCATTGCGCTCGTTGGTGAGCGCCGTCGTTTGCGCAACGACCACGTCGAGATACGTGATTGCGCCGTTTTTATAGCGGTCCGACACGACCGCCAGCGCGCGCTGCGCGGCGGCCACCGCGTCGTCCTGCGCGGCGGCTTCCTGTTCGAGCACGCGCAGCGCGGCGAGATTGTCCTCGACCTGGCCGAATGCGGCGAGCACCGTTTGCCGGTATTGCGCCACGCTTTCATCGTAGCGCGCGCGGGCCTGTTCCTTCACGGATGCGCGTCCGCCGAAATCGAGCAATGTGCCCGCGAGAGCCGGCCCGAGCGACCACAAGCGGCTCGGCGCGAGCAGCCATTGACTGTAGTTGGTCGCTTCGAGTCCGCCCGTCACCGAGAGAATCAGATTTGGGAAGAACGCCGCCGTCGCCACGCCGATCTGCGCGTTCATCCCGGCGACCTGCCTTTCCGCGGCCGCGATGTCGGGCCGCCGTTCGAGCAGCGCGGACGGCACGCCCGCTTGCGCCACCACGGGCATGGCCGCGAGCGGCGCGACCGGCAGTGAGAAAGTGGACGGCGGCTGCCCGATCAGGATCGCGATCGCGTGTTCGAGCTGCGCGCGCTGCACGCCGAGGTCGAGTGCCTGTGCTTGGGTGGTTTTCAGTTGCGTCTGCGCCTGTGCGACGTCGGCATCGGTCACGATGCCGCCGGCGTAGCGATGCTGCGTCAGATCCAGCGCTTCGCCATAGGCCTTGATCGTGTCGGCGAGAAGCTGGCGCTCCTGATCGAGCCCGCGCAGTTCGAAGTAGTCTGTCGCAAGTTCGGCCTGCATCGACAGGAGCACGGCTTGCGTGTCGGCGGCGCTGGCCTGCGCCTGCGCTTTCGCGCCTTCGACGCTGCGCGACACGCGGCCCCACAGGTCAGGTTCCCACGACGCGTCGGCCTGCACGAGATAGTCGTTCAGCGTGAGGCCGGCGGTCGATTTGTGCAGCACATTTTCCGAGGATCGCGCGCGCGAGTAGGCCGCGTTCGCGGTGACCAGCGGGAAGAAACTCGAACGATATTGCGCGACCGTGGCGCGTGCGGCGCGAAAGCGCGCTTCGGCGGCCTGCACGTTCTGGTTCGCGCCGGCGACCTGCTGTTCGAGCGCATCGAGCGAGGGGTCCGCGTAGATGCTCCACCATGCGCCGCGCGTGAGCGTGTCGGCGGGTTGCGCGGGCTTCCAGCCGCTGCCTTCGAGTTCCTTGAAGACGGCAGCGGTGGGGGTGGGCGGCTTGACGTAGTCGGGG
>NZ_NPIH01000259.1 GCF_012275575.1 Paraburkholderia sp. SG-MS1 | reverse complement strand
TCGACGTCCTCGTCGTACTTCGGCAGCGGCGCTTCCTCGTCGTAGTTCGGCAGCGCCTGCGTGCGCCGCCGGCCGTCCGACAGCAGATACTCGCGACGTTGCAGATAGGCGTTACGCACGAACGAGTATTTGTCGAGCGCGGCGCCTTCCAGCACGTCGCTTGCACTCAGCAGATTCGCGCGCACGTTGACGATGTTGAGGCCGTACAGCGCCCAGCTCAGACCCGGCGGGTCGATGTAGCTCAGCGGGTTCACATAGTAGTTGCCGACCGAGCCGACCGCGTCGCGCACCGTGCTCGGGCCGAACAGCGGCAGCACTAGATACGGCCCCGGCGGCACGCCGTAGTGGCCGAGCGTCAGCCCGAGGTCGTTCTCGTGCTTGGGCAGCTTGGCAAGCGTCGCCACATCGAACAGCCCGCCGACACCGAATACCGTGTTGATCACGATCCGCATGATGTCCTGCACGCCGTCGGTGATCTTCAATTGCAGCAGGTTGTTCGCCGCGATGTAGACGTCGCCGATGTTCGAGAAGAAGTTCGTCACACTGTCGCGCACCGGCTGCGGGGTCGCCCACACGTAGCCTTTAGCGACCGGCTTCAGCGCGTACTGGTCGATCTTGTCGTTGACGGTGAAGATGGTGCGGTTCAGGCCTTCGAACGGATCGCCCTTGGTGGGTGTTTCCACCGTCGCGCAGCCGGCCAGCACCGCGGCCGCCACCACGATCGTGCCCAACTGGAAAGCGCGCGCGCCTCCAATGCGTGTGGTCTGCATTTTTGTTCTCCTTATTGACCGGCCGCGCCGGCGGCAGGCGAGCCCGGCGCTGCAGCCGCCGGGGCGGGCGCGGCCGTCGCGGGCTTCGACGCCCCCGAATCCGCGGCCTTGCTATACAGGAACTGGCCGATCAGGTTTTCCAGCACGATCGCCGATTGCGTCATCGAAATCGTGTCGCCGGCCTTGAGCATGTCGGTGTCGCCGCCGGGTTCGAGTCCGATGTACTGTTCGCCGAGCAGACCCGAGGTCAGGATCTTCGCGGAGGTGTCTTTCGGAAACTGATACTGCTTGTCGAGATCGATCACGACGAGCGCCTGATACGCATTGCTGTCGAAGCCGATCGACGCGACCCGGCCCACCGTCACGCCCGCGCTTTTCACCGGTGCGCGCGCCTTCAGCCCGCCGATATTGTCGAACTTGAGCTTGACCGGGTAGGTTGCCTGGAAAGACAACGAGCTCATGTTGCCGGCCTTCAGCGCGAGAAACAGCAACGCCACGAAACCCAACACTACAAACAGGCCGACCCAGAAGTCGAGAGCAGTCTTTTTCATCGTCATCCCAAAGTGAATCCGCCACGCCGCCAACGCTGCCCGCCGCGCGCGTCGAGAGACACGCCGCTGGCGGCCAACATGCCGCGCAGTCTTAGCTGAACATCAGTGCAGTCAGCAGAAAATCGAGTCCGAGCACCGCCAGCGACGCATACACGACCGTTTTGGTCGTCGCGCGCGACACACCTTCCGGCGTGGGCTTGGCTTCGTAGCCCTGAAACAGCGCGACGAAGGTCACCGCGAGGCCGAACACCACGCTCTTGACGACCCCTGCGCCGACATCGCGCCAGACGTCCACGCCACCTTGCATTTGCGACCAGAACGCGCCCGCGTCGACGCCGATCAGCAGCACGCCCACCACATAACCGCCCAACACGCCGACCGCGCTGAAAATCGCGGCGAGGATCGGCATCGAGACAATCCCGGCCCACAGGCGCGGCGCGACCACCACCTTGACAGGGTCGACCGCCATCATTTCCATCGCGGTGAGTTGCTCGCCGGCCTTCATCAGGCCGATCTCGGCCGTGAGCGACGTGCCTGCGCGACCGGCGAACAGCAGCGCGGTCACCACCGGCCCGAGTTCGCGCACGAGCGACAGCGCGACCAGCAGGCCCAACGCCTGCTCGGATCCGTAGCGATTGAGCGTGTAATAGCCCTGCAAACCGAGCACGAAGCCGACGAACAGCCCCGACACCGCGATGATCACCAGCGAATAATTACCCACGAAGTGGATCTGCTTCGTGACAAGGCGCGGACGGCGCAGCAACGGAAAAAATTCGAGCAGCAGCCGGAAGAAAAACCGCGTGGCGTAGCCGGCCGTGCCGAGCCCGCCGATCACCGAGCGACCGATCGCACTGATCATGACTGACCTCCGCCGATACCGAAGTCCGCCGCCAGCGACGCCTTGCTCGGATAGTGGAATTTGAACGGGCCGTCCGGCGCGCCGTCGATGAACTGCCGCACGGTCGGATCAGCCGACGCGCGCAGCTCGGCCGGCGTGCCTTCGGCGTGGACCCCGCCGTTGGCGAGGAAGTAGACGTAATCCGCGATCGCGAACGATTCAGGCACGTCGTGCGTGACCAGGATCGAGGTGGCGCCCAGCGCCTGATTCAGCGCGCGGATCAGGTTCGCGGTAATGCCGAGCGAAATCGGATCGAGGCCGGCGAATGGCTCGTCGTACATCATCAGTTCGGGGTCGAGCGCGATGGCGCGCGCGAGCGCCACGCGCCGTGCCATACCGCCGGAAATCTCCGACGGCATCAGGTCGCGCGCCCCACGCAAGCCGACCGCGTTGAGCTTCATCAGTACGAGGTCGCGCATCAATTCTTCGGGAAGATCGGTGTGCTCGCGCAGCGCGAAGGCCACGTTTTCGAACACCGACATGTCGGTGAACAGTGCGCCGAACTGGAACAGCATGCCCATTTTGCGGCGCAGCGCGTAAAGGCCGTCGCGCGTCTGCTGGCCGACGTCCTGGCCGTGAAAGAGGATCTGGCCGCGCTGAGCACGCACCAGACCGCCGATCAGACGCAGCACCGTGGTCTTGCCGCAACCCGAGCCGCCCATGACCGCGACGACCTGCCCGCGTTTGAAGCGCAGATTCAGGTTCGACAGGACGAGCCGGTCGCCGTAACCGAAGTCGACGTCGCGCAGCTCGAGTAAGGTCTCGGGGGAGGAAGACACGAAACTGACAGTCCTTTTACACGGAAGGCCGAATTATAGGGCCATCATGCAAAAGCTGCCGTGAGGTGCCCTGTCTCTTAAAGAAGCCTGACGATTATTGCGTAAACGCTTGCTGCAGCGCAGAAACGGCGGCAGCCGGATCGACAGCTTCCGTTATCGCGCGCACCACCGCCGCACAGCCGACACCCGTGGCCAGCACGTCGGGTAGGACCTGCAAGTCGATGCCGCCGATCGCCACCAGCGGCACGGCGCCCTCAAGCAGACGCACGTAGCGTGCGAGGCGCTTGAGACCCTGCGGCGCGGTCGGCATGACTTTGGTCGTGGTCGGAAACACCGCGCCCAATGCAATGTAGCTGGGACGAAAATGCAGCGCTTTCAGAATCTCGTAGAAACCATGCGTCGACAGACCCAGCCGCACGCCGGCGCCAGCCAATGCGGACAGGTCGGCGGTATGCACGTCTTCCTGACCGAGGTGGACGCCATACGCGCCTGCTTCGAGCGCGGCCTGCCAGTGGTCGTTGATGAATACCTGGGCGTCGTGCGCGCGCCCGGCGGCCACGCAGCGGGCGATTTCGCGCTTCAGTTCGTCGGCGGGTTCGGCCGATTTGCGGCGCAACTGCNCGCCGAAGCCCACCACCCGCTCGACCCATTCGGCGCTCGGCAGCACCGCGTAAAGGCCGAGCCGGTCCGGGCATCGAGCGAACGCTTGCGCGGGCGCGGCCGGCAAACCGGCAAGGCGCGGGAAACGGGCGAGGTCGCACGGAAAGGCGTCGTCGGCGCGAGTTTCGTCGCCGTCGCGCCACGCGAGCGCCAGCACCAGCGCATCGTGCGGATCGAAGCCGCAGTCGAGAAACGCGGCTAGTGCGGCAATCCAGTCGTCCGCCAGATGGCCTTCGAGGCGGTACTTCTCCCCGCCCAGATGCAGCGTGGCCTTGTCCTGCGCCGCTTCGATCACACCGGCGCCCCGCACGAGCCAGCGCGCCATCTGCTCGCCGTGCTGCTCGGCGTCGGCGATCACGATCAGATCGCCGCCATTGGGCTCGTCCGGCGCGGTCAGGCAGATGCGCCACGGCGCATGCGTCGGCGGCCAGTCGCCGAGGCGCGCGCGGATGCGCTCCGTGGCTTCGGTGAGTTCGTCGGCGGGCGGCCAGAACAGGTCGCGATTCTTCAATGCCAGTGTTTGCGTCATGCGGCGCTCCCGTCTTGGTGCCAGAACGGCATGCCGACCACCGGCGTGCTCGCGTGCGCGCTTTCGCGCTCCGCCATCGGCCCGGCCAGAAAAGCCTGGCGGCCCGCTTCGACGCCCAGCGCGAACGCATGCGCCATCGCGTCAGGGTGCGTCGCCTGCGACACCGCGGTGTTCAGCAGCACGCCGTCGAAACCCCACTCCATCACCTGCGCCGCATGCGATGGCACGCCGAGCCCGGCGTCCACGATCAGCGGCACGTCTGGCAGCCGCTCGCGCAGCACCCGCAGCCCGTACGGATTGATCACGCCCTTGCCGGTGCCGATCGGCGCGCCCCACGGCATCAGTGCTTCACAACCGGCGTCGAGCAGGCGGCGACCGATCACGAGGTCTTCGGTGCAATACGGCAGCACCTTGAAGCCGTCCTTGATCAGCTGCGCGGCCGCTTCGATCAGGCCGACCGGGTCGGGCTGCAACGTGTAGTCGTCGCCGATCAGTTCGAGCTTGATCCAGTCCGTTTCGAAGATCTCGCGCGCCATGTGGGCGGTGGTCACCGCCTCGCCCACCGTCAGGCAGCCAGCCGTGTTCGGCAGGAGCGGCACGCCGTGGCGCTTGAGCAGATCGAAGAAGCCGGCTTCGGCGCCGCCTTCGTTCATCTGCCGGCGCAGCGCCACGGTCACCATGCCGGGGCGCGCCGCGCCGATCGAATCGGACAGCGACTGCAGCGAGGGATAGCGCGAGGTGCCGAGCAGCACGCGGCTCGCGAAGGTTTGGCCGTACAGCGTAAGCGCGTCGGCGGTTCGGGGGGAAGTCATTTGCATCATCGGGTCTCCGGCAAGGCGTGGCG
>NZ_NPIH01000258.1 GCF_012275575.1 Paraburkholderia sp. SG-MS1 | reverse complement strand
TCACTATCCGCGCGGCCTGCGCATCGACCCGCACTCGCACACGTGGGCACAAGTGCTGTATGCGGTATCCGGCGTGATGTGGGTGGAAGCCGGCCGCGAAGCGCTCGTCGTGCCGCCGCAGCGCGCGGTCTGGCTGCCGGCCGGCACGGTCCACTCGATCCACATGATGAACGACGTGGAAATGCGCAATCTCTATCTGCATGAGCGCAATGTCGGTCATCTGAGCCGGCGCAGCGACGTGTTCGAGGTCAACGGCCTGCTGCGCGAGCTGATCACGTCGATTGCCGAACATGAGCGCACCCGCGCGCGCGATCAAACCTATCTCGACGCCGCCTACCGTCTCGCCATGCTGGAACTCGTGCACGCGCCGCGCTCGTCGCTGCGCATCGCGCTGCCCGATGCGTCGGACCGGCGGCTCGAAGCGCTATGCCGCGCGGTGATCGACAACCCGTCGATCGCGATCAGCTTCGAGCAGCACGCGGCGTCGGTCGGCGCGAGCGTGCGCACGCTTGCGCGGCTCTTCACGCGTGAACTCGGCGTGGGCTTTGCGCAATGGCGGCGCCAGGTGCAACTGGCGGTGGCCGTGTCCGGGCTCGCCGAGGGACGCCCGGTTAGCGGCATCGCGCGCTCGCTTGGATTCCAGCCAAGCAGCTTCAGCGACATGTTCCGGCGTGAACTGGGCGCACCGCCAACCGGCTTCGGTCCCGGCGGGACCTTGAGCGAGGCGGCAGTCGAGGAGTCGCCAGAAGAGGCTGGCAACAGCAAGCGTTGAAGCGGCCGCGCCCTGCACTTCCCCGCAACCGCCCATGACCGAAATTCGAAAGCCCTTGTCCTGACGCCCGCGTGCGAGTCACCTAGACTACCCTCATCCCGCCACATGGCGCAGCGCAAAAACCCACCTGGAGCGACCCATGATGAAAGCGATTCAGTTCAAGTCTTTTGGCAATCCGGAGGTGCTCGACTACGTCGACCTGCCGACGCCGCAAGCCGACGCGGGCAGCGCCGTCGTGCGCATCATGGCGGCCTCGGTGAATCCGAGCGACGTCAAGAACGTGTCGGGCCATTTCGAGCACACGGTCCTGCCGCGCACGCCGGGGCGCGACTTCAGTGGCGTAGTGGTCGATGGTCCGCCGGCGTGGCTCGGCGCCGACGTATGGGGCACCGGCGGCGACATCGGCTTCACGCGCGACGGCACGCACGCGGAATTCATCCGCATCCCCCTCGCTGGGCTGTCGCGCAAACCGGCCGCGCTGACTCATGCCGAAGCGTCCGCGATCGGCGTGAACTTCGTGGTTGCATGGCTCGGCGCCGTCGAGTACGCGCAACTACAGGCGGACGAAACCATCGCCGTGATCGGCGCGGGCGGCGGCGTGGGCGGGGCGGTGGCGCAGATTGCGAAAGCGCGCGGCGCGCGCGTGATCGCCGTCGATCGTCATCCGCTCGACCCGAACACGCCGGCAGGCCGCCTGACCGACGACTACGTGCCATTCGACGAACACGTCACCGAGCGCCTGCGTGAGTTGACCGGCGGCGCGGGCGCGGAGGTGGTCTACGACACGGTAGGCGGCGTCGCGTTCGAGACCGCGCTGAGCCTCGTCAAACGGCGCGGCCGCGTGCTGGAAATCAGCGGGACGGGCAAGCGTCGCGTCGAATTCGACCTCATCGACTTCTATCACAACGAGACCCAATTGCTCGGTGTGGACAGCGCGAAGCTCGGTGTCGCGGAATCGGCGCCGTTGATGACGGCACTCGTCGAAGGCTTCGAAAGCGGCAAGCTGACCGGGCCGGCCATCGCGCAAGAGTTTCCGCTCGAACGGGCGCGCGAAGCCTATCAGGCAGTGGCCGGCGGCACGCGGGGCCGCGTCGTCATCCGCATGTGAGCGCCATTGCGGCGCGCCTCCCACAGAAGGACAACGGACATGAAAGCTTATGTGCTCTCGCTCGCCGCCGGGGTGGTGGTCGGGCTGCTCTACAGCGTGATGGAAGTGAAGTCGCCCGCGCCGCCGGCCGTCGCGCTGGTCGGGCTGCTCGGCATGCTCGGCGGTGAGCATGTGATTCCACTCGTGCGGACGTGGCTCACGTCGGGCATTCATTAGAACTGGAGCGCTTGCGGCTGCGCTGACACCCATCCCTTTTCCGTCGCCGCGCGCCACACGTTAAGATTGAGCCCCTCGCGCCGGGGCCCGGCCCGATGACAAAGAAAAAGCATTGCCTCGGAGAACTGGATGTCAGCAGAATATGAAGTGCATGGTCCGCACGATCATGCCGTCGAACACGCCGGCCGCCACGACGCGGACCCGTTTGCAAGCCGCATGGCCGTGATGACGGCGCTCCTCGCGACGATCGGCGCGCTGTGTGCGTATCAGAGCGGTAACAGCGAAAACCTGGCGCTGTTCTACAAGAACGAAGCCGCGATCAAAAAGACCGAAGCGTCGAACCAGTGGAATTACTACCAGGCGAAGGGCGAGAAACAGAACCTCGCCGAACTCGGCGCGGCGCTCTCGACGGGCAATAGCGACGCCCACGCGAAATTCCTCGCCGACGTCGACAAATACAAGCAGCAGAAAGCGCCGATTCGCGAGAAGGCCGAAGCGATCGAAAAGGAAGTCGTGGACAATGACAGCCGCAGCGAAACGCTGCTGCACGGCCATCATCGCTGGGCGCAGGCTACCCTGCTGATCCAGGTGGCGATCGCGCTATCCGCGATCACCTTGCTGACGCGCAAGAACTGGCTGCGCAATCTGTCGTTCGTCGTGGCGGCCGCGGGTGTGGTGACTGCCGGCGTCGCGTTTCTTGCAGCTTGAATTCGCACGGGCTCGCGCCGCGCGCGTGTGGTTCGCTTACCGCGCCGTGCCGCAGGTGCGCAATCGGGAGTATCGTATGGTTGATGGCTCCGCCGTTCTCGGCGTTTTCTCGGTGTACATCGCCGGCGTGGTGATTCCCGGCCCGAACTTCGTCGCGGTCGCGCACAAGGCCGCGTCGGCTACGCGTCTCGAGGCGCTTGCCGTGGTCGCCGGCATCGTGCTGGTGAATCTGTTCTGGGCGACTTGCGCGATCCTCGGCGTCGGCATCGTGTTCGCCGCGTTCCCGTGGCTCGCGCTAGCGGTCAAGGTAGTCGGCGCCGCTTATCTGATCTGGTTCGGCGGACGGCTGATCGTCAATGCGTCGGCGGGCAAGCCGGCCCCCACCGTGGATGCGCCGGCGGGCGGTTTCCGCCAGGCGTTCGCGCAAGGTTTCGCGACTAACATCGCGAATCCGAAATCGATGGCATTCTTCGCGGCGGTGTTCTCGTCGGCGGCGCCCGCGCATGTGAGCGTCGGCACGTTCGCCGCGATGCTCGGCATGGTGTGCGTCGTCGCGAGCAGCTGGTACGGCTTTGTCGCGCTGACCCTGTCGCATGCGCGGATCGCATCGGCGTACCGGCGCAGCAAGGCGTGGGTCGATCGCGTGTGCGGCGGCCTGATCGTTGCACTGGGCGTGCGTCAGTTGATCCGCTAGTCCGCTCGCTGACGCTTCACCACGGTTTCAATGCGCGAGGCCGCGCGCGCGTTCGAGCAGCAAGTCGCGCTCGCGTGCGTTGCGCGTCATCGCGGCGGCGCGTTCGAACTCGGCGCGCGCTTCTTCAACGCGCCCGAGTTTCATCAGCAGATCGCCGCGCACGCTCGGCAGCCAGTGATAGTTCGCGAGCGCCGCATCGGCGGCGAGCGCGTCGACGATCTCAAGACCGGCAGCTGGTCCGAATGCCATCCCCACCGCCACCGCGCGGTTCAACTCGACCACCGGCGAAGGCGCCACTTGCGCAAGCGCGTCGTACAGCGCGACGATCTGCGCCCAATCGGTATCTTCGGCGCGGTGGGCGCGCGCATGACACGCGGCCAGCGCGGCCTGCAACGCGTATGGGCCGCTCGCGCCGCCGAGCGCGTGCGAGTGGTCGAGCGCGGTGAGTCCACGGCGGATCAGCAACGGGTCCCAGCGGCTGCGATCCTGATCGAGCAGCAGCACCGGACGGCCCTGCGCATCGGTGCGCGCATGCGTGCGCGAGGCCTGGATCTCCATCAACGCGACGAGGCCGTACACTTCGCTCTCGCCGGGCACGAGCCCGAGGAGCACGCGTCCGAGCCGCAACGCTTCCTCGCATAACGCCGGACGCATCCAGTCGTCACCGGCCGTGGCCGAATAGCCTTCGTTGAAAATCAGGTAGATCACCTGCAGCACCGACGCGAGCCGCGGCGCGCGCGCGTCCGCCTGCGGCACCTCGAACGGCACCTTCGCTGCGGACAGTGTGCGCTTCGCGCGCACGATCCGCTGTGCGATGGTCGGCTCGGGCACGAGAAACGCGCGCGCGATTTCGTCGGTGGTGAGGCCGCCGAGCAGGCGCAGCGTGAGCGCGACGCGCGCGTCCGTGGACAGCACCGGGTGGCACGCGGTGAACACCAGCCGCAGCAGATCGTCGCCGATATCGTCGGCACGCGCGGCATCGAGGCTATCGACGAAATCCGGCACGAGGTGCGCCTCGCGCGCGTCGAGATCGTGGCCCAGCTCCTCGCGCTTGCGCGCATGCAGCGCTTCCTGCCGCAAGCGGTCGAGCGCACGGTTCTTCGCGGTCGCCATCAGCCACGCTCCCGGATTGTCGGGCACGCCCGCAGCGGGCCAATGTTCGAGCGCCGCCACGAGCGCATCCTGCGCGAGTTCTTCGGCAAGGCCCACGTCGCGCACGATCCGCGCGACGTGGGCGATGACCTTGGCGGACTCGATCCGCCAGACTGCCTCGATGGCACGATGGGTAGCCTGCGTCGTCACGGCCTCAGCCCGCTGCCTGCGCGTTCGGGTCCATGTAGATCAGCTCCCAGATATGCCCGTCGATGTCTTCGAAGCCGTGCCCATACATGAAACCGTAGTCCTGCGGCGCGCGCGGCACCGTGCCGCCGGCGGCGAGCGCCCTGGCGACCAGCGCATCCACCTCGCCCCGGCTTTCGCACGACAGGCCCAACAGCGCTTCGGTGCTTTCCTTTGGATTGCAAAGCGACTTGCGCGTGAAGGATTTGAACAGGTCCTTGACCAGCAGCATCGCGTAGATGTTGTCGCCGAGGATCAGACAGGCCGCCTGCTCATTGGTGAACTGCGGCTCGAAGCTGAAGCCGATCGTGGTGAAGAAGGCCTTCGACCGTTCGAGATCGTCGACGGCGAGATTCACGTAAATCTGCTGGTGCATGACGAAGTCCCTTTAATGCGTTTTATGGACGGGGCCGCTCAGCGCCGCGCCGATCAGCCGGCCCGGTTCGACTCAACTCGCCTCGGCCAGCGTCTTCAGATGGCTCAGGCCATTCTCGAAGTCCTTGCCGACCATCCGGTCCATGCTGACGAACACCTGCGCCAGCTTCGACAGATACGGCGCCGGACCGTGCATCGCCCAGGTGACCTTGGTGGCGTCGCCCTCCGGCTTCAACGTGAACTCGGCCACGTTGTGCGCTTCGAAGGGCGTGACGATATCGAGCTTCATCGTGACGTTCGACGCGGCCATCGTATCGACGATTTCCATCTGCCCCTCGCCGAGCTTTTCGCCCCGCCACACATAGCGCGCGCCCTTGCCGTCCGGCCTGCCGCTGTACGTGCCTTGCGCCGTGGGGTCCTTGCGCAGAAACGGATTCCACAGGTTGAACCGGTGCAGGTCGTCGATCAGCGCATAGATCCGCTCGGGCGGCGCCTGAATGCGTACGCTGCGTTCGATCCGGAAGCTGTCGGGCCGGGTCGCCGCGTAAGCGAGCAGCAGGGCCACTGCCCCAAGCACGACGAGCGGCGAGTTCTTGAGCATGATGGTTCCTTTCGGAGGCGTTGGTCGGCTTGATGCGGGATTCGCATGGGAGCGGCGTGCCGATCGGCAGCACGCCGGCTCGCGGCTCAGCGCCGCGACGCTTCCAGATTTCGAAACCGCTCCACCTCGGGACCGGGCTCGAAATCGTCGAGTTCGAACAGTTGCCGCACTTCGATTTCACCATCGGCCTGCTCCCCGAACGGCGCGGGAAAACGCCGCGCCCATTCCATCGCTTCCTCGCGCGAGCGCACCTGGATCAGCGTATAGCCCGCGATCAGCTCCTTGCTCTCGGTGAACGGGCCGTCGATGACCGTGCGGCTGCCGCCGCTGTAGCGGATCCGCCAGCCTTTGGAACTCGGCTGCAAACCGGTGGCGTCGAGCAGCACACCGGCTTTGGCAAGTTCTTCGTGATACGCGCCCATCGCGGCCATCAGGGATGCTTCCGGCATTTCGCCTGCTTCGCTGGCGGCCGTCGCTTTAACCAGGATCATGAATCGCATCGTCGTTGCTCCATTTTTTATTGGGTGAAGAGCCTTGTGCATGCCGGCTCCTTACACACACGACGAGCAATACGCTGCAAGATCGACACTGTTGCCGACGCTCCAGGGAAAACCCCGGGCGCTACACAGCCACGAGACGTTGTCGATTACATGAAACACGGTCCGAGCTTGCGGACTTCCACCGTACACCACGACGCCGCCGGGCAGGCTTGCGCGATCGCCACCGCTTCGTCGCGGGTTTCACAATTGAGCAGAAAGAAGCCGCCGATCATTTCCTTCGCTTCGGCGAACGGGCCGTCGAGCAGTTTCGGCTGTCCGTCACGGACCTGCACGCGCACGGCATCGCGCTGGGAAGTGAGGGATTCGACCGCGAGCAGTTTGCCGCGCTCCTTGAGGTCGGCGGCGAAATGCACCATCTGGTCGTAGACTTCGCGCCCCGCCGCTTCACCGCGCTCGACACGCTGATTCGGGGGTTCGACGATGAGCAACATGTAAGACATGGTGTCTCCGATTGATCACACCGCTCACGGCACCCTCCGGCGGGAGCCGGGTGGCAACACACGCGCTGGCGGCAAAGAGGGGAGAGCCAGTCTAGCAAGCGCGGATGACACCCGCAAACCGGATGCGCCGCGTGCACCGCCGTTCGGCGTACTCCTTACGGAGACTCGTAACGGCCGGCGCGGTACCGCGTGCGCAGATCCGACGGCGTACGACGACTGCTGCGCGTCGAGCGCGGGACAATGCAATTGCCGAATGCAAAAACGCCCCGTGGGGCGTCTTTTTGCTGTGTTGTGCCGTGCGCTGCTTTGCATGGAGCGGCTACGGCGTCTCCGACTTTCAGACCGCCGCCTCCGCAACAGCCTGCGCGTGCGCCGAGCGCATCAAGCCTTCGATCATTCTTGCTTCCGCGCTCGCAATCTCGCTCAGCGAGGCAGCCGACAGTTGCCCGTCCAGAATCGCCAGCGCTGTACAGAGCCGCGCGTAGTCGGGGTCCTCGAGGGTCCACTTACCGACTTCGTGTTCGCGCATGTCGAGCCGAACCATCGCTGCATGGGCCCCCTCGATGTCCGCAAGCACATCCTCGCCGACGCCAAGACGCGCCAATTCCTGCGACACCAGCAGATGCCGGCTCAACGTCGTGTAGAGCGCCCGCGAACCCTGGCCGCGCCGGAACGCGTCGAGGGCCGCATAGCCCTGCAGCAGCATGGCCGCGGTGACCGGTTCGTGCGCCGCGCGGCTAAAGGTCAGCGCACGCAACAGCGGGGACATGGCCGATTGGCTGTGTTTGCGGACTCGCGATTTACTGGACATATCGATTCAACCTCCTTCACTGACTTCCGGCTTCGCCACCGAATTCTCGCGCTCCGTGATCAACCACCGACGCGCTCGCGGCTCGACAAGCTCTAATGTGAGTCTGCATCGCCATCGTGGCAAGCAACTTTTCGTCTTACGTGCCGCAATCCGAGCTCGGACTGCGCGCGGCGGCTCGCGACGCATGGCCGACCGATGCGCAACCGCATCACGAACTGCAATTCCGGCATATCGGTTCGAAGCCCGCAAATACAAGTACGCGATGCCTACCGGCGAAAAAAAACCCTGTTCCCGTGAAGGAACAGGGCCGGACAGGATGGAACAGTCGTACATGCGCGTGGATGCCTGTCGACCTCTAACCACCTAAACCTTATCGAGCTGTTGCTACGTGGAGTGCTGTATTACCGCTCATGCCGGTGTTGCGTGAACCGCTGCTACTCCAGCTTGCTGCCGCTCCACTCAGCAGCGTTACTGCTCTTGCTATCGTTGTTTCCACTGCGACTTTCACTGCCACTGCTGAGGCTGTCTGAACTCATACTGCATCACAGCCGGGTCCTTCGACTTCGACTATACCTGGCTGCAACCCCCTGCTGCTTCGCGCATCTCGTGTGAGTAGCGCGTTGTTGCATTGCTCCTACTGCCTACTGCCTTACTGCCCTGCCGCGTTCGACAACCGCGGCAAACTGCCATCAACGGTACGGTTCAAAACAACGCGGGGGATGACCGCGTCGATGGGCTCGGTGTTTTGTCGCGCCATGGAAAACAGTGTATGCGAGTGCATCCGCACGCAATTGCGCGAAGCGAGGGGCTTTGCCGGCCTAATTTGGCGAATCGGTGTAACAGGGGGCTTCGTCGGAGGTGAGCGGCGGTCGGCGGTCCGGCGCACACGGCGGCTGGGAGCAGCGATGGGATCGGGCAGGCAAAAGAGTACGACAACAAACACGCCTGCGACGGCACGATCGCCGTCGCACGCTGTCAGTTCAAACGTGCGTGCAAAACGGACTCCCAAGCGGGCCAAGTCCCCGCCCGCATGAGATCGATTCGCGGAACATCAACCGCGCGCGGCAAAATCGCTGATCGTCAACAACACCTTTTCGCCGGGGCGCGCGAGTAGTTTCCTCTCCGCGACCGCTGTGATGCGTTTGCGTCCGTCCGCGAATGTCTTCAGAACGCGCGCTTCGGCCGCGCCGCGTTGCAGCCAGAAATGCTGTTCCAGCGCCTCACGCGTGACGGCGCATTCGAGGTCCCGTCCTCGCGTCGAAAGCTGGAAAATCACCGCGCGTCCGTCCGCAGAGACGCTGGGTTCAAGTTCGACAACTTCCATGGCTCACCTCGCAAAGTTCGTTAAACCGTTCGACGACTCGAACGAACGTCACCGAAAAAACTGAATGAAACGAAGACCCGCAACCGCACGTGATCACCGGTCACAGCGGCGCATGGACAGCCGGACGAGCCGCCACGTATGTGCCCGCCACCGCGCGCGGCACACGCCACACGTCTGCGCAAAGCGCAAACCGCTTGTGTCAGATAAAAGGCGGATGTGACGGCTTCTCGCCATCGACCCCGTGCAGGACAACGCGTGATTTCGCGTCCCGCATGTTTCGTTCTTAGGTCGCGCCGACACCGCTTCCCTGCGGTCCGGCGTCTCCTCGCGAGAAGCGGAACCGGCTCGGCCCAGCATGACGCGGATGAGACAAAAGCAAAGCACATGCCACCCACGCTTGCCCGCCTCACGCTGCCGGCCGCGCGATCCATGTCCGCCACCGGCGCGCCTGACATGTCGGCTCGCAAACATCGGCCGCACCTCAAACAGCGCCGCTGCGCCGGCACCGTCCCAGTCGGGCGAGGCCTGTCCGCACGAGCGCGCGTTCGCATGGATCGCTGAAGTAGAAAGACGAAAACATCACCGCGTGGTAAAAAAGCGCTGCTGGCGCGACAATTCACGACCATTCTTACTCACCACCCGCGCGGGAAACGTGCGCGTGGCAACGTTACCGACATGTCCGTTCAAGAACCTGCCCTGACCCTGCGCCCTGCGCTTGGCGACGACGAAACTTTTCTGTTCGAACTGCGCAAGGCCACGATGACGGAGCACCTCGCGCGCGCCGGCGAACCGACGGACGACGTCGAACATCGCACGCGGCTGCTGCATCGGTATGACACGGCGCGGGTCATCTGTATCGACGGGGCGCCGGCCGGCCTGCTGAAGGCGCATCGCACCGACACCGAATGGGTGGTCGTGCAATTGCAGATCACGCCGGCGCTGCAAGGGCGCGGCATCGGCGAACGCGCGCTGCGTACGGTCTTGCGGGCCGCTCAGAACGACGCGCTGCCGGTCACGTTGAAGGTGCTCAAGGGCAATCCCGCGAAACGTCTGTACGATCGGCTCGGCTTCGAGGTCGTCGGCGAGGATGATGCACAGTTTTACATGAGACGCGCAGTGCGCGCGCCCACGCACACCGAAGCAGAATGAATGTCGGATAAAGACTGACGTCAGCCGATGCCGACTCTATGTAATGGACTCTGATATGACCTTTCGCGACACCTCCGCCATCGACAGCTGGCACGCCCATATCTATTTCGATGCGAACAGCCGCGACGCCGCGTGGACCTTTCGCGAGCAGATCGAAGCGCACTGGGGCGGCCGGTTGCAGGTCGGCCGCTTTCACGAGCGCCCTGTCGGCCCGCATCCGATGTGGTCATATCAGCTCGGCTTCACGCAGGCGCAGTTCGCCGACGTGGTCGGCTGGCTCACGCTAAATCACGGCGCGCTCGACGTTTTCCTGCATCCGAATACCGGCGACGCGCTGCGCGATCACCGCGACGCGGCCGTGTGGATCGGCCACTCGTACGAACTGGTGTTGAAGTCGCTGATGTGAGCCGCGCCACACCGACCCGCATGCTCAAGTGCTCACATAGTCGAATACGAACTGCACCAGCCGCGCGCGGCGACCTGCTTGTCGCCGAATAGCGTGCAGCCGCCATAGGCGTCCGTCGCCGCGCCCTGGAATAGCGAGCAGTTGGCGCACGTTTGTCCGGCAGCGAAGCCGGGAAATTTCGCTTTGTCGACCTTCGAGGCGTCTTCCACATAACCCACGGCTTGTGCCTTGGGATCGGTTTCGCCGAGCCGGTTCACGGTGTCGGCAAAAGCCGCTTGCGACAGCACGAGCGAAGAGCCGACCCCTACGCTTAGCAGCAGAAAATGGCGGCGCGATGTTTTCATGATGTTCCGATGGAAAGTGGGGGCGCTAACCAGACTTTTTTCATTGGCCGATCAATCGAGAAAGCGCGTGAACCGTTCAACCGGTTCGCGCTCGGTGCGCAGGGTGTTGACGAGAGCGGCTTCGTCGGCGAAACCGAGCGACATGCCGCACACCAGTTGCTCGTCTTCCGGCAAGCCGAGGTGCTCCGCAATCACCCGATGAAACTGCGCGAACGCGGCCTGAGGGCAAGTATGCAGACCACGCCCGCGTGCGGCCGTCATGATCGCCTGCAGGAACATGCCGTAGTCGAGCCAGCTGCCGCGCTCCATCACGCGATCGATCGTGAAGAACAGACCCACCGGCGCGCCGAAAAAGCGATAGTTCTGCGCATGCTGTTCGTGCATGCGCGCCTTGTCACCCTTGTCGATGCCGAGCAGACCATACAGATCCCAGCCGATCTTGCGGCGCCGGTCGAGATACGGTGACACCCACCGCTGCGGATAGTACGGATATTCCTCGTGATACAGCGCGTCGCGCTGCGGATCGTCGTAGGCGGCGAGCAGATCGCGCGACAGACGCGCGAGTGACTCGCCCGTCACCACATATACTTTCCAGGGCTGCGTGTTGGTGCCCGAGGGCGCGCGGCTGGCGGCTTCGAGAATAGCCTCGATATCGGCGCGCGGCACCGGTTCGGGGAGAAACGCGCGAATCGAACGCCGCGTCATGAGCGCGGCATCGACGGGATTGGCAGGTGTGGGCATCGGCGGATTCCGGGCAGAGGCGGCAAGATGGCGGTCTGCGAAGATTCTAGCGCGAGCGCACGCTGTTGCGCTTTGCCGCCGGCAAGGCACGCATGCGTGCGTAACCCGCGTCGCTCGTTGGCTCGGCTAGCTCAGCGGCGTCTTCAGCGCATCGATCAGATCGAGCACCTCGTAGGGCTTGCGCAACGAGATCGCGTGCGGCAAGACCTTGCGCTGCTCCGGCGTGAGCACGAGATCGTAGCCCGTCAGAAAGATCACGCGCAGATCGGGTCGCTCGCGGCACACGTCCGTCGCCAGATCGACGCCCGACTTGCCGGCGAGCCCGACGTCGGTCAGCATCACGTTGATCGCGTGCTCGCTGAGAATCCGCTTCGCATCCTGCTCGCCTTCGGCTTCCAGAATGTCGAAGTCGAAGGTCCGCAGCAATTCGGCCGTGCTCATGCGGATCATCTCGTCGTCTTCCACCAGTAAAATCCGCATGCGTGCCCCCACGGCAAAACTATCGGCGTCCGCCGCCGCAAGCGGCGGATCGATGTGCAGAAGCTGGCGCTCGGCCTCGGAGAGTTCAGCCGCCTGCGGGTTCTGCGACTGCAGCAGGTAGCGGAACTTGCGCGCCAGCGCTTCGTGCGTGTACGGCTTGCTGAGCAGTTCGATGCCCTCGTCGAGCCGCCCGGCATGCACGATCGCGTTGTCGGTGTAGCCCGATGTGAACAGCACCGCGATCGTCGGCAAACGTTCACGGGCCTTGCGTGCCAGTTCGGTGCTGCGCAACGGACCGGGCATCACCACGTCGGTGAAGAGCATGTCGATCGGCACGCCGCTTTCGACGATCGCCAGCGCACTCTGCGCATCCTTCGCCTTCAGCACGCGATAACCGAGATCCGACAACATCTCGACCACCGTGGCGCGCACTTCCTCGTCATCCTCGACGATCAGGACCGTTTCCGTACCGCCCTTCGCGGGACCGGCGTCGACATTCGTTTCGAGGTCTTCTTCCTCACGCACGCGTGGCAGATAAATGCGGATCGTCGTGCCGTGCCCCTCCTCGCTGTAGATCTTCACGTGGCCGCCGGACTGCTTGACGAAGCCGTACACCATGCTCAGGCCGAGCCCGGTTCCCTGGCCTTCCGGCTTGGTCGTGAAGAACGGTTCGAACACCCGCTCGCGCACGGTCGGCGACATGCCGGAGCCGGTGTCCGTGACTGCCAGCATGACGTATTGGCCCGGCGTGACATCCACGTTGCGCCGGGTGTAAGCGTGATCGAGCGCGGCGTTGCCGGCTTCGATCGTGAGCTTGCCGTGGCCGTTCATCGCGTCGCGCGCGTTGATCGCGAGGTTGAGCAGCGCATTCTCGACCTGGAACGGATCGACCAGCGTATTCCACAGCCCGCCCGACACGATGGTTTCGATTTCCACGCCGTCGCCTAGCGCGCGCCGCAGCATGTCGTCGAGTCCGCGCACGAAGCGGCCGAGATTGACGACCTTCGGCGCGAGCGGCTGACGCCGCCCGAACGCCAGCAGTTGCGACGCGAGATTGGCGCCACGCGCCACACCCGCCAGCGCATTGCGCACACGTTGCTCGGGCTTCTCGGCACCGGCGACGTCTTTCGCGAGCAATTGCAGATTGCCGCCGATCACTTGCAGCAGGTTGTTGAAATCATGCGCGACGCCGCCCGTGAGCTTGCCGATCGCTTCCATCTTCTGCGCCATGCGCAGCGCCTCTTCGGCCTGCCGCAGCGCCTCGGTGGTTTCCTTGTCGGCGGTGACGTCGCGGCCCACGCCATGAATGCGCGAGGTGGCGGGGTCGAGCGCGAGCGTCCACGCGACCCAGCGCCATGTGCCGTCGATCCGCTTGAAGCGGTTTTCGTAACGCACCGGCAAACCGGTGCGGCGCAGTTCGGCGAGATGCGCGCTGACGAGGGCGACGTCGTCGGGATGGACCAGATCCAGATATGAGCGCGACATCAGCCAGTGCATGTTATGGCCGAGCGCGCTGCTCCACGACGGACTCACGCGCTGCAGGCGTCCCTCGATATCGGCCACCACCAGCAGGTCCTCGCTCAATTCCCAGAGGCGGTCGCGGTCGGCCACCGTTTCGATCACGCGGCGCTCGAGCGTCTCGTTCAGATCGTGCAGTGCGCTTTGCGCCTTGGTGCGTTCGGCGATTTCCCTTTGCGCGGCCTCGTAGAGGCGTGCATTGTCGATGGCGATCGCGGCCTGCGCCGCGATGCCGGCCACGATCCGCTCCGCGCGCGCGGTGAACACGCCGGGTTCCGGATGACCGAAGAACAGGCCGCCGACCACTTCGCCATTACGCGACTGCACCGGCGCGGCCAGGTAGCTGCGCACCTTCAGGTGACCTTCCGGCATGCCGCGATAGGGCGCGTTGTGGCCGTAGCGCGGGTCCTGCGTGATGTCGTCGACGCGCACGACGCCCTCGCCCTTGAACGTGGGACCGAACACCGCCGTGTTGCGCGGCATCGGGAACCGCTCGAACGCGTCCTGCGGCACGCCTGACAGCGTGTACAGCATGTAGCTCCCGCCGCTGTCGTCGAGCACGTTGTAGAAGAACGAACCGAACGCGGCGCCGGTCAGTTCGGTGGCGGCGTCGGTGACGATCTGCACGGCGCGTTTCAGATCGAGTTCCGCCGCCACGGTCGAGCCGACCCGATTGAGGATTTCGAGCGTGCGCGATTCCTCGCGCAGTTTCATCTCGGTCTCACGACGCAGCCGGGCGAGTTGCAGATTGCCCGACACGCGAGCCAGCAGCTCGCGCGACGAGAACGGTTTGGTCAAGTAATCGTCCGCACCGTGCTCGATGCCGTCGACGAGCGCTTCCTCGCCCGCGCGGGCCGACAGCATCAGCACTGGCGTATCGCGCAGGAGCGGATCGGCGCGCAGTTCGCGCAGCAGGCCGAAGCCGTCGAGGCGCGGCATCATCACGTCGGACAGCACCAGATCGGGCGGCTGCGCACGCGCGGCTTCGAGCGCCGCCTCGCCGTCGGCGGCGAGGCGCACGTCGTGGCCCGCCGCACGCAGGATGCGGCTCATGTATTCGCGCAGGTCCGCGTTGTCGTCGACGACCAGCAGGTGCGCGCCCGCAGGCCTCGATTCGCCAGAGCCGGCCGCCGAAGCGGATGCCGAGGCCGCTGTCTCGTCGAGCAATTCGTGCTCCGGGCTCCAGCGCAACGCGGCATCCACATAGGTGCGCGCGTGCTGGCTCATCGCCGCATGCACGGCGGTGTCGCCGGTAGACGCCGGCATCGCGCCGCCCGGCAGCACGACGGTAAAGCGCGCGCCCTCGCCCAACCGGCTGTCGACCACCACGGTGCCGCCATGCAGCTTCACCAGTTCCTGCACCATCGCGAGACCAATGCCGCTGCCCTCGACCGAGCGGCCCGGCGCGCCCGCGACCCGATGAAAACGTTCGAAAAGCCGAGGCACTTCTTCTGCCGCAATGCCGATACCGCTGTCGGTCACACTCACTTCGACGCCGCCGCCTTCGAGCGCGCGAACCGTCACGCTGATCGTGCCGAAAAACGTGAACTTGTACGCGTTCGACAGCAGGTTCATCACGACTTTGTCCCACATCTCGCGATCGAGTTGCACGATCACGGGACTCGCCGGTATCTCCAGTTCGAGCCGTAAGCCGGCCGCCTCGATCGCGGACTGGAACAGCGACGCGAGTTCGGCGGTGAACGAGGCGATGTCGGTGGGCTGCGTGTGAATCTGCATGCGCCCCGCCTCGATGCGCGAAAAATCGAGCAGCGCATTGACGAGCTTCAACAGACGCAAGCCGTTGCGATGCGTGATCTCGATCAACGCGCGGTCGTCGACGTCCGCGCTCGGCTGGTGCGCGTCCGCGTTGACGGCAAGCTGCGGCCGCGCGAGCAGTTCTTCGAGCGGGCCGAGCATCAACGTCAAGGGCGTGCGGAATTCGTGGCTGATGTTGGAGAAGAACGTGGTTTTCGCGCGGTCGATTTCTGCCAGCGCTTCCGCGCGCCGCCGCTCTTCCTCGTAAGCCTGCGCGTAGCCGATCGCCGCCCCGATCTGGCCAGCGGCCAGGTTCAGGAAGCTGCGATACGCATCGTCGTAAAGACGGCAAGGATTGAGGCCCGCGATCAGCACCACCGCATGGGTCGTTTCGCTGCCCGCCGACACCGGCAGGATGACCGCCTGCTCCGGCGCGACATGCCACGGACCGGCCGGCAAAGCGATGCTGAAACGCTGCGTCAGGCCACGCACCATCTGCGGCGCCTGGAGCTTGAGCACCTCGGCGAGCGGCCAGCACGCAGCGCCCTCGACGGGCATCGACTCGGGCGCGCCCGGATGCCCCGGCTCGATGCCGCTCGCGCCGACCAGCGTGGCCGTAGCGCCGCCGGGTTCGACCGCGTAGAGCAAGGCGAACGGCAGGTCCTCTGCATTGGAGCGCAGCGCACGTGCGCTCAGCTCGCATGCCTCGCGCCAGTCGCGGCCATCCGGGCTCGCCGCCGCCAGTTCCTTGAGCAAGGCGAGTTGCCGCTCGCCGACCACCCGCATGGTGTCGTCGCTATTCGCGCAGATGATGCCGCCGGGTTCGCCGTCGTCGCCGGGAATCGGGCTGTACGAGAAGGTGTAATAGGTCTCCTCGGGAAAGCCGTTGCGCTCCATGATGAGCAGCTTCTGTTCGACGAAGGTGCCTTCGGCGCCGGTCAAGGCGGTGTGCAGCAGCGGCTCGATGTCCGGCCAGATTTCGCGCCACACGACCCGGGTCGGCTGACCGAGCGCGACCGGATGCTTGCCGCCGATAATCGATTTGTACGGGTCGTTGTAAAAATAGAGCAGCTCGTCGCCCCAGCCGATCCAGATCGGCTGCCGCGACGTGAGCATGATGCGGATCGCGATCTTCAGGCCTTGCGGCCAGGTGTCGGGCGCACCGAGCGCGGTGCGGCGCCAGTCGTAGGCGCGGATCAGCGCGCCGAGTTCGCCGCCGCCGGCAAGAAACGGCGGCGCAGCCGGACCGGCGTGCGGTACATCCGACAGGAAGCGGTCCGGCTCTTTCAACGCGATCTCCTCGGCGCGGCAGGTCAAAATTCGTGTGACCGCGGTTGCAAAAGCGGTGCCCGATACGATGGATGACTAACGATGATGGCGCTCGTAGTAGCGCGATTCTCGCATGCAGCGGGTGGCCGGAGGAAGAAGAGATGAGCGCCAGGACTCGAAACAGCGGAGGTTTGAGCGCCGCGCGCCGACCCATGGTCGGCCAGGCGAATGGCATCGGTCAATGATGCAATGCGGCGCGGGCAATGCCGGTAAAACGCAGGTAAAACGTACCTCGACGCAGGCAGCGCCCAAGGCCAACTTGCCGGTCGGGCGGCGAGCGCCGCCCGACCGGTTTCCTTCAATTCCCTTCAGTCGGCACGGCCTGCGTCACATCAAACTCATGCACACCGCGGCGGCGATCGAGCCTAGCACCAGCACCACGCCCACCGTCTTGCGCTTGTTCAACTCCGTCCACAGCAGCACGCCGGTGAGCGACAACAGAATGAGGCTGCCTGCGAGCGTGTCGATCAGCAGCACCCAACCGACACTCAAGCCGACGCCCTTGTGCAGATTCGTCAGCATCGCGAGGAACGTGTTTTCGCTGCGCTTGACGCTCACGTATCCATTGCCGACCCAGTATTCGGCCGACGTGTTTTCATGCGGCGATGCGAAATTCAGCTGCCAGTGCTCGGGCTGGACGACGCTGCGCTCGCCCCACGCAACCGGATGCGCAGGCTCTTTCTGCACGCGCCCCGGGTTGCCGGCGATCTTCAGTTCGTGCTTGAGCCACTTGCCCAACTCACGCGGCGTAGCCGGCGCCGGTTGCGGCAACGGCACCTGCAACACCGACACTTGCGGCTCACCCGTCGACACTCGCAGCGGGCCGCCGCGATGATTCAGAAAAAACCCCGTGGTGCCGAACAGCAGGCCGAGCGCCGCGCCCCACAAACCCACCCAGCCATGCACCTTGCGCAGCCATTTGATGAAGGTCGCGCGGCGCGTGCGCTGCTGCCGCGACTTCAGTTCGCCGTCGCCGAGCCGTTGCGGCTCGCTTGCGGCGCGATCCGCGCCCGCCGTCGGTTGCATGTCGATAGTGTCGGGGACGCTCACGTTTCGCTCCAGGTACGCAGTAGATTGTGATAACAGCCGACGAGGCTGCGGCGCGCGGTGTCGTCGGCGTGGGTGGCATTGAGGCGTTGAATCGCGGTGTCCATGTCGAACAGCAGCGCGCGTTGCGTATCGTTGCGCACGAGGCTTTGCACCCAGAAGAAACTGGCAATGCGCGCGCCGCGTGTGACCGGCGTGACCTGATGCAGACTCGTGGCCGGATAGACGATCATGTCGCCCGCCGGCAGTTTCACCTGCTGCACGCCGTAGGTGTCTTCGATCACGAGTTCGCCGCCGTCGTACTCGTCGGGTTCGGAAAGGAACAGCGTCACGGAGACATCGGTGCGCAGCTTCACGCCGTTGGGCAGCACGCGCACCGCGCCGTCGACATGGCTGCCGAACTGCATGCCACCTTCATAGCGGTTGAACAGCGGCGGATACACCTGATTGGGCAACACCGCGCTGATGAAAAGCGGATTGCGCTCGATCGCCGCGAGAATCACGTCGCCGAGCTCACGCGCCACCGGCGTGTGCTCGGCGATCTGCTGGTTGCGCTTGACCGGCGCGCCCTGATAACCGGCGGTCGCGCGGCCGTCGACCCAGGCGTCGCCGGCCTGCTCGAGCCGTTCGCGCACGAAGCGCAAGCGCTCGGCGTCGAGTACATTCGGAATCTGCAGCAACATGATGTTTCCTTTGCGTCGGGCTCAGCGGTTTCGCCAAAAACCGCCAAGCCTACCGTATCCGCCGCGTCCGTATCAGAAGCGGTAGTCGAACGTCGCCAGCAGCGTGCGTCCGATACCCGGCACCGAACGGCCGCCGTCCGACGGAATCAGCGCGTCGAAGTACTCCTTGTTGGTCAGGTTCAGCAGGTTCAGACGCACGTCGAACTTCTTCGCGTGATAGGCCGCGGTTGCGTCCCAACGCGTGTAGCCCGGCACCCGCACGTAGTTGGTGTTCGATGCATAACGCGGCGACATGTAGATCGGGCCGCCGCCGATTTCCCAATGCGGCGTGATCGCATAGGTCGTCCACAGCGTCAGCGTGTTGCGCGGCGTGTTGGCCGGCGTGTGGCCTTGCGTGCCGTCGAGCGCTTTGAGGATTACCGCGTCCATGTACGTGTAGCCGCCGAACACCTGCCACTTGTCGGTGATGTGGCCGGTCACGCCCGCCTGAAAACCGTCCACGCGGATGTCGCCGGCAAGTTCGTACTCGGTCGGCGAGACCTGCGTGCGGGCGTTGTCCATTTCCTCGCGGAAGAACGCGGAGGTCACGGAAATATTGCCGCCGAACAGATCCCACTTGCCGCCGACTTCATACGATTTGGTCGATTCCGGTGCGAGGTTTTGCGTCAGGTTCGTCACCGTCAGGTTTTCGAGCGACGGGTTGAACGACGTGCCGTACGACACGTAGTACGACTGCCAGTCGGTCGGCTGGTAGATCACGCCCGCGCGCACGCTCGTGAAGAAGTTGGTCTGACTCGCGTAACCCGGCGCGCTGATCGAGTTGGTGATCGATGCCTGGAAACGATCCCAGCGCAAGCCGCCAATCACCTTCCAGTGCTGGTTCAGGGAGACGGTGTCGTTCAGGTAAGCGCCGATTTCGGTCGCGCCGGAGTTGGCATAGTTACCGACCGAGGTCGTCACGTTGGACGGTGTATCCATGATCGGCGGATTGAGCATCGGCACGATCGGCAGGTTGTTGCGCGTGTATGCCTGGTTTGAATAGCTGTCATGACCGATCTCGAAGCCGGCGATCAGGTCGTGCTTGATCGGCCCGGTGCTGAATTTGTATTCGAGCATCGTGTCGTTGTAGATCGCGCGGTTCTCGATCACACGGTCATGGCTCTGCAGCTTGATGAACAGCTGCGACGGCGACAGCGTCGTGAAGTTGCCGTTGGTCAACGCGGTGCTCGACGACAGCGGCCCTGTCAGCACCGCCTGCGGCGCGGTTTCGCGCGCATCGGTCTCCGAGTGCGAGAACTGCGTCTGGTTCGTCAGCGTGAGCGCATCCGAGAATTTGTGCTTGATCGCGGCGGTGAAGATCTGCACGTCCTGGATCGTGCGGTCGTCGGTCAGGCCGTAGAAGGTGTTTCTCGGCACCGGAGACGGGCGGCCGTTCAACGCCTGGATGCCGTAGTCGGGCATGTCGTGGTTATGCTGGATCAGCGCGGACAGTGTCACCTCGGTCGGCGTGCCGATACCGAAGCGGACTTCCGGCGCGATGCCGAAGTCCTTGTTCTTCATCACGTCGCGCGTCGAACCGAGGCTTTGGCCGAATGCGTTCAGGCGAATCGCCGCGGTATCCGTGAGCTTGTGATTCACGTCGACGGTGGTGCGGTAACGATCGTCGGTGCCGACCATTCCCGAGACTTCCGCGAAATCCTTCAGCTGCGCCTTCTTGGTCACCTGATTGATCACGCCGCCCGTCGAGCCGCGGCCGAACAGCATCGACGACGGGCCGTAAAGAACTTCGAGCGACTCCAGATCGAAGGTGTCGCGATAGTATTGATTGCGGTCGCGAAAGCCGTCCAGATAGATGTCGTTCTGTGCGGTGAAGCCGCGCAGGTTGATGTTGTTGCCGATCTGGCCGCCTTCGGCCGCGCCGATCGTCACACCGGGCGCGTTGCGCAGCGCATCCGTAAACGACGTCGCGCCTTGCGAGGCGAGTAGGTCCCTATTGATGACGGTGACGGTTTGCGGAATATCGCGCAATGCCGTCGGCGTCTTCGCCCCGACCGTCGAGCGTTCCGCCTGAAAGTCCTGCTGTTCGGCCTGCGCCGCGACGCCGATGGCCGGCAGTGTGCCGCTGTCGGTGACTGTGTTGCTCGATGCGTTCGCGGTTGCGTTTGCCGGATTCTTGTCGGCCGCCGGTTGCGACGCGGTTTGAGGAGCGGTCTGCGCGACAGCCGGTGTCGCAAAGGGAATGGCAAAAGCTAGCGCCAACGCAGTCGCAAGCGGCGTGTGGTTGAACATTGGAAATCCCGTCAGGTGTGCGCTCGCCCCATTCGCATGTCTCCCATGGAATAAGTGGCAAGCTGCCTTTGGCTGGCTTCCGGTCGTCTGAACTGACGCAGCAGTGACGGGATGGCTGGCTAGTGGTGGTCGTTAAATGAGAATCGGTATCATTCCATATGTCCCAGAGCGCATCAATCGCACGACGTGTTACGTCGCGTAATCCGATTGTTTCCGCCTTTTACAAACGTATGGCGTTCGTAATAAATGTTCCGCTGAAGACAGCCATTTATTACGACATGTAATTTACCATTCATGAGTTCCCATTCCAGCAAGCCAATTCTCTTATCGGCCTTCAGTTGGATACTTTCAATTTAATAACACTCTGTGAATACCCACAGTCAACATTTATTTGCAACACCGTTTATCCTTTTTGCAACACTCCCTACCGCCTCCCTGTCCCGTTCACTTCGGAGTTGCCGACCATGCAATACCGTCAATTCGGCCGCACCGGCCTGACCGTTTCTCGTCTATGTCTCGGCACGATGACGTTCGGCCTCCAGACCGGGGAAGAAGTCTCGCATCGCATCCTCGACACCGCGGCGGCCGCCGGCGTGAACTTCATCGACATGGCCGATGTTTATCCGCTCGGCGGCAGCGAGCAGATTGCCGGGCGCACGGAGGAGATCGTCGGACGCTGGCTGAAGGGCAAGCGCGAGCGCTTCATTCTCGCGACCAAGGCGGTGGGCAAGATGGGACCGTCGGCGTGGGACCAGGGTGCGTCCCGCAAGCATCTGCTCGATGCGATCGACGCGTCGCTGCGTCGGCTGGGCACGGACTACGTGGACCTCTATCAGCTCCACTCCGACGACGCGAACACGCCCCTGGACGAAACGCTCGAAGCACTGGATACGATCGTGCGCTCGGGGAAAGCGCGCTATGTCGGCGTATCGAACTTTCTCGCGTACCGGCTCGCGCGCGCGTTGGGACGCGCCGACGTGTTGCGCGTCGCGCGCTTCGTGTCGGTCCAGCCGCGCTACAACCTGCTGTTCCGTCAGATCGAACGGGAGTTGCTGCCGCTGGCCGCCGAGGAGCAGCTGGCCGTGATGCCGTACAACCCGCTGGCGGGCGGCTTGCTGACGGGCAAACACCAGCTGGATGCCGCGCCGGCGAGCGGGCGCTTCACCGAAAGCGTCGGCAAGGCCGGCGCGATGTACCAGGAGCGGTACTGGCATAAGCGCGAGTTCGAGACGATCGAACAACTCAAGGCGATCGCGGCGCAGACCGGCGAATCGTTGACGCGGGTTTCTCTTGCGTGGGTGCTGGCCAATCCACTCGTGACGTCGGCGATTATCGGCGCGAGCCGCGCGGAGCAGTTGAGCGATACGCTCGCGGCATCCGAACTCGTGCTCGATACGCCGGTCAAGACGCAACTCGATGAGGCCAGTGTGCAATATCGCTGGGGGGACGCGGCCCGATAAGCCGCGCCCGTTTCACAGCGGTTGCGCAGCGGTGCGGCGACGCGAACCAGCGCCGCGCCGCCGCGAACCGCGTTGCGTCAGCGTCCGTATCGCAGCACCGTGCTCGTCGCGGCAATGACGTGATCCTTGATCGCCGCAAGCAACGCATCGCGGGTCAAGCCGGCCGGCAAGGCATCGGGCGGCAGATCGAGCGCGTAGACCTGGGCGACGTAGTGATGCGGCACGTCCCCGATCGGCGGACACGGCCCATAGTAACCAGTAGCGCCCGTGCGATTCGTACCGGCGATACTGCCGGGCGGCATGGCGGCCCCCGCTGCGAGCCCCGTCGTCGACGGCGCGATGCCGTACAGCACCCAGTGCACGATGCCCAGTCCCTTCGCACCGTCGGGATCGAAGATCGTGACCGCGAAACTTTTCGTACCCGCAGGCGCATTACGCCATTGCAGCGCCGGCGACACGTTGCCGCCCCCGCAATTGTTGGCGCTTGCCGCATGGCTGGAATCGAGCGCGCCGCCGTCGGCCAGACCCGGCGACGCGACCGCGAACGCTTCCACCGCGTACGCCTGCGCGCTCGCCAAAGCGAACACCGCGCAGGCACCGGCGCAGCGCAAACGTCTTGCAAAGCCGTTTTGCGTCATCGTGAATCACTCCTCGAAGGCTTGTTCAGCGCGCATCACTTGAACGGCCCGCTGCGTTGATTCGCTTCGGGCAACTGTCGCGTTTCGCGCACCGAGCGCGGATGCCATAAGCGCGCGCCGCCTTCGATACCGGCATCGTTCGAGACGGTCGCCACGTTCGCCGGCAGATCGAAGTCCAGACGCGCCGCGTTGCCGCCGCCGATCCACAATTTGTCGTAGTTCACCAGCGAGGCCAGAATCCCGATCACCTTGTGAACGCGCCGGTTCCAGCGCTTGTTCCCCGCCTTCTCGCGCGCGGCCTCGCCGATGTACTCGTCGTACGCGACGCCCTTCTTGCTGACCGGATGATGGGCGAGTTCGAGATGCGGCATCAACTCGCCGTCGCGGAACATGGCGGTGCCCGCGCCGGTGCCGAGCGTCAGCACGAATTCGAGGCCATGTCCTTCAATTGCGGCAAAGCCTTGCATCTCGGCGTCGTTGATCATGCGCACCGGCAAGCCGCCGAGGCGCTGCGCCAACGCGTCGGCGAGCGGGATATCGTGCCAGCCTTCGAGCCCGAAGTGCGGCGCGGTCAGAATGCGGTTGTTGCGCACCACGCCCGGAAAGCCGATCGACATCAGCGTGGGTGTCGCTTCGTCGACGAGCGGTGCGACCAGCTTCGCCAGCGTATCCACCAACTGATCCGGCGTGCACGGATGCGGTGTGGCCACTCGCACCCGCTCGGTTTTCATCTGGCCGTCCGCGTCGATGATCGAGGCTTTCAGGCCGGTGCCGCCGATGTCGATAGCCAGAATCCGCTCGGCGCTGCCCGCCACTTTCGTCTTGCCTGCTGTCTTGCCTGCTGTCTTGCCTGCTGTCTTGCTTTCTTTCTTGCTCGCTGCCGTACGTTTAGTCACGGTGTCCCCTGTTGAGTTGGTGCGCGTGTTGGCCTTACTTCTTACCGACTGGATTCCTGTTCAACGGCCGCCATGCATGGCCGTCGCGTGCGAGCAGCGCGTCGGCCTGCGCAGGGCCCTCGCTGCCGGCCGCATAACCGTGCACCGGCATGGCGCCGCCGCCTTTCGGATGCAGCACGTCGTCCACCGCGCACCAGCTCGTTTCGATGCTGTCGGCGCGCTGGAACAAAGTCTCGTCGCCGAGCATGCAGTCGTACAGCAGCGTCTCATAGCCGACGTTGGCGCTCGCCGCGAAGAAGTCCGCATAGTCGAACGACGACTGCACCGCGCCGATCTGCATCACCGGCCCCGGCGTTTTCACGTTGAAGTCGAAGCTCGTGCCGTGCGCGGGATCGATGCGCAAGGTCAGCACGTTCGGCGTCAGCGCGTCGACCGGCGTATCGCGGAACAGACGGAACGGCACCGGCTTCAGTTGCACCGAGATTTCCGTGCGGCGCGCGGCGAGGCGCTTGCCGGTACGCAGATAAAACGGCACCCCGGCCCAGCGCCAGTTCTCGACGAACACGCGCGCCGCTGCGTAGGTCTCGGTGGTGCTGCCGGGCGCGACGTCCGGCTCCTCACGATAGCCGACGCCCGCCGGACCCTTTTCGTATTGCCCGAACACGACGTCGTCGGGTGTGAGCGGGCGGATCGCGTCGAAGATTTCAGCCTTCTTGTCGCGCACGGCTTCGGCATCGAATGAATTGGGCGGCTCCATCGCGACCATGCCGAGCAACTGGAACAAGTGGTTCGGCACCATGTCGCGAAACGCGCCGGTCTGTTCGTAGAACTTGCCGCGCCCTTCCACGCCGATCGTTTCCGCCGCGGTGATCTGCACACTGTCGATATATTCGCGCCGCCATACCGGTTCGAACAGCGCATTCGCGAAACGCACCGCGAGAATGCTCTGCACGGTGTCCTTACCGAGAAAGTGATCGATGCGATACACCTGCTCTTCTTTTGCGTATGACAGTATGTGCGCGTTCAGATCGCGCGCCGAGGCGAGATCGGTGCCGAACGGCTTCTCGATCACGAGACGGCGAAAGCCGCCGCCGTCACTCCCCCCGCCTTCCTTCAGCAAGCCCGCTTTGCCGAGATGCTCGACGATCGGCTTGAAAAAACGCGAGCCCACCGCGAGGTAGAAGATCACGTTGCCGCCGGGCGACTGCGCGAGCTTCTGCTTGAGCTTCGCGAAGGTGTCGTCGGATTCGAATTCGCCCGCCATGTATTCGAGGCGTTGCGCGACCCAGTCCCATGCCTGGTCGTCGAGCTTGCCGGCGTGGAAGGTGCTGGCTTTGTCGGCGGCGAATTGCTGGAGCGACTTGTGCAGCTCTTCGCGCCACTCGGGCGTCTCGCGCTCGCCGTGATTGACGCCGATGATCTTCATCGCGCCGTCGAGCAGGCCGTCCACCGCGAGGTTGTACAGCGCGGGCATCAACAGCCGTTTGGTGAGGTCACCGCCAGCGCCGAAGATCACGAGCGTGCAAGGCGGTGCGGGCCGCTTGCCGGGCGGCGACGCCGGCGCATCGTGTGGACTCGCGCTGACCTTGCAGCTCGGCGCCTGAGCGGCGGCGGGGTGATCTGAAGCCTGGGTGTTCGGTGTAGTCGACATGGGATTCACTCGAGGAAGCCAATGGGATGGACGTGGCGGCACATGAAAGACCGCGTTTGAACCCACACAGTTCACAAAAGATCACGCCAATTGCAAGATGCGCGGCGTTGCAGGCCGATGTCACCCGCCGCGTGCGGGTCGGCCGCGGCGCGTTACTTGGTCACGGGAACTGCGACTGCGGGCTCGGGTGCAGGTTCTGGCTTGAGCACGCGTGCCGGGGTTGCGGTGTGCGCCGCAGCCGCAGCCCCGGCCGACACGGGAATCGGCGACCGCTCGGGCTCGCCCGCCAGCGGCACGTTGCCCGATGCCGCCATCGCACGCGGCTGCAGCAGCAACGCGACCAGCCCGCTCCAGCCGGTCTGGTGCGAAGCGCCGACGCCGCGCCCGTTATCGCCGTGAAAATACTCGTGGAACAGGACCAGATCAGCCGACTTCGGGTCGGCCTGCAACAGTGGATACGCACCCATCACCGGCCGCTCGCCGTCCTTGTTCTTCAGGAACAGCGTGGTCGCGCGGCGCGCGAGTTCGTCGGCGATTTCGCTCAACGAGAACTTTTTCCCCGAACCGGTCGGATACTCGACGCGGAACTCGTCGCCGTAATAGCGGTGAAATTCGTAGAGCGATTCGATCAGCAGATAGTTGACCGGCATCCACACCGGGCCACGCCAGTTCGAATTGCCGCCGAACACGCGCGTGTCCGACTCCGCTGGCAGATACTTGACGCAGAAACTATTGCCGTTGTGGTTGAACACGAACGGCTGATCGCGATGAAAGCGCGACAGTGCCCGCACGCCGTGATCGGACAGAAACTCGCTTTCGTCGAGCGCACGCCGCAGCAACGCTTTCATCCGATGACCGCGCAGCAGTGACAGTAGCAATGCATTACCCTTGCCGGGCTCGTTCCAGCGCGACACGAGCCTCGCCAGATCCGGCCGATGCTCGAGGAACCACACGAGCCGCTCGCGCAGGCACGGCAGCTCGCCATGCAGACGCTCTTCGAGCACGTGCACGGCGAACAGCGGAATCAGACCGACGATCGAGCGCACCCGCATCGGCACGTTGCTGCCGTCGGGCAGGCGCAGCTTGTCGTAGAAGAACTCGTCTTCGCTGTCCCAGAGGCCCGTATCGCAGCCGTCGTCGCAACTCACGGCTTCGGCGATATACAGGAAGTGCTCGAAAAACTTCACGCCGATATCGACAAACACGTGGTTCGCATACGCGAGTTCGAGCGCGATGCGCATGAGGTCGAGCGCATACGCGGCCATCCATGCGGTGCCGTCGGCCTGATCGATGTGGCCGCCGGTCGGCAGGGGCGACGAGCGGTCGAAGATCCCGACGTTATCGAGCCCGAGAAAGCCGCCCTGAAAAATATTGTGACCGTCGGCGTCCTTGCGGTTCACCCACCACGAGAAGTTCAGCAGCAGCTTATGGAACACGAGTTCGAGAAAATCGCGATCCGCCTTGCCGGTCATTGCGCGATCGATCTCGTAGACGCGCCACGCCGCCCATGCATGCACGGGCGGGTTGGCGTCGCCGAGCGCCCATTCGTAGGCGGGCAGCTGGCCGTTCGGATGCTGATAGCGATCCTTCACCAGCAGCAGCAACTGACGCTTCGCGAACGCCGGATCGATCAGTGCAAACGCGGCCGCATGAAACGCGAGATCCCACGAGGCGTACCACGGGTATTCCCACTTGTCGGGCATCGACACGATGTCCGCATTGCACAGGTGCCGCCAGTCCGCATTGCGGCCGTGTTTGCGGCTCGCGGGCGGTGCGGGTTGCAGCGGATCGCCCTCGAACCAGCGTTGCACGTCGTACTGGTAGTACTGCTTGGACCACAACATGCCGGCGAGCGCCTGGCGCTGCACGAGGCGCGCGTCGGGATCCGCGATTTCGTGTTGCAGCGCGCCATAGAATTCGTCGGCCTCGGCGATGCGGCGCGCGAATAGAGCGTCCGCGTCGAACTGCCCGTCGTCGGGCGCCGACTGCGCGCGCCAGCGCAGGTACACCACCGCGCGCCCGTGCGGGCCGAATTCGAGCGCCGCATGCGCGCCGGCCTTGGTGCCGGCGTCGTGACGTACCGCGTGCTGGTCGCCGTGCACGAGATAGTCGTTGAAGCCGTCCTTGAACGGACCCGCGCCGTCCATGTTGAACAGACGCTTGACGTTGGTGTCGTTCTCACAGAAAAGCCACGCGAGCTGCGGCGCGTCCTTCGACCACGCCGTCACGACAATCGGCTCCTGGCCATGCTGACGCCCGATCAAATGCGCCTCACCGTTGTGGTCCGTGCCCGCGACCAGCGACGGCTTGTCCTTGTTCTCCTTCCACGACCACGAATTGCGCGCCCAGATTTGCGGCAGCACGTCGAGCGACGCGGACTCGTCCGCGCGATTCTCGATCGTCACGCGCATCACGATGTCGTCGGGCGCGTGTTTCGCGTATTCGACCTGCACGTCGAAATAGCGCAGATCGTCGAACGCGCCGGTATCGAGAACCTCGTACTCCGGCATGTCGCCGCCACGGCGCGCGTTTTCCTGCACCAGGTCTTCATAAGGGAAAGCCGCGTGCGGGTACTTGTAGAGCATGCGCATGTACGAATGCGTCGGCGTGCCGTCGAGGTAGAAGTAGAGCTCCTTCACGTCCTCGCCGTGATTGCCCTGCGCGTTGGTGAGGCCGAACAGGCGCTCCTTGAGGATCGGGTCCTTGCGGTTCCATAGCGCGAGCGACACACACCAGCTCAGCTTGTCGTCGCCGAAACCGGCGATGCCGTCTTCGCCCCAGCGATAAGCGCGGCTGCGCGCATGATCGTGCGGAAAGGAGTCCCAGGCGGTGCCGTCCGCGCTATAGTCCTCGCGCACCGTGCCCCATTGACGCTCGCTCAGATACGGGCCCCAACGCTGCCAATGGGCGCAATCGGCCGAGTGCAGGCGGGCGCCTTCGAGAGTGGCGAGCAGATTCGCAGCGCGCAGCGGTGGCATAACGTCGTCCTTGCTTCGGGCCTGGCGGTGGGACACACATCGTAGCGCGGATTACCCGGCGATGGGCGCCAACCGGGCAAGCAGATCCTCGATGCGCAGCAACTCCCCGAGTGACCACGCCTGAAACGGCGTGCCGGCGGGCGCATGCGGCGCGTCGCCGTCGGCGATTTCCGAGAGGTGGTCGAGGCCCGCGTGATCGAGATGCGCGTAGAGCGGGTCGAGAAAGCGCGCTCTGGCTTGCGCGCGGGTCTGCTCCGTCGCGCCGTGAACCCGCAGCCACGCTTCGACGAACGGCCCGAGCAACCACGGCCAGACCGTTCCCTGATGATAGGCGCCGTCGCGCTGCAAGGGAGAGCCGCCGTAGCGTCCGCGATATGCGGGATCGGACGGTGCGAGCGTTCTCAGACCGAGCGGCGTGAGCAACTGCGCTTCGACCTGGTCAAGCACTGCGTGCGCCGCCGCGCCGTCGAGTAGCGGGAACGGCAGGCCGCCTACCGCGAAAACCTGGTTCGGCCGGATCGCACGATCTATCGCACCTTTTACGTGATCGACATCGACGTTATCGAACAATGCCTGTGTCGACGGATCGACGAAGCGTTCGCGAAACGCTTGCAACACTCGCTCGGCCGGTTGTTGCCACTGCGGGTTCCATGCTGCTGCGATGCGCAACGCGTTACTCCACAGCGCCTGGACCTCAACCGGTTTGCCGATGCGCGGGGTGACGACCCAGTCGCCGACTTTCGCGTCCATCCACGTAAGTTGCACACCGGGGACGCCCGCGCTCAGAAGACCATCGTCGGCGCAGGCGCGTATGTTGAAGCGCGTGCCGTTCGTGTAGCCGGTGAGGATCGCGTCGGCGGCCTGTTGCAGACGCGCGCGGGTCGCGGCGCCCGCATGACCGGTGGCCAGATAGTCATGCACGGCGACGATGAACCACAAGGACGCGTCGACGGAGTTGTATTCCGGCGTGTCGCCGTAATCGGGGAAGCGGTTCGGCAGCATGCCTTCGGACAGCGTGTCCGACCATTCGAGCAGGATCGACTCGGCTTCGTCTAGACGGTTCGAAGCGATCAGCAGGCCGCGCATCGCGATGAAGGTGTCGCGGCCCCAGTCGGTGAACCACGGAAAGCCCGCGAGAATCGTGCGGCCTTCGTTGCGCGAGACCACGTAGGCATCGGCAGAGCGTTGCAGGCGCGAGCCCAATGCGTTGCGGCGTTGTTGTTCGAGATGGGCGAGCTCGGCTGCATGGGTGGCTGCTGTGTATGTGGGCGCTGCCGCGCCCGCTGCATTCGACGCGCTCAGAATCATCACCGCTTCACCGTCGTGCAGATCGAAGCTGAACACCCCAGGCGTCGCGAGATCTTCGCTGAAGTCGAGACCGCGTTCCTGCTCGCGCACGTAGCAGAAGTTCCGGTACCAGTCAGGCGCCTGCATATAGACGCCATTCGTCGCGGCATGAATGACCGGCAGGTCACCATACGGTTGCCAACTGACGCATGCGTGATCGTCGCTGATCCGCGCGTCGACATTGAATGCCGCGTTTTCATGATGCAGCGCGTGATAATCGCGCCCCGACAACAATGGCCTGACCTTCAACACAGGTGCGCTCATGTCGCCTGCCACCTCAGCGCTGTCCAGCCGCCAACGCAAAACCGTTTCACGCGTCGCGTGACTGACGAATAATTCGGCAATCACCACGTTCAACGTGTCAAGTCGAATGCGCCATGTCGGCCACGGCGCAGTATCGAAGCCGGTGAGACTCGCACCCAAATCCGGATAGGTCACGTTCGGCACATAGCGCTGCGAGCTCAACGGATAACGCCGCCCTCGCGCTTCCAGCCACGCCTCCACACCGTTGACGAGCACGACACGGCCGCCCGGCGCGCGCGTCGCGTTCAACAGCAACGCGTGATAACGGCGCGTGCGCGACATGCCCACGGTGCCCGATGCGAAACCGCCGGCGCCGTCGGCTTCCAGCCATTCATCTTCGAGACGCGTAATGTCGAAGGGTCGTTCGGTGCGTGTCATGGACTAACCGGTTATGCAAAGCCGTGAATCATTCGGTATGCCAAAAGCATCAGGCAAATGGCATGACGGTGACTATTGTCCTTCTTATTGCTTTCCACTTTCTTTCGAAATACAAACGAATGGCGAAAGTTATGCTGCTCGCAAACGTTTCACAATTATTTCTTGAAAGGAATAGAGACTGCACTCGCTTTCACGAAACCGGATGCAGACATGAGAAGAGACAAACGCCTCGCGAGCGCCGCCTTGCTCGCACTCGCCATCTTTGTGTTGAGCGCGTGCGGCGCGGATGACTCTCCATCGACGGCGACGTCTTCGGCGCCTACCGCTGAGGACGCGGCGCAACGTCCGCCGACCTTGTCGGCTGCGCTGCCCGACGCATCCGCCCCGCTCGCGGCGAACCCCGCCGCCGCGTCCGATCCGATCACGCAAAACATGCAAGCCAGTCTCGCTGCCGACAACCAGCAAGTCGCACCCGTCATGCACTACGCCCCCGGCGACAGCGCCAGCAACAACTGACCTGCTTTTCACAGCGCGCAGAGGCGCGCTATTCTTCCCCCCGCAGAAGGTGATATTCAATGACATCAACTAGCCGTCGCCGTTTCCTGCAGACCGTGGCTTCTTCCGCCGGCGCTGCCGCCGCGCTGACCGCGCTGCCCGAGTCGATCCGCAATGCGTTGGCCGTGCCCGCGTTCTCGCGCACGGGCACGATCCGCGATGTCGAGCACATCGTCGTGTTCATGCAGGAGAACCGCTCGTTCGACCACTACTTCGGCCATATGCGCGGCGTGCGCGGCTACAACGACCGCTTCCCGATTCCGCTGCCGAACGGCAAGCCGGTGTGGTACCAGCCGTCGAAAGCGGACGCCACCAAGCCGGTGCTGCCGTTCCATCTGGACACGTCGACCACCAGCGCGCAATGCGTCGGCGATCTGGATCACTCCTGGTACAAGACCCACGCCGCGATCGACGGCGGCCGCTACGACCAGTGGCCGGCCAACAAGACCGACATGACGATGGGCTATCACCTCCGTAGCGACATTCCGTTTCACTACGCGCTGGCCGATGCGTTCACCACCTGCGACGCATACTTCTGCTCGCTGCCCGGCCCCACGCACCCGAACCGCTCGTATCTGATGACTGGCACGGTCGATCCGACCGGCACGCTCGGCGGACCGCTTCTCGACAACAACGATTTCGTCGACGGCGACGGTCCGCCGAATTATCAGTTGCTCTCGTGGACCACGTATCCGGAGCGCCTGCAAGCCGCTGGCATTTCGTGGCAGGTGTACCAGCAGGGTACGACGGGCTCCGATCCGTTGAACGGCAACTACGGCACCAACATCCTGCAGAATTTCACGAACTTCATCAACGCGCAGCCGGGCTCGCCGTTGTATGAGCGCGCACAAACCGTGCGCACCATCGACGACCTGAAGGCGGACGTGCTCGCGAACAAGCTGCCGCAAGTGTCGTGGTTGTGTCCGCCGGCCGCGTACTCCGAGCACCCGCAATATACGCCCGCATACGGTGCCGAATACACGTCGCAGATTCTCGACGCGTTGACGTCGAATCCCGAGGTGTGGAGCAAGACCGTGCTCTTCATCATGTACGACGAGAACGACGGCTTCTTCGATCACATCGTGCCGCCGCAACCGGCGACGACCCCCGCGCAAGGCAAGTCGACGGTCAGCACCGAAGGCGAAATTCATAACGTGGTCAATCCCGCGCGCGGCGGCAGTTATACCGCCGACGGCTTGCCGTACGGCCTCGGCCCCCGCGTGCCGATGACGATCGTGTCGCCGTGGAGCAAGGGCGGTTTCGTGTGCTCGCAGGTGTTCGATCACACGTCGGTGATTCGCTTCATCGAAACACGTTTCGGCGTTCACGAACCGAACATCACGCCATGGCGCCGGGCAGTGTGCGGCGACCTGACCACCGCATTCGACTTCCGCACGCCGGACTCGAAAGTGCCGCCGCTGCCGGACACGAGCAACTACAAGAGCATCGCCGACAACCAGTGCGCGACGCAGCCGAAGCCGATCGTGCCCGCGACGCCGGGCGCGATCGATCCGCAGGAAAGCGGGATTCGTTTCGCGCGTGCATTGCCGTACGAACTGCATGTGAATGGCGACGCGGACGTGAGCCGCAATACGTTCGAGATCTCGATCGCCAACACGGGCGACCAGGGTGCGCATTTCTATGTGTACTCGAGCAACCGCACGGATGGTCCGTGGCGTTATACCGTCGAAGCGGGCAAATCGCTCAGCGAGTCCTTCGACCTGACGACGACGAACGGCGTGTACGCGTTCGAAGTGTTCGGGCCGAACGGCTTCGTGCGCAAGTTCGCGGGCAACGCGCAGCCGACGAAGACGCAGAACTCGCACGGTCTGGGCCTGTTAGGCAACAAGCCGGCGCTGCCCGAAGTGAAGGCGCAATACGACGTCGCGAACGGCAACGTGTTCCTGAAGTTCAGCAACAGCGGTGGCGGCATCGCGCGTTTGACGGTGACGGATAACGCGTACGGGGCGCGCACGCGCCCGGTGCTGGTGCCGGCCGGCGTGCATCTCGAAGAGGTGTGGGTGCTGGCGGCGAGCCATCACTGGTACGACCTGACGGTGACCAGCAATGACGATGCAAGTTTCTCGCGGCGCTTTGCGGGTCACGTTGAGAATGGGCGGCCGAGTATCAGCGATCCGGCGGCGGTCGCGCCCGTGTTGGTGTGAGGTGAAGCGGCGGGGCTTCGCTATAGAGGCGGAGCCCCTGTCGAAAGCACTCCGCTGCGCAGGGGGACTGTCGTCATGCGTATCCTCCAGGCCCCCAGCACAAAACAACGCATCGCGTTACAGTGAGTCTCCCCTCACCGTACATCGAGACAACTCCCATGGATCGCAATACCTTCACCGAAAGCCTGACGAAAGAAGGCTTTCCCGATGCCGTAGTCGTCACGCGCGAAACCGGCACGATGGACGTGCACGCGCATCTGTTCGAAGCCAAAGCGCTGATCCTCGAAGGCGAACTGCACATACGCCTCGGCGACGAAGAACGCTTGTATCGGGTCGGCGACGTCTTCCACGTGCCGGCTAACAAAGCGCATTCGGAACGCTATGGTCCGAATGGCGTGACGTATCTGGTCGGAAGGAAATAGAAAGGCGCGCCGCGAGCGATGTATGCGTTGCTGACGTCAAACCGCACAACGCATCCGCGCCGCCCGCGAAAAAACTCAAGCCCCCAGCAACACGCCCGTCCTGAACGGCCGCGTTCCGGTCACCCGTCCCAACGGCGCCCCTGCCGTCACGAAGCGAATCGCGCGACGCATATAAAGCACGCCTTCGGTATTGCTCGTGATCGTGGTCGTCTCGTCGGTGAGCGGATCGACGATATCGAACAGAGCCTGCCCGACGCAAATCGTCTCGCCGATCTTCGCGCGATGAATCAGAATCCCGCTGACAGGTGCGTAAAACTGCTCGCTGCCCGCGAGGGGCGTCGCAGGCGCAAGCAGCGGCGGCAAAGGCCGCACGTCGAGCCGGATCACATTGCGCCACGCAAGATAATCGACTATCCCGTCCGCATCCCGTTGCGCCACTTCGTACGAGACGTCGCGCTGACCGCGACATTCCACCGTCACCGCGATCGTGCCGGTAGGCACCGGTTTGCTCGCGGGCATGGCCTGCTGCAAGGTCCACCACAAGAGGCTATGCGTTTCGTCGAACGACTCGCCGCCCGAGTTGGTCGCGAGCAGCGAGGCCTCTGCGCCGAGATAGCGGGACAAGGGCTCGAACTCGGGCCACGCCGCTTCGCTCGTGTACAGATGCATCGCCGCTTCGAGCGAACAGTGCAGATCGATCACGACGTCCGCATCGAACGAAAGTTTGAGCATCGCCAGTTGCAGCGACTCGAATTCGGTCAATGGCTTGTGTTCGGCCAGTTCAGCCGCGATCAACTCGCGAACGATGCGCCGGTTCTCCGTCGCATCCGAACCCAACGCGTCCTTCGCGCGTGGGACCAGCTTCGAGAACTGCAGGAAGTGCCGATTGAAGTTCTTGCCGCTGCCGAGATCGAAGCGTCCGAGAAACTGACCGAGCACGTACTGACCGAGTCCGACCGGATTCGCCACCGGCACCAGCACGATTTCCGCATTCAACGCGCCCTGCTTCTCCAGTTCCAGCAGCCGGCGCTTGAGTAGAACAGTCGTCAACATCGCGGGCGTTTCGTCGGCATGCAGCGACGACTGGATATAAATCTTCTGCCCGCTATTTGTCGGGCCGAAATGAAACGACACCAGTTCGCGGTGCGTGCCGATAGCCGGCGAAAGAAGCGGAATCGATTGCCTGTTCATGAGCGGAAAGCCTGGGGAAGAAGAGTCGCGAGTAAAAGAATCAATTGCCGTACGGATCGAAGTCGAAGTACTTCTTCGCGATCTGTGCGTACGTGCCGTCCTTGAGCATCGAAGCAATCGCCGCATTGATCGACGCCTGCACCGCGGTCTCGTCCTTGCGCAAGCCGATGCCCACGCCGCGATCGCCCATCGACAGCGGTTCGCCGACAAACGCAAAGCCCTTGCCCGCCGGCGTGCGCAAAAACCCAATGTCCGCTTCCACCGACCCGAGCAAGGCGCCGTCGAGGCGTCCGTTCTGCAAGTCGGCAAACACGTCGTCCTGGCTCTTGTACGCGGTCACGTGCGCGCCGAGCGGCGCCCAGTTCTTCAACGCGTAGCCTTCGAACTGCGTGCCCGACTGCACACCGATCTGCTTGCCGGCCAGTGCGCTCACGCCGCCCGCGAGCGGCGAGCCTCGACGCGCGATCAGCCGCGACTTGAACTGGAAGATCTTCGACGAAAACAGGATCTGCTGCTCGCGTTTCTCCGTGATCGCCATCGACGACAGAATCGCGTCGATCTTGCGAGCTTGAAGCGCCGGAATCATCCCCGAGAATTCGAGTTCCACCCATTGGCAGCGCGCCTGGATGCGCCGGCAGATTTCGTTGCCGAGATCGACGTCGAAACCCTTGAAGCTGCCGTCGGGCGCCTTGGCGTCCATCGGCGGATAGCTCGGATCGATGCCGAGGCGCAGCGTGCCGGCTTCAGCGGCAAACGCGCCGCTGCTGAAAGTCAGCGCGGCGCTCAGGATCATCAGCGGAATTTTCATGGGACACGAAATGTGGGAGGGACGAAGGACGACTGCGCCATCGTATGTCGCCCCCGCGCCTCCAAGAAGTCCCGTTCGAACTATCATGATCACTTTTACCGATCACCGGATCATCGAACGGAATCCTCATGGCGTTGACGATCTCCCAGTTGCGCGCCTTCACGGCGGTCGCCGAGCACGGCAGCCTCCGCGCGGCCTCGCGCGCGCTCGGCATCGCGCAGAGCGGCATCACACAGCAGTTGCAGAACCTCGAATCGATGCTCGGTGCGACGCTGTTCATCCGCACGAATCGCGGCATTGCGCTGACCGCGCTCGGGCAGCGGCTGTTGCAGCGGGCCGGCGCGATCATCGGAGAGTGCGAGCGCGCCGAGCAGGAAGTGCGGCAAGTGCGCGGCGACTATGTCGGCGAGGTCACGTTTGGCATGACGACCGAGCCGCTCGTCGACGCGTTCGCGCCGGTGCTGATGGAATTTCGCACGCGCTTCGAGCGCGTCGCGGTGCATTTGCGCACCGGCACGTCGCGCATGATGATTTCGTGGATTCGCGAAGGCACGCTCGACTTCGCGGTCGCGCTCGTGTCGAAGCATACCGACACGGCCGATCTGTCGGTCTCGCCGCTGTACACGTCCGATCCCGTGATCGTGTGCCGCCTGGGTCATCCGAAAGCGGGGGCGACTTCGCTCGCCGAACTGGTCGACTGCACGTGGGTGGCGACGCGCTCGCCGAATCTCACCGAAGATCCGCACGTCAACCGGCTGAGCCATCTGTTCGAAAGCCACGGCCTGCCGCCGCCGAAAATCATCGCCACCGTGGAAGGCCTGTACGAGACGCTGCATCTGGTCGGCGCGACGGACTGCCTGTCGCTGGAATCGTCGATCGTGGCGAAACGCGGGCCGTTTGCCAGCGCGCTCACGGCGATCGCCGTGCGCGAGCGGGCGGTCGAACAGAACGTCTGCCTGCTGCAGCGCGCGGCGATTCCGCTCACGCCCGCCGCACAGGAACTCGCGACGATGATCGCGTCATACACGCGCACGGTACGGGCACGGTGACGCCGGCGGAAATCGCTTCGATACCGTGGCCCAGGCCCATCACGGCATCGACCATCGCCTCGCAGACGCGCGACAGATGCCCATAGTCTCGTGCGCCAAGGTCTCGGCATCGCGATCGTCAATCCGCTGACCGCCGTCGATTTCGGGGGGCGCCATCTGCATATCCGGGCGCTCGCCGTGTCGTTGCCGTTTCGCGTGAGCGTGATACATCCGGAGCATCGTCCAAGCCATCCGCTGGCCGCTGCGTTCGTCAAGGCGCTGCAAAGCGAAGCCGCCGCCCTGCGGCTACAATTGAAAAGCCATGCTGGACAGCGGCGCCCATAACGCCGCCGCCCGGCACACGACCCACACTCGCGCGAGCCGTCGCGAATGCCCTGCGCCGGCAACGCCGTGCAGGCCGCACCCAGAACACCGTTAGCACATCGATCGCGAACGCGAACGGCGCGCCTTGTGCCGTAGCGGACTCTTCACTCGTCGTAGACCATCAACAGGAGTTTCCCAAATGATGAATCGAGACAATCCCGTCTGGTTGATTACCGGCTGTTCCACCGGCTTCGGCCGTGAACTGGCGAAGCTGGTGCTGGAGCGTGGCTGGCGCGCGGTCGTGACCGCACGCGATGTGTCGAAAGTGCAAGATATCGCCCAGGCGCACGGCGAGCGAGCGCTCGCTCTGCCGCTCGACGTGACGAACCGCGCCCAGATCGAAGACGTGGTCGCGCAGGCGAAGCAGCGTTTCGGCCGCATCGACGCGCTCGTGAACAACGCAGGTTATGGCTATCTGGCCGCGATCGAGGAAGGCGAGGACGACGAAGTCCGCGCGATGTTCGAGACCAATGTATTCGGTTTGATCCACATCACGAAAGCGGTGCTGCCAATCATGCGCGAGCAGCGCAGTGGGTTGATCGTCAACGTGTCGTCGATTGGCGGCATTGCGAGTTTCGCGGCGACCGGCTATTACCACGCGACCAAATACGCGGTGGAAGGCTTGTCCGAATCGCTGGCGCTCGAGGTGAAGCCGCTCGGCATTGGCGTGCTGATCGTCGAACCTGGCCCGTTCCGCACGAACTGGGCGGGACCGTCGATCAAGCAGTCGGCCACCGTGATCGACGACTACGCGGGCACTGCGGGCGAACGCCGCCAGCAGACCGAAGCGCGCAGCGGCAAGCAGGCGGGTGATCCGGTGCGCGCCGCGCAGGCGATCATCGACGCCGCGCTGTCGGACAAGCCGCCGCTGCGTCTGCTGCTCGGCAAGATGGCGCTCGACCTCGCGTACAAGAAGCTCGACTTCATGCGCGGCGACTTCGACGCATGGAAAGCCACGACCGAGGGCGCGGATTATCCGGCGGGGAGCGCCTGATCACACCGGAAGCCGGGACCGCGCCGTGGCATTGGATCGCCGGAACGGTCTGATGCGTTCAAACCCGTTGCCGGGTTTCAAAACTCGACCAGCGCGAAATCTTCCTTGCCGACGTCGCACAGCGGGCAACGCCAGTCGGCCGGGACATCCGCCCAGCGCGTGCCCGGCGCGATACCCTCATCCGGCAAGCCGGCCGCCTCGTCGTAGACCCAGCCGCAGATCACGCAGACCCATTGCTTGAAGTCGTCCGCCGACACGGCATGACCAGACGCTTGCGCCGCGCCTGCCACAGCAGGCTGCGAGGGCGTCTCATCAAGGCTCACGACCAGCGGCGCGACAGTGCCGCCGCCCGCGGCGAGGCGCGCCTGCAGGCTTTCCAGCAAGCGCTGCGCTTCGTCCTGGGTCAGATCGATCCAGTAAGGATCGCCCGCACCGTCGTTGAGCCGCTCGGGGGAAAACTGGATTTCTACGGCTACGCCCTTCTTGTACATGGCACTCGGAATATCGATGAAGCCGGCAGCGAGTGCCGGCGTGGAGCCGCACGCATGATGCGAGGGCGATGGAGCTAGACCAGATGATTCAGCAGGATGGAGGCGATCAGGCCAGCGGCGCCGATGAGGCCAAGCAATTGCATCAAGGTGAGCGATTTACGCGGTGCGGTGGAGGCTTGTTGCGTGGTCACGAGAAATTCTTGAAAGTTGGAAAAAGCGAAATGGTACACGGGTGTGAGCGCGACGCATGCCGATTGGCGCAAACCCGCGCGTATCGGGCGACATTATCGCCGCTCGCGCGCGCCGCATTGCCTACCGGGCGGAGATGGATTAATTCGTTGGGAGGGGGAAAGGAGAGTGTGCCGGCACGTTTTGCCGGGTTTGTCCTATAAATGCGCCGCCGTACGCGCATGGCGGGCGGGCGGTGGCGACAATTCCCGCTAGCGCCGCACGCTCGATCCATCAGCCCGGTCAGGCCAATATGACTGACGCGATGCGATGCGATGCGATGCGATGCGATGCGATGCGATGCGCCGCGCCTCGACGTGCGCGGCACCTCAGCCCGAATCTCAGGACTTCGCCAACGGATTGCCCTGACGCGAATCCCAGAAGCGGATCACCGACGTGTTGCCGGTGCCGGCGCCCACCACCTGATCGGCCGCGCCGCCTTCGCGCAACAACGCGCGTAGTTCGTTGATGACCGGAAACACCTCGTGATTCCAGTCCGCGCCCTGCGAGTCATGCGCGCGCTGTTCGGCTTCGACGATTTCGCGATCTTCCTTGAAGATACGCTCGGTGAACCACACGAGCAGCGGCCACGCGAGATTCAGCACGCCGGGAATGCCGGGCTTGCGGATCGACAGCAAACCGAACGTGCGATTGGTGCGCTGTTCGCGATCGAGCGGCACATAGACGATCCACAGGTCCATCACCAGCGTCTGCTCGGACGTGCGGATCTGCAGCGTCTGATACGGATACTCGGTGCGGATCGTCATCACGTCCTTGTCGTTGTCGCCGCCGGTCTTGCGGCTCTGGCCGAACACGATCGCTTCGCCAATCGGCTGCTGCCCGGCCATGCGCGCAAACGTGTAATCGACTTCGACCCAGCCTTCGCCTTTGCGCCGCCCCAGCGAACGCGCGCGCATCTGCCCCATCTGCTTGCGATGCAGGAACTGATGGTTCATATCCATCAGATTTTCGTGCATGAACGAATAGTGACAATTCACCGGGCGGCCGAAACGGCGCGTCTTGTACTTCTTGTCGCCCACCGAACCGAGCTTGGGCAGCGGCCGCTGTTCGGCCAGTTCGGCATCGCCCGGAAACACGAAGATCAGCCCTTCGACTTCCTGGCACGGATAGGAACGCACGCCGTTCGGCAAGCGGTCGCGCCCGAGATAGGGCACGTCGATGCACTTGCCCGAGCAGTCGTAGGTCCAGCCGTGGTAGCCACAACGAATCGACTCGCCCTCGACCACGCCTTGATGCAACGGCACTTGCCGATGCGCGCAGCGGTCTTCCAGCGCAAACACCTTGCCGGACTCCGTGCGCGCCAGCACGATCGGATCGCCGGCGAACGTCACGCCGTGCGTCTTGCCCCGCTTCACTTCATGCGACCACGCGAGCGGATACCAGTAGTCCGGGTGAATGCCCACGCGGCGTAGATCGCGCACCGGTGCGTCGAGCGCGGCGTGGCCCGGCGCATGCGCATGGCCTGCTGCCGGAGCGGTCGCATGCGCGGCATTCTGCGACGCTGCTTGAGCAGGCGCCGCATCGACGGTTGCATCGACGGTGTCTTGTTCGAGCGGGGGAACAGCATGCATACGTGAAGCCTCCATGCACCAGCGGATAGAAGATCGCCGCCCTGCATGTCTTGAGGCCGGCATCGTCGCCAGTCTACTAGATGCGACCGCCGTCCGGGTCGAAGGAGGGCGCCCCGTGCCTCGCGACGCTGCGTCGCGCCCGCCTGCGCGCCCGCCTGTGCGCGCGCTCCCGACGGTGCCGCTAGCGCGGCGCGCCTTCAGCTCTCGTCGCGCGCCACCAGGCCGGAGCGGCGTTGCACACCCCACGAGCGTCCGCCGCGCAGAAAGTGCAGCCAGCCGAGCGCCGCCCCGGCGTGCCGCACGAGTTGAAACGTGAACGGCTCGGCAATCGCCGCGAGCATCGCCATCCACAGGCTGTTGCCGCTGCGCTCGCCGGTCCACCGCCGATACAGATGAATGCTCCACAAATAGAACGCGAGATCGATCGCGGTCTTCAGGCCGATCACGCTGAAGATCGACACGACAATCGCGCCATGCCCGCCAAACAGAAACCCGAGCAGCAGCGCGAACGCGGTCAGGCCGTAAATCGGCTGCATCGTGTCGAGGGCCTTGACCGGCAGCATCAGCATGCCGAGCGTGCCGTAGCGCCGATTGCCGGTCATGTCGCGGTTCCAGTACTGCGTTTGCAGGAAGCCCGCGAACCAGCGCCGGCGTTGCCGCAGAAAACTGCCGAGGTTGTCCGGCGCGTCGGTGTGCGCATGCGCCTCGCCGACCACCCGCACGTCCCAGCCGAGGCCGCGATCGACCGAGTAGCGGCGCAGCCGGTGAATCAGCTCGTAGTCTTCGACCAGACATTGCGGGTCGAAGCCGCCCACGTCGAGCAGCGCGTCGCGCCTGAACGACGCGAACGCGCCCGAGATCAGCAACAGACTGTCCGCGCGCATCCACGCAAAACGGGCGATGAAGTTGCGCATGTACTCGTAGGTCTGGAACCACTGGAACACGCGGCCCGAGAGCGACTTGCCGCAGACCGGCACCAGAATGCCGGCCGCCGCGACCAGCTTCGGCTCGCTCGCGAACGCGGCGCGCATTGCGTAAGTGGCGTCGTCGTCGAGCAGCGTGTCGGCGTCGACGGTCATCACGGTGTCCGTGGTCATCACGGTGATTGCGGCATTCAGCGCGCGCGCCTTGCCGCCGTGCGGCACGCGCAGCCAGAACAGGTTCGGATGCAGCGAACTCGCCGCGCTCAGCACGCCGTCGGCGGCGGCCGTGAGGCCGAAGCGTTCGGTGAGCAGCGCGCGGGTGGTGTCGGTGGAACCGTCGTCGGCAATCACGATCTGCGCCGGGCCGTGCGTCTGACGCAGCAGCGCGGCGAGCGTCACCGGCAACACCGCCGCTTCGTTATGCGACGCGACGATCACGCCCATGCTCGGCAAACGTCGCCGCTCGTAGTCGGCTTCGAGCGGCGCGGGACGCCGCATCAGCGGCAGCGACTTCCACGTGACGAACGCGAGCAGCAGTGTGTCATACACGACATACGCAATCCCGGTCGACCAGGCCAGCGCACCTTCCAGAAAGAATGCGCGCGCGAACAGAAGCAGCCACACGGCGACGACGCTGAAGTGAATCAGCGTGCTCGACAAGGTCGCGGGACGCGGCAAGATGCGCGGCGAGGCGAGTGCAAGTGCCTGTTCCAGAGTGTTTTTCAAAATGACTGCCGGGTTTGGGTGCGTCAATGCCGCGGTTATCGGAAAGCGAAACAGCGCCTGGAAGCCTCACGGCGCCATGCGCCGGAGTACCGACTTGCGATCGATCCACTGATGCTTGAGCGCGCCGCCGATATGCATTGCGAGCAATGCGTAGAGCGCATAGCCGAGCCACGTATGCAACGCGCCGAAGCGGTCGTGCAAGCTCTCCTTGAGCGCCGGATCCAGGTTCATCACATAGCCGATGCGCGGCCATGGAATCACATCGAACAGATGCATCGGATGCGTCGCCGCGTCTTTCCACGCGGAGTCGTGCAGCCAGCCGGACAGTGGCAATGCAATCATCAGCAGATACAGCAGGAAATGCGCGAGGTGCGCGGCGACCTTCTCCCATGACGGAAACTCACGCGGCAACGGCGGCGGCTTGTGCGACACGCGCCACAGGATGCGCAGCAGCGCCAGACCGAGCACCGTGATGCCGATCGACTTGTGCGTATCGATCACCGGACGCACCCAGTCGTCGGGCAATGAATCGGCGCTCAGGCCGAGCACGACGTTGCCGATCATCAACAGCGCGATCAGCCAGTGCAGGGTGATCGCGGTGCGGGTGTAGCGCGTCGGCAGCGGCGCGCCGGTCGAAGTGGTCAGGGAATCGGCGTGAGTGTTCATGGTGTGGTTTTGTCCACGAGTACGGTATGTTGCTGCGAAATCTGTTTGAAGATCCGGCGGTCGCACGTCACACGTTCAACGCACAGCCGGTATCAAGCTAACGCCTCAGTGTGCCGTTTTATTCCTCCAGACGCTTAACTGCGTATTTCAGATTGTTTCGCCGGGGCGTGGCGCGTCAGCGCGGTTGTCCTCGGTTGCCATGCCGCGGCCATGCTGTTGCCATGCACGTGCCATGTGGCTGTCATTACTCGCGCGCCGCCGGCCGTCGTGCGATCACCGCGGTCGATTCGACCCGCTCGTCGAGCCAGCCGTCGGTTGCATGTGCATCGAGCAGTTGGCTAATGCGCGCGAGCAGTTCATCGAGCCTGTCGCCGAGCCGCTCACGCGACAGGCTCGACATCGACAAGGGCCGCGCGCTCAACGATTCGACCGGCACGCGCCGCGTTTCGACAATCGACACGCGCTCCAGCGACGCAAACGCCGACTTCGCCAGCACCGTCTCATGGCTCTCCCAATCGTCGGCTGTGCGTTGCATGCGGGCGGAATCGCTCCGCGCATACTCTTCGAGCAGCGCGTGATAGGGCGCGAGCCAGGCGATCGGCGCGTCGATGACTTGCGCCGTCGAGAACAGCGCCACCGCGCCTTCCGGTTCGATCAGCGCATCCAGGCGCGCAAGTGTGTCGGGCCGGTCCATCCAGTGAAATGCGCGGCCGATGACCGCGAGCCGGAAGCGCCCCAGCGCCGGCGACACATCGTACGAACTGCCCGCGCGATATTCGATGTTCGGCGCAATTCCCGCGCCCAGGCCGGCCGCCACCCGCAGCATTTCCGCTTCCGGATCGAGCGCAAGCCCCGCGCCGACCCACGACGAGAATGCCAGTGACAATTGCCCTGGGCCGCAGCCGAGATCGAGCAGCCGATGCGCGCCGCTCAGCTCGCACGACTGCGCGACACGCCGGATCAGCTGCGGCGAATAGGCGGGACGCCCGGTGAGGTAGTGCGCGGCATGGGTCTTGAAGCGATCGGGGACGAAGGGAATTGGAGCAGTCATCGGCGGTTCCTNACATATCGGACAGCACGCTGTTGCCTGGCGCCGGCTTCTGCGCCTGCCGAGCCTGGTCATTCGCTCAGGCTGTCCTGCGTCGGCATGCGTGAAAATTTGACGCGCGTGCGTCGGCGCAGTGTCCAAAATGCCGAACATTCGCGGAAACAGTAAGCCGGAAAAATTCGATCGAAATCCGAATGAAAGACGGCCGGTGCATGCACGTACCTCGCGACACTGCGCGCCAGTTTAGGCGAATCGGCCGTTCGCCGTTCAACGCTGCACAAAGCGGTAATGGGCGACGCCCCCACTCGTTGCCGCTCGCGCAGCCGGACAGTTCGGCAAGCGCCATGGGGGAACATGCGCAGCGAAGCACGCGGCGCGTTAGCCTGACCGAGGGCGGCGAACGTTTCTACGAGCGCTGCCGGCAGATTCTCGACGCACTGAGCGAAGCCGAATCGATGATGCTGCAAACTCCAACGCCACACCGCGCGGGCGTCTGCGGGTGAGCTTGCCGACCATCGGCTATCGCTTCCTGCTGCCGATCCTGCCAGACTTCGCCGGGCGCTACCCGAAGATCGACCTCGAACTGGATTTCAACGACCGTCTCGTCGACGTGATCGAAAGCGGCTTCGACGCCGCGATCCACAGCGGCTAGCTGCCCGACTCGCAACTGATGGCGCGGCGTCTCGGCCCGTTCCGCTTCGTGCTATGCGCGTCGCCGGCCTATCTGCAGCGGCGCGGCGTGCCGCGCGTGCCGGCTGATCTGGCCCGCCACGCGTGTTTGCGCTTTCGCTTTCCGACCTCGGGCAAGCTGCAGCCTGGGCGTTGCGCGGCTTGCCGGACGATGCCGCATTGATTTCGCGCATCGCCCCGCTGCGCGGACACTTGCCGCAGTGCAAGAAAAAAATCTCTGTGAATCGGATCGCACGATAGACCGATTCAATTGGCATGCACGCGGATCGCATCCTGTAATGAATTTCCTGCTGTCCGCGTTCCCTCCGTCCAACCCACCGGCCTTTATTCGGAGAAATCCATGTCGCAGCCCGAGCCTGATGTCAACGAAGTGGTGAAAAGCATCGCTGAAGAAACCGACACGCCGACCGAAACGGTTTCCCGCATGTATGCGGACACGCTGGCCAATTACCGGCTCGATGCGCGCGTATTCGATTACGTGCCGCTATTCGCCGCGAAGAAGGTCCGCAATCAGCTTCGCGGTAGCTCAAATCAAAAACATTGACGCGGTGGCGCGCGGAGACCACCGCCTTTCACCACGAAGCTTGTGACGACGTTTCGCATCGGCTCGCCGGCTTGCGCGCCGATTCTCGCGAACGCGTATCGACGATATTTTCACGCTGCTAGACTCTGAGCCTGAGCCATGACTCGGGAGATCTGAATGCGCGTGACAATCGTAGGCGCGGGTATCGCGGGCTTGAGTACGGCGTGGTCGCTCAGCAAACTCGGGCACCACATCACCCTGATCGAGCAGGGCTCGATTCCGAATCCGCTCGGCGCGTCGGGCGACCGCCATCGCATGATCCGTCGCGCGTATGGCGATGCCGATGGTTACGCGCGCACCATCGCAGAGGCCCTCGATAGTTGGGACCTGCTGTGGAACGACCTTGGCGTGTCGCACTATGCCAACTGCGGCGTGCTCGGCATTTCGCAGTACCCTAACGACGGCGCCGAACAGTTCCGCGCGGGCCTCGACCGGATGGGCTTCGAATACGAACGGCTCGACGCGCGCGAAGCGGCCGCGCGATATGCGTTTCTCGACCCCGATACGTTTTGCTACGCGTACCTCGATCGTGACGGCGGCGCGCTCTTCAGCGAACGCATCGCGCGCGACATGAAGGCGTGGCTCAACATGCGCGGCGCGGACATTCGCATGCATACCAAAGCGCTTGCGGTCGATCCGCACACGGCGTCGGTGCGGATCGGCGACGACACGATCGTGCGCGCCGACCGGCTGGTGGTCGCCACCGGCGCGTGGACGCCGCAGCTGTTTCCCGCGCTCACCGACAACCTGATGACGTACCGCAACGCCGTCGCCTACCTGGAACCGCCTGCGGATCTCGAAGAGGCCTGGTCGAACGCGCCTGCGATCCTTGACATTGGCGGCCGAAACGACGGCTATGTGCTGCCGCCGCTCGACGGCATCGGCTTGAAGTTCGGCGCGGGCGCGCACAAGGCCCGCGCGCCGGACCCCGATGCCGATCGCGCCGCGAGCCCCGATGAGGGCGAGCAGATACGCCGGCTGTTTGCGCCGCCGTTCAGGCGAATCGTTGAATATACGGTGACCGAAGTCAAGACCTGCGCATACACATTCACGGCCGACAGGCGCTTCTTTTCGAGGCGCATCGGCAATGCGCTGGTGGTGTCGGCGTGCTCGGGGCACGGTTATAAATTTGGCGCGGCGGTGGGCCAGCGCGTCGCGCAAGCGCTGACTACCGACGACGACACGACACTCGCGCGTTGGCTCAGAGCCGAGATGGTTTGAACGATTTTCGTTCTGAACCACACGCGCCAATTGCAACGCCGCCGCGATGTCCGACGCCAACGCACTGTTCATTCTCCGGCAAGATTCGCGTAAACGCTCAGACGGCTCAATCATTACGCAGCATTGCAATGTATGGATTATGATGCGGCATGACGGACGCTGGGGATCAGGCAGCGTCCGTATTGAGCGCGGTGTTTGGCTGAAAGCAGCGCGATCGATCGCCGATGCGTCCAGTTCGCGGCTCCATCTTTCGCCCGCATTGTGGAGCTAACAATGCAGGCGCAAATTTCTTATGCTGACCAGGCCAGAAACCGTTATCCGCCTGAGTATAACGGGCCCATTCGCAAGCCATCGTCCACGAACAAGGAGCCACCAGCATGTCCGCCCCGATTCAGATCCGCCCCGTTACCCATGAAGACTTCGACGCATGGTTGCCGCTCTGGGACGCTTATAACGCGTTCTACGGCCGCTCGGGCGAAACGGCGTTACCGCGCGAGATCACGCAGATCACATGGGGACGTTTCTTCGACGGCTACGAGCCGATGCACGCGATGGTCGCCGAAAGCAATGGCCAGTTGGCGGGCATCGTGCATTTTCTCTATCACCGTCACACGACGCTGGCGGGCCCGATCTGCTATCTGCAGGATCTTTATACGCTGTAAACGGAACGCGGTAAGGGCGTGGGGCGAGCACTGATCGAAGCGGTCTGTGCACGCGCGAAAGCGGATGGCGCGCAGCGCGTCTATTGGCAAACGCATGAGACGAATCACACGGCGATGAAGCTTTATGACGGTATGGCCGACAAGTCGGGGTTTGTGGTTTATCGCAAGGCGTTGTGAGGGGCGGTGCATTCGCACGAGCGGCCGGTGCATCCGGCCGTCAAATAAAGGAAGCTCGCGATCATCCGTCGCCTAAAAACAAAAGGCGCATCAACCGGTGCGCCCCTCGTCTCCCTACTATCGCGGTACCAACCATCAACCGCCCACGCAACCCATCACCCTCTCAAGCCTCCAACTGCTCCAGCACCTTCCCCTTGGTCTCGATGCCGAGAAAGTGCACCGCCATCGCCGCCAGAAACGGCACTGCCGCGAGAATATAAAACGCCACCTGCAGGTTGCCGCCGATCATCGTCTTCGACACGATCGCCGGGGCGAAAATCGCCGCCACCTTGAGCCACGCGCCGCCGACACCGCAGCCCATCGCGCGGATACTGGTCGGATACAGTTCCGGCGTGTACACGTAAGCCGTAATGAACCCGCACGCGAGGAAGCCCAGCGCCAACGCGCAGAACGTCGCCACCACATACACCGTCGAGCCGTGGAACACGCCTGCCAGCACCAGAGAAAGCGCGCACGCGATGAACGACACATTGATGATCGGCTTGCGTCCCACCTTGTCGACCAGCAACGCGCAGGTCAGTGATCCCAGCACGCCGAGCACCGAGGCCGCCACCGCCAGATTCAGCGCGAGTTGTAGCGGCGCGTGATAAATCGTGCGATAGATCGTCGGCAGCCAGGTCGACAGACCGTACTGGATGAAGCCGCAAGTGATCCACAGCATCGCCACAGCCAGCGTGCGCTTCAGATAAGCCGGGCCGAACAGGTCCGCCATGCGGCGCTTCGGATGACGATTCGCCATCGCGTCGAACTCGGCCGCATTGGCCACCGGCGGCAACGGACCTTTGCTGGCGCGTTCGAACGCATGCACGGCGGCGTCGGCATCGGCCATCCGATCGCGCTCGGCGAGCCAGCGCGGCGATTCCGGCACCAGCTTGCGCAGCACGAAGAACAGAATCAACGGCATGCCGCCGATGAAATACATCGCTTGCCAACCGAAGCGCGGCACGATCCACGCACCCAGTGCGTTCGAGGCGAGCAGGCCGACCGGAAAAACGATTTCATAGAGGAGCACGAAACGGCCTCGGCCATGCGCGCGACTGATCTCGTTGATATAAGTCGCGGCCACCGGCAATTCACCGCCGAGCCCCAAACCTTGAATTACCCGCAGCACGACGAACGCCGCGAACGTCGGCGCAAAACCGCACGCAATACTCGTGATGCCGATAATCCCCGAGCTCAACGCGATTGCCTTCACGCGGCCCTTGCGTTCCGCGTACCACGGAAACACGAATGCGCCGATCAGTTGTCCGACCGAACCGGAGCCAATCAGAAAGCCGATCTCCCACGGCGTCAATTGCCACTTCGCGATCAGGATCGGGAGCGTGGCCGCGATCGCGATCACGTCGAAGCCGTCGAAGAACGTCGCGAGGCCGATCAGAATGCGCGCGCGCACCTGCATCGCGTTCTTCGGCAACCGCTCGAGACGCGCGATGATCGAGCCCCGGGTCACGGGGCCTGAGACACCGGCGCTGCTGCGGTCCCCCATGGTGTTGTCGATGGTTCTCATGCCGTGGTGCCGTCCGTAGATGTGGTTAGGCAAGCGCCGTCGAGGCGTCGGTCAGGGTGGCAAGGTCGATGGTCCGGCCTTGGTTCATCCATTTGCGCGAGAGCTTCAGTTCGCGCGGCGTGTTGATCGCGATCACGCCGCGAATCGCGCCGTCTTCCAGATGGAACAGGGTGGCGCGTTTGCCCGGCAAATCGCCGCGTACCGCCAGTTGCGCATCAGCCGGAATATCGCCGAGAATTTGGAGGTTGACGTCGTACTGATCGGACCGGAACCACGGAATGTCCGCGTACGGTTCGAAGGTGCCGAGCACGGCCTTCGCCGTGGAGATCGCCTGGTTCTGCGCGTTGGCCCACGATTCCAGCCGCACGCGACGCTTGAGCCACGCACTCGGATGATTCGCGACGTCGCCGCACGCGAAAATGCGCGGGTCGTCGGTGGCGCCAAAATGATCGACGACGATGCCGTCGTCCACCTTCACGCCCGCCGCTTCAGCCAGCGCCGTGTGCGGCGTAAGACCGATGCCGGCGACCGCGAAATCGGCGTCGAGCGTCGAGCCGTCCGCGAAAGTGGCGCGAATCCGCTTGGCGTCGTGCGGATGGTCTTCGAGCTTCACGAGCGCCGCATTCAAGCGCACGTCCACCCCATTCGCACGGTGCAGTTCCAGCAGGAAGCCAGACACCATCGGCGGCAGCGAGCGCGCGCACAGACGCGGCGCGCCTTCGACCACGGTCGCGTCGACGCCGAGCTTGCGCGCAGTGGCCGCCACTTCCAGGCCGATCCAGCCGCCGCCCACCACCAGCACGCGTTTGCTCGCGCGCAGCCGTTCGCCGAGCGCGATGGCTTCGTCGAGCGTACGCAGGTAGGTAACGTGCGAGGTCTTCGCGAGCGCGTCCGGCAGCTTGCGCGCCGCGCCGCCCGTGGCGATCACGAGGCGGTCGTAGTGCACTTCGCGGCCCGACTGCGTGCGCACGATGCGCTGCTCGCGATCGATCGCGTTCGCGCAATCCGGTTGCCACGCTTCGACGTCCAGCGCATCGAAGTCGTCGGGCTTGACCAGCCGCACGGTGTCGATATCCGCTTCGCCGGCCAGCACGGCCTTCGACAGCGGCGGGCGTTCGTACGGCAGATGCACCTCGTCGGCG
>NZ_NPIH01000257.1 GCF_012275575.1 Paraburkholderia sp. SG-MS1 | reverse complement strand
GCAAAAAGCAACTACAGACGTGGAACACAGCTAAGCGCGTCACCAGTGACGTCTTGACTGGCGATCGCGATCGTCAGACTGCGCTGCGGAACTGAGCAGCGACCACCCACGGGGCGAATTCGTCGATGCGGTTAATCGCATGGTCGGCGATGTGTGCGAGCACGTAGCGCAGATAGCCTCAGCACCGATGCCATTGAGTTTCGCGTTGCCAACGAGGCTGTAGATGGCAGCGGCACATTCGCCGCCACAGTCTGCTCCAGCAAACAGACAGCTACGGCGACCGATGGCCGCCCCGCGTAGCGCGCACTCGACTGGCAAATGCCCGTTTCGAATTGGCGGCATCGCAAAAGCGCGTGAGCGCCTGGCACCGGTTCAACGCATAGAGGATCGCCTGACTTGTATCGATTTGCGAGAGCGTTCCCAGCGTCGTGGTGAGCCACGCGTGGAAGCGATCGCGCAGCGGCCATGCATGCTCGTGGCGATGCGCGCGGCGCTCGTCGGGCGGTTTGCCCGAATCATTTCTTAGATCCTGTATAGCGCCCCGATACGCTCGAGCGCTCCGGGCACTTCTTCTTGGTGTTTTTCGCAGCACCAATTTTCTCAAGCGTTGGAGGCCCCGGAAACCCCGGGACGCTTCACATGACATTTGCCCGAAAAAACCGAATTAGTTCGATGGTTTCCTGCGTCCGGTTCACTAATAATCCGCCGGCCGCAAATGAGTACGGCGTTCTTTCCCCAACCCTTGGGAGTTACACGTGAAAAAAATTACCCCCGCCCTGGCTGCGGTTGCAGCTTTTGTGGCCTTGGCTCCGGCCGCTCATGCCGCCGACGGCACGTTGAATTTCACCGGCAACATCACGGCCAACAGCTGTGTGATCAACGCCAACGCGCCGGACCTGGCGATCCCTCTCGGCGACGTGCCGGCGAGCGCCCTTGCCTCGGCCGGCCAGCGGGCAGGACAGACGCCGTTTCAGATCGCGCTGACCGGCTGTTCCGGTGGTTCAACGAAGGTTGCGGCCAAGTTCGAGTCGGGTCTGGTAGATCCAGTGACCGGTCACCTGCCGCTGGATGCCACAAGCGGCGCGACCAACGTTCAGGTGGCCATTTTTGATGTCACCGATACCGACAACAAGTTTGGCCAGCTGCCGGCGGCCAGTGCTTACCAGACGCTGACGAGCGGCGCGGCGACCCTGAAGTACAACGCCTGGTACGTCGCGACGGGTGTGGCGACGGTGGGCACCGCCAACGCGAACGCGACCTACACCCTGTCGTATCAGTAAGCGTTTTAGCGGATGGCTGGCAGGGGCGCGCCGGTGTGCATGCCGCCCCTGCCACGGAAGACGAGGGAGCACTGAACAGGACTGCGGCGTGGTTTATGAAGTGCGTCATGCTCAGTGATCCTTATTAAAGTAAATGTGATATGCGAATTCTACAAAAGCTGAGTGCTGTTTTCCTGCTAGCGGTGCTGGGTATCGCGTCGTCGCACGCGGCGGTGTTGATCTACGGGACACGGGTGGTCTACAACGAGGCTTCGCGCGACACGTTGGTTCGGTTGAGCAATGAAGGCAATATTCCCTTGCTGATCCAGGCGTGGCTGGATACAGGAGAAGACAAGCCAGTGGCTGAACAGCAGGTTCCGTTTGTGATCGCCCCACCGGTTTTCCGGATGAACGCACACCAGGGGCAGGTGCTGCGGATCAGTTACACGGGCGAAGCACTGCCCCAGGACAAGGAATCGGTTTTCTGGCTCAACGTACTGGAGATTCCGCCGAAGCCGACGGCGACCGGACAGCAGAATACCTTGCAGATCGCCGTGCGCAACCGCATCAAGCTGTTCTTCAGGCCGACGGCGCTTGCCGAAGGGCCAAAGGATCTCGGCAGCGCGCTCCAGTGGCAACTCACTGGGGAGGGCGAGCATATGAGCGTGACCGTCCGCAACCCGACCACATTTTTTGCGTCTTTTCTGGACGCCTACGTGACCGCCGATGGGACGTCGTATGAACTCGCCACCGATATGGTCGCCCCGGGGACGACTGCGACCTTCCCGCTGCTCAAGCCGACCCGGCTTCCGGGACGGGTACAAGGCGTTCGATTCAAGTTGATCGACGACATTGGCGCCGCGATTGCCGGAGCCGCTTCTCTGGATGGCAACATCTCGTCCCAGTCCTCCAAGAAGGACTGAGCGACCATGCAGCCGTTCAAAGTCAAAGCGCTCGTCACCGCGCTGGCGGGCGTCACGGGCTACGTCCTGAGCGCTCCGGCCTTCGCCGCCGACGGGGCAGTGGCCGATATGGCGCCGCGGCCCGTCCCGGACGACGGCGACGCCGTCATCTTCAATGACGTATTCCTTTCCGGCGCGCAGAAGGTCGACGTTTCGCGCTTTTCCAAAGGAACGCCCCTCGACCCGGGCGCCCACCTCGTCGACATCTTTCTGAACAACAATCGCATGTCGTCGGCCAACGTCATGTTTGTTCGCGTCGAAGGACAGACCGCACCCCAAGCCTGCTTCTCAAAAGCGATGCTGGCCTCACTCGGGCTGGAGCTCGGAAACCTTGACGAGGCGCAACTCGCGCTTTTCGAGCAAGGCGATGGCTGCGTGCGCCTTAATCAGCTGTGGGGGCAAGCGTACAGCGAATACGACAGCACCCAGTTGCGCCTGAACCTGCAGGTGCCGCAAATCGCCCTGTCGAAACGCAGCCGCGGCTTCGTCGACCCGGCACTCTGGGACCAGGGCGCGCCGGTAGCGTTTGCCAACTATAACTACAACACCTATTGGTCGAGTCAGTCTGTGTCCGGCAGCGGCGAGCGCCACATGGTTCGCAACGATTACCTGAGCCTCAGCAGCGGTCTCAATCTCGGGCCGGCTCAGCTACGCTCGCAGGTCAGCTATACCGGGGATTCGGTCCACGGTTACCACTGGCAAAACACGCAGACCTATCTCCAGGCGAGCTTGCCCCTGATCAAGAGCCGCGTCGTGGTCGGCCAATCGTTTACCACGGGTCAGTTCTTCGACAGCATCGGCTTTACCGGCGCCGAAATCGCCACCGACGAACGGATGATTCCCGATGACCAGCGTGGCTACGCTCCGGTGATTCGCGGAGTGGCCCGCACGCAAGCCAAGGTGACAGTCAGACAAGGCGGCTTTGTGCTGCTGGAAACATCGGTGCCGCCCGGCCCTTTCGAGCTGAACGATCTCTACCCGACAGGCTACGGCGGTGACCTGCAAGTGACCGTGACCGAAGCCGACGGCAGCGTGCAGTCGTTTGCTGTTCCCTTCGCTTCGGTGCCGGATATGCTGCGCGAAGGCCAGTGGCGTTATTCGGCGACCGCTGGGCGGCTACGCGATCCGAGCCTGAGCATCGAGCCGATGCTCACCCAGTTGACCTACAGCCGGGGCGTGAACAACTTCGTCACAGCGTACGCGGCGACGCAACTTGCCGACAACTACCTCGCTGGCATGGGCGGCATCGGCCTGAACACGCTATTCGGAGCGGTGACGGCCGATGTGACCCTGTCGCATGCGACGCTCCATCATCTGGGAACACGACAGGGCACGAGCTTCAAGCTGACCCATAGCTACCGCGTGCCTTCCAGCGACACCAGCATTTCGGTCGCCGCGTACCGCTACTCGACCAGCGGCTACATGACGTTGCGCGACACCGCGTACATGAACGACCGGATCAACGCGAACGGCATCGCGCCGGCGGACGTGCCGCGCCCGAAGAGCCGTTTCGACCTGACTCTGAGCCAGCCGCTCGGCACCTATGGACAACTGTACGTCGTCGGCTCGACGACGAATCAATGGGGTGCCAGCGGACGGACAACGCAACTCCAGCTAGGTTATTCCAATACGTTCAGGGGCGTCAGCTACTCGCTCAACTTCAGCCGCGTGCTCGCCGGCCCCAACTTGCAAACGCAGCAGAACAGCGTCTTCCTGGCGGTCACGATTCCGTTCGGCAACCAGTCCGTTCACACGCTGAACTCCACCACGAACCTGGCGAGCACCGGCGGCAGGTACAACGCGCAAACCTCGATCTTCGGCACGGCGTTGGCCGACAACTCGCTGAGCTATGGCGCGCAGGTGGGTTACAACCAGGCAGGGGGGCAGACGAATATAGGCGGCAATGTCCAGCGTCAGTTCAGCAACATGGACGTGCAGGCGGCTGCGTCGCAGTCCGGCAGCTATCGTCAGTATTCGGGCGGGGTCTCCGGCAGCGTCGTCGCGCACCCGGGCGGCGTGACCTTGGGCCACACACTCGGGGAATCGTTCGCCATCGTCGAGGCGCCGGGCGCGCAAGGCGCCAAGGTGGCCAACGCCAGCAACACCTACGTCAATCGCTTCGGTTACGCCGTCGTCCCGTATCTCTCGCCGTTCCGCATGAATGAAGTGATGCTCTCGCCCGAAGGGCTGGACCAGAACATTGAACTTAAGCAGACGAGTCAGGCAATCGCACCTTACGCCGGGGCTGGGGTGCTTCTGAAGTTCGCGACGCAGTACGGGCGCGGCGTGCTCCTCGACCTGAAGCAGTCCTCAGGTGCACCGGTTCCCGTGGGTGCCGACGTGTATGCCGACGACAACGAGGTGATCGGTGTCTTCGGTCAAGGCAGCCGCGCTTTTGTGCGCAGCGCACACGACGCCGGGACGTGGACCGTCAAGTGGGGCGAACAGCGCACGCAGCAATGTACCTATGCCTATGCCTTGCCGAAACAGGTAAAGACCCGTGCCATGACACATGTCGCCGGGATTTGTGCGGCCGTCCAAAGGGGAGAATGATGAACAACATGATCGCGCATCTGCTCAAATACACGACCACAGCGGTGGTTTTTACCACGCTACTGATAGGCAAAGTCTCCATGGCGCATGCGGCCGATGCGGATTGTCGGCCGAGTAGTCAGGCAGGCTCCATCAACACGGTCAATCAGGTGAACTTCGGATCGAGTGTGGCGATTCCCTACGCGGCAGCTGTTGGTGACATCGTCGCCACGGCGGCCTGGAGCGCGCCGTCCTCAGGGTTGAATAATCCTTCGGTCGTCATCCTGCAATGCCGAAAGCCCGGCGATCTGAGGATAACAATTGTCGCCAATCAGACCGACCCGACGCCCCGCGGCTCGCCTGGTTTTCTCTTGACGCTGTCACCCAATATCAATGTCCGCTTCACCCTTGGCACCGACACCAGCAATTCGTCCATGTGGATGAGCACCGCGGGAGCGGGCAATACCATTACCCTTGCCAATGCGATTCCCAATGTTGCAGATGTCGGCGGCGGCCCACTGAACCCTACGCTGGCAAGCGCCAACTTTACCACCCAGCCAGCCGGAACCTACAATCTGACGTTGGCGAGATTGATGCAGTTGATCCCATTGACCGTCACTACCGAGCTTCAGAAACAGTCAACGGCGGGTTCGGTCAGCAATTTTGGCGGGTACAACCGGGTGAGCATGAATCTGCGCTTTACGAACTGGGGAAGCGCGAACTATAACCATGTCCTTGCGCTTTTTCAGCTCACGCCCACGCAATCGACCTCCGCACCGTGCGACCCGATCGTCATGTCGAACACCGTCGTCGATCTGGGGACCTATCCACTGAAATTTTTCAGCGCGGTGGGTACAACAACCAGCAACGTGCCAATTCCAGTCACGATCAGTTGTCCGGGCATGATTTCCGGCGGCAGCGTGTATTACGGTTTTGCGACTGATTATCCCGACGCCACCAGCCTCGACCTGATCGGCAATATGAGCGGTGCTGGCAATGCCACGGGAGTGGCGGTGGNCAATGGCACCACCCGCCGCACCTTACTCAGAAACAATGATTTGACGACCAACTGGACTAATTCGGGTATTACGACCTCGAACAAAACAGCAAGCCTGATGTTTTATGCGCGGATGCGGCAGACCACGGCTACCGTCACGCCAGGGGCCGTCAATACCATCGCTACCTTTCTGGTGAACTTCAAATAAGGCTCGCTCACAACTGTCACTGACCGGCGCTATGGCCATTTCGGGCTCGGCGTCTTGGCGCCGCTCGCCGAACCCCGGGCAGCCATTGCCCATTGCTTGACGATGCCGTCATTGCCGTCATTGCCGGCGTGTTCGGCCGCACTCCGCACTTGCCGAGCACATGGCCTCGGTGGTCGCGCCGGGTTGAGCCGGGCGTCGGTGCGACGGCGTGCATCGCAATGCGCCGCCAGCGCGGCCGACGCGAGGCGTGATCACTGTATGGCGCAGGATGCGGCACCCGCTTCACGATCGAGCCATCAAGCCGCCACCACGTCACCGCTCCGAGCTCTGCCGCCGCGCCACGCCCGCCCCACTCAGATCACGGACTTCGCCCGCAGCTGCGCGACCTTCGCGTCGTCATAGCCGAGCATGTCGCGCAGAATGTTCGCGGTGTGCTCGCCGAGCATAGGCGGGTGCGCCAGCGCCTCGGGCGGTGTGCCGCTCATGTTGATCGGATTGCGCACCAGCTTGACCGTGCCCCCCGACGGATGCGGCAGATCGACCCGCATCCCGCGCGCCACCACGTGCTCGTTCTCGAATACCTCGCCGAGATCGTTGATCGGCCCACAGGGCACGCCGGCCGCCTCGAGCGCGGCGATCCACTGCTGCTTGCCCTGCAGTCGAACCATATCGGAGAGGATCGGCACGAGGATGTCGCGATGACGCACGCGCGCCGGGTTGGTCGCGAAACGCTCGTCGTCGGCGAGTTCGGGGCGACCGCCCGCTTCGACGAATTTGCGAAACTGCCCGTCGTTGCCGACCGCGACGATGATCCAGCCGTCGCTGGTCTGGAAGGTCTGGTAGGGCACGATGTTCGGATGCGCGTTGCCCCAGCGCACCGGCGGCTGGCCGCTCGCCAGGTAGTTCGAATTCATGTTGGCGAGCATCGCGACCTGCACGTCGAGCAGCGCCATATCGATGTACTGCCCTTCGCCGGTGCGGTCGCGGTGCGTGAGCGCGGTAAGCACGGCGATGGTCGAATACATGCCGGTCATCAGGTCGGCGATCGCGACGCCGGCCTTTTGCGGGCCGCCGCCCGGCTGGCCGTCGCGCTCGCCGGTAATGCTCATGAAGCCGCCGATTCCCTGCACGATGAAGTCGTAGCCGGCGCGCTGCGCATAGGGGCCCGTCTGTCCGAAGCCGGTCACCGAGCAGTAGATCAGGTCGGGCTTCACTTTCTTGAGCGACGCGTAGTCGAGCCCGTACTTCTTTAACTGGCCAACCTTGTAGTTCTCCAGAACCACGTCGCTCTGCGCGGCCAGTTCGCGGATGATCCGCTGGCCCTCGGGCGATGCGATATCGACCGTCACCGAGCGCTTGTTGCGATTCGCCGCGAGGTAGTAAGCGGCCTCGCGCGTGTCCGCGCCTTCCGGTGTCTTGAGATACGGAGGCCCCCAGTGGCGAGTGTCGTCGCCGACTTCGGGACGTTCGATCTTGATGACGTCGGCGCCGAAATCGGCGAGCGTCTGCGCGCACCAGGGCCCGGCGAGCACGCGAGTGAGGTCCAGCACGCGGATATGACTGAGAGCGCCCATCTTGTTGAATGTCTCCTAGGTAGCCCAGGCGGCGCGCAAGGCGCCGCGGATGGGGGCAATCTTAAGCGATTCCCGCATGCCGGCGCAGTCAGCCGAACGTCATAGGACGAATCGCATGTAGGCCGCACCTCGCCGGCGCGTATCCGCACATCCCCCCGCACATCTCCCGGTATAACCGGCTACCCAGCCAAACCTGGCCAAACGGCTAACCGTGCGGGGCGGGCTGCCGCGCCGCCGCGCCGATCCCGTATAATCAGTCGTTTAAGAAACAAACAGTTGGCGCATCCCACGATGCCGCCCGGTAACAGCCAGGACCGTCCCCCGCACGCTATGAAAGCCGCCGAAATCCGCGAGAAATTCCTCAAGTTCTTCGAATCGAAGGGCCATACGATCGTTCGCTCGTCGAGCCTTGTGCCCGGCAACGACCCGACACTGCTCTTCACCAATTCGGGAATGGTGCAGTTCAAAGATGTGTTCCTCGGCGCGGAATCGCGTCCGTATTCGCGTGCCACCACCGCGCAGCGCAGCGTGCGCGCGGGCGGCAAGCACAACGATCTCGAAAACGTCGGCTATACCGCGCGTCACCATACGTTCTTCGAAATGCTGGGCAACTTCTCCTTCGGCGACTACTTCAAGCGCGACGCGATCCACTACGCGTGGGAGTTGCTGACAGGCGTCTACCAGTTGCCGAAGGAAAAGCTCTGGGTCACCGTCTATCACGAAGACGACGAAGCGCACGACATCTGGGCGAAGGAAGTGGGCGTGCCGGTCGAGCGCATCATCCGCATCGGCGACAACAAGGGCGCGCGCTACGCGTCGGACAACTTCTGGCAGATGGCCGACACCGGCCCGTGCGGTCCGTGCTCGGAAATTTTCTACGACCACGGCCCGGACGTGTGGGGCGGCCCCCCGGGATCGCCTGAAGAAGACGGCGACCGCTACATCGAGATCTGGAATCTCGTGTTCATGCAGTTCAACCGCGACGCGCAGGGCAACATGACGCCGCTGCCCAAGCAGTGCGTGGACACCGGCATGGGTCTGGAGCGTATCGCCGCAGTGCTGCAGCACGTGCACAGCAACTACGAGATCGACCTGTTCCAGGCGCTCATCGAGGCGGCGGGCCGCGAAACCGGCGTAAGCGACCTGAGCAACAACTCGCTGAAGGTGATCGCGGATCACATCCGCGCGTGCTCGTTCCTGATCGTCGACGGCGTGATCCCGGGCAACGAAGGCCGCGGCTACGTGCTGCGCCGGATCGTGCGCCGCGCGATCCGCCACGGCTACAAGCTGGGCAAGAAGGGTTCGTTCTTCCATCGCATGGTCGCGGACCTCGTCGCGCAGATGGGCGGCGCGTATCCGGAACTGAAAGAAGCAGAGCAGCGCGTTACCGATGTCCTGCGTCAGGAAGAAGAACGTTTCTTCGAGACCATCGAGCATGGCATGTCGATTCTCGACGCGGCGCTGGCCGACCTCGAAGCGAAGGGCGGCAAGACGCTCGACGGCGAACTCGCGTTCAAACTGCACGACACCTACGGTTTCCCGCTGGACCTGACCGCGGACGTATGCCGCGAGCGCGGAGTGACGGTCGACGAACCGGCCTTCGACGAAGCGATGGCGCGCCAGCGCGAACAGGCGCGCGCGGCGGGCAAGTTCAAGATGGCGCAAGGCCTCGAATACTCGGGCGCGAAGACCACGTTCCACGGCTACGAAGAAATCGTCTTCGACGACGCCAAAGTGATCGCGCTGTACGTGGACGGTGCATCGGTGCAGCAAGTGGCGCAGGGCCAGCAGGCTGTCGTCGTGCTCGATCACACACCGTTCTACGCGGAGTCGGGCGGCCAGGTCGGCGACCAGGGCTTGCTCGCGAACGCCAGCGTGCGCTTTGCCGTCGCTGACACGTTGAAGGTGCAAGCTGACGTGGTAGGCCATCACGGCACGCTCGAGCAGGGCACGCTGAAGGTGGGCGACGTCGTGAAGGCGGAAATCGACGCGGTGCGCCGCGCCCGCACGGAGCGCAATCACTCGGCCACGCACCTGATGCACAAGGCGCTGCGTGAAGTGCTCGGTTCGCACGTGCAGCAGAAGGGCTCGCTCGTCGACGCCGACAAGACCCGTTTTGACTTCGCGCACAACGCGCCGATGACGGACGAGCAGATTCGCCGCGTCGAAGAGATCGTCAACGCCGAAGTGCTGGCGAACGCGCCGGGCATCGTGCGTCTGATGCCCTACGACGAAGCGGTGAAGGGCGGCGCGATGGCGCTGTTCGGCGAAAAATACGGCGACGAAGTGCGCGTGCTCGACCTCGGTTTTTCGCGTGAGCTGTGCGGCGGCACGCACGTGCATCGCACTGGCGACATCGGACTCTTCAAGATCGTGATGGAAGGCGGCGTGGCGGCGGGTATTCGTCGCGTGGAAGCGATTACGGGCGACAACGCGGTGCGCTTCGTGCAGGACCTCGACGCGCGCATCAAAGCGGCCGCGGCGGTGTTGAAGGCGCAGCCGTCGGAGCTGACGCAGCGGATCAGCCAGGTGCAGGACCAGGTGAAGTCGCTGGAGAAGGAATTGAGCGCGTTGAAGTCGAAGCTCGCGTCGAGCCAGGGCGATGAGCTGGCCGGGCAGGCGATCGAAGTCGCCGGCGTGCACGTGCTGGCGGCCACGCTCGACGGCGCGGACGTCAAAACGTTGCGCGAGACGGTCGACAAGCTCAAGGACAAGCTCAAGAGCGCGGCGATCGTGCTGGCTTCGGTCGAAGGCGGCAAGGTGAGCCTGATCGCCGGTGTGACCGCCGATGCAAGCAGGAAGGTCAAGGCGGGTGAGCTGGTCAACTTCGTCGCGCAGCAAGTTGGCGGCAAGGGCGGCGGCCGCCCGGACATGGCGCAGGCTGGCGGTACCGAGCCGGCGAATCTGCCTGCTGCGCTGGCTGGCGTGAAGAGCTGGGTCGAAGGCCAGCTCTGATTCGAGTCTGATTGAACCGTGCGGGCCATGCGGGGCGCCAAAACCGGGCGTGCCGCGTGGCCCAGTTTTTTTCGTGCCGTCGTCGCGCGAGGCATGTGCTGACGCGGCGTGATTCACGGGTTCGCCCGCGGTGGGTCTGCGGGCGGCTCCCGACGCTCATGCGGATTCGGCTTTGGCGGTTGTTGCGGTGCCGCTAGCAATGCTCATGCGGCGCCCACGTTTGCGGCCGTTGCCTTGGCGGTCGCTAGCGCTGTGTCCCTTCCGGCCACTGTGTCCATCGGCGCGGCCACACCTCCTTCCTCGGCTGCCACGAGCGTGCGCCGCAGCGCATTGAGCGCGGACGAAAAATGCCCGCGTCGCCACACGAGCAGCGTCTCGATCGTCCCGATATCGGGCAGTTCGTGCACCGCGATATTGCTGGCGTCGGTCTGCAGATCCAGCACTGAGCGCGGCGCCACCGCCACGCCCGCACCGGCTGCCACGCACGCGACGATCGCGTGATACGAGCCGAGCTCCAGCACGCGCGCGGGTCTCACGCCGTGCTCCAGATACCATTTTTCGATATAAGCCCGGTACGCACAGCCACGCTCGAACGCAATCAGCGTCGATAGCGCCACGTCGCGCACTTCCTGTATCGGCCGATGTCCGCGGGGTGTGAGCATCACCAGCTCTTCCTTGAAGACCGACACCGTTTCGAACAGGTCGCCGAGCGAAGCCGGGTCCAGCGGCGTCGCCACGAGCGCTGCATCCACTTCGAACTCGCGCACCCGCTCGATCAGTTTGCCGGTCGTGCCGGTCTCCAGTTCCAGGGCGACGGCGGGCCATTGCTGGTGATATTGCGCGAGCAGGGCGGGCAGGCGCGTCGCCGCGACGCTCTCCATCGTGCCCAACCGCAAGCGTCCGCTCGGACGATCCTCGCGCACCGCATGACGCGCCTCGTCGGCGAGCGCGAGCAGGCGCTCGGCGTAGGGCAGCAGCGTTTCGCCCGCCGGCGTCAGGACGAGCCGCCGGCCGTCGCGGATGAACAGGTCGGTGCCGAGCTGCTCCTCAAGCTGCTTGATGCGCGTGGTCACGTTCGACTGCACGCGATTGAGCTTGGCAGCGGCGCGCGTCACGCCGTTTTCCCGCACGACCGCGCGAAAAATGGTCAAGGCCGCCAGATCCATGATTCTCTCCAAGCGATGACTGACATCCTAATTATTCATTTTTCGTGATTGAAAGGTCAAGCTAATATGCATTTGACCCATCGACCCGGACGCTGCGCCGGCCCGCCTCACCGTCATTTGTTTCCGATCATGACCGACCTCGTTTCCCGTACGTACGATCGCTTTTCCGAGCCCCATGCCGCGCGCCGTGCGGCGCTCGCCTGCATGGCGACGCTGGCCGTCACGCTCGGCATCGGGCGATTCGCGTTCACGCCCCTACTGCCGCTGATGCTGCATGGCGGCGCGCTCGGTCAGCCGCAGCTCGACATCCAGCAGGGCGGCTGGCTGGCATCGTTCAACTACGCGGGTTATTTCATCGGCGCGGTCAGTTGCGCCGCTTTGCGGGTCGAACCGGCGCGCATGGTGCGTGCGGGGCTCGTCCTGACGGTTCTGCTGACGCTCGCGATGGGCGTCACAAGCCAGTTCTGGGTGTGGGCGTTGGTACGCTTTGTCGCCGGTGCTGTGAGTGCGTGGACGTTCGTCTTCGCGTCCCAGTGGGGCCTGCGGCGACTCGCCGAACTGGGGGCGCAGCAGTGGAGTGGGGTGATTTATACCGGACCGGGGGTGGGGATCGCGGGGACCGGCTTGCTGGTGAGCGCAGCAGGCGGCTACGGCGCGACGGTGGGGTGGATCGGTTTTGCGCTGATCGGCGCAGTTCTGTCGATCGTGGTTTGGCCAGTCTTTGGCGCTGCGTCCGGCGACAGTGCGAAGTGGATGGCGGCTCGCCAAGGTGCTCCGGCGGACAGCGGCAATGCGGCGCAGCGCGTGGCCGGACATTCAGTCGTGAGAGCGCGGGCCGAGAGCCGATTCGCCGCGAGCCCTGCTTCCGGCGAGCACGGCGTGGCTCAACCCGCAGCGGATGAACGGGCCGTTGGGCCATCGGGAGCGGACGGGCGCGCGGTTGGGCAACCCGCCGCGGACCTTCGAGCCGAGAGCCGCGAATCCACCGGGAGAGAGCAAACCCCCGACCATCCCGCCGACGTAGCCCTCTCCGGCGCACAC
>NZ_NPIH01000256.1 GCF_012275575.1 Paraburkholderia sp. SG-MS1 | reverse complement strand
ACCCGGAGTGACGGCCAGTTCCTCCCGGATGGTGACGGTCTCTCCCGCGTCTTCGATGTAGACCGCCAGCGCTTCGTTGAGCAGGTGGCGGAATTCGGCGGCGGCCCGCAGCACCTCGCGCAGCGTGCGTTTGTGCGCGAGTAACACATTGACTACGCCGGTGCCGAACTTCTGCCGGGTCTCCGCCATCTGCAGCGCGAACGTGGGGCACGAGGCCTTGTCGGCCGTGAGTTCGAGCAGCCAGCAGCACGCGGCGGCCGGGACGCGATCATCGGGATTCGCGAGTGCTGCGGGATCGATCCCCGCCTGCTGGACGAGTTCGACCGGATTCAGTCCGAGCCGCCGTGTCACATCGAAATAGCCGCTCATCGCTACCGAGCGCAACATCGTTTCCATCGCATTGTCTCCGCAGCTCCCATACGGGGAGCGTCTCGCCTTCCGGCGTCAGATGCCTGCGGCAACGAATACCGGTGTTTACGCGCAGTGGCATCGGCCGCTAAAAGGATGGCGCTTGATCATAAAAGTGTAATGCGCGATGGTCGTATTGTGCGAGCAGGATGTGAGTTTCGCTTGGGAATATTTTCAGGCGCTTGACGCGTGAACCGGCGGTGGGGGACTGCCACCGGCAAGACCGTTTCAACGAGGCGGGATGACGAGGTGGATGCCTGCCGACGCGCCGCGAAGGGCGACGCGATATCCAGAATCGGCCATCGACTGCTGCGCAGCAAGACGGCGGCCCATCAGATAAACACGAGATAGACACGAAGGAGACAAATGATGCTCATGCAGCACGTTGAGCCCACCACGGGAGAAGTTCCAGCAACACGAGCCGATGTACGCCCGTATGCCTGGGTCGTATTCGCCTTGACGGTCGGCTTGCTGCTTTCCGACTACATGTCGCGGCAGGTGTTGAATGCGGTGTTTCCGCTGCTCAAGGCGGCTTGGGGTCTCTCCGACACGCGGTTGGGTTCGCTCAGCAGTGTGGTCGCCCTGATGGTCGGCTTGCTCACGTTCCCGCTGTCGGTGCTGGCTGACCGCTGGGGTCGCGTGAAAAGCATCGTGCTGATGGCGGCGATGTGGAGTCTCGCGACGCTAGGCTGCGCGATCGCGACGAACTACGGCGAAATGCTGCTAGCGCGTGCCTTCGTCGGCATCGGCGAAGCCGCTTACGGCAGCGTGGGTATCGCGGTTGTCCTGAGCATCTTTCCGGTGCGACTGCGCGCCACGCTCACCGGCACCTTCATGGCGGGCGGCGCGTTTGGCTCGGTGCTGGGCATGGCGCTCGGCGGCGCGGTCGCCGCGCAGCTGGGCTGGCGTCCCGCATTCGGCGCGATGGCGGCCGTGGGAATCGTGCTCGTCGTGATCTATTGGTTCGTCGTCACCGAAAAGCGTCTTGCGCCGCTTCAGGTGGCAAGCATGGGCAATCAGGGGCTCGGTGTGCGCATGAGTTTTCGCGCGCTGATGAAGGGGCTGTTTTCGACGAAGTCCGTCGTATGCGCCTACGTCGGCAGCGGCGTTCATCTGCTGGTGCCTGCTGCGCTGTGGGCGTGGATGCCAAGCTTCCTGAACCGCTACTACGGGATGGCGACCGGCAAGGCTGCCATGGGCGCCGCCGTGTTCGTGCTGGTGACGGGCCTTGGCATGGTGGTGTGCGGCAATCTGGCCGACCGGCTCGGCAAGCATTCACGGGAAAGAAAGTGGGGCACCGCAATCGCGATCTGCCTCGCGAGTTTCTCGCTGCTCGCGATCGGTATTTACCTGCCGGCGGGTCCGCTGCAACTCGTGCTGATCGGCGCGGGCATGTTCTGCAGCGCCGGCGCGAGCGGTCCCTCGGGCGCCATGGTGGCGAACCTCACGCCGCCGTCCATTCATTCGTCCGCGTTCGCCACGCTGACGCTAGCGAACAATCTGCTGGGCCTCGCGCCTGCCGCGATTCTGACGGGCATCGTCGCCGACCGGATCGGCCTGCTCGGCGCGTTGCAACTGGTTCCGTTCGCGTCGCTGATCGCCGCGGTCGCGTTTTTTATCGGCAAGCGCAACTACGCCGTCGATCTGGACCGGCTGGACGCACTGCGCGACCGGGCCGGCCGCTAAGCGATTACGCGCTGCTTTTCAACGATAGGGGTCTGGCCGACGGGGCTTCGCGCCGGCGGCTAGTTGACCCGCCCTACACGCCGATCTGGAAGAACCGCGGCAAGCCTGCGGTGACGGATTGCGCGCGTGGTCATCGCCAATCGGAAGGTGTCGCAATGCGCGGCGCGAGGCCGTACCGACGGACCCCACCGCGCGAGGCCACACGAATATTCAGGAGAACAAGGATGCAAGGTTTGATGATGCAGCAACCACTACTGGTGGCATCGCTGCTCGTACACGCCGATCGTCATCACGGCGATCAGGAAATCGTCTCGCGACGCGTAGAAGGAGACATTCACCGCTACCGCTATCGGGATCTTGCGCAACGCGCCCGCCGCATGGCCAATGCCCTCGCGGCGCTCGGCATCGAGCCCGGCGAGCGCGTCGGGACGCTGGCGTGGAATGGCTACCGGCACATGGAGCTGTACTTCGCGGTGTCGGGGTCCGGCTCGGTGTTGCATACGCTCAATCCCCGGCTGCACGTCGACCAGCTCGCCTACATCATCGAGCACGCGGAAGACCGCGTGGTGTTTTTCGATCTGACTTTTCTGCCCTTGATCGAGAGCATCGCGTCTCGCGTCAAAAGCCCGAAGGTCTTCGTGGCGATGACCGATCGTGAGCACATGCAGCAGACGTGTAGCGAGTCGAGCATGCTGATGTGCTACGAGGACCTGATCGATCTCCAGAGCGACGAGTTCGACTGGCCGCTGCTCGATGAGAACAGTGCGTCGTCGCTTTGCTACACCTCCGGCACCACCGGTAATCCGAAGGGCGTGCTCTACAGCCATCGCTCGACATTGCTGCACACGTATGCCGCGGCGCTGCCCGACTCGCTGAACTGTTCCGCACGGGACGTAATCCTTCCCGTGGTCCCGATGTTCCATGTGAATGCATGGGGCCTGCCTTACATCGCCTGCATGGTCGGCGCGAAGCTGGTGTTTCCGGGGCCGGCGCTCGACGGCCAGTCGCTCTACGAACTGATCGAGACGGAACAGGTCACGCTGTCGGCCGGCGTGCCGACGGTCTGGCAGGGACTGCTCTCCCATGTCGCCGAACGCAACGGCGCTTTCTCGTCGATGCGCCGTACGATCATCGGCGGCGCGCCGTGTCCGACGGCGATGACGATGGAGTTCCAGGAGCGCTATCACGTCGACGTGCTACACGCGTGGGGCATGACGGAATTGAGCCCGGTCGGCACGGTATGCAGCTTCAAGGCGCATCAGCGCGCGCTGTCCGGCAATGACCGCTACGCGGTTCAGGCGAGGCAGGGCCGCTCCGTGTTCGGCATCGACATGAAGATCGTCGACCCGCAGGGCGACGAATTGCCATGGGACGGCAAGGCGGCCGGCGACCTGCTGGTGCGCGGTCAGTGGGTGACGCGGCAGTACTTTCGCGGCGACGACGTGTCGCCGCTGCGTGACGGCTGGTTTCCGACCGGCGACGTGGCGAAGATCGATGCCGACGGCTTCATGCAGATCACGGATCGCAGCAAGGACGTCATCAAGTCCGGCGGCGAATGGATCAGCTCGGCCGACATCGAAAACGTCGCGTGCCTGCATCCGCAAGTAACGATGGCGGTCTGCATCGCCGCGCGTCATCCGAAGTGGGACGAACGGCCGCTGCTGCTGGTCGTTAGACAGCCTGGCGGCACGCTCACCGCAGGCGAATTGCTCGCGTTCCTCGACGGCAAGATTGCGAAGTGGTGGAAGCCGGACGCCGTAATTTTCGTCGAGTCGGTTCCGCTCGGCGCGACAGGCAAGGTGCTCAAGCACCAGTTGCGCGAGCAGTACGGGAACTACTACGTGTAAGGATCACGCGCCTACCTGAATGCAGCGCGGATGAATTCAAACCATAAACCCAAAAAACCAAAGGAGACAGAATGAAATCGAAGTTGAAGTTGAGCAGCGCTGCGGCGCTGCTGATGTTCGTCAGCGCCGCCCAGGCCCAATCGACGGTTACGCTCTATGGTGTGCTTGATACCGGATTGCTGTATCAGAGCACCTCGGCGGCGACGTTCCAGCCCACCGCCCGCAACCTGGGGCACGTCTATCAGCTCAAGGACGGCGGCATCTATTCCAGCTTCTGGGGCATGAAGGGAAGCGAGGATATCGGCGGCGGCTACAAGATCAATTTCAAGCTGCAGAGCTCGTTCAATACGACGACCGGCAAGGCCGGTCTGTCCGACACCCCCGGCGCGGTCGCGATCTTCAACCAGTTCGCGACGATTGGCGCATCGGGCCCATTCGGCACATTCGACGCCGGTCGGCAGATCATCCCGATGATCTACGCGATGTCGGAAACCGATGTCCGCGGCGCGCAGTACTTCGGCAGTATTCTGACTGCGTGGCTCGGCGTCAATCAGGCGGCCGGGTGGCCCGGCACCAGCACGAATGCCCCGATCGGCGCGCTGTACGACAGCAATGCACTGGTGTACAACTCGCCGAAATTCTATGGCGCGTCGCTCGCGCTCGAATATGCGCCGGGCGGCGTGGCCGGTCACTTTCAGGGCGGCACGCGCGAGTCGGCGGTGCTCAAGTACTCGAACTATGGTTTGAATCTCGCGGCCGTGTATTACAACGGACACGACACGAATCCCTATCCGCTGAACTATCCGGCAGCGCCTGCCGTGCCCGCGACGGGCCAGGCCAACAACCGTTTCTACTATTTCGGCGCGATGTACACGATCGCTGGATTCTCGTTATCCGGCTCGTACGGCGTGGGCAAGAACCCGGCGCACAGCGATACTGCGGACTTCGAAATGATTTCGGCCGGTCTCGGCTATCAGTTCAATACGCGCTTCAAAATCACTTCCGGCTTCTACTACCTGAAGGACCGGAATCATTCGGACAATCACTCGAGCGAAATCGCGGTGGGTGCGGAATACAACCTGTCCCAGCGGACTCGTGCGTATGCGCAGGTGGGCTACGTCGACAACAAGGGGACCATGAACCAGACGATCATCTATGGGGTTCCGGTTGCGCCGGGCGTCTCGACCACGGCGGCCATGATCGGCATTCGCCATACCTTCTGATTCCGCTATCCACAACCGGAGTATTCAATGAAGAGCATTCAGACTTTCAAGCTGGCTGTTGGACTCGTCGTCGTGGCGGCGTGCATGAGTGCATGGGCCCAGACCAGCGCACCGCTCGGCGCGTCGGTGACGGCGGCATCGGGGTCGGCAACCGTGCCCGCAGGACGGAAGGCGAATCGCGCGCTGCGTCGGCAGGTTTATAACGCGATCGCGAAGCAGAAGGACATCAGCGCCGGCAACATTAGCGTGGTCGCCAAAGACGGCGCGGTGACGCTGAGTGGCACGGTCGAGGACGTGTCCCAGGTGGGCAGAGTCGCGGAGATCGCGAGGGGTGTTCCCGGAGTCACTTCGGTCACCAACAAGTTGACCGTGGAGAAGCCGTTTGGCGGTATGTAAGCTGCTGTAGCCGGCGCGGAGCGCACGGGGGACGAGTCGACCTCACTGTCTGTGTCGAGATCCGTTCGGGCTTTCGCTGGAGCGAAAGCCCGACGTTGAATCAGAAGAACTTCGAGTCCCGCTACATGGGTGGCTCACGGTTCGCGCCGGCGCTGTTTTCGGAGACACCGCCGTGCATGGCGGCTACATGTGCCGTGCACATGTGTTGCGGTTCCGTGGCCATACTTTCGCCGAAGACCACATGGCTTGTTGGATCCCCGGCTGCCCTGGCCTGTTCTTGCAGATTTCCCGCTACGAACACTGCAAGTTAAAAAAGCTGTTCATCCTTTCGGGTTCCTACCGAACTTCCCAAATGGAAGTGCCGAGTGTCACTAGAAGTCGTTCTCGTGACACGCGGCACTTTTTCGTTCTAATTGTGTATACGGGAATCGTCTTCGATGCCCGCCTGGTCACTCACATATTCGGATAGTTCGGCCCGCCACCCCCTTCCGGCGTGACCCACACGATATTCTGCGTCGGGTCCTTGATGTCGCAGGTCTTGCAGTGCACGCAGTTCTGCGCATTGATCACGAGCCGCTCGCTGCCGTCGTCGTTCCTGACGAACTCGTACACCGCCGCGGGGCAATAGCGCGACTCCGGACCGGCATAGGTCTGCCAGTTCACATTCACCGGCACCGACGGATCTTTCAGCGTCAGGTGCGCCGGCTGGTTCTCCTCGTGATTCGTGTTCGAGATGAACACCGAAGACAAACGGTCGAACGTGAGCTTGCCGTCCGGCTTCGGATACGTGATCGGGGTGCACTGCGAAGCGGGCTTGAGCATCTCGTGATCGGAATGCTGGTGATGCAGCGTCCACGGCACGTTGCCGCCCAGCAGCTTCTGCTCGATGCCGACCATCAGCGTGCCGAGGTAGAGGCCCTTGCTCATCCACTGCTTGAAATTACGCGCGCGGTACAGCTCGGTATGCAGCCACGACGTCTTGAAGCTCTCCGGATAGGCCGTGAGTTCGTCGCTGGTGCGACCCGCCTGCACGGCATCGAACGCGGCCTCGGCGGCCAGCATGCCGGTCTTGATCGCCGCATGCGAGCCCTTGATCCGCGATGCATTCAGGAAGCCCGCGTCGTCGCCGACCAGCGCGCCACCGGGGAACACCAGCTTCGGCAGCGACATCAGGCCACCGGCGGTAATCGCCCGCGCGCCGTACGAGACGCGCTTGCCGCCTTCGAGCACCGCGCGGATTGCCGGATGCGTCTTGTAGCGCTGGAATTCCTCGAACGGCGACAGATACGGATTCGAGTAGCCGAGTCCGACCACGAAGCCGACCACCACCTGGTTGTTATCCATGTGATAGAGGAACGAGCCGCCGTACGTATCGTTCTGCAGCGGCCAGCCGGCCGTGTGCATCACCAGACCGGGCTTGTGCCTGGCCGGATCGATTTCCCACAGCTCCTTGATGCCGATGCCGTAGACCTGCGGATCGACGCCGTCGCGCAACTTGAATTTGTCGTTCAGCTGACGGCCGAGATGGCCGCGCGCGCCTTCGCAGAACAGCGTGTACTTCGCGTGCAGCTCCATGCCGAGCTGGAAGTTTTCTGTCGGCTCGCCGTCCTTGCCGATGCCGAGGTTGCCGGTGGCCACGCCTTTGACGGAACCATCGTCGTTGTACAGCACCTCGGCAGCCGGAAAGCCCGGGAAGATTTCGACGCCGAGCGCTTCGGCCTGCTGGCCGAGCCAGCGCGTGACGTTCGCGAGGCTGATCACATAGTTGCCGTGATTCTTGAAGTTATCCGGCAGCGCCCAGGTCGGCACGCTCTTCGAGCCGGTTTCGGTCAGGAAGAGGAATTTGTCCTCGGTCACGTCCACCGTCAGCGGCGCACCTTTTTCTTTCCAGTCCGGAATCAGTTCGGTGATCGCGCGCGGGTCCATCACCGCGCCCGACAGGATATGCGCCCCGATCTCCGAGCCCTTTTCCAGTACGCACACGCCCAGCTCGACGCCTTTTTCAGCCGCCAGCTGTTTCAGGCGGATCGCCGCGGACAGGCCAGCCGGGCCGCCGCCGACGATCACGACGTCGTATTCCATCGACTCGCGTGGGCCGTACTGCTCAATGAGACTTG
>NZ_NPIH01000255.1 GCF_012275575.1 Paraburkholderia sp. SG-MS1 | reverse complement strand
GCCTGCGTGGCGGCGGCCTGGCCGGTAGCCGGCGCGGCGCTTGCGCCAGTTGCCGCGACCATTTCAGCCGCCGACGCCAGCGGCGCGGCCAGCGCGGTCTGCAACGCGAGCCAGCAGGCGAGGCCGCGCATCAGCCGTCCCGAGCCGGAGCGTCCGACGCGGCGCGCTGCCAAGGTGTGTAATCCGGTCCTGCCGCGCTCGTGATCCGAGCGTTCGATCTTGTCCTTCGCCATCCTGTTGCCCATTGATCAGTCTTTGGTTTTTAGCTTCTTGACGTCCACCGGACGGCTTTTCATCGAACTGCGAAGGTCGGCGTAAAGATGTTCGAACAGCCCGCCGATGCCGCGCGCGCCGACCCTCAGCACGTGCGACAGACCGCGCAGCGGCGTGTCCTGCTGACGGCCTTCGGCCCAGCCGGTCCACGCGTCCGCGCGCGCGAAAGTGGTCTTGACGAACTCGTACTCCTGCTCGCGCGTGAGCGCCGAAAAGCGCAGGCCCACGCGCCCCGGCGCGGTGAAGCCGACGGTCGCGGGAAACGCGTATTCCTCGTCGCCGCGAAACAGCGACACCGTGACGCGCTCGTGCATCGGCACCTGGATCGCGGCCGGCAGCGCCACGCCGACGCCGCCTTCCGAGTAGTCGATGGTTTCGCAGGCGAGCGTGCGGCCGGTCGAGAACTTGAGCATCACCGGCATCTTCATCGCCACGCGGTGCACCGCGCGAATCTGGCGCCGCTCGCTCGCGGCGGCCACGCTCGCGCCAAGAATCAGCATGTTGTATGTGGTCCACGCGAGATTCAGGACGGTAGTCTGGACCACGCTGCGCACGTGCCAGTTCAGATAGATGTGCGCGAGGCCCACGCAGAAGCCGATCAGGTTCAGCAACAGCAGGAACAGATACGGCCGCGAGATCGCCCAGTCGAAATAGTTCTTCTCGATCTGGCCGCCCTTGGCCGTCACGTTGAACTTGCCGAGCTTCGGGTTGATCAGCGCGAGCAGCGTCGGCGCGGTGATGTACGACGCCAGCACCGATTCATACACTTCGGCCCAGAACGAATGGCGAAACGAGCGCTGCATGCGCGAGTTGGTGATGCTCGCGTGCATCATGTGCGGCAGCGCGTAGATCGCGATCGTGCTGGCGGCGGCTTCGATCACGTGCGCGCCGAAGAACAGATACGACAGCGGCGCGGTGAGGAACACAAGGCGCGGGATGCCGTAGAAGAAGTGCATCATCGCGTTCAGATAGCACAGCCGCTGGCCTAACTTCAGGCCCTTGCCGGTCAGCGGATTGTCGATCCGGAAGATCTGCGTCATGCCGCGCGCCCAGCGAATGCGCTGGCCGATGTGGCCGGACAGGCTTTCGGTGGCGAGCCCCGCGGCTTGCGGAATCGCCAGATACGCGGTGGTGTAGCCGAGGCGGTGCAGCTTGAGCGCGGTATGCGCGTCTTCAGTCACGGTCTCGACCGCGATGCCGCCGATCTCTTCGACCATGGTCCGGCGCAGGAGGGCGCACGAGCCGCAGAAGAAGGTCGCGTTCCACAAGTCGTTGCCGTCCTGCACGAGCCCATAAAACAACTCGCCTTCGTTCGGCACCTTGCGGAAGGTGCCGAGATTGCGTTCGAACGGGTCGGCGTTGAAGAAGTGGTGCGGCGTTTGCAACATCGACAGCAGCTTGTCGCGCAGGAACCAGCCGAGGCCGACCTGCAGGAACGAGCGGGTCGGAATGTGATCGCAGTCGAAGATCGCGATGTACTCGCCGCCCGTGATTTTGAGCGCTTCGTTGATGTTGCCGGCTTTCGCGTGGCGGTTGTGCGTGCGGATCGTCCAGTTGACGCCGACTTCCTCGCAGAATGCCTTGAACTCCGGACGGCGGCCGTCGTCGAGTACGTGGATCGAGATTTTCTCGGGCGGATAGTCGAGTGCGAGCGCCGCGTAGATGGTCGGCTTCACCACGGAAAGCGGCTCGTTGTAGGTCGGAATGAACACGTCGACGCTCGGCCACTCGCCGCGCGAGGTGGGCAGCGGCAGCGGCGTGCGCTTGAGCGGCCAGGCGGTCTGGAAGTAGCCGAGCAGCAGCACGATGGTCGAATAGACTTCGGCGGACACCAGCAGCAGGCCCCACGCCGCATCGAGCGGATGCTCCCAGTAGGTGGTCGCGGTGAGCCGCCAGTACATGTAGCGGCCCGAGGTGACCACCGACAGCATGATCATCACCATCGTCGCGTAACGGCCTTGCAGGCGGCGCAACAGCAGCGCGACCAGGAAGCAGCAGGTCGCGAACGCGAGTTGCTGGTAGAACTCGAGCGGCACCGTGAACACGAAGTACAGCATGCCGAGCGCGAACGCCGTGACGAACACGGTGACGATGCGGCTGTTCCAGAAGCCGGCGTCGACGAAACGCTCGAAGCGCGACGGCTCGGCGCCTTCGCCGCCCGGCGCCTGCTGTAATTCCGGCGATCCCTGCGTGCTCATGCGACGTTCCTCGGCGAGACGGCGATCGCGTCGAGCGCCGCCATCAGCCATGTGCCGCACGCGCGGAAATCGGCGGCGGCCTGGCTGAGCGGATCGTAGTGGATCAGCGTGGTGTCGCAGGCGAGCGCTTCGCTCACGCCTTCGTCCAGATGAATCACGCCCGGAAAGACCTTCGCGCCGAGCATCTGGCGCAGCACCTTGAGCACGTCCTTGGTCAACTGGCGCGACTGGTCGATCTGGTTGATCACGTAGCCGTCACCGCCGAACTCGGCGCGCGGCGCCGCGTAAGTCGCGATGAGCCGCTCCATTTGCGGAATCGCCGCGTACGAGGCGGCGTCGGCGAGCACCACGTTCAGCGCGAAGGTGGCCGCGCACAACGCGGTGCGCACGTAAGCGGAGGAGCCCGGCGGCGTGTCGATGATGACGATGTCCGACGCGTCGAGCCGCAGATTCTGCAGCGACTGAGCGAGCCAGCGCGGTTCCTGGTCGATATACGCTTCGAAACGGCGGCGGTCGTCTTCGAGCACCGCACCGTACGGCAGCACGGTCACGCCGTCGACGCCGTCGAACATCACGGTCTGCCACGGGTCGCCGGTGAGCGTCGCGCGCGACAGACCGTCGATGCTGTCGAGCGGCACGCCGAAGTGCAGGCGCAGGGCGTTCTGCGGGTCGAGGTCGAGGGCGATCACGCGCCGGCCACTGGTGGCCAGCACGGAAGCGAGATTGGCGGCGAGGGTGGTCTTGCCGACCCCGCCCTTGGCGGACACCACCGCAATGACTTTCATGAGCGACGCGGGCCGTTGACCAGCCACGAATTGGCGACGCCGGGCGCGGCGGCGCGCGATGCGCCGGCCGGCGTGGCGGGAGTGGGAGCGGGTGCGCCGCGCAGACGGTCGAAGACCGATTGCAGCGGCGCGGATTCGTTAGCGGGCGCGGCGGCTTGCGGCGGCCCGGGGGGCGAGGCCGCGGCGAAGAGTTTGCCGAGGATGGACGCGCTCGGGGTGGATTGGGCGGCCGGGGTTGCCGGTGCGAAAGTGCCTGCAAATGCCGGTGCCGGTGCCGGTGTGGTGAATTGCTGCACGGGAGCGAAGGCGGGCGCCGGCGCTTGCGCCCGCGTCGGCGCGGCAGAAGGCGTTTGCGTAGCAGGCGTGCGGAACAGGAACGCGGGCGACCCGCCACCCACCGGCGTGGCCGCTGCGGCGTGCGACACGGCCGCGAGCGATGCAAGCCCGGCCGGCGCAGCGACAGGTGAAGCCGCAGCCGCGGCGGCAGCGGGTGCAAACGGAGCCGAAGGCATAACCGGCGCGACGGGCGTGAAAGCACTGGGCGCCGCAGGGGCAAATGGAGCCGGCGCAGCAACCGGCGTGACCGGGGCCGACACACCGCCCTGCACAGGTGCGCCAGACGCAAACGGCACCGAACCCGCATGCCGTGCATCACCCACGCTTGCGCTAGCAGACGCATCCCGCGCCGTGCCTTCCTGTTCCGCTTCAGGCGCGCCGAACCGCGAGGCGCCGCTCGGCGCAGCCGGCTGCGCGGCCGCCAACACCACCGGCGGAATATCCCGTCGATGCGAGCGCGTGAACAAGGGCGCCTTCGCGCGGGTCACCGCGGCGACGTCCTTGGGCGTCGTGTCCTGGCGATCGACGGCCGTCGGCGCGGCGCTCATCGGCGGCTGCGGCCTCGCCTCCCGAGCTTGCCCGATCGCCGGAATCGCCGGTTGCGTCAGATCCAGCGTCACCAGAAGCGGCCAACGCGTGCGCGCCGAACGCGCTTCGTTTTCGCGGCCGATTTCCTGGTACGCGTTGGCGTCGCCGCCAAAATGATCGAACAGTTTTTCGATGTCGCTCGATGAACTCATAATGCCGCCGTCTTGTTCATGACTTGTCTTGCCCCCCATCCTTACCTGCTTGCGGCGCTAAACCCTTCTTACCGCTGCCACTGCACGCGCCCGGTCAGGTGCGTCTGCCTGACTGCATTGCTTCTTTGTCTTGTGCCCGGAGCCGTTACGCTGCTTCGCCCGGCGCGCCGCCCGCGAGCGCCAGTTGCACGGCGCTTACCTGACACACGCGCCCGTCGCGCCCGTTCGATCCGCGAGCCGCATCGTTCACGCCGTTCATGCTGGATGACGACCCAGACGAAACTCGATCGCGCTGTCCTCGCCGTACGCACTCGTTTGCGCGACCGACAGACCTTGCGCGCCCAGCGCGCTCAACCACGTCTGATAGACGCCTTCGAGGAACGCCGGGGTCCATGTCAGCGCGGCCTCGCCGAATGCCTGCAGCGGTGCACAGTAGTGAACGATGCGCAGCGACTCGGCTTCGTCGGCCAGTTCGACATAGCCCCAAGCCATCTCCTGCCAGTAGAAATTCAACGCGTGTGCAAGCTCGGACGTCGATGCGCAGGCGGGCAGCGGATGCGCCGCCGCGAACCGGCTGCCGACGCGGTGCATCAGCTGCCGCAGTTCGTCGCGGCCGATCTGCGCCGCGAACTCGGCGGCGAGCGCGGTCAGCATGCCGCGCCACTGTGGCGAGATCTGGCGTTCCAGCAGGTAATCGAGAATGGGGACCATGGTTTCCGGGGAATGGCCGTTGCTTCGATGCGCACAAAGGACGCGACGGCCGGGTGAATATCAAAGTGTTCGGAAAAATCGCGCGTTGCACGCGTCCATAAGTGACTTTTACAAAGCTGTCTAGTCTGTCCGACACACTTCGAGGGGAGTCTACTTAAGACGATAACTTTTAGCCACTTTCCATTCGTCAGCTTATACGCAAAAACGCGCGTATTGGATGCATTGCGATTACGTAATTTTTGCTGGTTCCATTGCGGCTCGCACGATCCTACGGTCTATGCGGCATTTGAATTCGTCTGCTCCAGCTGCATTAATGGATAATTGCGCCGCGCTTTTGACGCCACCATTTCGTGGTAAATGCAACGCTTTTCAGGCAACGCGGGATACGCCGTCGCGCGTCCTTACAAAATCTTGCCTCGCGATGACGTGCAGTAATTTTTACGCAGACCGTATAAGCTGACGAATACGCGAGAACTCGACGCGCATGCAATGGCGCACGAGTGTACGAGAGGGTGCGTATTCCTCGCGCGCACGAAGCATGTGCACGGGCTACGCGTTACTTGCGTCGCGCCGTTGTCATGTCGTTCGAGTCATTCACTTGCCATGCTCAATCCACTCAGTATTCTGCTGGTCACCGTTTTATCGAGCGCGATGGCGATGGCCGTGCTCGGGTCGTTGTGGCGCGCGGCGATTCCCGGCGTTGGCTACTGGATCGCGGCCAACGCGCTCGCCATCGTGGCGCTGCTCGCATTCGCGCTGCAGGGACATGCGTCGCGCTGGCTGACCTTCGTCGCGGCCAACGAGTTGCTCGCCCTGTCGTTATTGCTCGTGATCGAAGGCTGCCTGCGTTTTCTCGGTCGCCGCACCCGTCCATGGGCGGCGTACGCGGGCCTCGTCGCAGTGTTGGTCGGCATTTCGTACTGGACCTTCGCCGCGCCGGACTTCAATGCCCGCGTCGCGCTGGTGTCGGTGTACCACGCGGGACTCTACGCGGTGCTCGCTGCGCTGATGGTGCGCGGCCGCCCGCCGCACCGGCCGCGCTACAGCTATTACTTCCTCGCGGTGGCGGCCATGCTGCTGTGCGCGGGGCATGCGTCGCGCGGCGTAATGTACGGCTTCGGCATCCTCATGCAGACCGGCCTCATGGAGGTCACGCCGTCGAACATCATTTTTCTCGCCCTCGGCATTCTCGCGCCGCCGTGTCTGTCGATCGGCGTCGTGATGCTGGCGCACGACCGCCTTGCCGAACGGCTGGAGCGGCTCGCGAACGTCGACGACCTGACGGGCGCGCTGTCGCGCCGTGCCTTCCTCGCGCTCGGCGACGCGCTGCTCAAGGCGTCGCTGCGAAGCCGCTCGCCGCTGACGATGGCGATCATCGACATCGATTCATTCAAGGCCGTCAACGATACCTACGGCCACGCCGCCGGCGATCAGGTGCTGGTGCACTTCGCGGCGTTCGTCGCGGACAACCTGCGGGTTGGCGACATATTCGGCCGGCTGGGCGGCGAGGAGTTCGGCGTGCTGTGCCCGGCGACCACCACCGCCGACGCGGTCGCGCTGCTCGAGCGCCTGCGCGTCCGGCTCGCGGCGACCACACCGGCCGGTCTGCCCCGCGGGTTGCGCTACACCTTCAGTGTCGGAGTGGATCAGCATCGGCGCCCCGAGTCGCTTGCCCAGTTGATGGCGCGCGCCGACGGTGCACTGTATGCCGCCAAAGAATCGGGCCGCAATCGTGTGATGGCGGCGGCGTAGCAGGCATCGGCGAGGCATCAGCGAGGCACCGGCGAGGCACCGGCGAGGCACCGGCGGAATTTTTTACCTCTATTTGCGCGTCAGGCATAAATATTAGGAAGACGCCTGCCGATAACCAATGGCGGAGTGACTGGAACCAGCTGATAACCTCGATATGTCTGCCACCTCAACGCAGCACCTGCCCGATCCTGGTCTGCGCGATCGCTTTCATGAGCGCTCGCTGGAGCATCAGCGCCCGCTGTCCACGGTGACGATGGCATTCACGGTGATCGCGTTCCTGTGCATGGTCGGCGCGCGTAATCTCGTGGACGGCCCAGCGGCGCCGCTCACCTACAGGTTGCTCTGCGCGCTGGTACTCGTGCTGCTGGTGCTGGCGATCCCGAATGCGAAATCGACCTGGGTGTTCGGCGCGATCGGCGTCGCGTACATGCAGGTACTGGTGGCGGGGCTCGCGCTGAACGCCGCCGGCCTCGCGCAGCCGCTGCTGTGGGTGCTGCCGGCGCTGGTGGTGATCCCGGTTTGCGCGGCGCCGCTATGGCTCACGCCGACGCACTTCTTGACCGGCAGCGTGCTCTTCTATGCGGCGGCCTTCGTGCTGCTGCTCGGCGAGCCGCTCGCGCATGACGTCGATATCGCCGTGTGGATGTGGATCGTGGCGATCGGCGTACCGGCTTCGATGGTGTTTCACTTCGGCTTTTACCGCTTCAGGCGCAATCACTTCCTGCTTGAAAGCCAGCTCGCGCAGCTCGCCGCGACAGATCCGCTGACCGGCCTGCAAAACCGCCGCGCCTTCGTCAAGCAGGCGGAGGGCCGCCTCGGCGCGCTTGCGCCCGAAGCGCGCATCAGCGCGATTTTCGTCGATATCGACAACTTCAAGTCCTTGAACGACCGGTTCGGCCATGCGCTCGGCGACCGGGCGCTGCACCGGGTCGCTCAGGTGCTGATGGACGAGACCACCACGGAAGACAGCGTGAGCCGGATCGGCGGCGAGGAGTTCGCAGTGCTGTTGCACGACGGTCTGGCGGGCGCACTGAGCCTGGCGGAACGCCTGCGCGGCGCGATCGAAGCGATCGACCGCCCGGACGGAAGTTTGACCGCGAGCTTCGGCGTGGCCGAGCATCGCCACGGCGAAAGCATCATGGTGCTGCTCGACCGCGCAGACGAAGCGTTGCTGCGCGCGAAGCACTCGGGCAGGAACCGCGTGTGCGCCGAACGCGCGCCGCCGCTCGACGCGCTGCAGCCGCGCCGCGCCGATGCGCAAGCCCTCGAGGGTGGCGCGGGGCGGCGCCATCGGTGGGACGATTTTTACCTCATCTCGCACTTCCAGCCGCTCTACAGTCTGTCGCATCAGAAGCAGGTCGGGTTCGAGGCGCTGCTGCGCGGCGAGCAGGACGACGGCACGCTGGTGCCGCCGGTGGTGATGTTTGCGCCGAAGCCGTCGAACGACGAAGGCGCGCTCGACCGCGCGAGCCATGCCGTGCATCTCGGCAACGCGTGCCGCGCGCTGCCGGGCGATGCGTGGCTGTTCCTCAATATTTTGCCCGCCACTTTCATCGCCGATGGATACGCCGATCAGCTCGCCGCCATCGTGCGCAGTTCGGGGTTCGACACCGGGCGCGTGATCCTGGAGATTCTCGAATCGCATGGCGGCAGTGTCGACGATATGTCGCGGGCGGCGGCCGCGTACCGCGAGCACGGCTTCCTGATCGCCGTCGATGACTTCGGCGCGGGGCAGTCGAATCTGGACCGCTTGCTGCGCATCCGCCCAGACCTCGTCAAGCTCGACGGTGAACTGATTCGCGCGACCACCCATGGCACCGAACAGCCGATCCTGCCCAAGCTTGTTTCGCTGTTGCATCAGGCGGGGATGCTGGTGGTGGTGGAAGGCGTGGAGACGACCGAGGAGCTGATACTCGCGGTGGAATCGAATGTGGATTTCGCGCAGGGCTATCTGCTCGGGCGGCCGGCGGTCGAGATCGCGCCGCCGGAGTCCGTGCACCGGCAGATCGACGATGCGTTCGACGTGATCGCGCAGGGGCGCGCGCATCAGCATGCGTTGTTCGAATCCGAAGTCGAGCCGTATCGGGTCGCGTTGCGGCTCGCCGCCGATGCGTTGCTGGCCGGCGCCGTGGCTGACGACGCGTTTGCAACGCTCGCGACGTTCGAGCGCTGCGTCAGCTGTTTCATCCTCGACGATTCAGGCCGGCAGATCGGTCACGAGGTGCCAGGGCCGGCCTGGAGCAAGGAGGGCGCGTCCTTGCATCCGGTGGCGGATCCGCGGGATGCGCGATGGGATCATCGGCCGTATTTCCGCAATGCGGTGCTGTTGCCCGGTGTGGCGGTCGCCAGTAATCCTTATCTTTCGCTGGCGAGCGGACGGCCTTGTATTGCGGTGACGGTGGCCGTGCAGTTCGCCGCCGAGCGCTCGGTGATCGGCGTGGAACTGGACTGGTCGGAGCTCGGGTTGCCTTGGCCGGCGGGGGAGTAATGTTTTGCTGCATACACGACGTGGGCGTGAACCCCGCCTGGTTCAGTAACCGCCTTTGTCTTTGACCGGCACGGCCACTTGCGCCGTTGTCTTGTACGACGCAGCGAGCTCCGCCGCCGCGCGGCTCAACAAACCCGTATCCGTTCCGACCGCGACGAAGCTCGCCCCCGCCGCCAGATAGTCGGCGGCAATCGCGGGATCGGGCGCCAGCACGCCCGCCGCTTTGCCCGCATGACGCACGGTGTCGATGCCGTGGCAAATCGCGGCGCGCACGCTCGCGTCGCCCGGCTTGCCCAGCAGGCCCATCGACGCGCTCAGATCCGATGGCCCGAAAAAGACGCCGTCGACGCCCTCAACGCGCGCAATCGCCGCGAGGTTCTCCATGCTTTGCACGGTTTCCACCTGTACCAGCACGCACAACTCATCGGCGGCGGTGGTCAGATAGTCCGGTGTCTGGTTCCAGCGCGATGCCCGCGCCAATGCACTGCCTACACCGCGAATGCCTTGCGGCGGGTAGCGCGTGGCCGCCACGGCGTCGACGGCTTGCGCCGCTGAGTCGATCATGGGCAGCAGCAGGGTTTGCGCGCCGATATCGAGCAACTGCTTGATCAACGCGCTGTCGCTGCGCACCGGGCGCACCACCGGATGCGACGCGTACGCGGCCACCGCCTGCAATTGCGACAGCGTGCTGCGCACGTCGTTGGGCGCATGCTCGTTGTCGATCAGCAGCCAGTCGAAACCGGCAGTGGCCAGCAGTTCGGTCACATACGCGTCGGCGAGCGCGGCCCACAGGCCGAATTGCGGGCGGCCTTCCGCCAGCGCGCGTTTAAATGGGTTGTGCGGTAAAGACATGTCGCTCCACTTAGATGAAATTCAAACCGATGCCGCCCAACGGGCCATAGTCGACGTGGAAGGTGTCGCCTGCGCGTGCCGCGATTGGACTCGTGAACGAGCCGCTCAGGATCACGTCGTTGGCGTTCAGTGCTTCGTCGTACGGCGCGATCTTGTTGGCGAGCCACGCCACGCCCGTTGCCGGATGATTCAACACCGCCGCGGCAAGACCGCTTTCTTCGACAGTGCCGTTTTTATAGAGCAATGCGCCGACCCAGCGCAGGTCGACATCGAGCGGCCGCACCGGGCGGCCGCCGAGCACGATGCCCGCATTCGCGGCGAAGTCCGAGATCGTATCGTAGACCTTGCGCGGCGCTTTGGTCTCGCGGTCGAACTGTTCGATGCGCGCGTCGATGATTTCCACCGCGGGGCTCACGTAGGCGGTGGCGTCGAGCACGTCGAACAGCGTGACGCCGGGCCCCTTTAGCGGTTTGCCCAGCACGAACGCGAGTTCCACCTCGACGCGCGGCGAAATGAAACGGTCCGCACGAATGTCCTGGCCGCTTTCGATGAACATGCTGTCGAGCAGCGGCGCGTAGTCGGGCTCGTCGATCTGCGACGAACGCTGCATCGCGCGCGACGTCAGCCCGATCTTGCGGCCTTTGATCACGTGGCCCTCGGCCAGTTTGAGCTTGACCCACTCGCGTTGGATCGCGTAGCCGTCCTGGACGGTCATCTGCGGATATTGCGCGGAGAAGTGGCGCAGTTGCGTGCGGGTCTTTTCGGCGTGATCGAGTTGCGCCGCGAGGTCGCGGATAGTCTGTTCGTCTAGCATGATGGATTCTCTATGGACCACAGCGCGGCTTCGGGTGTCAGCGTTTGAGCCGCGCGTGCAGATTGTTGTGCTTCCATGTGCCGGCTTCGCTGAACTCACCGATTTCCAGCGATAGCGCGAGGCCCTGCTGCTCGAACTCGAGCGCAAAGTGCTGTTTGATCAGGGCGAACAGCGCGTCGCCAGTCGCCTTTTTCGTGGCGCCGGAGCGACCTGCGCCGATCTTCAGATTCGCATGCAGGAACGCGGCGTCGGGGCCTCCATCGGCGATGCAGTACTGCTCGCAGCGCACGGCGCGCACGCGAATGCCGCCGAGCGGATAAACCCGCTGTTCGCTTTCGTTGACGCTTTCGTTGCCGTTCTGGCGCTGCGCAGCGAGGCATTGCGCGAGCGCGTTGCATAGTTGGCCGATGCGCTCGGCACCGGCGAGATTGGCGCTGTATTCGAGTGTCAGATGCGGCACGTTGATCTCCTCACTATTCAGGCAGGCAGCCGCGTGACTGGAAAGATCGCGTTGATCTGGCCGGTGCCCGAACTGCCAAAATACGGCGTGACGACCTCCACATTGCCGTCATACCGGTCCCAGCCGAGCGCGCCGAGCAGCATCGCGGTGTCGTGCATGCCGCCTTCGCCCCAGCATTTCTCGTTGTAAAGCGGCAGCATGGCGCAAAAGGTCTTCCAGTCACCGGCTTCCCACAACTCGACGACGCTGCGGTCCATCCGTTCGAGAAACGGACTCCACACCTTGTGCATGAACTGCTCGGCCGTTCCGTTATTGGCGAAGTGATGACTGAGCGAGCCGCTCGCAAGGATCGCGACGGTGCCGTCGTAACGTTCCTCGATCGCCTTGCGCACCGCGAGGCCGAAGCGCGCACTCGTTTCCAGGTCGTGCCACATGCACCAGCCCGCCACCGACACGGCCTTGAAATGCTGATCGCTATTCATATAGCGCAGCGGAACCAGCGTGCCATATTCGAGTTCGAGCGTGGTTTCGCTGTGCGCGCGGCTCTTCACGCCCATCTCGTTGGCGACTTCGGCGATCAGATGCCCGAGGCCGACATTGCCCGGATACGCGTACGGCATGTTCCTGATGAAATGCGGCAATTCGTTGCTGGTGTACACGCCTTCGAATTTCGGTGCGCAATTGATGTGGTATTCGCTATTCACGAGCCAGTGCACGTCGAACACGACGATCGTATCGACGCCCAGTTCGCGGCAGCGCCGGCCGATTTCGTGATGACCGTCGATCGCCGGCTGGCGGCAACCCTTGTGCGGACCGTCGAGTTCGGACAGATATAACGACGGGACGTGAGTCACTTTTGCTGCCAATGCGAGTTTGCCCATCGTGGTCTCCGTGTCGGCTGCGGTTAGCGCGTTAGCGCTGGCTGCGGCCGCATGCAAGATAGTTGCTGTTCCGTGTGGCGCGAGGCAAGTTGCATTCGCGTGTCGATTCTCATCGCTTTGGCGACGTTACACACCCCAGCGTGGAATAGGGTGCGAGCCGAGCGAGACACAGACATTCTTCGGTTCCAGAAACACTTCGTAGCTCCACGTGCCACCTTCGCGGCCCACGCCCGATGCCTTGGTGCCGCCGAACGGCTGACGCAGATCGCGCACGTTCTGACTGTTGACGAAACACATGCCGGCTTCGACGGCGGTGGCGACACGATGCGCGCGGCCCGTGTTTTCCGTCCAGATATAGCTCGACAAGCCGTACGAGATATCGTTGGCGAGCTTGATCGCGTCGGCTTCGTCGTCGAACGGAATCAGGCACGCGACCGGGCCGAAAATTTCCTCCTGCGCGATGCGCATGCGGTTGTCGACATCGACGAATACCGTCGGCATGACGAAGTTGCCTTTGCGCATTGCGTCGGGCAGGTCCGGCGTATCGAGGCCGCCGCACGCGAGCGTGGCGCCTTCCTTCGGGCCCAGTTCGATATAGCTGCGTACTTTCGCCAGATGCCCCTGGCTGATCATCGGGCCGACGATGGTGCTGTCCGAGAGCGGATCGCCGACGCTCAAACGCTTCGCACGTTCGATGAAGCGCTCGGCGAAACGCGCGTAGATCGGGCGTTGCACCAGAATGCGCGACCCCGCCGTGCAGCGCTCGCCGTTGTTCGAGAAGATCATGAACACGGCGGCGTCGAGTGCGCGTTCGAAATCGGCGTCGTCGAAAATGACGAATGGCGACTTGCCGCCGAGTTCCATCGAGAACTTCTTCAGGCCCGCGGTTTGCACGATGCGGTTGCCGGTCGCTGTCGATCCTGTGAACGATACCGCGTGCACGTCGGGATGCGCGGCCAGCGGCTCGCCGGCTTCCTTGCCGAAGCCGTGCACCACGTTCAGCACCCCGGCGGGGATGCCGGCTTCGAGCGCCAGTTGCCCAAGCATCGACGCGGTGAGCGGCGACAGTTCGCTCATCTTGAGCACGGCTGTGTTGCCGAAAGCGAGGCAGGGCGCAACTTTCCAGGTGGCGGTCATGAACGGCACGTTCCACGGCGAGATCAGCGCGCAGACGCCGACCGGATGAAACAACGTGTAGTTCAGATGCGTGTCGGTCGGATACGTATGGCCGTCGACGCGCGTGCACATCTCGGCAAAGTAGCTGAAGTTGTCGGCGGCGCGCGGCACGAGCTGCTTGCGCGTTTGCGAAATGGTCTGGCCGGTGTCCTTTGTTTCGGTCTCCGAGATTTCCGGCACATGCCTTGCGATCAGTTCGCCGAGCTTGCGCACGAGCTTCGCACGTTCTGCGGCGGGCTTGGCGGCCCACGCGGGAAACGCGCCTTTGGCCGCGCGCACGGCGGCATCCACTTGTTGCGCGCCGCCGCGGGCCACTTCGGCGAGCACGTCCTGCGTGGCCGGATTGACCGTTTCGAAATAGTCTTTCGCGGCGCAGGCTTCGCCGTTGATCAGATGGTCGATTCGCATTGCGTAGTCCTTTTTGCTGTCGCTCAGGCGCGTCCGAAGTCCGCGTCCGATCCAATCGTGTTGACGAGACGGCCCAGGCCGTCGATCTCGCAGGCCACTTCGTCGCCCGCATTCACGTTGACGATGCCTTCCGGCGTGCCAGTGAGAATCACGTCGCCGGGTGCGAGCGTCATGAAGCCGCTCAGGTATTCGATCAACGCCGGGATGCTGGTGACGAGATCGCGCGTATTGCCGCGTTGTTGCAGTGTGCCGTTCACGAATGTGCGCAATTCCAGCTGCGTGACGTCGCCGATGTCGGCCGCGTCGACGAACCACGGGCCGAGCACCGTGCCGCCGTCGCGATTCTTCACGCGCAGGTTGGGGCGGTAGTAGTTTTCGAGGTAGTCGCGGATCGCATAGTCGTTGGCGATCATGTAGCCGGACACATGCTGCAGGGCGTTTTCACGCGTCACCTTCCGCGTGCTCTGACCGATCACGACCGCCAGCTCGCACTCGTAGTGCATGAACGTGACATCGGCGGGGCGGCGCGTGACGCCGCGATGCCCGAGCACCGTGCCCGGTCCCTTGAGAAAGACGAGTGGTTCTTCCTGCTTGTTGAACTGCAATTCCTTCGCATGCTCGGCGTAGTTCAGCCCGAGCGCGAAGATCGTGCCGACTTCGATCGGCGCAAGCCAGACCACTTCATCTTCGCGACGCACGCGGCCGTCCGCGAGGCGCACGCCATGGGCATCGGGATAGGCTTCGTGAATCGCACCCGCATACGCAACACGGCCGCGCATCATCGTGGTTCTCCGTCGTGTTCCGGTGCGGCGACAAACGACACCATAAGTGGTGGCATGGCACCGATCGTCAGCGTGGCCGTGTCGCCGATATGTGCGACCGGCGAGCCGTGGGGCACGCCGGTCGTGATGACGTCGCCCGCGCTCAGGGTCATGAAATCGGTGACGTCTGCGAGTAATTGCGCGACCTTACGCACCGACGCCGCCGTGCTTGCCGCAAAGGCCGCGGCGCCGTTGAGCGAGACCGCGATGGCAAGCTCGTCCGGCGTTGCAACATGGCGCGCTGCTACCACCGCCGGTCCGATCACACAGAAGCCGTCGCGCGCGCGAAAACGCACCGAAGGCCGGTACACATTCGCATGGGGCACGCTCAGGTCGGCGATCAGCGTATAGCCGGCGATGTAGTCCGCCGCGCGATTCGCATCGACGCGTGTTGCAGTGCGGCCAATCACGATACCGAGCGACGCGCCGACTTCTACCCCCAACGCATCGTCTGGCACGACAACTTTCGCGCGATGTCCGGCGTGCGTGTTGCGGGGCTTCAGATAAAGAACCGGCCCTTTCGGCGGCGCTTTATACGGCGCCGCATGCACCGCGTCGCCTAGCGCATCCAGCGCGGCACGGTCGTTCAGCAGGGTTCCGTACACCGCGCCATGCACCGGCGCGCGGCAGGCTATGCCGCGTGCAAGCAGGGCGGCCGCGGTGCACGCGTCCACGTCGCGAGGCAGTGGGTCGCCTTCGGGATGCAGCAGGTGATCGGCAAGGGCGAACATAACGGCAGACTCTCAGGAAAAAAACTCAGCGAAAACACTAACATGTTAGTAGTATTGCGCTTGATATGATTCACGGTCAATAGGCTGTCGATTGATCGCGGGTTTTCCCTTAAGCTTCGCCGGCTGCTCTTATTTCTTTTCCAACATGTCCGCTGCCACCCGAGTTTTGCACCGCAACCTGCCGATGCTGTTGTTGCGCGCCCGAGAAAAAATGATGGAGCGTTTCCGTCCGTTGATTACCGCTCACGGACTCACCGAGCAGCAATGGCGCGTGATTCGCGCGCTCGACGAGCACGGCCCGATGGAGCCGCGCCACATTTCCGATATCTGCACGATTTCCAGCCCGAGCATGGCCGGCGTGCTCGCGCGCATGGAGAGCATGGATCTCGTCATCAAGGAGCGTTTCGCGGAGGATCAGCGGCGCGTGCTGGTGTCGCTGACGGACACGAGCGTGGAACTGGTGCGCGTGATTTCGAAGGATCTCGAAGCGCACTATCGCGAGCTGGAGCGCAAGGTGGGGCCGGAGATCGTCGAGCGCGTGTATCGGGCGGTCGACGATCTGCTGGCGGGGCTGGGAGAAGAGGATGAGTGAGCAGGGCTGCTGAAGGCCCGGGACCGCGTTCGGCTACCAGCCGTGAAAGCGTCGCCACGCCACGCTGTTGCCGTCCGGCGCGACCGCGTGATACTCGGGAAACTGCGCGCCCGTTGCGCACGCATGATTCGGCAGAATGCGCAGCTTCATGCCGATTGGAAAGCGCTCCGCGATATCGTCGACTCGCGTGCCTGCTTCGGTCGACGACAGAATGCCGTGCTCCTGATTGGCGCCGCTCACCACATACCCGGGCAGCAGGGTGCCGTTCAGCAGACACGGCTGGCCGTAGCCGAAATCGTGCGACTGTTTGGACGTGCCGCGATCGCGGCTCATCGCCATCCAGCCTGCGTCGAGAATCGCCCAGCCTTTATCCGCCTGATGACCAATGACGGTGGCGAGCACGCTGAGCGCGATGTCGTCGAGCGCGCACACGCCGACGTTGTGCATGACCAGATCGAACAGCACGTAGACACCGGCCCGCACTTCGGTGACGCCGTCCAGTTGCGCGGCGGCGAGCGCGGTGGGCGTCGAGCCGACGCTGACCGCCGGGCACGCGATGCCGGCCTCGCGCAGCCGTTGCGCCGCGCGCACGCAGCCCGCGCGCTCCCGTTCGGCGAGCACCGCGAGCGCGGCCGGCGTATCGAGCTCGTAGCTCGATCCTGCGTGGGTCATCACGCCGCCCACTTTCACGCCGTTCTCCTGCAGAATTTTCCCGACTTCGAGCAATGTGTCCTCTTCGGGCGTGATGCCCGAGCGGTGTCCATCGGTGTCGACTTCGATCCACACCTCGAAGTTTTCGCCATGCTGGTCGCCGAATGCGGCGAGCGCCGACGCGGCGTTCGGGTTGTCCACCACCAGCTTGAGATCGCAGCCTTGGCGGCGCAGCGCGAGCGCTCTCGGCAACTTCGAGGGCGCCATGCTGACCGCGTAGAGAATGTCATGGATGCCGGCGGCAAAGAATGCTTCGGCTTCCTTCAGCGTCGACACCGTGATGCCGCGCGCGCCGGCGGCGATCTGCGCACGCACCACGTCGATGCATTTGGTGGTCTTCACGTGCGGCCTGAACGCGACGCCCAGCGTGTTCATGCGCGCCTGCATACGCGCGATGTTCTTCTGCATTCGCGCGATATCGATCAGCGCGGCAGGGGTTTCGATCTGTTCGAGTTTCATGCTGTCACCGGGATTGAAGTGATGGGGCTCACAGGCCGAAACGGCCGAGCCACGGGATGAGCGAATCGAGCTTGGCCGCTTCGATCTCGGGTGCCTGCGCACCCGCGACGAGCGGCAGGCCGGCGTGGTTGTGCCAGTATGTACGCAAGCCGACCGCGGCGGTGCCAAACATGTCGTAGCTGGAGCCGGCCACGAATGCGGCTTCGTGGGCCTGAACGCCGAGTGTCGTGAGCGCGAGCCGGTACGGTTGCGGGTGCGGCTTGTAGACACCGGCTTCTTCGGCGGTCACGATTGTGTCCCAGCGGCTCGGGAACAGGTTGGCTGCCTGAGTGCCGAGGCGGATATCGGCCGAATCGTTCATGTGAGCAATGGAAGAGGGCGCAAGTCTGGCAGCATAATGCGTTTGGCCATGCGGTTCCATGGCCGTCGGCGGTGCACGCAGCCGAACGCGGCACGGCCTCGCAAGGTAAAGTGATGTTTCCGTCACGAAGCCGACCGCTCGACCCGTTCAAGTATGAGCCGCCATGAAGCGCCGCGGGCAGTGTCCGCTTTCCATCGAATCGTTGTCGCCTTCAGAAGAGAAGTCCCATGCCGTTGTCACAAGGGCCGTCGAACAGTCCGTCGAACGCCGCTAACGAACCGGTTTCCCGATTGAACGATGCCGCGCAAAAAAGCGCGCTGAAACAGGCGGTATTTCTGCACACGGGTTGGCGCAGCGCGGGTACGTGGGTCTGGTCCCGTCTGCGTGAACTCGACGCGGCAACCGGCTTTTACGAACCGCTCAGCAACGTACTCGCCGAGCTGAGCCTCGCCGAGGTGGCCGCCTCCCGACCCACGCTGACCTCGGGGCATCCGCCGCTCGCTGCGCCGTACTTCGACGAGTACCGTCCGTTTCTTCAGGACCGCGTGCGCGGCGTGGCCGGTTATCGCAAACGCTTCAGCATCGATCGTTTCGCGAGCACGCCGGATGCGGAATTCCCTCCTTTACAGGCCTATTTGCACAATCTTTGCGAACGCACCGTCGAACTGGGCAGCGTGCCGGTCTTCAAGTTTTGCCGCTCGTCGGGCCGGCTGCCCTGGTTGAAACTGGCGTTTCCAGAAGCGATGCACGTGGGCGTGCTGCGCAATCCGGCATCGCAGTTTGCCTCGGGATGGCTGCTCAGTCAGCAATGGAGCAATCCTTTTTTCGTCGCCGCGCCGTTTCGTGTACTGGGTCTGAACCAGTCAGACCCACTGGTCAGACAGGCGATCGCCGTTTGCGGCGCAAGCTTGCCGCCCGTGGGATCGATGCCGGATGACGCCTACGCGATGGCGTGTGAGCAATACGCGCGCACGGCGGAAGGCAACAACGCCTATCGCGCGTTTGTCGCGTTGTGGATTCTCTGCGCGTTGCGGATGGCCGAGGGTGTCGGTCTGCTGATCGACATCGACCGGCTCGGGCAGTCGCGCGACTATGCGGCCGGATTGCGCGCAGCGTTCGAGGCGCAGAGCGGGTTGTCGCCCGACTTCGGCAGCGCCCGCGATCTGGTCGAAGAGACGCGGCGCAGCGGGGCGCGTATGGCGGGAATCGACGGGCGCGCGATGCGCACGGTGCATTCCGCTGCGCTCAAGTTCCTGAAAGCGCAGGGCGGCGTAGATGCCGCATTGGTCGATGTGGTGCGCGAGAAGATGGTGCTGGCCAACGAACTGACCGAACAATGGCGCTAACGGCGCAGCACACACTCGCCGCGATCTAGGCCGCCGCCGCCGACACGGCCGCGCGTAGCCCGAGCAGATAACTGTCGACGCCAAAGCCGCAAATTTGCCCTTTGACGATCTCCGCGAACACCGACTGATGCCGGAACGCTTCGCGCGCGTGAATGTTCGACATGTGGATTTCGACCACCGGCACCACCAGAATGGCGAGCGCGTCGCGAATCCCGTAGCTGTAGTGCGTCCATGCGCCGGCGTTGATGAGCACGCCGTCGACGTTGTCGGTGAAAGCTTCGTGAATGCGCTCGCACATGGCGGCTTCGCTGTTGGTCTGGAAGCTTTCCACATGAACGCCCAGTTCCTTGCCCGACGCCTGCAGCTTGCTGTCGATTTCAGCGAGCGTGATGGTGCCGTATTGCGCCGGATCACGCTTGCCGAACATGTTGTGGTTGATGCCGTGCAGCATCACGAAGGTTTTCATCTGGGATCCCGAAGAAGGTGTTGCCGGCGCGGCGCGCGCCGCACGGATTTAACGAGCCGATGCGATGGCTGGCGTGGTGTCCACGACCGAGCCCGCATTGGCGGCTGCGGCGATGGCCTCGGTGATGCGCAGATTCTGCAGGCCGTCCCGGGCACTCACGAGCGGCTCCGTTTCACGCCGAATCACGCGTTCGAAGTGTGCCAGTTGCAGCTTGAGCGGATCGTCGCGCGTCACGGCGGCGATGCTCACCTCGAACGGCTTCCACCACGAACGGTCCTCGGCTTTGCCATACGTTTTCAGGCGCATGGTCGGCACGGACAACGAACCGAACGTGCCCGCAATCACATAGCAATCTTCGTCCGGATACGACGGGTAGGCCTTGTTTTCCTGGGAAGTCTGTTCCCAGCTGCGCGCGCTCGCCGCGGTGTCCGATAGCATGAAGCTGCCGAGCGCGCCGCTCGCGAAACGCAGATTGATCGCGACCGTGTCTTCGACCGGAAAGCCGCGCGTCGCATGCGATGAAAAAGCCTGCACGGCGACGATGTCGCCACACAGCATGCGCAGGTTGTGCACCTCGTGAATCATGTTCAGCAGAATCGGGCCGCCGCCCGGCTTGCGCCGCCATTCGGCATCGGAGAAGTACTGGTCGGGCTTGAAAAACACCGCGCTGCCCATCACCGCGACCAGTTTGCCGAGGCGGCCTTCGTCGATCAGTTGCCGCGCGCGCGCCATGATCGGACTATGCGCGCGGTGATGGCCGATCAGCAATGGCACGCCGCTGTGTTCGACTTCGCCGACCAGCATCTCGGCTTCATCGACGGTCGGCGCGATCGGCTTTTCGAGCAGCGTCGGCACGCCGGCCGCGAGGCAGGCTAACGCATGCTCCACATGCAACTGGTTCGGCGTGGCGAGAATCACACCGTCCGGACGGTCCCGTTCGATCAGTTCGTCGAGCGTGGGGTAGAGCGGCACGCCGGCCTCGGCGGCGATCGGCCTGGCCGCTGGCGAAGGGTCGACGATCGCCGACAGCGTGCACGTGCCGCTCTGTTGCGCGACGGCCATATGCGCGCGGCCGATATAGCCCGCGCCGGCCACTGCGATCCGCGTCCTGTTCATGAATCGGGTCCTCTGCGGTTGCGATCGGATGCGTGAGCGTCGGCACTCACGCGACGGCTTTTTTTGCGTCGGCCATGGTCTGCGCGCGCAGGGTTTCATAGCTGTGCTTGTCGATCGGCACCGCGCCGGGTTGACCCAGGTCGCTCAGCTTGACGCGGAAGTTCTCGCGCGCACTCCATGCCGTGACCGCAGCGATGACCGTGATGCCGAACGTGATTGCGCCGATGGTGAGCGGGATGTTGTTCGATCCGGGCGGCGCGACGTAGGCGAACAAGGCCGGCAGCAGCGCGGTGATCGTCGTGCCGATGTTCTGGCCGATCGCCATCGCCGACACGCGCGAGCGGGTCGGGAACAGCTCCGGGTAGAAACTCGGGAAGGTCGCGTTATAGCCTTGATAGACGATGCCCCACATGAGGACCGACATGACCATGGCGAGCGGCACATTGCGGATGCTGATCGCGTAGAGATACGCGAACGAGAGCAGGCCCGCGCCGAGCGCACCGACGATGATCGGCAGGCGCCGCCCGATACGGTCCGACAGATTGCCCACATACGGAATCACCAGCACCGCGACAATGTTGCCGACCACGGGAATCCACAGATACACGCTCTTGGAGAAGCCGATACCGTAAGACTGTTGCACCGCATACGCCGCGCCGAAAATCGTGGCGACGACGGGAATCACGTTCATCAGCGAGCAGCCGACCACGCGCAGCATATCGCCCCAGTTATAGCGGAAGGCTTCGACGATCGGCGACTTCGGCACGTTGCCGCTCGCGTCTTCCTTGGCGAAGGCGGGCGTTTCGTCCACCTCGCGGCGAATGTAGTAGCCGGCGACCAGCACCAGCGCGCTGAGCAGGAACGGAATCCGCCAGCCCCACGAGTTGAACGAACTCTCATCCATGAAGTAGGCGAGCGGCAGGAACACGGCGGCAGCGAGAATCTGGCCCGCCTGCACGCCCTGCAGCGTGAAACTCGCGTAGTAGCCGCGTCGCCCGAATGGCGCGTGTTCGAGAATCATGGAGCTTGCGCCCGAGATTTCACCGGCGACGGCAAAGCCCTGAATCAGCCGGAGGATCACCAGAAGCGTCGGCGCCAGCATACCGACCTGATGGTAGGTGGGCAGGAGGCCGACTGCCATCGTCGAGAAGCCCATCAGGAACATGCACACGAGCAGCACGTTCTTGCGGCCGTGGGTGTCGCCCCAATGCCCGAGCACGACCGCACCGATCGGCCGCGCGACGTAACCGACGCCATAGGTTGCGAGCGAGGCGACGATCGCGATCTTCGGATTGCCGGATGGAAAGAACAGCTGAGGGAAGATGAGGGCGGCCGCCTGAGCGTAGATGAAAAAATCGTAGTACTCGAGCGCCGATCCGATCCAGCCGCTGGCGGTTGCTTTGCGAGCCTGCGAGCCATGCCCGTGGGTGCTCGCCGATGCGTTCGTTTCCATATCGTCTCCTGAACAGAAATGTTTTTGTCAGCTTCTATGGCTGACTCATTGGCGCGCCGAAACCAGAACTTTGCAAGCCAGGACTTTCCTGGACGTGCTGGCCGGCGATCCGTTGGCAGTCGCTGTCGCACGCCGATACAGGGTTAACCAGTACCTGGGTGTACGGAACATCGCGCCCGGTGAGCCCCGGCTTGCCCGATCAATCCGTTGAGGCTAGGGTAATGTGCTTCTGCACGGACACAATGCGACCAGATGAAAAATCAGAATGCGCTCACAGCCAGCAATGAGTCGTTTCTGCGTGATCTTCAGCTGTTCTGCAACATCGCGCGGCGAGGCAGCTTCGTCGCGGCGTCGACGGAAATGGGCTTGTCGCCCTCGCATGTGAGCAAACGGATCGCGATGCTCGAGGCCAGTCTCGGGGTGAAGCTGTTTCAGCGCACCACGCGGCGGGTTAGCGTGACGAGCGACGGCGAAGCCGCTTTGCAGTGGGCGCAGAAAATACTCGATGACGTGCAGGGTATGGCCGATGCTTTCGCCGATCGTCGTACCGAGTTGAGCGGGCTGCTGCGTATCAGCACGAGTCTGCGGCTCGGCCGCAAACACGTGTCGCCGATTCTCGCGATGCTGCGCGAGCGTCATCCGAATCTGGAAATCTGGCTGGAGTTGCTGGACCGGCGCGCGGATCTGGTTGGCGAGAATTTCGACATCGACGTTCGCGTCGGGGAAGTGTACGAGCCGCATCTGATTGCGCACAAGATGGTGGAGAGCGCGCGGATTCTTTGCGCATCGCCCGCCTATCTCGAGCGCCGGGGCGCGCCGGCGGAGCTGGGCGAACTGACGCAACACGACTGCCTGCTGTTTCGCGGCCGCGACGATCGCTTCGGCGTCTGGCGTCTGGCCGGACCGGACGGGGAAAAGAGCGTGAAGGTAACGGGCACGGTCGCGTCGAATCTCAGCGATATCGTCGTGCAATGGGCCAAGGACGGCTACGGTGTGGTGATGGTGTCGATCTGGGATGTGGCCGAGAGTCTGCGCGCCGGCGAACTGGTACGCGTGCTGCCGGATTACCAGCAGTCCGCCGACGTATGGGCGGTGACCGCGGAGCGGCTGTCGTCGTCGGCGAAGATCCAGGTGTGCATCGAATTCCTCAGGGAGCAGTTGACGTGCGGACCGTATGCGCTCGTCACGCGGGGTGTAGGCGGTTTTTGACGCTCTGCGCGTCGCGGGCCGTCCGCGTTTGCCTATCGCTTCGCTGCCGAGGTGTGCGGCTCCATGACAGTTGCGACGCCAAAAACAATACAGTGAGGCGCGGTTCTATCGCGCTGTATCGGGAATATGCCCGGCGCCGTCGATACAGTTGGCGGGTCTTCATGAAGCCACGCAGCGGGCGGCCCGCCGCTTTCACGCGCTGTGCGCCGCAGCCCCATATTTCTTGCTCACGGCCCGAGGGCGAAGCGCCGTGGCCTATTTCCCGAACACGAGGTCAGAACATGAATGTAGCGAATAAAGAAGCGCAGCTGTCGGTGCGGCAATTGGGTCATTACATCGGCGGTGCGCCGGCCGAACCGACGAGCGGCCGCTTCAAGGACGTGTTCAATCCCGCGACCGGCAAGGTGAGTGGTTCGGTCGCGCTGGCTTCGGTCGAAGAAGTGGACGCGGCCGTCAAGGCCGCGAAGGCCGCGTTTGCCGCGTGGAGCGAAACGGCGCCGCTCAAGCGCGCCCGCATCCTGTTCAAATTCAAGGAACTGCTGAATCAGCATCACGACGAACTCGCGATGCTGATCACGCGCGAACACGGCAAGGTGTTCACGGACGCGCAAGGCGAAGTGGTGCGCGGCATCGAAGTGGTCGAGTTCGCGTGCGGAATTCCGAATCTGTTGAAGACCGACTTTACCGACCAGATCGGCGGTGGCATCGACAACTGGAATCTGCGCCAGCCGCTCGGCGTGGTGGCAGGCATTACGCCGTTCAATTTCCCGGTGATGGTGCCGATGTGGATGTTCCCGGTCGCGCTCGCCTGCGGCAACACGTTCGTGCTGAAGCCGTCGGAGCGCGATCCGTCGGCGTCGCTGCGGATCGCCGAATTGTTGAAGGAAGCGGGGCTGCCGGACGGCGTATTCAATGTGGTGAACGGCGACAAGGTGGCCGTCGATGCATTGATCGAACACCCGGATGTCGCGGCGCTGTCGTTCGTGGGCTCCACGCCGATCGCCGAATACATTCACACGGAAGCGTCGAAGCACGGCAAGCGCGTGCAGGCGCTGGGCGGCGCCAAAAATCACCTCGTGGTGATGCCGGACGCCGATCTCGATCAGGCCGTCGATGCGCTGATCGGCGCCGCGTATGGGTCGGCAGGCGAGCGTTGCATGGCGATCTCGGTTGCGGTGGCAGTGGGCAATGTCGCCGACCGGTTGATCGACAAGCTGGTGCCGCGCGTCAAAGCGCTCGTCATCAAGAATGGCGAGCGCCTCGACGCCGAGATGGGACCGTTGGTTACTGCCGAACATAAAGCCAAGGTGGCCGGCTATATCGCCTCGGGCGAGGCGGAAGGGGCGAGGCTGATCGTCGACGGTCGCGCGCATCCGGTGGCGGCGGAGGAAGGCTTCTTCATCGGCGGCACGTTGTTCGACAACGTCGGCACGCAGATGAAGATCTACAAGGAAGAGATCTTCGGCCCGGTGCTGGCGGTGGTGCGAGTGCCCGATTTCGCGAGCGCCGTCGAGTTGATCAACGCGCATGAGTTCGGCAACGGCGTATCGCTCTTCACTTCGGATGGCGGCGTTGCCCGTGCGTTCGGCCGGCAGATCCAGGTGGGCATGGTCGGCATCAACGTGCCGATTCCGGTGCCGATGGCGTGGCACTCGTTCGGCGGCTGGAAGCGTTCGCTATTCGGCGACCACCATGCGTATGGCGAAGAGGGTGTGCGCTTCTATACGCGCTACAAGAGCATCATGCAGCGCTGGCCGGACAGCATTGCGAAGGGCGCGGAATTCACGATGCCGGTCGCCAGATAAGCTGCCGCGCAGCGCCAGTACGGCGGTAACGACAAAGCCGCGCCTGATCGATTCAGGCCGGCTTTTTACATTGAATTGAAGCGGCGAGGTCGTCTAAACGCCCGACGAAGCGTCTTCCTCCGCTTCGCTGACGGCGGCATTCTGCACCGCGCTGACGGGACCGACGTAAGACGTTGCCGCGCTCGCAACCGGACGCGGGTCGTCGATGCTGTAGCACAGCCGTCGCCCTTGGACATACACGCGCAACTGCCGGTACTTCACCAGATAAAGCAGGCCGACGAGCGCCGCAGCGAAACCCGACGCGGCGCCCACGCCGAGCGCCCAGCGCGGGCCGAAACGATCCGCGACCCAGCCCACCACCGGTGCGCCGAGCGGCGTGCCCCCCAGCGCGATCGCCAGCAGGATCGCGATCACGCGGCCACGCATGGCGGGCTCAGTGGTGAGCTGCACGAGACTGTTGGTGGACGTGGTGAAGGTTTGCGTCGATACGCCGATCACGACGAGCGCCATGCCGAACAGCACGTAATTCGGCATCAGCGCGGCCACCGTGCAGCCCACGCCGAAAATCGCGCCCGCGCCGAGCAGCAGCGCCATCCGGGGGCGCGCGCGGCGCGCGGCGAGCAGTGCGCCGGTGACCGAGCCGATTGCCATTGTCGAGCTCAACGCGCCGTATTGACTGGCGCCCGCGTGAAAGGCGGTGACCGACATCGTGGAGATGAAAATGGGGAAGTTCAGTCCGAACGTGCCGATCAGGAACAGCATCAGCAAGGCCGCTTTCAGATCGGGACGCGTCCACACATACTTGAAGCCTTCGACGAAACTGCCGCGCGAGCGCACGGCGCGTGGCTTCAGATGCAGTTCGTGCAGGCGCAGCATGCGCAGCGAACCGAGCACCGCGACGAAAGACAGCGCGTTGATCAGGAACACCCAGCCGGTGCCCACCGACGCGATCAGTAGCCCCGCCACTGCGGGCCCGATCATGCGCGCCGCGTTGAACGAGGTGGAATTGAGGCCGACCGCATTTGCGAGATCGCTTTCCCCGACCAGATCCGATACGAAGGTTTGACGCGCCGGAGAATCGAACGCGGTGACGCAGCCGAGTAGCCCCGCGAAAACATAGATTTGCCAGAGCTGCACGAGCCCGGTGATCGTGAGAAGACCGAGCGCCAGTGCCAGCGAGCCCATGGCCGCCTGGGTGGCGAACAGCAGCTTGCGGCGGTCGAAATGATCGGCCGCATAGCCGGTGAGCGGCAGCAACAGCATTTGCGGTCCGAATTGCAAGGACATGACGATACCCACGGAAGTCGCATTGTGATGCGTGAGTTCCGTGAGTACGAGCCAGTCTTGCGCCGTGCGCTGCATCCACGTACCGACGTTCGAGACGATCGCGCCACTCGCCCAGACCCGGTAGTTGAAATTTCGCAGCGAACGGAAAGTGCCTGTCACAGGATGATTTCCCTCTGAACGGCGAACCATGCTGGGAGCAGCCGCGAGCGCGCGCTCAGGCGGATGGTCATGCGCGCGTACTTTCGAGCAGGGCGAGGACCTCCTGCGTCGTGCCCGTTTCGCCCAGACGCGGGAAGATGCGCGTGATGCTGTTGGTGTGCGCGTCCGCGTTCATGTCGGTCATCGCGTCGACGACGAGCGTGACGTTCAGGCCGAGTTCGCTCGCGTAGCGCGCGGTCGATTCGACGCCGATGCTGGTTGCAATACCCACCAACACCACTTGCGTCACACCTTCCTTGCGCAGATAGGCTTCGAGGTCCGTATTCGTGAACGCACCCCACGTGCGCTTGGTCACCAGATGATCCGACGGCTGCTGGTTCAGTTCGGGCAAGAGGTCCGCGAATCCGGCGGGGAAATCGCCGGTGTGGCGACCCTGGTCGGTGCGGCCCGGTGCGCCGGCCGTGACGTTCACGAGCACCACGGGCAGGCCGTGGCGGCGAAACGCGTCGAGGACGGCGACCGAGCGTTGGACGATTTCGCTCGCCGGGTGAACGACGGGCAGTGCGACGATGCCGCGCTGCAAATCGATGACGATCAGTGCGGTCTTTGCGTCGAAAGTGGTGAGTGCCATGGGTGTGCTCCAGGGTGGTACGAGTCGTTACGAGTCGATCAGGCGTTTGAGTAAGTCGACGCCGATTGCGAGTTGTTGCTGCTCGGCCGACGAGAAATGGGTCTGAATGGTGCGAAACAGCCAGTCTTCGCGCGCGGCCCGGGCGGCCTTGATTTTCTTGCGAAAGGCCGGAGTCAGGGAGAGAACCGTCTGCCGGCCGTCATTCGGATCGGGCGCGCCGTGGACGAATCCCGCGGCCTTCAGCGCCGAAAGCGTTTCGCCCATTGATTGCGGACGCATGCCCCGTGCCCGTGCCAGCGTCGTGACCGTAGCCGGACCTTCGCGCTCCAGCAGAGCGAGAACCTGCATCTGCGAAGGTGTGAAGTCGCCCACATTGGACTCTTCGCGCAGACGGCGGCGCAGCTTCACGCCCACCACGCGCAGGTCTTCAGCCAATGCGTGCAGCGCTTCGGGGGTAGGCGAAGGGACATTCCTGCTCATGCGATGACAGCCGGATGTGAAGGTTACCTGCGAAGGTTACCTTCGTATCTCGTCCGGGTCAAGCCGGGACGCCGTGGCGAACGGCCGCCATGCCGGTAACGCGATGCATGCGCGCCCGGACGTTCAGGGAGCGCGCAAGCGCCGATGGACGAGACGCCATACCGTGCCGCCGATCAGCATGGCGCCGCCGAGCGCAATGCCCAGCAGCACGATTGCACTCATGTGATCGCGCACCATCGGCATGTTGCCGAACAGGAAGCCGGCCGCCATCAGCAAGACGATCCATAGGACCGCGCCGGCGCTCACGAGCCACACGAAACGCGAGAACGTCATGCGCGAGACGCCGGCGACGAACGGCGCGAATGTGCGCACCACGGCGATGAACGGCGACAGCAGAAAGGTCAGGCCTCCGCGTGCCTCGCTGAAATCGTGCGCTTTACGCAGCGCGCGCTTGTTGAGCCAGCGATAGTCGGCGGTATAGACCTTCTGGCCGACCGCGTGACCGATCGCGTAGCCGACGATGCTACCGCCCACCGTCGCCACGAACAGCACGGGCGCCACGATCCAGGCATTAAGCGCGCCCGTGGCCGCGAGCGCGCCGCAAATGAAAATCAGCGGATCGCCGGGCAGGAAAAACAGCGGCAGGAAGCCGTATTCGACGAACACGACGACGAACAGCAGCACATACGCGCCATTGCCGAACTGCGTGATCAGTGTGCTCAGGTGCTGGTCGAGGTGCAGCGCGACCTGTAACACATTCAGGAGATCCATCTTGGGCCGAAGGGGAGTCAGATGTCAGGAGTGTAGTCCCGCGGCAGTGCGGGCACTTGTATATTTGTCTATGGGGATGTCAATATCGCGCGATATTTTTGCTTCGGAACGCCATGCAGCCTGCACCTACTGTCACTTTCCGTTTTGCCGCGCCGCACGAGGCGAGCGTGATTCGTGAGATCGAATTCGAAGCCGGCCAGCGCTTTGTCAACGTCGGTATGACCGGGATTGCCGACGCGCCGCCGATGGCGCTGGAACTCGTCGAGCGCAAGCTCGCCGCCGGCGAGATCATCGTCGCGGTGGACGCCGATGCAACATGCGCCGGCTTCGTGATGTTCGATCCGCAGCCCGCGTGTATCTATGTTCAGGAACTCGACGTGCTCACCGCGCGCGCCGGGCGGCGCATCGGCGCTGCGCTCATCGAGCAGGTCGCGCAACTCGCGCGCACGCGGCAATTGCCGCAACTCGTTCTGTCGACCTATCGCGATGTGCCGTGGAATGCGCCGTATTATCGGCGACTGGGGTTTCGCGACATCGAGGAAGGCGAGCTGGATGCGGCGTTGATCGCGCGGCGCGACGCGCATATCGCGCGAGGACTCGACGAATCGAAGCGCGTGTTCATGCGGCGTGATCTGGGATGACGTGTGGAGTTTCCGCGTGTGCTGTCGGGTTGATTCAGAGCGGGCGCGCCGCGGTGAACAGGGTGAACGGGCAATGCGCAAAAAAGCGCGGCGGGCGATGAGCTGAACATTGTTCGCTCTTCACCCGCCGCGCCATTTCTACAGGGTCACGCGATTCACACGCGGCCGCTTATTCCACCGTTTCCAGCGCCGGATAATCCACGTAGCCGGTTTCGCCGCGCGCATAGTAGGTCGCCGGATTGGGCTTGTTCAACGGCGCATTCGTCGCGAACCGGCGCACCAGATCCGGATTGGCGATGAACAGTTGACCCCATGCCACCGCGTCCGCTTCGCCCGCGTCGAGCACCTGCTGTGCGGTCTCTTTGGTGAACTTCTCGTTCGCGATGTACGGGCCGCCGAATTCCTTCTTCAACTGCGGGCCCAGGCGGTCCTCGCCGAGCGATTCGCGGGCGGCAATGAACGCGATCTTGCGCTTGCCGAGTTCGCGGGCCACGTAACCGAACGTGCCAGCGGGGTCGGAGTCGCCCATTGCGTGCGAGTCGCGGCGCGGTGCGAGATGCACGCCGACGCGGTTCGCGCCCCACACGTCGATACACGCGTCCGTCACTTCGAGCAGCAGACGCGCACGGTTTTCGATCGGGCCGCCATAGGCATCGGTACGCTTGTTGGTGCTGTCCTGCAGGAACTGGTCGAGCAGGTAGCCGTTCGCGCCATGCACTTCGACGCCGTCGAAACCCGCCGCCTTCGCGTTTTCCGCGCCCTGGCGGAACGCTTCGACCACGCCGGCAATTTCATCGAGTTCCAGCGCGCGCGGCGTCACGTACGGACGTTCCGGACGCACCAGGCTCACATGACCTTTTGCCGCGATCGCGCTCGGCGCAACCGGCAATTCGCCGTTCAGGAACAGCGGGTCCGAAATGCGGCCCACATGCCACAGTTGCAGGAAGATCTTGCTGCCCGCGGCGTGCACTGCGTTCGTGACGAGCTTCCAGCCTTCTACCTGTTCCTGCGACCAGATGCCCGGCGTTTCCGCGTAGCCGACACCCTGCGGCGTGACCGAAGTGGCTTCGCTGATGATCAGGCCGGCCGTTGCGCGCTCGGCGTAGTAGCGTGCCATCAGCGCGTTCGGCACGCGGATTTCTTCGGCGCGTTGACGTGTCAGCGGGGCCATGATGATGCGGTTCGACAACGTGATGTCACCAATTTGCAGCGGATCGAAAAGAGTCGGCATAAGAGTTCACCTTTGGCGGCGGGCGCGGCCCGAGCCTGAAAAAAGCTGCGTGATGAAGGTAGCGCGGCGACGCGAGCGAAGCGTTCAGAGCCGGGAGTTCATATGATCGAGGAACGCCTGGATGACGGGCTCGTTGCGCTTGAAAAAGACCCATTGACCGACCCGTTTCGACGTGACAAGCCCCGCGCGCTGCAAGGCCGCGAGGTGCGCCGACACGGTGGACTGCGACAGGCCGCAGCGCGCGTCGATCTTGCCCGCGCATACGCCGTGATCGAGCGGCAACTCCTGATCGGCGAAATGCGCGTGCGGCTCCCGCAGCCAGCCGAGAATCTCCCGGCGGACCGGGTTGGCAAGCGCTTTGTGAATCGCGTCGATATCGGGTTTCATCTGGGTTCGTTCAAGCTTTTCGACAACGGGCAGCCGGGACGCCGGAAGGCGTCGACGCATCTGCATCGCTACATGACGAAGTGTATATCGTAATTTGACGATATGTTTGAAAGCACTACTCGCGGTGGGGCGATCGCGATATCGACATACAAAAAGGCACGCCCGACTTTCTTGCGACGTTCACTTATCCGACCGCAATGACCGCAATGACTGCAGGTCGCTAAAGTGGCCAAAAAATGAAGGCTCGTCTTTCGTTTCCCGGCAGGGCGTAGGATAGCTACGTTGCTGTTTCCCGTTGGCTGGACGGCGATCGGGCGAGGTGGATATTCCGTTCGTTGCAGCGAGACAGCAACGCCAACCGACACATTTCTCCTTTTATGCATGCATCGCCACGATGCCGTCTTGACTACGCTTCTCGCAGCCGCGCTTTTGGTGCAACGACACCGCTCGTGAAGACTCTCATTACCGCCATAGTCATTAGGAGCGGGCACCTGAGCAAGTCGGCCGATCCGTCCGGACGCGGTGGAAGATGCCGCATGTCCGAGCGCTGTTCAACGGAACGCAGACCTTCGATCCCTTTTCGTCATCCATTGTTCAAGGCCAAACCTGCACGGATGACGACCGCCTCACTTCACTGCCCGGCGGCCTTTCGCAGCGGGGCGCCCAACGACACTTCCTCGCGCCGAAAGAGGCCGTTGGCCGGTCTGTGACTAGCACTGCGCTACAATCGTCCTATGTCAGTGTGCTTGGCGTAACGGTCATGGCATTGTCGCCGGTCAGCAGTCAGTTCGCCGACGCGCAGCCCCATCAGGCAGCGCCGCCTTTTTCGACGGACGACTCGGGCCGTCGGTCGGAAAAAGGAATAGACGCGATGGCTAATCACGTGATTTTCAGCGGCGCGCCGTCGCAGGCCTGCAATCTTCCAGCGCTCCTGAAAGGGGGCGTTGTGATAGCAATGATTGGCGGTGTACATCTCTGCGCGTCGAACTCTTTCCCGTTTCAGTGGAATGTGCTGCTTGCACAAGCCGGCGCGGTTTTGATCGGTGTCGGCTTGCCGTTCGTCAAAACCGCGTTCACCCGAATCGTCATCGATACCGCACGCATTTCCTGGACGCAGGGCATTATGCATCGCCGTGTGTCGACTCTCGAACTTTCCCGGATTCAGTGCATCACCTCGATCCACCCATGGTGGCAACGCCTCTTCGGCACCGGCACGATCATCCTGATGACCAACGATGCAGCTCATCCCGTGAGGCGTTTGCCGGCCATCAGCAACGCGGATCAGCTCTGCAGGAGGCTTGAGGATGCGGTAGCCATGCATCAGGAAAGGCTTGCTCCCGCGTACACGAATGATCCGGACGCACCAGGCCACTCCCAGGCACACGGTATTTGAACGGGCGAGGTCAGTTCGCAACTGCAAAATGGATAGCGGCGCATCGACTCCGCTCGACTGGCGTCCCGACAGATGTCACCAGTCGTTCTGCAGACGGGGCTGTCCTGATGATGGACTCGAGCCAATGGTGAGAGCTTCTGGAAGGGCGCATGGTGCCGGCGTCGCGCAACCGCCTCCCGGTTCATGCATGCTGTGGCCCTGACGAAAGCGGGCCTGACGAGCGAACGCACGGATAGGAGACCCTTACATACTCCACCGCGCTCCCACCAGGCTCAGAATCGCTCGGCGACGTATTTGAACGGATAGTCCGGTGCCTGATAGCCGTCGGGTTTCTGCCTTTTGGGTAGCGTCACTTTCTTGCGCGGCATGGCCGTATATGGAATTCTGCTCAGTACATCGCTGATGATGTTCAGTCGCACGCGCCGCTTGTCGTTCGAATTCGCCACATGCCATGCGGCGATCCCGGTGTCTGTCGCTTCGAACATCGCGTCGCGCGCACGCGAGTAGTCATACCATCGGCTATACGATTTCAAATCCATATCCGTGAGTTTCCAAACCTTCCGCCCGTCGTGGATGCGGGCTTCGAGACGGCGGGTCTGTTCCTCCGGGCTGACCTCCAGCCAGTATTTGAGGAGAATCACCCCGGACTCGACGATCGCCCGCTCGACCAGCGGCAGCGCCTTGAGAAAGGCCACGGCGTCCGCGTCGGAGCAGAAGCCCATCACCCGCTCGACGCCCGCGCGGTTGTACCAGCTACGGTCGAAGATGACGACTTCCCCTGCGGCCGGCAAGTGCGGCAGATAGCGCTGCACGTACATCTGGCTCTTTTCGCGGTCGGTGGGTGCGGGCAGCGCGACGACGCGAAACACGCGCGGACTCACGCGCTCGGTGAGCGCCTTGATGGTGCCACCCTTGCCCGCGCCATCACGTCCTTCAAAAACAATGCAGATTTTGCTGCCCGTTTGCACCACCCATTCCTGGAGCTTGACGAGTTCGACATGCAGATCGAACAACGCCTTGCGGTACTCCTTGTACGAGAGTGCCTTGCCCTCGACGGACGCGTCGCCTTTCGCCTGGGTCTTCGCCATTCCCCTATCTCCGCGCGAATTTGAGCTGAGTCATTACCCAACGATCCTCTTGCAATGTAGTGCTCGGCGCGCGGGAAGACCATACGACCTTGGTCCAATATCGGGCGCCGGATCACCAACCGTATGCTGCATGATGTTCAATGGCATCGACGCGTTCGGCCAGGTAGTAAGAACGATCACACGCTAACCGCGGCGGGAGATCTCATGGGCTTTACCGGTCTAATGGATCAGCAGGACATCGGCGCTCGCGAGCCGGTTCTGGATACTGTCGATCGGGTGTCGGAACTGTGTTTTGGTCTCTTCATGGCGCTCACGTTCGTCGGGGCTGTGTCGGCCGCGACGGCGGGCGAAGGCGCCGGGCGAAAAATGTTCTATACGGCACTCGGCTGCAACCTCGCGTGGGGTCTGGCCGACGCGGTGATGTTTCTCGTGCGCACGCTGACCAATCGCGGCCGCCGGCTGACCCTCGCGTTGAGCATCAAACATGAGCAGGACACGGCCGCGGGCGTTCGTGCGCTTCGCAAGGCATTGCCGGCATGGATCACACCGCTGATCGCCGATACGGAACTGGAGCTGATCCGGGCGCGCATCGCCACGATCCCCGATTTGCCGAGTCGTCCGCGCTTTTTGCGCGATGACGTCGTTGGCGCGGTGGGCATCTTCGTGATAGTCGTTTTATCGACTTTCCCGGTGGCATTGCCGTTCTTGCTGTTCGCGGACGTCTCGACGGCGCTGATCGTTTCGCGCGTGCTGACGATTGCCATGCTATTCGGCAGCGGGATGGCGCTGGGCTACCACGCCGGGTTCGGCGGATGGAGAGCAGGGCTGGCAATGGCGGCGCTCGGCGTCGTGCTGACCATGGCGATCATTGCGCTGGGCGGTTGATGACGGGCGGCGATTGTGGATGGCGCATTCACGAAGCAAGGGCCGACATGAGTGCCGCCGGGCGATTGGTCTTTCCAACGCTCACGCGGCGCATCCAGGGGGCGCCCTGTAAGACCAAGGTCCGATTTCCCAATTGCCGCGCCGTGACATCATGTAAGCAGAGGCGTTGCAGTCGCGGTCCTGGCCCATCGAAGGCATGGCGGCTCGATATGTCCGGCGCAAGCCGGCCGTCTGCGCTGTGCGAGCAGAAGTGTGAAGCCGGGCGAGGGCTTCACGGGTGTCGTCGCGCACCCGCCGCGTTGCGCGTGTGCTGGACCGGCAAGCCAAGCTGCACGGCAGCGACCTGCTGGATTGCGATAGAGCAAGGGACCGAAGCGGCCAGACATAGCGGCTGGCGATTCGCACTGTAACCACAACGGAGCTCGATAATGAACAGACGGAACTTTGTGCAAACGATCGCGATTTCAGGCGCTGCCGCGAGTTTGGCTTTGACGGGTTGCACCATGACATCGGGGGGGGACAAGAGTCCCGCGACTGCCGCGTCGAAGCGGCAGGAGATCGATGCAGCGGTGAACGGCACGTTGTCGCGGCTGCACACGGCGGTCCCGGGTTCGAATGAACTCATGGCGAAGGCCCAAGGGATTCTGGTTTTTCCGGACGTGAAAAAAGCGGCCTTCATCGTGGGCGGCTCGCACGGCGATGGTGCGTTGCGGGTCGGTGGCGCGACCGTCGGTTACTACAGTACGACCGCCGCTTCATTTGGATTTCAGGCCGGCGTTCAGTCGACCGCGATCATCTTTCTCTTTATGACGAAGGACGCGCTGGACAAGTTCCGCAACTCGAGCGGCTGGTCGGCCGGCGCAGACGCGGGCGTTTCGATAGCGAAAGTCGGCGCCAACGGTGCACTGGACACGTCGTCCGTGAATTCGCAGGTCGTGGCGCTGGTGTTGACCAATGCCGGTCTGATGGCGGATCTGTCGCTCTCCGGAACGAAGGTGAACCGGCTCGACCTGTAAGCGAGTCAGGATGCGCGGACCGTTTCGTCACGCTGAATCAAAGCGGCGTAGCCGACGGCGGCGCCGTTGCGTCGCGAACCCGTCGGCGCGGGCGACGGAGTGCGTGACGACCGGCGCCGCCATCGAGATGGATCACGTGGTTGGGCGAGAGCCGGCCAACGGGGCATAACCTTGCGCAAGGCCGCCAACGCTGCGCATATGGTCGACGAATGACGGTCTTCGGCGATGCCATTCGCCGTTCTCCTGGTCGTAGTCTTTCGCGCGCATAGGTCTGGCGTCGCCGTGGCCTGGCCGACCTCGGCCATGCCCATCCGGCGGGCCAACACCATGACTCGTCATTCGTGACGCAGTTCAGAGTAAGTCTTCGTCGCTAGCGATGTTCGTATTCATTGGAAGTCGCTGCTGAATTCGCACGGGCATCGCCGCGAATTTATAGTGCCTGATCGCTATGCATTTTAAGAAACGGCTTGGGTGGTGACAGGAGCCACATCGAAAACGGTGAAACACCAATTAAACGTTTTCTAAATAGGTCGGCTTTTTGCAGGACGGGTTAACCACGAGGGGATCATGTCACTATAAATCTCGGCATGATATTTGTCGGCAAAAAATATGACGTAAAACTCCGCGGCGCTCTTGATGGCGAAAATCATTGCGCCGGAGAGTTCACGCAGAAAGGTTTGTCACTGGCGAATCCCTGCTGCACGCGGCGTTCAGAGGGCCGCCGCTGAGTAAATGCCGATTGCATTTTTAGAGCGGACGCCCATAGCCAATTCCCGGACTTCTGGAAAAGCGTATGGATAATTAATGGGTATGAAATCGGACGAGCCATTATTCCGATAACAGCTGACGTATGTCAGAAAATGCCAGACGCCCCTAGGCTGCAGTGGGCACTGAATGGGAAAATTGCGTTTTTTTCTTATGAAATCGACGTGTGATGATCCTATACTGTTTCCAAGTTACTGGTGTACGACGTAATCGGCTACGGAATCAGCGTCGGCGCTGTTATCCGGCAGACGAGGCGTTGCGGTGTTGATCGACTCCATACATGCACTAAACACGGGTGGCGGAGATTCCGATGATCAACCTCATCGTGCATGGCAAGGACCTGATGCAAGGCGTGGTTGGATTTGCGATGACCCTCTATGTGCGCCAGCGCCCTCCTGCCCCATGCTCCGATCGGAATGCAGACGCCTTGATTCCCAACACCGGTTCGACTCATGAGGGGGGCGATCCGCGTTTGGCAACGTCTGAAGCCGAAGCGGCCGCTTTCATTCGCGACGCCGTAGATCGGTTCAGGCTGCCCGTCGCAGCCGGCGAGCGTGAGCTTGCCGGTTCCGCAGCGGGATGGCGAAGCTACGCGGGCGCATGCGTATCCCCGCTGCGCGACGGCGGGCGGCTCAGCGGCGAAATGCTGGACGAGCGAATCCGGTGGCGCGACGCGCTCGACATGTTGCCGGTTCCGATCCTCACGGTCGACCTGCGGAATCAGATCACTTTTGCGAACGCGAGCACCATCGAACTGTTCCGCTACACGAGGGAACAATTGATCGGTGCATCGACCGAGTTGCTATTTCCGATCCGGGGCCTGCGCGATTGCCAGTCCACGGGCGCGGACGATGACGTTGCAAACAGCACCAGTCACGGAAAAACCACCCAGATGCGCTTCGCGCGGCGCAGCGACGGTGAAGGTTTTCACGTTGAAACCAATACGACGAAATACAGCGCAGGCAATGAGCAAGTGCGGATCATCGCGATATCGAGCCACAATGCATGCCGCGAAGTCGATCGCAACCGCAAGGAGCTGACGCATCTGGCGCGCGTCGCTTCGTTGGGAGAACTGGCGAGTTCTCTTGCCCACGAGCTGAACCAGCCGCTTACCGCCATCCTGAGCAACGCGCAGGCCGCGCAGAAGTTCATCGAATCGGATAAGGCCAATACGGCGGACCTGCGCGAGGCGGTGGACGACATCGTCCTCGATAGCTGCCGCGCGAGCGAAGTGATCAAGAAGATCCGCACGATGGTGCGAAAAGGCGACATGGAGTTGCAACCAGTCGACGTGGGCGGTGTGGTGCGCGACATCGCGCTGCTTGTGCACAGCGATGCGATGGCGCGCGAGGTCAGCACGACATTCGACATTGCCGAGAATCTGTCGATGGTGCTCGGCGACAGGGTTCAATTGCAGCAGGTCGTACTGAATCTGCTGCTGAACGCCTTCGACGCGGTGAAGGAATGCGACCCGAAGGACCGCCTGATCAAAACGACGGTGCGCGAAGAATCCGGCACAGGCGTGCGGATTACGGTAAAAGACCGGGGTCAGGGATTGACCGCCGACAAGATGAGCAAAATGTTCAGGCCATTTTTCACGACCAAACCTCAAGGACTCGGACTGGGTCTGTCTATCAGCCGCACGATCGTGACGGCGCACGGAGGCCGGTTATGGGCGCAGAACAACGAGGGCAAGGGAGCATCCTTTCACATAGCGCTGCCGCGGGCCGCGGACCTGCGATAGGGCCGCCTCCGGCCGTCGTGAGTGAGGCCGCCGCCCGCGTTTTCATCGTCGACGATGACGAGCGCGTGCGATGCGCGCTCGCCCGACTGCTGCGCGCGTCGGGTTATCACGTCGAATCCTTCGAGAGCCCGGATGCTTTTCTGAACCGGGCCGACCTGGCGAGCACGCCCGCCTGTCTCGTTCTCGATCTGCAGATGCCGGGCATGACCGGGCTCGACGTGCAGCGCAATCTCAAGCAGTTGCTTCCCATCGTCTTTCTGACAGGGCGGGGCGACGTCAGCACGAGCGTCGAAGCCATGAAGGGTGGTGCGCTCGATTTTCTGCCCAAGCCGGTGTGCGAGTCGCGATTGCTCGCCGCGATCGATCGCGCGCTCGAGCGGGCCTGCATCGAGTTTGCGAAAAGAAACGAAGCGGCGGAGCTTCAGGAGCGGGTCAACCATCTCACGCGCCGTGAGCGTGAGGTCATGGTGCTCGTGCTGACCGGACGCCTGAACAAGCAGGTCGCCAGCGATCTTGGCGCGGCCGAAAAGACGATCAAGATTCATCGGGCGCGCGTGATGGAGAAGATGAAAGCCCGATCGATCGTCGAACTCGTTCGGCTCGCGGAAAAAGCCGGCCTTTATCCGGCCGACGACAAGTAGTCCTGCATGGTCCGATCTGGGACCGGGGAACGTTCATCATATCCGGTCCCCCCGCCACGTGCCGCTAGTGGACCAAAGTCCTATATCTCATTTCCGTGTCTGCCGTTAGTCTGAAGCTCCAATGATCTATTCATGGAGCGACAGCGTGTTCGCGTCGCCATATGGTCAACCCCAACCAAATCGTTGCTGTGGTCGACGATGACGAATCGGTTTGCCGGGCCATCAAGCGTCTGCTGCACTCCGCAGGGATCGAGGCGGAGACGTTCTCAAGTGGCGACGAACTGTTGAATACGCTGTCGGCGATTCCGTCATATCGGCCTGCGTGCGTCATTCTGGACATCCAGATGCCGGGAACCGGCGGTTTGGAAGTCCAGCGTCAACTTGCGCCGCTCGGTTTGCCGATCATCATGATCACGGCACACGACGAACTCGTCGTTCGACAGGCAGCGCTGGCGTCGGGCGCCGCAGCGTACCTGCGCAAACCTTTCAATGCGGCGATTCTCCTCAAGGCGGTGGAACTGGCGATAAACGGTCCGTTGCGCCCTTGAAGCACGCTCACCCCATCTGGCGATATGAGACCAAAGTCCCATTGTCTCCCTGTATGGCTACAACCAAACTGACCTAAGTCCGCGCGTCAACCGGGCGGCCGGCCGCTTCGAACCGAAGGCGCGGCTGCCTGACCCGACCCGTTTGCTGGGTGACGGCGCGTGCGTGGGTTCGCTGTGTGCGCAGCCTTCAAAGAAAACGCGGGAGTACGCGATGAAATCCGGGTCCGTTTTACTCACGATTGTGCTCAGCGTCGTCGCACTCGATACATGGGCCGCCGGCTTCGATGGCAGCAAGCCGCTCCTGTGCGCGACGATCGACGCGCACGCGTGCGATCCGGGCATCGCCTGTACCCGTTCGTTGCCGGACGACATCGGCGCCCCCCGGTTTCTGTCGCTCGATTTCGACAAGAAAGTGATTACCGGACCGGCGCGAACGACCCCCATGCATATCGCCAGCAAGGACGCCAACCAGATCATCATGGACGGCACGGAGATGGGCTATGGGTGGACCCTCGTCGTCGATTCGACAGACGGATCGATGACGTTGGCGATCGTCAACAGTCAGGACGCCATGGTGCTGTTCGGCAACTGTACTGCCTTATGATCAGGCGGGTCGCGCGATGAAAACCGTCTCTTGCCTCCACACCGCGCCGCGGCGGCATCTTCGCGGACCCGCGGAGCCCTCCGGCTGTTTCCATCGTTCGGGGCGCGCGCTGCTGCTGCTGGCAGCGGCCATGACCCTGCTGGTCGCCTGCAAGAAGCATCCCGCCGCGCCCGCGGCCGCCGCGCCGGAAGTGACCGTCACGACCGTGGTCCAGCGCGACACGCCGGTCGACTTCGAATTTACTGCTCAAACCCAGAGTTCTCGCGAAGTGGAGATTCGCGCGCGGGTGGATGGCTTTCTCGACAAGCGCATGTATACCGAAGGGCAGGTGGTCAAGACAGGCCAGACCATGTTCCAGATGGACAGCAAGCCGTTCGAGGCCGCGCTGCAAACGGCCAGGGGGCAGCTGGCGCAGCAGCAGGCGCGGCTGCAGGTGGCCCGGGCGAATCTCGCGCGCGTGGAGCCTCTGGCCGCCCAGAACGCATTGAGCAAGAAAGACCTCGACGACGCGATCGGCAACGAAAAGCAGTCTGCCGCAGCGGTCATCGCTGCGCAGGGAGAGGTCCAGACCGCGCAGCTCAATCTCGGCTATACGACGATCAAGTCGCCGCTCACGGGGCTGTCGAGCTTCGCGCGTCAGCAGGACGGCAGTTATGTCACGGCCACTTCCAACAGCTTGCTGACCTACGTCTATCAACTCGACCCGATGTGGGCGAACTTCAGCATCTCCGAAAACATGATGTTGAAGTACCGCGACCAGATCGCCGCCGGTCAACTGAAATTCCCGCAGAACGACGATTTCGTCGTGCAGATCATTCTGGCCGACGGCTCGATGTTCGCACAGTCGGGGCGCATCGACTTTGCCAATCCGGCCTTCAACACAGAAACCGGGACGTTCCTCGTGCGGGCGGTTTTCGCCAATCCGAAGGGGACGTTGCGCCCCGGTCAGTTCGTCAAGGCCAGGGTCTCCGGGGCCATCCGGCCCAACTCGATTCTCGTGCCGCAGCGCTCGGTCCTGCAAGGCTCGAAGAGCCACTTCGTGTGGGTTGTCGACAACGAGTCCAAGGCACGGCAGCGCGTCGTCGAAGTGGGCGATTGGCAGGGCGAGGACTGGTTCATATCGGAAGGGCTCAAGCCGGGCGAACGCATCGTGGTGGATGGCGCGCTGCGTGTCTCGGCGGGACAGCAGCTCAAGATCGTCCAGGGCCCGGTGCCAGGCGCAGCGCCCGCCGCGGCGGCCGCGTCCGGCAGTGCCGCGCCGGCGGCTTCCGCGCAGGCATCGGCGACGGCGCAAGGAACCCACAGCGATACGACCCAATGAAAGGGCCGCCGACATGAGCATCTCGCACTACTGTATCGATCGTCCGATTTTCGCGTCGGTCATTTCGATCGTCATCACGCTAGGTGGTGCGTTGGCGATGTTCTCGTTGCCGGTCGCGCAATATCCGGACATCACTCCGCCGCAGATCACCATCTCCGCGACCTATCCAGGCGCCAATGCGGAGGTCGTGGCGAACAACGTCGCCGCGCCGATCGAGCAACAGGTCAACGGCGCGGACAACATGATCTACATGAACTCGTCGAGTTCATCCACCGGCAACCTGACCATCAACGCGTACTTCGAGATCGGCACGAACCCGGAACTGGCTCAGGTCGATGTGCAGAACCGCGTGAACCTCGCGCTGCCGCAACTGCCGCAGTCGGTCCAGGCGCAGGGCATTCAGGTGCAGAAGAAGTCGTCCGCTTTCATGATGGTGATCGCGGTCTATTCGCCGACGGACCGGTACGATTCGGTCTACATCGCGAACTTCACCAACATCTACGTACTCGATGCGATCAAGCGCGTTCCGGGTGCGAACCAGTCCAGCATTTTCGGCAATCCGGACTACGCGATGCGGATCTGGCTGAAACCCGACCGGATGGCGCAACTGGGCGTAACGGCCGCCGACGTGCAGCGGGTGGTCGCCAATCAGAACCAGCAGTTCGCGGTGGGCAGCATCGGGCAGTCGCCGACGGGAAAATCCGTCGAACAGTCATTCGCCGTCACGACGACCGGCCGTCTCGCCGAGCCGTCCGAGTTCGAAAACATCATCGTGCGCGCCGCGAGCGGCGGGGCGGCGATCGTGCGGATCAAGGACATCGGGCGGGCCGAACTGGGGCAAAAGGATTACTCCATTCGCAGCCGGTTCCAGGGCAAGCCCGCGACCGTCCTCGCCGTTTATCAGCAGCCGGGCGCCAATGCACTCGACGTCTCGAAGAAGGTTCGCGCGACGCTGGCGGAGTTGAACAAGTCGTTTCCGGAAGGGCTGACCTATGAAATCGCCATGGATACGACCGAGTTCACCCGGGCCTCGATCTCCGACGTGATTCACACCTTCTTCGAAGCGCTGGTGCTCGTCGTCATCGTCGTGTTCGTGTTCCTGCAAAGCCTGCGCGCGACGCTGATCCCGATCGTCGCCGTGCCGGTCTCGATTGTCGGCACCTGCATGTTCATGCTGCTGCTGGGTTTCTCGATCAACATGCTGACCCTGTTCGGGATGGTGCTCGCGATCGGGATCGTCGTGGACGATGCGATCGTCGTGATCGAGAACGTCGAACGAAACATGACGGTGTACAAGCTCAATCCAAAAGACGCCGCCAAAAAGGCGATGGACGAGGTGGCGGGACCGGTCGTCGCGATCGTGCTGGTGCTGTGCGCGGTGTTCGTGCCGGTGGCGTTCCTCGGCGGCATCACGGGGCAAATGTACAAGCAGTTCGCCATTACGATTGCGATCTCGGTCGTGCTGTCCGGCATCGTGGCGCTGACCTTGTCACCCGCGCTCGCCGCGTTGCTGCTGAAGAGCACCCATCACGAGAAAAAGGGCTTTTTCCGCTGGTTCGACAGGCAGTTCGCCCGGATGACCGCGGGCTACTCGCGCGCGGTCAAGCTGGTGATCAAGCGGTTCATTTTCGGGCTGCTGTTTTTCGTGGGCATGATCGTCCTCGCGGTACTCATGGTCCGCTCGATTCCGTCGGCGTTCCTGCCGCCGGAGGACCAGGGCTATCTGCTCGGCGCGGTGATCATGCCCGACGCGGCGAGCCTCGACCGGACCGGAGAGGTCTCGCAGAAGGTGACCGACTACTTCATGAAACAGGAGGCGGTCGGAAGTATCACGGTGGTCGATGGGTTCAGCCTGCTCGATAGCCAGAACAAGAACAATTCGAGCACGTTCTTTGTCGGCCTGAAAAGTTTCGAGGATCGTTACACGTCGGCGAACATCAGGACGCAGAACGCGCGCACGGTGCTGCTCGACGCGTACCGCCACTTCGCGGACGTGAAGGAAGGCGTGGTGTTCCCCGTCAACCCACCGTCGATTCCGGGGCTCGGCACGACCGGCGGCACCGAAATGTGGATTCAGAGCACGGGCGATGCGAGCATCGCGCAGCTCGCGGAGGTGACGCAACAGTTCGTGCAGAAAGCGCGGCAGCGTCCGGAGCTGACCGGCGTGACCATGACGTTCAACGCGTCGTCGCGGCAATTGCTGGTCGAGGTAGACCGCGATAAGTCCGAAACGCTCGGCGTGCCGGTCGAAGACGCGTATAGCACGATGCAGACGATGTTCGGCTCGCTGTACGTGTCGCAGTTCAACCGTTCGAGCCGGCTCTGGCAGGTGATCCTGCAGGCCGAACCGTCGTCCCGGTTGACGCCCGCCGACCTCGATCAGATCTACGTGCGCAGCAAGTCCGGCACGATGCTGCCGGTCACCTCTGTGGCGACCTACCGGTTCGTCGTCGGACCTGATCTGGTCACGCGCTTCAACAACTTCCCGGCGATCAAGATCACGGCGAACGCCGCACCCGGATTCAGCTCCGGGCAGGTGATCTCGACGCTCGAGGAACTGGCGGCGCAGATGCCGCCCGGCTACAGCGTGGCCTGGAGCGGAGAGGCCTTCGAGGAACGGCAATCGGGCGGCACGTCGGGGCTCGTGTTCGTGTTCGGCCTCGTGATGGTGTTCCTTATCCTCGCCGCGCAGTACGAGAAATGGAGCTTGCCGGTCGGCGTGCTGATGGCGGTTCCATTCGCGCTTTTCGGCGCATTGCTCGCCGTTCTGCTACGCGGCCTGAGCAACGACGTTTATTTCCAGATCGGGCTGACGATGCTGGTGGCGCTCGCCGCCAAGAACGCGATCCTGATCTTCGAATTCGCAGTGTTGAACCGGGAAACCGGCGCGTCCGTGATCGATGCCACCATGACGGCCGCGGAAGAGCGCTTGCGTCCGATCGTGATGACGTCCCTCGCGTTCATTCTCGGCTGCGTGCCGCTCGCCATCGCGACGGGCGCGTCGGCCAACAGCCGCCATTCGATCGGCACCGGGGTGATCGGCGGGATGATCGGCGCGACGGCCATCGCCGTGTTCTTCATTCCGATGTTCTATTACCTGCTCGAAACGATGTCGTCGCGCTCGCGCGGCGGCAAACCGACGCCGGACAAGGGCGCGGCCGGAGCGGGACCAGGCGCGACAGCGGCGGAGCGCGGCTTGCCGCCGCAAGCGCCGTCGCAAGAGAGCAACTGACATGGACGGGACGCTTCTCGCGCGTTTGTCGGCTTGCGCCGCGCTGCTTGCGCTGAGCGGGTGTCTGCTCGGCCCCGACTATGCACGTCCCAAGGTGGACGTGCCTGCAGCGTATCGGTTCGCGCAGGGTGAGGCCGCCGAGATTGCCAACGTCGCGTGGTGGGAGCAGTTTCAGGACCCCGTGCTCGACCAGTTGATCGCCACCGCGCTGCAGGAGAACCGCGACGTCAAGATGGCCGCGGCCCGGGTCGACGAGTTTCGCGGCCAGTTCGTGACGACGCGCTCCGGGCTCTTTCCGCAGATCAGCGCGGGCGCGGATGCGTCGCGCCAGCGTGCGTCGACGGCGGCCGGCATACCGATTCCGAACGGTATCAGCCCCATCTATAACCAGTTCGACGCAACGGTCTCGGTCGCGTGGGAAATCGATCTTTTCGGCAAGGTCCGCCGGCAGACCGAGGCGGCCCGCGCCAACCTGCTGGCGAGCGAGGAGGGCCGCCGGGCCACCATTCTGACGCTGGTCGGTTCAGTCGCCTCCGCGTACATCAACCTGCGCAATCTCGACCGGCAACTCGAGATCGCGAAGGAAACCGTGGAAAGCCGCGACGAGTCGGTGCGGGTCTTCACGTTGCGCTTCAAGGGCGGCGAGGTGTCGCAAATGGAACTGGCGCAAAGCCAGTCCGAGTACGAGGCGGCACGAGCCACCATTCCGCAGATCGAGATGCAGATCGGCCAGCAGGAAAACGCGCTTTCCGTGCTGATCGGCAAAAATCCGGGCGCGATTCTGCGCGGTCGCGAACTGTCGACGTTGGGCACGCCGCAGATTCCGGACGGATTGCCCTCCGACCTGCTCGAACGTCGTCCGGATCTGCTGCAGGCCGAGCAGGCCCTGGTGTCGGAAAACGCGCTGATCGGCGCGGCCAAGGCGCTTTACTTCCCGTCCATCTCGCTGACGGGAATGTTCGGCACGGTCAGCTCGCAGTTCTCGAATCTCTTTACCGGGCCGGCGCGGGTGTGGTCGTTTGCCGGCAGCGTGGCACAGCCGATCTTTACAGCGGGCAATATCTCGGGCCAGGTGCACCAGGCCGAGGCACGTCAGCAGGAAGCGCTGTTCGCGTACGAGAAGTCGATCCAGGTGGCGTTCCAGGAAGTCGAGGACGCGCTCATCTCCGTGCAGAAGACACATGAGCAACTGGCCGTGGTGGGCAAGCAGGTCGAGGCGTTGCACACCTACGCGCGGCTCGCGAGTCTGCGTTACGAAGGCGGTTATACGAGCTACATCGAAGTGCTCGACGCCGAGCGTAGCCTGTTCAACGCACAGCTGAACTACACGCAGACGCAGGGCGCCGAGCTGACGTCGTTCGTCAACCTCTATAAGGCGATGGGCGGCGGCTGGGTTCTCGCCGCGGAAAAGCTGGCCTATCCGCAGGCCGCATCGGCCGCGTCGCCCGATAGCGCGCCGGCAGCCCCTACGGCCCCGGAGGCGCCCGTCGCGCGCGGCGTGGCGCCGGCGCGCGACCCGCCGGTCGCTCTGGAGGCGAGATGAGCGAGACGACCCAGCGGGACCTCCTTGCCTGCGAGGAGTGCGACCTGCTTCAGCTCGGAGCGCCGCTCACACCTGGCAGCGCGTTGCGTTGCCGCCGTTGTCGCGCCGAGCTCGGCAGGGGACGCACGAACGGCCCCGAATATGCGCTCGCCTTTACTGTTGCGTCCGCCGTGCTGCTCGTCATTTCGAACGTTTTTCCGATCGTCGGTCTGTCGATCAACGGCAATCTCGTTCAGACGACGTTGGCCGGCTCGGTTCGCATGCTTTACACGCACGGCACCTGGCCGCTCGCGGTGCTGGTTCTCATGACGACGATCGTGATGCCGGTGTTGCAGACACTGGCGATGCTGTGGCTGCTCGTGCCCTTGCATTTCGGGCGCGTGCCGTGGCGCGCGGTCGAAGGCTTCCGGCTGTTTCAACTGTCGCGGCCGTGGGGCATGACCGAGGTGCTGATCCTCGGTCTGCTGGTCGCGCTCGTCAAGCTCGCGCACATCGCGAAGGTCGTGCCGGGCACGGCGTTATGGTCGTTCGTCGTGCTGATGCTGTTGCTCGCCGCGGCATCAGCGGCATTCGATCCGCACGAGATATGGTCGCGCATCAGCGCCGGCAAAAACGGCAACGGCGCGTGGCGACCGCCGCTTCCGAAGCTGCGGCGCAGCGCGGTGACGGCATCCGCGCATGGGCTCGTGCTGTGCGAGGAGTGCGGACTCCTGTTGCGGGATCCGGCGCGCTCGGGCGTGCACGCGTGTCCACGCTGCAAAGCGCATTTGCATCGGCGCAAGCCCGCGAGTCTGTCGCGCACGTGGGCGTTTCTGACCGCCGCCATGGTGCTGTATATCCCCGCCAACGTGCTGCCGGTGATGAACACGAGTTCGCTCTTCGGCGCGCAGAAAGACACGATCATGAGCGGCGTGGTCTATCTGTGGATCTCCGGGTCATGGCCGCTCGCCGTGCTCGTGTTCGTCGCGAGCATCGTGGTGCCGATGCTCAAGATTCTGGGCCTCGCGTATCTCGCGGTGTCGACGCAGCTTCATTCGCAATGGCTTCCCGTGCAGCGCACCCGGATCTATCGCACGATCGAACTGGTCGGGCGCTGGTCCATGCTCGATATCTATGTGATCACGATGCTCGTCGCGCTGGTGCAATTCCACGCGCTGGCGACGATCGAGGCGGGCCCGGCCTCGATCGCGTTCGGGGCGGTCGTCGTGCTGACACTGCTGGCGTCGATGGCTTTCGACCCACGTCTCATCTGGGATGCAGCGGAGAGCGGTCATGTCCGGGTCAAATGACGAGTCCGATGTTCCTGAGCTGCCCGCGGCCGAGCCGGTTCCGCGCTCGCGCTGGCGTATGCAGCTGGTGTGGCTCGTGCCGATCGTGGCGGTGCTGATCGGCGCATGGCTGGCCACCAAGGCGATACTGGAGCGCGGCGAGCAGATTTCCATCAGCTTCAAGACCGGCGAGGGGCTTGAGGCCGGCAAGACGAAACTCAAGTTCAAGGACGTGGACATCGGCGTGGTCGAGGCCGTGAACCTGTCGGCGGATCACAGGAACGTGGTGGCGAAGGCGGAGGTCGCGCGCGACGTGGCGAGTCTGATGGTCGAGAACACGCGGTTCTGGGTGGTGCGCCCGCGTATTTCGGGCGGTACGGTCTCCGGGCTCGGCACGCTGCTTTCGGGATCGTATATCGACGTCGACGTCGGCAATGCGACGAAGGCGCGGCGCAGTTTCGTCGGGCTCGAAGAGCCGCCTGTGTTCGCGAGCGACGTGCCGGGGCGCGAATTCACATTGAAGGGCACGGGGCTCGGCTCGCTCGATGTAGGCACGCCCGTGTATTTCCGCCGACTTCGCGTGGGTCAGATTGCCTCCTACCAGTTGGACCCGGACGGTCGCGGCGTCACGCTGAAGGTGTTCGTCAATGCGCCTTACGACCGCTTCGTGAAAACCGACACGCGCTTCTGGCACGCAAGCGGGGTCGACATGGCGGTCGATACCAACGGTGTGCGGATCGAAACCCAGTCGATCGTTTCCATCATCATCGGCGGCGTGGCTTTCGAGTCGCCGCCGGGATCGCAGGAAGAGGCCGACGCCCCGGCCAACACTCAGTTCGAACTGTACGTCACGCGTGCCGACGCGATGAGACAGCACGATCGGATCGTCGATAAATACGTCGTAAATTTCATCGACTCGGTGCGCGGTTTGACGGTTGGCGCGCCGGTCGATTTCCGCGGCGTCGTGATCGGCGAAGTGACGGCCATCTATACACGCTTCGACCCGGCGCACAATCGCTTCAGCATTCCCGTCGAAATACAGATCTATCCGGAGCGCTTTACGTCACGCTACCAGGGCGGCCACACCGGGGGGCGCATCAGCGACGACCCGCGCGGGGTCGCGAACTATCTGATCGCACACGGCTTCCGGTTCCAGCTCAGAAGCGGCAATCCCCTGACCGGCCAGTTATACGTCGCGCTGGATCATTTCCCGGACGCGCCCAAGGCGACGATAGACTGGAGCAAGACGCCGCCGGAATTGCCCGCGATACCGCGCACGCTTCAGTCGCTGCAGGACTCCGTCACGCGCCTGCTGGCCAAGCTCAACACTATTCCGTTCGAGGCGATCGGCAACGACACGCGCACGATGCTGCGCTCGACCAACACGATGATCTCCCAGCTCAATAGCGAAGTCGTGCCGAAGGCCCGTGACACACTCGCGTCCGCGCAATCCACCCTTGATTCCGCGAATAGCGCGCTGCAACCGGATTCGTCGCTACAGCAATCGACAGAAGAGGCGATGCACGAGTTGACCCGCACCGCCGCCACGCTGCGTACGCTGGCCGACTATCTGTCGCGACATCCGGAAGCGCTCGTGCGCGGCAAGTCGGAGGACAAACCATGAGGTGCGCGCCGGCATGTTTCCCATGTCTGTTAATTGCGCTCGTCGTCGGCGGGCTCGGCGGATGCAAGTCGCCCTCGGCCAGTTTCTACACGCTGAGCCCCGACCGGTCGCTCGCCAGCTCGGGCGCGACCCGCCCGATCGCCGTGGTGATCGGTCCTGTCACGATACCGGACATTGTGGATCGTCCGCAGATCGTGACCCGGCTCGGCGATAATGAGGTCGAAGTCAACGAATTCGCCCGCTGGGCGCAACCGTTGAGCGGCGACATCGGCCGCGTGATTGCCGCCGACCTGGCCGTGCTGCTGAATTCTCCGCAGGTGTCGGTGTACGACACGACGCACGATCCGCTGGGCGTCTGGCATGTGCGCGTCGACGTCATGCGCTTCGACTCCGCGCCGGGGCGGGACGTGACCGTCGACGTGCTGTGGTCCGTGCGCCCGCCTGCGAAAGGCCGCACCGTTTCGGGACGCTCCGTTGCGCGCGAGCCGGTGTCCGGTCCGGGCTTCGAACCGATGGTGGCCGCGCACGATCGCGCGCTGGCGTCGGTCAGCCGCGATATCGCGGCGGCGCTGCAAGCGAGTCCGGTTCAGTGACGCGGCTTGCGTCGACATCGTGCTGCGGCGCCGAGTGCAAGGTAACAGTCGAGGAGCAACCATCATGGCGGAACTGATGCTTGGCAACGTGGAGGAAAGTGTCTCCGATGAAGAAATCGGCGAATTCCTGGTACGGTACGGATTTCCTCAATTCAGTACGATCCGACGTATTCCAGGCGCGGGCTCCCGGCCCGCCGCGCTGGTGATTTTCGACGACGTCACGGCGGACGGGCTGCGCAACCTGCAGCCGCGCGTTCACAACCTGTTCTGGAAGGGCCGCACGATCACGGCGCTGCTGCTTCCTGAGCGCGACGAATCCTAGACCGTGGGGGCCGGGCATGGGTCTGCTGTCGTGGTGGTCGGGTAGGCGCCGCGCGTCTGACGCAGGCGATTCTCAAGAGACGAAGCAGATCGTCGAACGGATCGTCAGGCTCTATCCGCAGTTGCGCCTCGCGCCCGATTACGAGGCGCATATGGCGCTCGCCGTGCAGCGCACGCTCGGCTATCTGCGCGGCCTCGTCGCGCAGGTGCCGGCGGCGCGCGAGGCCAGCGCGGCGGCATGGGCGACGGACCCGCACATGCATGCGTTCTTTGCTACCCCTGAGGACGTCGCTGCGGTTTTCAGCCACGCCGAGCCGGTACGCCAGTGCTTCAATGATCATCCCGCGGCGGCCGAGGTCTTCGCCGTGCTCGGGATGGCCTTCAACGAACGGCACACGCTCGGCGCCGCACAATATGGCGCCACGACGCGCACCGACGTTGCCCAGACAACCGTCAACTTCAGCGACCACCAGGTGCGCGTGTGTGCCGTGTCGGAGGCGACGCTGCGACAGGAAATCATTTTGCGGGTCGTCGATCAGCTCGCGCTCGAAGGGCTCGGCGCGATCGAGTCGGACACGCTGCAGCGCGATTCGCTGGAGCACGAACGGGCGCTGCTGAAGACGCGCCTGAAGATCCTCGAACGTCAGGGGACAGGGGTACGCTCGCTGACGGGGGGCGAGGCATCGTGCAGCTTCGCGGAAGTGACGCGGCTGCAGATGCAAATCGACGAGAACGATCGGGCACTGGCGAATCTGGGCCTGAAAACCGAGGCGCTGGAGCGTGCGCTGGAAATGGTGTGCAACGTACTCTCGGCGCCGCAGACGTACGTGTACGTGCAGCAGAAAACGTTTCTGCTGGACCGTATGAACGTCGTCGTCAAAGACGGCGACGCCCGCGCGGCGCACGAAGTAGAATTCCAGATGGCACACCTGCCGGCGACTCCCCATGCGATGCGCGCCTTTTCGATGGTGCGCTTCAAACGCGGCGATCTTCTGCCCGCGCGAGACATGCTGAAGGAAGCCGGGCGCCTGCTGATTTGACACAAGGCGTTCGCACCCGTGGAGGACGCGTCGTGAGCATCGTCGTCAGCGATCATGCATCAGGCTCGACGTTCATTCGAATCGGCCGTCCGTTATTCCGTCGCGACGACACCCTATGTTTTTCCGCCTACGGGTTCGGTTGGGGATATCGCGCTTTTGCGCTGGACGCCGGCGTCGCTCACGAGGTGCTCGGAAGCGTGGATCCGTCGCCCAGGCAGATCCTGCTGGCGTTCGGTATGGGACACGCGAGAATTCGCGCTGCAGTGTGCCGGGCCGCACGGCCACGGCACGGCGAGCGCACCCGGCTCACCGTAGATGATTTTCCGTGAGCTGGTCACGATCGCCGATGTCACTGTGCAGGTCCCGCCGCGCGCGCTTTCGCGTCAATCGCTTCTTTTGGGGGCGATGCCAGCCTGATTGTCCTGCGCCGCGACCCGGTTCGGCTGATCGATCCACGCCAGCAGCAGATGGTAGGTAACGGCGAGAATGACCGGGCCGATGAACAGGCCGACGGCGCCGATGGCGATCAGCCCGCCCAGCACACCCGAGAGAATGAGCACCAGCGGCAGCGCCACGGCCCGGCGAATGAGGATCGGCCGCAGGACGTTGTCGAGCCCCGACACGCAGACCGTCCAGACTAACAGCACGATTGCCGTCAGCTGGGAATCATGCATGAACAGCCAGATTACGCAGCCCAGCATCGGCAGCAGCGGACCGAGCTGTACGAAGCACATCACGAGCATCAACGCGCTCAACACACCCGCGAATGGAATGCCCGCCAGCCAGATTCCGGCGGCGCCGAGCGAGGCCTGGACGAGCGCCGTGACCACTACGCCGAGTGCGATCGCGCGGATCGACTGGCCCGTGAGGTGCACGATGTTGGCGCCGTTTTCCGGCGCGACGCGCAGCGCCAATGCGGTCACGAGGCCGACCGTGGCCTCGCCTTTGCCGTAGAGCAGGCCGCACACGATGAGCATCAGTATCAGGTGCACGGCAAACGCGCCCACCAGACCCATCTGAACCAGCAGCCATTTCGCGACGATGGCGGCGTACGGCTCCACTTTGGCGAGGATGCCCCCCGGTCCCGCATCGGACAGGCGTTGCCACTCCTGCGTGAGGCGGTCGGTCAGCGGCACGCTGGAGAGCCAGCGAGGGGGCGAGGGCAGCGCATAGTTGGGCAGGTCTTCGACGAACTTCATGATCTCGGTCGAATGATCGGCAAGCGTCGACACGGCCGCGTAGGTCGGGATGCAGATCACCACGATCTCCAGCAACAGCATCACGGCGACGGCGAGGCCGCGTCGGCCGCCTAGCCGCTGCTGGATCGCGAGCATGAGCGGCCAGGTCGTGACGACGATCGTGCCGCCCCAGATCAACGCGGGCACGAACGGATGCACGATGTAGAGGCTGCCGCCGACAAGCAGGACAAGCGCACTGACCGCCAGCACGATCCGGGCTAGATCGACGGTGGGTCGAACGGGCTGGTGCGGTGGCGGCGATTGCGGGGCGGGTTGGGCGACGTCATCCATCGTCTGTGCGGATCCAGAGGAACGGTGCAAGAAACTCATGTGCAAAGGTCTCGCCGACAGGGCCGGCCCGAGCGCTCGCCGTGTGTGCGGCACGGCACGATCGAGCGCAACCGCCGACGACAAGCCGGGCAAGCGGCACCCATCGGCACCAATAGGCACCCATCGGCACGCGAGCGACGCACGTTGCGGCGAGGACGATGATGGGCCGGCGTTCGCCCTACGCCGCCTGCGCGGCTATTTAGCCTGGGTTCGACGGAAATGGCCACGGCTTCGGTGTAGAGCACCTCCATCTGATCGCCTTTCTTGATCAACTTGAGCTGGGCGGGGTCCTGCACGACCAGATCGACCGAATTGCCTTGCGGACCCTTCGACGTGACGACGCCGCTCTGATGGTTGACGGCGGTGACATTGGCCATGATCGTGACTTCCCGGCTGGCCGTGCCGCCGGGTTTGGCGCCCATCGGCGTGCGCTCCATGCCCTGATTTTCACTGGCGCCTAAAGGCGCGCCACCCTTCTTGAGCGTGATGGTCATAGCCTCCGAATACTCCGCGTTGACGACGTCGCCGACCTTCAACTGGTCGAAGTTGCGGGCTTCCTCACTGGCCACGACCTGGACGACTTTGCCCTGGGCGTTCTTCAGCCACACGGTTCGCGTGGCCGGCTCGATACCCACCACAGTCGACGTCGTCTTCACCGTGCCTGTCACGGTGACCTGGCCGGGCGCGCTCTTGACGCCCATCTTCGGCTCCGTCTGCGCGAAACCGGCAGTCGCTAAAGACACGAGCGCCGCCGCGACGATGAATATGCTGCTTCTCATGCTGTTCTCCTTGAACGCCTGCGTGCGCGCCGTCTCGCGGCCAGACTGCCCGCCGTGCTTCATCTGATCGTGTAGCCGCGGCCTTCCATACACGCGGCATAGGCGCGATTGAAGGTGTCCATGGCACCCTGCGTCTGGGATTGGGACGATGCCGCAGCCGCGCGCCGGTTCTGGCGCGCCCGCGATCCGCCGACCATCGTTCCGGTCGCCGCGCCGATCGCCGCGCCCTTGCCCGCGTCGCCCGCGATCGCGCCGATCACTGCGCCGCCCGCTGCGCCACGCGCGGCGCCCTGAACGCGCTCACCACCGCCCACGGCGGGGCCGGAAGGCGGGGGCGGGGCATAGGCCATCCCGGCCGGGTCCACGCCGGTATTGCTTTTTGCCCACGAATAACATGCGCCGTCATCCTGCTGCTGCTTTTGCGGGCTTTGCCCCTTGGCGGGGTACGCAATGGGTTTGCCCTGCGCCATGCCGTCGAGCGTCATCGACCCTGCTAGAGCGGCGACCAGGCAGTACTTTGTCAATGTAGTCACGATGACTCCTTGCGTGAGCTCACGCGAATGTAGATCGCCGGTTGCCGGTTCGCGCGAACATGAACGCGAACGTGACGGGATAACCGGCGCCGATCATTGCGGCCCAGTCAGAGTCGGGCGCGAGGCGGTGTGCCTGCAGCAATGGCAGGATCGCTCTCATCATTGCGTCGCACGCATGCGGCGCGCAATCGGACCAAGGTCGTATTTGCATGGTGGGACGTTCGCGGTCCAAACTGCAATCTGTGCACGACTGGGTGAGCGTCCCGTTTCCATTGTTTCGGATAACTGTCTTTTGAAGATTGCTGTGCGCGTCGAATGGCGAAGCGTGAGGGGAAGCATCAATGGACCGCATTACGCGTGCTTTTGAACGGATCATCCCGTTTGCGAGGGCGGTATGGGCGGCTGGCCGCTGGCGGCGCGCGGCGAGCCCTCACGTTTCGACGCGCGCCCGGGTAGCGAACCATGCGTTGAGTGCCGCGATGCTGGCGGTTTGCGCCACGTTTTGCGCGACATCCTCGATAGCGCAGGCACCGGCCGCGGACGGCGGCGCACCCGCGGCGATTCCCGCCGCGACCCTCGACACACTCGTGGGCCCCATTGCGTTGTATCCGGACGACCTCATCGCCATCATTCTCCCCGCGGCGACTTACCCGGTGGAGATCGTGCAGGCGGATCGCTTCCTCGAGCAGAGGAAGAGCGACAAGGCGCTCAAGGTCAACGAAAGCTGGCACGACCCGGTCAAGGCGCTGCTGAATTACCCGGAAGTCGTCAAGAAAATGAGCGCCGATCTCGACTGGACGATCGGTCTCGGCGAAGCCGTCGTCACCGATCAGGGCGCGGTGCTCGAGGCGGTTCAGCGTTTCCGGCGTCAAACGCAGTCTGCGGGTCAGCTCAAGTCCGACGACAAGCAGGTCGTGGTGGTCGAAAAAGAGGTGATCAAGATCGTCCCGGCCGATCCGCAGGTGATTTACGTGCCGCAATACAACCCGACGACCGTCGTGGTCAGCGGTGCGCCACCGTCCTATGGATACCTGCCTGCTCCGTATCCGGTCTACTACTATCCCTACGCGCCGGGGGCGGCGCTCGCGACGGGGCTGGTCTGGGGCGCGGCGATGGCGGCGGTCTGGCACGGCGGCCACTATGAAGCGCATTACGGAGGCGGCGGCAATAACAACATCAACATCAACCGGGAACGGAATGTCGAACGAGGCAACATCAATACGGGCGACGTCAACCGCTCGCGATCGGAGACAGGGCAATCGTCCGCATGGCGATCCGACAAGAAGCCCGGCCAGGTGAGCGGCACGACAGGCCGCTCCGCCAGCACGCCGCGAGTCGGCGATCCCCCGGCCCGCGGCAGCGCGGGAGGCGGCAATGCGGCGGCCGGTGGGCGGGACCTGGCGGCTCAGCGCCCCGCTACGCCAGCGACACGGGAAGCGGGTGAGCGGGAGTCGTCCACACGTGAAGCCGGTGCGCGGAACTCGGGCGCGCGGGCCTCGCAAACGCCCCGGGGCGACGCGTTAAGCGGCTACGGTTCGGCGCGTGACGCCCGGGCGAATAGTTCGAGAGGCGCGGCGAGCCGTCAGTCGATCTCCCAATCGCCCGCACGAACCGCCCCCGCTGCGGCGCATTCCGGCGGCGGATTTGCGGGTGGTGGCGGGCGCGGCGGCGGTGGCGGATTTTCAGGCCGTGGTGGTGGCGGTCGCGGTGGTGGACGGCGCTAGGGGGATGACCATGACTGCCCATAGCATGACTGGCAAGACCGCACGCGCCGACTGGCGGCGGCGCCTCGCCGCGCGGTGTGGGTTGTGCGCCGTGATCGTCGCGCTGTCGATTCCGTTGAGCGCGCTCGCCGCGGCGCAACGAACTTTTGCCACACCGGAGGCGGCGGTGGCGGCGCTGTCCGCAGCGCTGAAGGCTCGCGACGAGGCGGCGCTGGTCGCTATTTTCGGCGAGGCGCACAAGAACCTCGTCGTGTCGCCGGATCAGGCGGAGAACGCCGCGAACTGGGCCAAGGCGAGCGCGGATCTCGACGCCTTTCACGTGCTGCAGGACGCCGGACCCGACCGCCGGATTCTGCTCGTCGGCGACGAAGCCTGGCCGATGCCGATTCCCGTCGTGAAGGAAAATGGCGACTGGCGTTTCGCCACCGAACAGGGCGAAGAAGAAATCACGAACCGCCGTATCGGCGCGAACGAGCGCGAAGCGATCGCAGTGCTGCGCGCCTATCTCGACGCGCAGCGCGAATACGCATCGCGTGATCGAAACAACGATGGATTGCTCGAATATGCGCAGAAGCTGGCCAGTACGCCCGGCAAGCAGGATGGCCTCTACTGGCGCACCGATGAGGGCAGCGACGCAGAGGCCAGCCCCTTCGGGCCGCTGATCGCCGCCAGTTCGGCGTATCTGAAAGGGCACAAGGCAGGCGACGCTTATCGCGGCTATCACTTCCGCATCCTCACGAGGCAAGCCAAGAGCGCCCCGGGCGGGGCCTTTAGCTATGTCATCAACGGGCACATGATCGCCGGCTTCGCGATGGTTGCGTACCCGGCCCGATATGGCACGAGCGGTGTCATGACTTTCGTGGTCAACAACAACGGCGTGATCTACCAGAAGAATCGCGGCGAGCATGCGGCGCCTGTCACGGTGTTCGACCCGGACGATACATGGCAGCGCGTCAAGGAGCCATTCTGAGTCGGTCAGGAACGTGCGAGGGATGCGCTTCGAACGCGCGATGAATCTGCGTTGAGCGCGCTTTGAAGCGGGCGCCGGGGCGGCGCGCGCATGCATGCGCGAAAGCACCTAGGACCAAGGTCCGATGTGGATTGCGCCGCCCACCGGCTACGCTTGGGAAACGGAACGGGCGGCCCGGGGCATTGTCATGCCCTCGATTACATGACGGAAGTACGCCCGTCTTTCCGTCGAGTCGGCTTCTACACGCGAGGCGCTACGTTGACCAGGGAATCCAGCGTCACCGGTCCGGTAACGGCCGATCCGCCCGCACGCGGGTGGCGCCATGCGTTTCCTCCCGCGCAGTGGCTGCGCAGCTACCAGCCCCGATGGCTCGCGCACGACGCGATAGCCGGTGTGACGCTCGCGGCCTATGGCATTCCGGTATCGCTCGCCTACGCATCGCTGGCCGGCTTGCCGCCGCAGTACGGCATCTACGGATATCTGGTTGGTGGACTCTTCTACGCGCTGTTCGGCTCGTCGCGCCAACTGGCGATCGGCCCGACTTCGGCGATCTCGATGCTGGTCGGCGTGACGGTCGCAGGGATGGCCGGCGGCGATCCGGTGCGCTGGGCTTCGATCGCGGCGCTCACGGCCGTGCTGATCGCCGGCATGTGTCTGGTCGCCTGGCTGCTGCGCCTGAGTTCGCTGGTGAATTTCATCAGCGAGACGATTCTGCTCGGCTTCAAGGCGGGGGCGGCGCTCACCATCGCAATGACGCAACTGCCCAAGCTGTTCGGCGTGAAGGGCGGCGGCGAGTCGTTCTTCGAGCGGATCGCCGTGCTTGGCGGCCAGCTTTCGCAGACCAACCTGACCGTGCTCGCCTTTGGGCTCGTGTGCGTGGCGCTGCCGGTGCTGGGCGAGAAATTCCTGCCGGGGCGCCCGGTTGCGCTGGTCGTCGTCGCGGCTTCGATCGTCGTCTTGTCCATCACGCCGCTGGCGGGCGCTGGATTCAAGGTGGTGGGCGCGCTGCCGCAAGGCTTGCCCGAGTTCCACCTGCCGGGCTTGCGCTTGCGCGATGTCGATGGCGTGATCCCGCTCGCTTTTGCGTGTCTGCTGCTGGCGTATGTCGAGAGCGTCTCGGCAGCGCGCGCGCTCGCCCAGAAAAATGGCTACGAGATCGACGCCCGCCAGGAACTGCTCGGTCTGGGCGCGGCGAATCTGGCCGCGGGACTGTTCCAGGCGTACCCGGTCGCAGGCGGACTCTCACAATCGTCGGTCAACGACAAGGCCGGGGCGAAGACGCCGCTTGCACTCGTATTCGCGTCGATTGCCATCGGATTCTGTCTGATGTTCCTGACCGGGCTGCTGGCCAATCTGCCCAACGTCGTGCTGGCGGCCATTGTGCTGGTGGCCGTGAAGGGGCTTGTCGATCTCGGTGAATTGCGCCATGTCTGGCGTGTCAGCCGCTTCGAGTTCGCAATCTCCATGGTCGCGTTTGCGGCGGTGCTGATGTTGGGAATCCTGAACGGCGTGATCGTCGCCGTGCTGGTGTCGATGTTGCTGATCATCCGGCGCGCCGCGCACCCGCATGTGGCGGTGCTCGGGCGCATCCCCGGCACGCGCGTTTTCTCGGACCTTCAGCGGCACGCCGAGAACGAGGCGATTGCGCATGTGCTGCCGGTGCGCGTCGAGGCGTCGCTGCTTTACTTCAATGTCGAGCACGTGCGCGAGACGATCTGGCGGCAGATTCGCGCGGCGCCCGAGCCGGTCCGCCTGGTGATCTGCGACCTGTCCGCGTCGCCGGTTGTCGACCTCGCGGGGGCGCGGATGCTCAAGGCGTTGCACGACGCGCTCCAGGCGTCCGGCAGGGTCATGAAAGTGGTGGCCGCCCACGCGGAGGTGCGGGACATCCTGCGCGCCGAAGGGCTCGAAGAGCGCTTTGGCCATATCGGCCGACGCAGTTCGGTGGCGGACCTCGTCGACGAGTTCGAGGCGACACGCAACACTGCCGATGACCCCGATGCGGCACCCAGGGCTACGACGTAGCGTGCGGCCGCAGCAGCTATTAACGGAGATGACCTATGCCAGCCCGATTTCGTATGGCCGTACGCCGGTTCCCGCAGTGGATCGCGGCTGCCGCGCTGCTGGCCGGCGCGAGCTTCAGCCATGCCGCGAACCTGAATTTTTTGAAGGACACGCCCGTCAGCTACATGAAGGATGCCGACCGTAAGGCGCTTAACGATGCGGCGCAAATTGCGCTCGAAACAAAGAAGGATGACGAATCGTTGGCGTGGAGCAATGCCGGCACCGGCAACTCCGTTTCGATCACCGGCACGATTACGCCGCACGGCACGACGAAGGAGGGGGATAAAACCTGCCGCACCGCAACGCTCGTCGCGATGGCCAAAGGCCAGACCCAAAGCTGGACGCCGACCGTCTGCAAACAGGGCAACGGACCCTGGAAGATCCTCAAGCAATGAGCGACGGGTCTCGGCGAGCTGCCCGCGTCTGTGGGACCCAGGTCGTGTGTCGGTCGCGGGGAAAAGAATCATGGCAAGAACGCAGAGAGACCGGGTCGGGAGGTGCGACATCTCCGGATGAAAGTCGGCGGCTACGATTCATCGACAACACACTACAAGAACGCATTGAAGCGCCTGATCCGCAGCCGCAAGCGCGCTGCACGAAGAGGTCGGCATCTCGTTCGAGGAGCGACAACCGTGACGTCGCCGTTTATGACGGCGACGACTTAGCACCTGACAAATCGTTGGTTCGGTTCGACATGGCGCGCTGCTACAGTCTGCGCCAAGGGCACGGGGCTGCCCGAAACAATACAAAAGCATTGAACCGATAACACCACGGGATTCGCATATGAAAATCTGGACTCGCGGCGCCGCCGTCCTCGGGCTGCTGCTGACCGTGTCGGGCGTCGCGCATGCCGATCGACTCGACGACATCAAAAAAGCCGGCGTATTACGTGTTGCGACCTTCGACAGCAATCCTCCCTTTGGCTTCGTCGACCCGAAGACGAATCAGGTCGTCGGCCTCGACGTCGACTACGCACGCGCCGTCGCAGCGAAGCTCGGCGTCAAACTGGAGATTCAGACCACCAATCCCGCCAACCGGATTGCCTTTCTGAAGTCGAACAAGGTCGATCTGGTCTTCGCGAACTTCACGATCACCGAGGAGCGCAAAAAGGAAATCGATTTCAGCACGCCATATTTCGCGTCGGGCACGCAGTTCATCGCGAAGAAGGGCGTGTTGAAAGCGCCGCAGCAACTGGGCAGCTTGCGGATCGGCGCGGACAAGGGCACGACGAACGAACAGCAGGTCCGCGCGCAGTTCCCCGCGGCTACCATCGTCGCCTATGACGACACGCCGTTCGCATTCGCCGCGCTGCGTGCGGGCAACGTGCAGGCGATCACGCAGGACGGCCCGAAGCTGGTCGCCTTGCTCGCCAACGTGCCCGACAAGGAAAAATACGAGATCCCGCCGTTCACGATTTCGAACGACTATGAAGGTGTCGGCGTGCCGAAGAACGAGTCGCGGTTGCTCGGCGTCGTCAACGAAACGCTGACGGGGCTCGAGGCAAACGGCAACGCCGCGAAGATCTACGACCAGTGGTTCGGTCCGGCCAGCAAGGCGCCGCTGCCGCGTCTGTTCAAGATTGGCGATCCCCAGAAGAGCTGAGGCTTGTCAAGCTCGCTGACCGGCCTGCAGTCCATGTGACGGCAGGCCGGTTTGTTTTGTTTGCGCAACTGCACTAGCTTCAGGATGGTGACGATGAACGCGTGGCTCGAACCTCGCTATGTGGCGTGGATATGGCATGGTTTCGCGATGACGCTGACGCTGTCGGTCTTCGTGATCATTGGCGCGACGCTGCTGGGTTTTGCGCTGGCGCTCGCGCGCAGCGCCTCCCATGCCGCGTGGCGCCGTGCGGCAGCCGGCTACGTGCTGGTATTCCGTAACTCGCCGCTGCTCGTGCAATTGCTCTTCTGGTATTTCGGCGCGGCTGTGCTGTTGCCCGAGGGCTTGATGAACTGGCTCAACACGGCGCACGTGGTCGTAGTGGGGCCGCTCGCGCTCAGTTGGCCGACGTTCGAATTCGTCGCGGGCTGGTTCGGCCTCACGTGCTATACGACAACCTTCATCGGCGAGGAATTCCGTGCGGGGATGCGCGGCGTGCGCGATGGGCAGTATCAGGCGGCCGCCGCACTTGGTCTGAGGCGCTTCGCGACCTTCCGCCATGTGATCCTGCCGCAAGCGGTGCGGATCGCGACGCCGCCGCTTGCGGGCCAATACATGAATGTCATCAAGAACTCGTCGCTGACGATGGCGATCGGTCTCGCCGAACTGTCGTACTCGTCGCGCCAGGTCGAGACGGAGACGCTCAGGACGTTCCAGTCGTTCGGCATGGCGACGGTGCTTTACATTGCGGCGATCGCCGCAATCGAAGTCGCATTGCTGATCTGGCAGCGCCGCGGCGCGTATGGTCCGTCCGGCGCGAACGGCTTGCGGATTTCGCGTGGCGGCCGGTCATGAGCACTGCGGACTGGCTGCCGGTCTTGCGATATCTGTTGACCGGCGCGTTTCCTGACGGGCCGCTCGGCGGGGTGGCGCTGACCGTGGCGTTGACGCTGAGCTCGGCCGTGCTCTCGGCGCTGCTCGGCGTCGCGGGGGGCGTCGCGCTGGTCATGACGCGGGGTGCACTGCATGTGCTGCTGCTCGCCGTCGTCGGTTTCTTTCGCGCGATTCCGGTGCTGATGCTGATCTTCTGGACGTTCTTCCTCATGCCGGTGCTGCTGCATATCGATGTCCCGGGACTGGCGACCGTGGTCTGCGCACTGGCGCTGATCGGCGGCGCGTATCTGTCGCATTCGGTTCAGGCGGGCATCGTCGCGGTGGGGGAGGGCCAATGGCAGGCGGCGCTGTCGCTCGGCATGACGCGCGGCGAAGCGCTGCGCCACGTGCTGCTGCCTCAGGCGATTCGCACGATGACGCCGTCGTTCGTCAACCAGTGGGTCTCGTTGATCAAGGACACGTCGCTGGCGTATATCGTCGGCGTGCCGGAGTTCACGTTTCTCGCGAATCAGGTGAACAGCCGGTTGATGGTCTATCCGGCGCAGATCTTTCTATTCGTCGCTCTGGTGTATCTCGTGTTGTGCGGCGCTTTTCAGTGGGGTGTCACGCGTCTGCTGGCTCGCGCATGGGGTGTGAGTTCCGAGGTGCGTCGCTAAGCGCCGGCAAGGCGATAGTTGGTGTCGTGTCTGGTGCTGGCACGTGATGCAAGGGCATTGAAGACGGCGCGCATTTCAGGCGTCCGCGCGTACAGGGTTGCGGGCCATGACAGCGAAGCACCGGTCAGCCCGCTGTCGCTCGGATCGCCGCCGACGAACATCTCGCTCCACGCAATCCCAGCCATCGAGCGCCGCAACCGCTGCTGATAGTCGGCCTGGCGGGTGTCGCCGTAGCCGCCGCGCTACGTCTGGAGGCAGGACGGACGCCGAGCCAACGCGCTCTAGCGCGCCGGCACCGCTTGCCGTTCCTTTGCCGCCAGAACATGGCGATTCACCGGTCGCGGCAGTCCGAGATTTTCACGCAGCGTGCGTCCTTCGTAGTCGGTTCGGAACAGCCCGCGCCGCTGCAATTCCGGCACGACCAGATCGGCGAATTCGCTCAGCCCGCCAGGCAGCCACGGCGACATGATATTGAAGCCGTCCGCGCCTTCCTCCTCGAACCACTGCTGCAACTGATCCGCGATACTCTGCGGCGTGCCGATCACCTGCTGATGTCCTCGCGCGCCTGCGATGCGCAGATACAGGTCGCGAATCGTCAGATTCTCGCGCCGCGCGAGATCGAGCAGCAGACGTTGCCGGCTCTTGCCGCCGTTGGTTTCCGGAAGCTCGGGGAACGGTCCGTCCAGAGGGTAGTGCGACAGGTCGACGCCCCCCGCCATGTTGGTGAGCAACGACAAACCCACGGTCGGATGAATCAGATCCTGCAGCGCGTCGAATTTCGCGCGCGCTTCCTCTTCGGTCCGGCCGATGACCGGAAAAATGCCCGGCATGATCTTCAGGTGCTCCGGCTGGCGGCCATAACGCGCGAGCCGGCGCTTGATGTCGCGATAGAACGTCTGCGCTTCCTCCAGCGTTTGATGTGCGACGAAGATGACTTCGGCGGTCTGCGCGGCAAGTTCCTTACCGGCCTCCGACGCGCCCGCCTGCACCACGACCGGCCAGCCCTGCGGCGAGCGCGCGACGTTCAGCGGCCCACGCACCTGGAAATGCTTGCCGCGATGATTGAGCACGTGCAGCTTGTCCTGATCGAAGTACACGCCGCTTTCCTTGTCGCGCAGGAACGCGTCGTCTTCCCAGCTATCCCAGAGTCCCGCGACCACGTCGTAGAACTCTTTCGCGCGCTCATAGCGTTCGCTGTGCTCCGGATGTCGCTCGAAGCTGAAGTTCAGCGCCTCGGATTCCGTGCTCGACGTCACGAGATTCCAGCCCGAGCGGCCGCCGCTCAGATGATCGAGCGACGCAAACTTGCGCGCCAGGTTGTAGGGCTCGTTGAACGTGGTGGACACTGTCGCGATCAGCCCGATGTTCTGCGTGACGACCGATAGCGCCGATAGCAGCGTCAACGGTTCGAAGTGATCGGCGCGCGCGGTGCGCGATAGCGAGGGCAGGTTGGTATCACGCACGCTGACGCTGTCGGCGAAGAAGACCGCGTCGAATTTCGCGCGCTCCGCGATTTGCGCGAGTTGGGCGTAGTGCTGGAAGTCGAGTCCGCCGCTCGCGTGCGTGTCGGGGTGCCGCCATGCGGCGATATGGTGACCGGTCTCCATCAGAAAGGCACCTAGCCTGATCTGCCGTTTGCTCTCACTCATCGTTTGCTCCGCGGAATGTCGCTGTTTTTACGCCGGTTCATGGTTTTGCGCCGCGTCACCACGCGAGACGCCATTCGGTAATCGGTGGATGTACGACCGGCGCGGACGGCGAGCCGTCGTGTCCATCGTGCGAGCCAGGCGACTCGTGACGCGCCTCGTCTCGCTCGCCGAAGTCGGCCACGATCTCGTCGCGCAGGCGGATATAGCGCACGTCGGCGCGATCGCGCGGGCGGGGCAGCGCGACGTCGACGATCCGTTTGATACGGCCGGGGCGCGGCGCCATCGTCACGACGCGATCGCCGAGATACACCGCCTCGTCCACGTCATGCGTGACGAGGATCATCGTGATGCGCTCCTGTTCCCAGATGCGCTGCAATTCGTTTTGCAGGCGGCCGCGGGTGAGTGCGTCGAGCGCGCCGAACGGCTCGTCGAGCAACAGCACGCGCGGGCGGTTGACCAGCCCGCGTGCAATCGCCACGCGCTGCGCCATGCCGCCCGACAACTGATTCGGATACGCATTTTCGAAGCCCGCGAGCCCGACGAGGGCGATGTGTTCGGCGACAGCATCGCGTTTCTGTTTCGCCGTGAGCGGCGCGTTGCGCAGTGCCGCCAGAATGTTCTGTGATGCGGTGAGCCACGGGAACAGCCGGTGGTCCTGAAACACGATGCCGCGTTGCAAGGAGGTGTCACGCACCTGTTCGCCGGCGACAAGGATCTCGCCGCTATAGTCGGTGTCGAGCCCCGCGATCAGCCTCAGCAGAGTGGATTTGCCGCAGCCGCTCGCGCCGAGCACACTGACGAATTCGCCGGGGCGCACGCGCAAAGTGATGTCGTCGAGCACATCGAGCGCCGTGTCTTGCTGGATATAGCGCTTGCGCACATGACGAATGTCGAGTCCTTCCGATGTCGCGAGGGTCATGAGAACGATCCTGTGAAAGTGGGCGTGAGCTACGACGCGCGCGCCGGTCGGCGCGCGAAAATGGCCCGTTCGATCGCGCGAGCCAACGCATTGAGGGCCCAGCCGGTCAAGCCCACCACGATGATGCCGAACAGCACCAGGTCCATGCGGAACTGCTCGCTGCCATCGATCAGCAGATTGCCGATGCCGCTGCCCGAGACCAGCAGATATTCCGCGCCGAGCGTGGCGAGCCACGAATAGATCAGCGCGAGGTAGATGCCGGTGAAGATCGACGGCAGCGCCGCGGGCAAAATCACGTGCGTGATCAGTTGCAGGCGCGAATAGCGGAACGCGCGCGCCACTTCGATGTAGCTGCGCGGCACCGCATGAATGCCGTCGCAGGTGTGCGCGGTCACCGGCAGCAGCGCGGCCAGCGACAGGAACACCACCTTGGCCGCATCGCCGAGGCCGAACCACACGGAGATTAGCGGTATCCACGCGAACAGCGAGATCTGCTTGAACGTGTCGAAGCTCGGTCCGACCATCCGGCGTGCAATCCGCGAAAAACCGAGCAGGCTGCCGAGCAGCAGACCGCCCACTGTGCCGATGACGAAGCCGCTCGCCTCGCGTGCGAGCGATGCCGAGAGTGCGCGCAACAATGCGCCGCTCACGGTTTGGTGCCAGCCGGTTTGCAGGACCGCGAGCGGGCTCACGAGCAAGCCGCTCTTCACGAGATGCAACGCCGATATGACGGCCCAGATCGCGATGGCGAGAACCGGCAGCACCGCGCCACGCCATACGCCACCGTGCCGCGCGACGGCGGTTGCGACTTTGCTGGGTAGCGGCGGCACTGCGCAACTGCAGGGCGGCGGGCCTTTGCGCCTGGCGCGGCGTGCCGTAGCGATGCGGGAGGGGAGTATCGACAGAAGACTCATCAGGGTTCCTTTGCGCCTTGGCGTCGCGGCCGCTTCACTCGCGGAATGCGGACGGCCGTCCGCGCCGCAGACGCGCTTCGAGAGAGTCGAGCAGGCGGTTCACGGCAAAGCCGATTGCGCCGACCACGACGACCGCCGCCATCACCAGATCGAGCTGAAACAGTTGCCGCCCATACACGATCAGATAGCCGAGCCCTTCGGATGACGCGACCAGTTCGACGACGACCAGCGCAAGCCAGGCCTTCGTGAAGGCGAGCCGCACACCGGTCGCGAGCGTCGGCACGGCCGCGGGCAACACCACGTGGACGATCCGCTGCCACGGGCTATAGCCGTACCCACGCGCCACTTCTTCCAGCTCGTGAGGCGACTGGCGAAAACCCTGCAAGGTGCTGAGCGTGACGGGCACCAGTGCCGCGTGGGCGATCAGGATGTACTTGAGCGGCTCGCCGACGCCGACGAGCAGCAGCAGAAACGGCAGCCACCCAAGCACGGGAATCTGCACGAGCGCGTTGAAGCCGGGCAACACGTAGGCTTCCAGCGTGCGCGACAGACCGAGCGCCGCGCCGATCCCAAGACCCGCCACCGTGCCGATGCCGAAGCCGACCAGCACCCGCTGCAGGCTGATCAGCGTATGACGCGCGAGGTCGCCGCTCTGCGCGAGTTCCATGAAGGTCTCGTAGACACGCGAGGGCGGCGGCAGAATCTGCGGGGCGATCCAGCCGCGCTCGCAGCCGATGGTCCAGAGCGCGAGCAGCACGGCCGGCAGCAGCCACGGTGCGAGACGCGAGGCCTGGTGACGCAGCCGTTCGCCGATGCTGCGCCGCTTGCGCTGACCGTGCGCATCGTCGGCGGTGGGTGTCGCGAGGGGGATCGCTGTGTCGCTCATCGTCGGGCTCCGTTAGCTGAGCGGCTTGCCGGCCGCGTCGTAGCGGGTCCAGTAGCGATCGAGCTTTTGCGTACGCAACGCATTGTCGAGATAGCGTGGCTCGAACCAGTTGTCGACTTCGACCGGCTGGCGGATCAGCTTCAACCGGAGCGCGTCCTGAGCGACCGCCTTGTAGCGCGCGACGATGAACGCGTCGATCAGCGGCGTGTTGCGGTCCTTCAGCGGCTGGTGCGCGAACTCGGCCTGCCAGGATGCGTAGCTCACGCCGCTTTGCGACCATAGCTTGAAGAGCGCGTCGCGGTTGGCTTCATCGGACGACCACTGCGCGCCCTTGACGAACGCGTTGACTACGCGCTGTACGAGGTCGGGATGGGCGTGCTCGAAATCGTCGAGCACGAGCAGATGCGATTGCCGCGTAAATTGCGGCCCATCGGTCTGCGATTCGTAGACGATCTTGGCCAGCCCCTGGTCGCGCAGCTTATAGACGTGGTAATCGTTGACCGAGGCATCGATTCCTCGCGACGCCAGCGCCGCGAGCGAGCTTGCCGCATCGAGATTGATCACCCGCAAGTCGCGCTCGTCGAGCTGGTTCGCCGCGAGTACGTTGTCGGCGACGAGTTGCAGATTGGTGCCGCGAAAGAGGGCAACGCGGCGCCCCTTGAGGTCCTTGATCGTGTGGATGTCCGAGTCCGGCGGCACGGCGATCTTGATGCCGACGCGAACACCTGATTCGAGCAGGATGTGTGTCTTCAGGCCGTTCGCCCGTCCGAGCACCGAAGGCAGGTCGCCCTGAAACGCGAAGTCGAGCGACTTGTCGGCGATCGCTTCGTTGACCGCCGGGCCGGCGCCTTTGAAGAAGAGCCATTGCACCTTGATGCCGTCCGCCGCGAATTCCTTTTCGAGCAGCTGCTGCAGTTGCACGGTCGCGGCAGGCGAGCCGCCGAACGTGGGCGGATCGCCCGCGCCTTGCTGGGCGACGCCGATGCGGATGACGGACGGCTTGTCGGCATACGCGTGCAGCGTCGCGGCAGCGAGGGCGGTGAAGACAGCGAGGGACTTCAGTAGCTTGAAATAGCGCATGTTTTCCGTGGTGAACGAGGTCGACCGGTGCATTCACACGAGGGAGTGCGCCGGTGCAGGCAGGAAGGTCAGAAGTCGAAGCCGGTGGCGATCGGTTCGCCGGAACAGGTTTTTTCCACGGCGCTTTCTGAAAGGACGATCCACGGTGCTGTTTTGGTTTCCTGATCAAATCCTTTGAAGATCGGACGGTCGTGCAGCGGGCGTAGGCTCATGAGTTGAAGTCGATGGTGAATTCGCCGGTTCTCGGAGATCGGGCACTCGTCGCAGTGCAGTGCTGACCGGAATCGAGTATAGGAACGTGCCGCGGCGCACTCCAATAACGAATCCTCGGATCGTTATCGGCGTTTGTTCTTTACGCGACCGCTATCGCGTTTTCCGGCTATCCGCCCGTTTCGCGAAAACCATTCCACAAAAGCTTGTTTGTGATTCGCGCGCCTGCTGGCTAGATTGGTTTGCAGCGTATCGAATCGACGGAGCATGCATCATGGCCAGTTCGGCGGCAGCTATCTGGGATGGATTCCGGCACCCGCGCACTTTTCTGCGGGATTGGGTCGGACACTCGTCGGCGGCGCGCTTGCGTTCGTACGAGGCGAGTGTGGCATCGGCGCGGGCATGCTATTCGCCCGAGCGGCTTGAACGCATCGCGGCGTATGCGCGCTGCGGCTACTTTCACATGGAGTACACGGCCGGCATGTTCGTGGTGCCGCTCGACATTCCGCCCGAATGACGGTCTGATTTCGACACGTCATTGTCGGCGCGGCATTTCCTACGATTCGTTTCCGCGATTCGTTATTTCCCTCGCGCACGGCGATTGCCTGCGCTGAGGCGAAGGGCGACGCATGCCCATCGCCGCCACGCTCCGCGTGCCGCGGCCCGCTGGTCGCAGGAAATCGATCTGCGGCCCTTCAATGATTCGTTTTAGCGTGATGGGGACGTGAACATGAGCGATATCGTCATCGATGCGCCTGCGTCGGCCGCGGCGATCGAAGCAGAGCTGAACTACCTCGAATTCACCGGCGAGAAGCCCGTGTCGTACCAGTACGAGCCTCCGCCGGGTGTGCCCAGGCGCAGCGGGGTATACCGGTCGCATCGGGTGCGGATCTCGAATGCGCGCGTGACGCCGCCGCCCGGCGGCCTGTCGCTCGACCGTAACGGCTTCGAACTGCATCGGCATGCGAGCGCGCTGAGCGATTTCTCGAACGCGGCGCGGATCGAATCCGTCTACTACCCCGAAGCGCAAGCGCTGCTCAAGCAGGCCACCGGTGCGCGGCGCGTCGTGGTGTTCGATCACACACTGCGTGACGGCAAGCCTCAGCGTGCCGAGGGCGTGCGCGAGCCGGTCAAATACATCCATAACGATCAGACCTTCGTGTCCGGGCCGCGCCGCGTGCGCGATCATCTGCCGGCGGGCGAAGCGGAGCGTCTCCTGCAAGGCCGCGTGGCGATCGTCAACCTGTGGCGGCCCATCGGCGAGACCGTGCAATCGTCGCCGCTTGCGCTGTGCGACTCGCGCAGCATCGCGCTGAACGATCTGGTCGCGTCGGACCTCGTCTATCCGGACAAGGTCGGCGAGACCTACGCCCTGGTGTTCAATCCGCGGCACCGCTGGTATTACTTCCCGCACATGACGCCCGACGAATTCCTGCTGCTGAAAATCTACGATTCCGCGGGCGATTCGATTGCGCGGCTCAGCGCGCATTCGGCATTCGACGATCCGACGTCCGCCTCGGATGCGCCTGCGCGCCAAAGCATCGAATTGCGCTCACTGCTGTTCTTCTGATTTCCTGCGTGCAAAGCAGGCCGGCGTCGTTATGCCGTTGCCTGCTAAGCATAGAAAAAACGCTCGCTTATCCGTGCGATCCGGCATTGCTACGATCGGGGGCTTGTCGGATTGACCACACCGGAATTTCGAGCCGTGACATTTTCCTTCTTTCGTTTGCTCGCCCGCGCGGCGTTGACATCGGCGCTCGTCATGAGCGCCGCCCACGCACAAACCGCCGCTCATCCTCCGGTGCCGGTGAAACTGCGGATCGGCTATCAGAAGTCGTCGACGCTCATCACGATCCTGAAAGCGCGCGGCTCGCTCGAGCAGGCGCTGGCGCCGCTCGGCGTGACCATTAGCTGGAACGAGTTTGCGAGCGGCTTGCCGCTGACCGAGGCGCTCAATGCGGACGCGGTCGACTTCAGTGCCGATGTCGCCGATACCGTGCCGGTGTTCGCCCAGGCCGCGCATGCACGGTTCGTCTATGTCGCGCAGGAAGCGCCGTCGCCGGGCGCGCAGGCGATCATCGTGAAGCGCGACGGGCCGCTGCATACGCTTGCCGATCTGAAGGACCGGCGCATCGCGGTGACCAAAGCAGCGGGCAGCCATTATCTGCTGCTGGCCGCGCTCGCCAAAGCGGGCCTCACGCCGGCCGATGCACACATCAGCTATCTGACGCCCGCCGACGGACGGGCCGCGTTCGAACGCGGCAGCGTGGACGTGTGGATTACGTGGGACCCATACGTCGCGTCGGTCGACAAGGCGCCCGACGTGCGCATTCTCGCCAATGGCGAAGGTCTCGCGTCGTATCAACGGTACTACCTCGCCTCGAGCAGTTTCGCCGCGGCGCACCCGGATGTGATCAGCACGGTTTTCGCGCAGTTGACGTCGGCGGGCGTGTGGGTTCGCACCCATCCCGACGACGCCGCCAAGCTGCTCGCGCCGGTCTGGGGGCTGGACGCTGCCACGATCGAACGTGCGAACGGGCGTCGCAGTTACGCCGTGCGCGCCGTGGATGTGCAGAATTTCGGCGAGCAGCAAAGGATCGCCGACACGTTCTATCGCGCCGGTCTTCTGCCCGCGCCGGTCGATACGGCCACGGCCCTGCGCTGGAACTTCACGACGAAGCGGGCCGAAGCGGCGGGCGCTTCGACTACGGCATCTGCGTCGCCGGGTGGATAGAGCGTGCGGCAACACCTCGACAATCCCGATACCGCGCCGTTCGCTCCAGGGTGAACGCAAACGGGCGACCGCCTGAGCATTGAAAGCCGCACATGAACCGCCGACTCCGGCGGTCGCGGCACGCCCTGCGTTTTTGCTCAGCAACCGTAGCTGGACGCGGCCGCCAATTCCTTGCCGTCACACCTTGCACTACGAGCCCGATCCGCTGGCCGGCATCCCTGCCTGCTCGCGGACTCACGAGCCGCAGCCTTTCCAAGCCGGCCGCGCCGCGCGCCGCGCTTCTGTCCATCACACGACCCATCACGCATAGACACATTGAGCGGCTCGATGACGCTCAGTGGAATCTCGCGTGTTTCACCGCGCGCAAACGCAGCGCCCGGCATGGCAGTTCAGGCACAATGCGCGGGATTGCAGCGCAAAACGGACCGTGCCAATCCGCAACGGAAACCCTCAGACGCTCAAGCTTTCGCTATGATCCTGGCGAACTTCGTTTTCATCACCCGCCAGGTTGCCTGCTTCAATTCTTACCTGCCGCGATCCGCCGAGAATGCAATGAGCGATACCACGCAGCCCCCGTTTTCCATCCTCTTCGTCGATGACGAGGAGTTGTCGCGCAATCACTTCGCCCGCGCGATCCGCGCGGACTACTGCGTGCACGTCGTGCAGAGCGCGGACGAGGCGATCGCCGTGCTGAGCGAGCACGGCGCCGAGATCGCCGTCCTCGTGACCGACTACCGCATGCCTGGCCGTGACGGCGACGACCTGCTGCGCCAGGTGGCACAGGAATATCCGCAGATCGTGCGGATTCTCGTGACCGCGTACGCCGACAAGGACATGCTGTTGCAGACGGTCAATAACGGCGAGGTGTTCCGTATCCTCGAAAAACCGCTGCGCACGGAAAAGGTTCGGGAAGTCCTGCACCTGGCCATTGCGCGCTACGCCGAGCGGGAAACCCGCCAGCAGCGGCTGCTGGCGATGGACGAGACGCTGGCCTTCCTCGCGCACGAACTGAATACGCCGCTCGCGACGATCTCGCTGTTTGCGCGCTCCGTCGAAACCGACGTGGCCGAGCAATACGATCCGCAACGCCAGCAGGAGATCGGTCACGCGGCCAGATCGATGCTGAACAATGCGCAGTATTGCCTCACGCTCATCTCGTCGTTCTGGGAGACGGTGCACAAAAGCGGCGGCCAGCAATCCGCGCAGGAGGGCGCCATTCGCGAGGTCAGGGCGACCCGCCTGATCGCGACGCTGCTCGACACCTATCCGTTCGTCGGGTCGCAGCGCGACTGGGTACAAGTCGACGTGCGCGGCGATTTCGTGGTGCGCGCGATGCCCAATTGCGTCGCGCTCGTGCTGTCTTCGCTGCTGTCCAATGCGCTGCGCGCGCTCGACGGTACGGCGGCGGCTCCCTCACTGCGCCTCGAAGTGGTGGACAGCCCGGAGCCGGAGATCCGCATGTGCGATAACGGTCCCGGCATTGCGCCGGAGATCAAGGCGCGGCTGCTGCTGGACCCCGTCACGACTTATGCGGGCGCGGGCGGTCATGGCATGGGCATGATCTTCTGCAACCGCATCATGCAGTCTTTTGGCGGCTGCCTACGGATCGAGTCCACGCTCGGTGAGGGGACCACGGTCACGATGGGCTTTCCCCAACCGAAAGCACGGCTGCAAGACGGCGACTAGTGAGGCGGCGCGCGCAGTCAGCTTTCTACTCGCGCTACACCGTTAATCGCTCAACGCATCCCGATGATCGTGGCGTGCTTTGGCCGACGCATAGTACTTCTGCAGCGCGTCGGCCGAACGCCCGCCCAACGTGCTGATGTGCGCGAGCCAGTCGGGCTCCGACGGCCATTCGCCGTCAATCACACGCGGATAGATTTGCCGCGCGAACTGATGCAGCGCCTTGGCGCCGATATTGCCGCTGACGCCTAGCAGGACGTGCAATGCGGTGTGCGTGGCCTTGATGTCGAGCGCCGCGGTGCTAGTCGTGAGCCGCGCAATCAACGAGCGAATCTGCTCGATGCCGTTGAGGAACGTTTCGTCGAGCAGATCGAGCGCGACCAGTTCATCGAGGTGTTCCTCGTCGAGCAGATCGTCATCGGAGACGGGCGCAAGCTGGCCGGAAGACTCCGGTGTTGCCGGCAGATCCTGCTGCGCCGATGCGTGCGGCGCGTCCAAGGCGCGTCGCAGCGCGAACTGTCTCGTCAGGCACGCGTGAAGCGAACCCGCTTGTACGGGTTTGATCATGACTTCGTTCATGCCGGCGGCGAGACATGCCTGCACGGACTCGATGTCGGATTGGCCCGTCAATGCAATGATCGGCACCTGCGCATACGCGTCGGTGCGCGCGCGAATCGACGCGGCGGTTTCGACGCCGCTCATGCCCGGCATGTTGACGTCCATCAGGATCGCGTCGATTACACCGTCCTGCTGCAAACAGGCCAGCACGGCCTGACCATGTTCCGCCTCGACGACGGTCGCCCCGCAGCGTTCCAGATAGGCTTTGGAAATCAGGCGGCTGTACGTGTCGTCGTCGGCAATCAGGATCGATTTGCCGGCGAAGCTGTCGGATCGCTGGCTCAGGTGGTGGCGGTTGCCGTTCTCGAAGAGTGCCTGCAACCCGCTGATCAATTCCTGCACGCTGGCCGACTTGCCGATGATTTCATCCATGCCGGCCCGCCGCGCTTGCAGGCGCACCGCGTTGCCGGGCTCGGCCGTATAGGCGGCAATCAGCACGCTGCAGTTCGGACACGCGTGGTCGGCGCGAATCCGCTCGGTGGCGGCATAGCCGTCCAGCACCGGCATGCTGATGTCCATCAGCACGAGATCGTAGGGCGATGAGCGACGCAGCGTCGTCAAGGCGATCTCGCCGTTTTCCGCCTCGCTCACATAGGCGCCCGCCTTCGTCAACGCGCGACGGGTTCTTGCCCGCTGACCGGCGTCGTCATCGACGATGAGAATGCGCTTGCCCTGGAAGACCGGCGCCGCGCGCTCGAAAATCCTGCGCTCGTAGTCGTCGGCTTCGTCCTTCGAGACGACCGGAAAGCGCAGCGAAAACTCCGTGAACCTGCCGAGTTCCGAGCGGCAGGCGATCGTGCCGCCGAATGCGCGCATCGCGCGCTGGCAATACGCGAGTCCCAGCCCCGTGCCGCCTGAATTGCCCGCCGTGCGAAATGGCTCGAACAGATGCGGCAGGATCTCGGGCGCAATGCCGGCGCCCGTGTCGCGAACGACCACGGATTGCTTGTCGACGGTGAGCGTGAGCGTCGCGAGCGGATGCGTGGCGATGTGATAGAGCGCGTTCTTGATCAGATTGAACAGCGTGAACAGGTAGACCGTTTCGTCGACCTTGAAGACGAAATCTTCCTTCACCACGAGGCTGACCTTGTCGCGCGCCGTGTCGTCGTCGAAGCCGTATTCTTCCAGCGCCTTACGCGTGGTGGCCGCCGCATTCAAGTAGACCAGGCGGTCCGAACGGATGGGCTTTGCGCTGACTTCGTCGAGCGTCATGGCGATGATGCGCAGGCCGCGCTCGATCGACACCTGCCCCTGGGCGAGATGACCATACAGCGAGGCCGCGTTCTCGTGCGACAAGGCGGGTGCGCGACTGGATTCCGAGGCGACGGGCAGCGCTTCTTCCACGCGATCCAGAACGTGCCGCAACTGGCTCAGCGGATTGCGCATTTCATGCGCGATCGAACCCGCGAGCGCCTGGAGCGCGCGGTTCTTTTCGACGAAGATGCGTCCTTTGCTGATCGCGTGACTGAAGGCCATGCTGCACAGAACGACCACCGGCATCACCGCGAGATTCGACTTGTCGTCCGCGGCAAGCACGATCGGCTCCGGCGAGGAGATGACCGCCGCCAGCGTGCCGGACAGTGCGCCAATGCCGATACACGCGATCAGCAAAAGCGGATTGTCGATACAAAGCGCCAGAATGAAGATCATCATCACTTCGGTCATCATCCACATCGTGGAGAATGAATTCCTGACCGTAAGGAATGTGCAAACGAATGGCAATACGTAGATCAGCGCGCAATGCCAGTAAATCAGCAGGTAATGGTTAAACCGCTTTGGCCAGTACGACTGGAAAAGCAATGGAATACAGATGACCGCCGCGCTCAACCGGAGCAGAAGATTGTCGTATGGCTGCGGCAGGAGATAGGTCCACACGACGTAATAGATGGGGTGGCACAGGAGGCCAAGTACGCCGCCCCATCGAATTGCGAACCTGCTTCGTTCAAGCATATCCCGCATGCTTTCGCGCGATATCGCCATCAGGCCTCCGTTGATATTACGACCCCATCAGTTCAGGGTTGCTGCGTTGTTGTGTGTCGAGGCTGATCGGCGAGCCGTTTTTCCCGTGGAAAGGGCCGACCGAGAACCCGTACTTCTTCAAGAGACCGTGAGTATAAGAGACCGACCACACGGGCGGGCTGCCGATGATGAAATCGGACGCAATGCCTTCCTGCCAGGCCGAGTAGCCTTCGGCGAAGCAGGTGTAGCAGTCGCGCGTAGACGGCAGCCTGAACGGAAAGGTGGTGTCGAGCCCGGCGGGACCGCGGGCGAAACACTCAATATATAGCGTCTGGCCGCGTGACGCGAGTTCGGCCTCGACGCTCGCCGCCCGGGGATGGGAGTCGTCGATCCAGAACTGCGCGCGTCTGAGCTCGGACGCGCTGAGGTAGGGCACGCTGGTGCTGCTCGCGAGGATTGCGCCGTCGAACTGCGGCAGCGGCGTATCCGGGCTGAAGGTGTGCACCGACACGCGCGACTTGCCCAGCAGGTCCGACGCCAGCAGTTCTTTGGCCTGTTCGGTGAGCAGATTCAGCTTGTCCGGCAGGTCGATCAGAACCAGCTCTTTCGGGGCGTCCTTGTAGAGCAGATACTTGGCCACCGTCGTGCCGAGCCGTCCGGCCGCGCCGAAAAGGGCGAGTTTGGTGTTGCCAAATGCGAGGTCGAGTTCGTTGCAGCAATGGATCGCCCAGTCCTTCAGCATCGCCGCGGTGGCCGCGTGGCCCGTGGTGATGTGGGGCGGCTTCGTATGGCGCGGCAGGGCGCCATAGTTGCACGCATAGGGCGTGGACGCGCCCATCGCCACCATGTTCAGACCCGCTTGCCGCGCCAATTCCAGAGCCGGAAAAAATTGCGTTTCCCGGAAACGCTTGATACCGCGCGGACTGCCTAGCCACATTTCGAGCGGCACCGGACAGGCGATATTCGCTCCGATGATCTGGGAGCCGGAATAGATCGGCGATGCAATAAAAGGCCTGGTATGCCAAAGCTCCTCTTCAAATGAGGCGCTTCGATGCTTGACATTATGAAAAGAAAATGAAAGCGTATCCCAGTCCGTAGCGTGAAACAAAAAACCCACTCCGCCGTGACCTGGGGGCAGGTTATCCCGGATCTGTTCCGGGAGGATGGTGTGTTTGAGTGCCAGTGGCGCACAATTCAGATGCAAATTCAGCCCCGCGTGCTGTTCGGAATGAGTCGGCACTTCCTTGAGAACAGAAGTTTTCATTGGTTTTCCCTAATGTTGGAATTCGCTGCAAAATCAGCGGAATGTCGCCGGTCAGGATTGACGGGCAACCCTTCAACTCTAGAGAAAAGTGCTGTTGTGTGCCCGTCTGTTCGTTAACAGAGCATGGGGTGCGTTGGAACTCGCAGTTGCACGGGAGCGCCGACGTCAGCGCGCAAACCGCGAGGGCAGGCGCCGCGAACGCCGCCATGACTGACGCCGAGACCGACCCGGTGAACCGCCGATCGTGTTCTTTTGATTGGCATCCCTATCAATGCGAAAGGCCGCTTCATAAAGCGGCCTTTCTTTCGCGTAGCGATGCACGTGTGGCCGCATCCGGAGCCGGTCAACTGCGTTCCGCTGGCGCGCGAACGCTCTCCATCACCCGCTCACTACCGCGTGATGCTATACCCGATTCGCGCAATCCACCGATGCTGGTTGTAGTCGAGAATATCCTCGCCATAGCCCGTGAAGAACCCGACCCACAGATAGCCGCCCCAGGCGCTATTAATCAGCTTCGCCAACGGGTAGGTGAACTGCGTATCGATACTGCCCTTGGTGGACTTCGTGCCTTTTCTCAATGTGGTGGCCAGTTGCCAGCCATCTGTACTGCCGTATTTGAGCAATAGATCCACGTAGCCGCGGTAGTCCGCGATATCGTGGTTCTCTCCCGCAATATGCACGTAGTAATAGAACTTCGGCGACACGGTCAAATGGTTGGCATTCAGGTCGCCGAACTCCCACGTGGGGCGCACGAATAAGATATCGACGCCACGCGATTCGGGACCGTCGCGGCCATTCGATTCGTGACCGTAGCCGGCCATCAGGCTCATCTTGCTGAATAGCGAGCTCTTCCAACCTGTGTCATCCAGAGAATAGAACAATTGAGGCATGTAGCTCGTGTCCCGGAAGGGCGCGGAGTATTCGCCGAGATCCCACAACGAAGTTTGCGTGTACCCAAAGTACAGGTTGTCGACGAAGCGTTTCGAGCGCGGGTCGTCCGGTATGACCATGCGGAACTTGAAGCTCAACTGAAACTTCGCGAGGTTCTCTCCATTCGAGCCATCGGCGAAATACATCGGTTCGAATGCGGAGAAACGGCTCAGGAAACTGGTCACCTCTGGCGAGGGTGCATTGGCGCGGGCGGGCGCCGGTGCGGGTGAAACAGGGAAGGCGCTCGCGGGCTGTTCCGGGATAGTCGACACTTGTCCCGCCGTGCCCGGCGCACCCTCCGACGAAGCCAGTTCCGTCGTTTTGCCGGAGTTGGGCGGACGGGTGAGCATGACGAAAGAGGGCGAAGCATCGAGATCGGGAATATCGAACTTCATCGCGCCGCGGGCCCATTTGGGCCACGTGCCACTATAGCGGACCGCCTTGAGATCGCCCGTTGCCAGCTTGATGTGATCGGGCGTGCCGCTATCGCGAGTGAGCGTCAACGGAGTCGGTATGACGTCGATGTTGCTAACGGCGATTTTCAATTGGGCGGGAACGTTGTATTCCGAGCCGTCCGGCTGATCACCGGAATAGAGAATCGTGACTTCGAGTGGGGCACTGGAAAGCGCCTCGCGCGGCGGGCGCAGGACCGCAACGCCGGCAAAGCTGGTCGCCGGATAGCACAACACCAGCGCGCTTATTCCTAGAGATAACCCGGACGCATATGAGTGTTTGCCGCCGACGATGAACCTGCGGCCTTTCTTTACTCGAAACATCAATCGATTCCACACACGGAACTCCCATTGATCTACGAACTCAGGTTGCAGTGAGACGATAGCGTTAAAGCGGGCCGTTGGGTAAAAAAAATAGGGGCATGTGCTATCGATGACAGAAGCGCCCGCGCATGCTGGTGATCGGCTCTCCTGCATTTCAAATGCCGTATTTCCAATGTTCTCGTGCGTCCATCGATTGATTGATCCGTGTCTTCTCCGGGCGGGGTGCTCGCTGATTCTGCCAGCCGGATCGATGAATTGCGCAAGCGGAAGAAAATTGCGCAGAACTTCTTCTACTCGAACCGCAAGGGTGCGCGATTGAATCTGATCGCCGTTGCATTTCTGCAACGAACGAATGGCGGGATGTCCTTTGAGGATCGCCAGTGCGAGCGCGTCGCGTCGACAACAGTTTCAGTCGACATCGTCACCGCTTCTTCGGGGGCGCCGCGTTTTGCAGAGGGTTGAAGCCGGAACCTGCCTGAGTATTGCGACCGGCGCGAGACGGCTTCGCTTTTGTATTCGACGTAGCGCGTGTCCCTGCCAGTTGTTCAAGCAGTTCGGACTCCGGGGCATCGTCGTTCCCGATTGGCGGGGCCGCGGAGCGTTTGCGCGGCTTGCCGGTAGCGCGTCTGTCGTCGCCACTGACCGGCCGTGCCGCTTGCTTAGCCGCTCCGACGATATGGTCGATCACAGCGGCGTAATCCTGATCGACATTGTCGAGTGCCTTGCCGGGCATCATGACCGAGACCACGACTTCCGGCAACGAGCGTTGGTCGTTCGCACGCGAGTCGGGACGAGTATCCCATCGGGTTCCGGCGAGCGAGACAATCACACGTTCCAGCACTGCCGGCGACAATATTCCGCCATCGTACAGGCTCAATATCAACCGTTCGGCGACGGCGAAGAGCGGGTCGATGCGTGAGGGCATACACGCTTCTCCAGAGGGGGCGGTCACAGTCCCGCTCGGCATTCCCGCCGTTTTGAATGGCGGGCCGAGACGGTACTCCAGCGCGATCAGTAAGCGAATTTGCGGTACTGCTCGGGCGCCGACGCGCCGTCCGCCTGATCGACGCGCGGCATGTAGCGCAGCAGCCGCTTCGCGCGCGGACTCAATTGTTCATCGACCGCGACGGGCACGTCGATGTGCACTTCGGGACGGAAATACCAGCTCCTGCTGTAGCCGATCACCACCATCGGGCGAGGCTCGTCGGTCCTGTTCGGTGTGCCGCGATGCAGGGCGCGCACGTCGCGGATCATCACGTCGCCGAGCTCCATCGGAATCGCGTGCAATGGCAAGCGGCCTTCGCGCCAGGCATTCATCGCGTCCTCTGAGCGCATACGATGCGTGCCGAGCGTGGTCTCGAACGGACCGTTTTCCGGCGTGACGTCGCACAGCGGGAAATTGACAGCCAATTGGAAGGAAGGCGTTTCCGGCATCCCATCGAACAGCGCCGGTGTATCGCGATGGATCTCCTGATACGCCGAGCCGTTCAGCGGCGTGTCGGTGGCAAGCTGACACATCACCGGTTCGTCGCCCGCGACTCGCTCGACAATGCCGAGCACGTCCGGATCGCAGAAGATGCTTTCGTCAGCGAATACGCCGCTAAACGGCAGCGTGATGTAATGCCGGTTCGCGCCGCGCACGGCGGTCGCATTCGACGCAATGCGCTCTTCGAGCAATGGGGCGAACGCCGCACGCCACGCGTACAGCGTGGCCTTCGCAAAGTGGCGACGCAGGATGACCATGCCGTCTTGCTCGAATGTGGCAGCGTATTCGTCGAGTTGTCCGGGTGTGAAGCGTTCCACCGTCGTCTCCTTGATATCGTCGTCGGGCCGCTCGGGCCAGCGCTCATCTTAGCTTCTTCCGACGTTGCGAGCGACAGGTGGATGACAGGTGTGAACGTTTTCCGGTTTGCAAGGCGGGGAGGGGCGACGCCCGAGGGTGGCGTTGCCGGCGCTGTGCGGTCCGTAGACATGCCAGATTACGCAGCCGCATACGCCAGATGCGTGGCGGCTCTTCCTGCAAGCGCCAGCAGTTTGCCGTCGCCGGCCGGCTCGTCGGGATCACATATAGATCGGCGGTATCGGTTACGGGATCGCTGAACGGTGTCGGCGACTCGCGCTGGGCAATGAGAAAATCGCTGATCGGCGATGCGTCCGCGGGGCCGAGGAAGCGCCCGATATGCGCGCCCGTCGCGAGCGGCTCTTCGATCAGACCGCGATAGGGAATGGTCAAGCCAATCGGGGAGTTCTTCGAAGAAATCGATAACCTCTCCCACATATTGGCCCCAGACGCGCACGCCGTCGTCGATCGATCCTATCCAGCGTTTGTGCAGCAGGGAATTGGCGACCTGGCGAGGATCGCGGTGGATGTGAATGAAGCGCGCCTGCGGCGACAGCTCGGGGATCAGCAGCAAACGGGAACCGGAACGCGGCAGATGTTCGACCGAACCGAGACGCCCCGACAGGCCCGTCGGGTCCGCGTACGAAGGATGCTTGCCGCCCCAGATCGGCGCCGTGATCTCGAGTTCTTCGCGATAGAAACGCTCGACCCACGCGCCCAGCGTGCGCCGGCTGAATTCCGCGGCGGCTTTGTGGCGCGTGGGACGTGCGCAGTCCGAACGCTTCGGCATGCTTGCCGGCCATGGAGACATAGGGCAACAGCACCAAAGAAATGCCATCCGCACACTGCCAGGCTTATCCACAGAAAATGTTCATATCCTTGTGGACAAGTTCTGGCCAATTGGCCTAACTCCTTGAGCGCAAGGCGAATTGTCAGGTGGTCCAACGAACGTGCGGACTGTGCGCGCCCGCACCAAATCGCCGTCCCGAGCGGCTCATTCCACCGGCGACGCCAGCAACGACACCGGCACGCCATGACAATCCACCTTGGCGAGAATCGCAGCGCCGGATCCGGCGCCCGGTTTTCCGCGCGCATCGAAAGCAGCCGCCTGCCTGTCCACCCGCAGAATGTTGATGGGCCACGTCGGCCGCGAAAGCCGCTCGTGCGCGAGCGCGCCGACCCACAGCGGCGTGGCGGTGTTGCCGTTCGCCACGGCATAACCGCTTGGCCAGAAGCGCAGCACATCGCGTTCGGCGCGCGTATCGCCGGGGCGCATGAAGACCAGCGACGAAGGCACCCCGTTGTTGAGCTTGGGCAAGACCGGCAGCGAGACCGCGGCGACATCGGGCGATGCGAGCGAGAGCAGGCTGTGCGCGGACACGTCGGTGCCCTCGACCCATCCTTGGGCGCGCAGTTGTCCGCGGATCGAATCGAGGTCCGACACCCACTGCAGCGTGAGCGGCTCCTTGCGGTCGCCACCCATGTCCGAGCGATAACACGGCAGGCGCTTCCACAAGGAGAGCGTCCACTCGGACTGCGTGACCAGCACGGGCGCCGCCCGCGGCGCACTGGCAGGCGGCGCCGGGGGATCGACGCCGAGCTGCACCCCCACACTGAACAGTGTGACCGCCAGCACCACCGCGGGCATGAATGTGCGCGGCGGCGGCGCCTGCGGATGCCGCCACATCGCCGTCAACGCGACGAGCGCCACCCACGCGTACGCGAGCGCGGCGCCGCCGATCGCATCGGAGAGCCAGTAGCGCCCGAAGTACACGCCCGCGAGCGCGACCACGATCACCACGATCGTGCTGGCGGCCGCTACCAGCACGCCCGCCAGCATGCCGACCCGCCGCGCGAGCAGGAACGCGAGAAAGCCATACACGATGACGGTCGCGGCGACGTGATTGCTCGGAAACACGTAGTGAGCGCTCANTCAACAATTGGGAAAACACCACCGCCGCGAGCCAGTAGCCGATGGTGCGCCAGCGCCGCTCCCACAGCATCCACACGACGACCATCGCGATCAGCGCCATCAGCGTGACGCCGCTGCCGAGCGTCTCGAGACCGGCGAGCACGCTGTCGCTCCACGGCGTGCGCACCGATTGCAGGAAGTGATAGACGGACAGATCGACCGCCGTCAGCGGGTCGCCGCTGATGACGTCGCCAAGCACGCCGATAAAAAGCGCGCCGGCCACCAGCACGATCAGCGAAGTCACGAGGATGTAGGTTGCATCCGGCGTCTCGGGATCGAGCATCTTGCGCGCGACGCGGCCAAGCGGTCCGGGATGCCGGCACGCCCAGTCGCCGAGATAGCGGCCCGCCGCGCTCGACCACGCGTTCGCGTGCGAGAGCAGGAAGCCGGCGCCGCGAAAGCTGAGCCAGACGATGCATACGAGCAGCGCGAGAATCACGACGAGCCGGAACGACACCGCGCCGGCCAGCAGCACCGACGCGCCGAACACCACGCCTGGCAGGATATGGGCGGGCGCCCACAGCAGCGCGGACAGCACGTTCATCGCGTAGAAGCGCAGCGGCGGCATGCCGAGCATGCCCGCGACGACCGGCACGATGGCCCGCAACGGTCCGATGAAACGCGCGAGCACGACGCTCTTCGCGCCATGCTTGTGAAAGAAGCGGTGGCCCGCGTCGAGCAGCTCGGGGTGTTTGCGGAACGGCCACAGCTGGACGATCTGTTCCTTGTAGCGGCCGCCGAGCCAGAAGCTCATGCCGTCGCCGGCGATTGCGCCGACGATTGCCCACACGAATACCCAGCCGAGGCTCAGCGAACCGGTGCCGGTTAGCGCGCCGGCGAGGAACATCGCGGTGCTGCCGGGCACGAACGTGCCGACGACGGCAAGGGCTTCGAGAAAGGCTGCGAGGAAGACGACCGTGAGCATCCACGCCGAGTGGCCGGCTAGCTGGTGCAGAAGGTGGATGTAGGCGTGCTCCATCGTGCGCGATCGGCCGTGCTGGCGTGACGATCGATCATAACGCTCGGCAGGGTGGTGTTATTGCTTTTTGGCGGGTGGTGGAGTGAAAGGCGGATGGAGATGCTGAAGCGTTCGGCGAGGGGGGCGACGGCGACGATCTCGTGGACGCGCAATGGGATGCTTGCGCGCTCCAGGTCGCGGTAACTTCGCCCTTTCCTGCGACGTGCCGGACGATCTTGCCGAGGCCTGGTTTGCCGCGTGCCTTGGCGGCCGTGCGCGTTGGGTACAGCGCGACGCTTCATCCATTTGCGCACGCGTCATGCCCACGCTCAGATCTCTTGCGCGAATTCGTCGACGAAACGCTTTAGCCGCGCGTGGCGAACGGCGGCCATACGCGCGCCGGTCTCTGTCTGGAAACCGGACGAGAGCTTCAGCAGCTTGGTATGAAAATGATCGAGCGTATAGCGCGCGTCGTCCAGCGGACGTTGCAAGGCGTGCGGATCAGCCGGGTCGTACAGCGCGCGGCCCAATCGGCCCGCCACGTAGAAGCAGCGCGCCACGCCCAGCATGCCGATTGCGTCGAGCCGGTCGGCATCCTGCAACGTTTTCGCTTCGAGGGTAGCGGGCGCAATGCCGGCAGAGAAACTGTGCGCCGCGATCGCATGCGCGGCGGCTTGGACTTGCGCGTCCGGCCAGCCGAGCGACTTCAGCACGGCGGCCGCCTTGCCGGCGCACAGGCGCGACGCCTGAGCGCGCAATGGCGAGTTCTTCTCGACCGCCACGCAGTCGTGTAGCAGCGTCGACGCGAACAGCACCTGCGCATCGCCGCCTTCCTTTGCGTGGATCGCCGCAGCGTTCTTCCAGACCCGCTGCAGATGCGAGGTGTCGTGCGATCCGTCGCCGTGGTCCTTGTCGAAGGCGTGCGGCAGCAGGGTGCGGGCCAGGTCCTGGAAGGGGGCGAAGGCGGGTGTCGTCATCGGCGTGGCGGGGAAAAAGCCGTCGATTATCGCGCATCGCGTGTCGCCCCGCGATTGCGCGCCCGTGAACGAAGCAGGGCGCGCGTCGTCATACGTATTGAGCGCGCCGCTTTGCGCGGCATCGGCTCTCGGCATTTCAATGATGTGACGGAGTGAGCCATGAAGATCGTAACGGGCAGTATGGCTGTGACATGGGTAGCGCTATGCATCGGTATCGCGGGCGCCGCCGATGCTCAGCAGTCGGGCAACACCAGCGCCGGTATGAGCGGCATGCAGTCGAGCGGCGCCCACAACACAGGCGCCGCTGCCGCGGGCATGGGGACGGGCGCGGGGACGGGCCTCGGCCCGACCCCGGGCATTGGCACGTCCGTGGGCGTAACAGGCCGCAGCAGTTCGGGTCCGGCGCTCAACAACATGCGGGCAAACGGCACGAGCCTCGACATGAACCCCGATCCACGCGCGCCGAACGTGACCGGCAAGGCGGCGCCGCGCCGGTAGACGGCGGTTCGTCACGCTCGCGTACGGCGCGCCGGGTGTCGTGACCAGCGCGTATAAAATGCCCATCCCGGCGCGGTTTTCCGACGACAAGGAGCGAGGCATGGCATACGGTGAGCACAAATACAAAGTCACGGTGCAATGGACAGGTAACCGCGGCAGCGGCACCTCGGGGTACCGCGATTACGGCCGCGATCATCTGATTACGGCGGGCGGCAAGCCGGCTATTCCGGGGTCGTCGGATGCGGCTTTTCTCGGCGACGCCAACCGATGGAATCCGGAGGACCTGCTGGTCGCCTCGGCTTGCGCATGTCACAAGCTCTGGTATCTGCATCTTTGCGCGGATGCCGGCATCGTGGTGCTCGAGTATCGCGACGACGCCGAAGGCTCCATGCTCGACAGTGCGAAGCAGGGCCGCTTTTCAGAGATCGTTCTGCGTCCGCACGTTGTGATTCGGGCAGGGGGCGATGTCGAACAGGCCACGCATTTGCATCACGTGGCGCACGAAAAGTGCTATATCGCGAATTCGGTCAACTTCCCGATTCTTTGTGAGCCGGTTGTGGAAACGGATGCGCGTTGACGCGGGAATTTTCGCTACACGCCGTGCTGTTCCGTGAGCCGCGATAGCGCGGCGCATGCGCAGTCAGTCAGACATCGGAATGCTTCGTTAAACGAAGCATTCATTCGCCGACGCGGGCGCAAAGTGCCGCGCCACGGCGCAACAGGCGGCCGGGTTTTTCCCGTTCAGCGATTGCCGTCGAGCAGTTCGCCGAGCAATTCGTCGAATGCCGCCTGGGCGTCTTCGAGTTCCTGCAACGCGGCGTCGAACGTTTGTAACGCGAACTGTGAGGGCTTGCCGCTGCCAGCGGGCGGGAATTGCGATTGCAGCGACGCAAACGCCGACTGCACCCGTTGGGTCGCGGTCAATACACGCTCCATCGCGGCTGATTCTTCGGCTCGCGCCTTTTCGTGGTCCATGAAAACTCCGAGTTCGTCTGGCCGGCTCACGCCGTTTCAAAGGGGTGACTATGCCACGTTCGTGCTCAGGACAGCGGCAAGCCGCCGTTGGCCTTCACTTCCCGCAACGACAACGCCGACTCCACCGACGTCACGCCCGGCAGGCTGCGCATCTCGTCGCGCATGAAGCTGCCGTAATCGTCGAGGTCGCGCGCCACCACTTGCAGGATGTAATCGGCGCTGCCCGACACGTTATGGCACGTGAGAATGCGCGGGATGGCCTGCACCTCACGCTCGAAGCGGGTCGCCACCGTGCGGTCGTGCACCGCGAAGCGCACATAGACGAACGCGACGACGCCGAAGCCGAGCGCGGCGCGCGAGAGCATCGCGTGGTACTGGTCGATATAGCCGTCGCTTTCGAGACGCTTGAGACGGCGCGCGCAGGGCGTCTCGCTCAGGCCGACCGTTTCAGCGAGCCGCGCATTCGACATGCGGCCGTCATTCTGCAGCGCGGCGAGGATCGCGCGGTCTGTCTTGTCGAGCTCGGCTGTCATGGCTTGGGGGGGCTGCGCTGAAGGAGTGGAAAATCTGTTTTGAAAGAGGAATCTTAGCGCATTCCTCCAAATAGTCACGTGAGAGTCCGGAAATTCGCCAGCAACCTCTCCGCTGACGATAGCAAGATAGAGGCTTGGAGAACAGGAGGCTCAGATGATTTCCGCACACCTGCTGACGGTTTATATCGCGGCGCTGGTCGTGGTCTACGCGGTGCCGGGGCCGGACATGGCGCTGGTCCTGCAAACGAGCATCGGACGCGGCGTGCGCAGCGGTTTCGCGGCCGCCGGCGGGCTGGGCGTGGCGCGCGCCACGCACGTGACGCTCTCGGCGTGCGGCGTCGCGGCGCTATTGCGCAGCGCGCCGTGGCTGTATGACGTCGTGCGCTATGGCGGCGCGGTGTATCTCGCCTGGGTGGGGATTCAGATTTTCCGCTCGTCGGTGTTCGCGCTGCCCGAAGGCGGCATTGGCGGTGGCATTGACGGCGGCAATGAAGGCAGCGTTGCGCAGACCGCGAACGCCGGGGCGCGTCCGCTGCGGGCAGCGTTCGTCAAAGGCTTGTTGACGAATCTGCTGAACCCGAAAGCGTTGCTGTTCTGCTCGGTGTTGTTGCCGCAATTCGTGCGTCCGGAAGCGGGGCCGGTCGCCTGGCAGATGATCGAACTCGGCGTGGTGCTGCTCGCCATCGGCGCGTGTTTCGATGTGCTTTATGCAATCGGCGCCGCACGGATTGCCAACTGGGTGCGCGCCCATCCGCTTGTGCAGACCTTGCAGCGCTGGGCATTTTCGTGCGCATTGATCGGCTTCGCGCTGCGGCTTTCAATCGACTGACGGGGCCGCTCGGCCATTCCTCGAGCGGCTCGTTGCGATGGTCTCGCTAGCCGCTCACTTCTTCAGCTTATGCTCGCGTCGCGGACGATCCTCGATGATCTTCCGGCGATGCTTGTCCTTCATCTTCTTCCAGCTTTTGCATTCGTCGCGCGTGCGCATGCAACCGATACAGAAGCCGGTTTTGCTGTCGAACTTGCAGATGTCGATACAGGGTGACGCGACGCTCATGACTGATAGCCAGCAGGACACAGGGAACGAGGACTGTCGCACGCGGCATGCCCGCTTCGCCAAGTGATTGTGTTAATAAAGCCGATAGGGCCGCGCATCCGTACGCGACGAGGTGATCAACCTGCTTCCACCCATCGATGAAAACTTTCCTGCTGTATGTCGTGACTGCCGTTGCCGAGATTGTCGGTTGCTATTTGCCGTGGCGCTGGCTGAAAGAGGGCGGCTCCGCGTGGCTGCTGTTGCCAGGCGCGCTCAGCCTCGCCCTGTTCGCGTGGCTGCTGACGCTGCACGGCACCGCCGCGGGCCGCGTGTATGCGGCTTACGGCGGCGTGTACGTGGCGGTGGCGATTGCCTGGCTGTGGTGCGTCGACAAGGTGCGGCCCACGCTGTGGGACGCGGCCGGCGCGGCATTGACGCTGGCCGGCATGGCCGTCATCGCGTTTCAGCCGCGCATCTAGTCGCGGCACGGCGCATCGCGGCTGGCGCGTCTAACGCCTGCCGCGCCCGACGCCCGCGTGTTCGCTTTACTTGATGCCGCCGAGGTAGTCCAGCTTGCCGAGTTCGACGCCGTTGTGACGCAGAATGTCGTACGCGGTCGTGACGTGAAAATAGAAGTTCGGCAACACGAACCCGAGCAGATACAACAGCCCCGTGAACTCGATCGGACCCGTGCGCATCTTCAACGTGATGGGACGCTCTTCCGAGCCGTCGATCTGCGCCGCAGTGAATCCCTTCAGATAATCGATCGTCTTCTGAAGGCGGGCCTGGAGTTCGTCGAAGGTCTGTTCGACGTCTTCGTATTTCGGCGCTTCGACGCCGGCCAGACGCGCGGCGCAACCCTTCGCGGTGTCGCTCGCGATATACACCTGGCGGACCAGCGGGAGCATGTCCGGTGCGAGCCGGGCGTTCGTGAACACCGAAGGTTCGATCTGCTTTTCGGCAGCGTGCACTTCGGCTTTGCCCAGGATGGCTTGCAGGTTCGTCAGGCCGCGAATCAGCACGGGCAGGGATGCTTGATACATCGAAATTGACATGGGGTTCCTCTGATTCTTCGATCGGGCGCGCGGACGGCGCGCGAGGCAATGTAACGGCTGGATTGCCGCTGCAGCATCATAGCGCGAGCGGTGCGGGATACGCATTGACGCAGCGCGCATCGGCCATCCGGATAACTGCCGCTCGCGCCGGAACTGTGGTCGAATGCTCGGGTCGGACGATTTGAGGAAACCGTTGAATCAGCAAACGGCCGCCGTGCCATGCCAGCAGGTTGGGCAGGCGCGCGCCGTGCTCGGGTCCACTTTGCGGCCCGCGCCGTCACGCTTACAGGAGAGTCGACACCATGGTCAACAAGCACCCGTTGCCGGGAAGCGAGCGAACGGAAGAACTCGGTTCGAAGGTCGTTGGGCAATGCGATCCGGCGGAGCGGATCGAGGTTTTCGTGATGCTGCGCCGTCAGCAGCAGGCGCAGTTCGATGCGCTGATGAGCCGGATCGAAGCCGGCGACCCCGGCGTCCAGCCGCTGTCGCGCGAGACGCTTGCCAAAGATTACGGCGCCGCGCCGGACGACATCGCGAAGGTCAAGGCTTTCGCCACCGCGCACGGCTTGACGGTCGTGCGCGAGGATGCGGCGGCGCGCTCGGTTCTGTTGAGCGGCACGATCGCGCAATTCCAGAGCGCGTTCGGGGTCAAGCTGCAACATTACGAACACCACACGGCCGGCCAGTTCCGTGGGCGCACCGGCGCGATCAGCGTGCCGGATGATCTGCACGACGTGGTCGAAGCGGTACTCGGGCTCGACAACCGGCCCCAGGCGCGGCCGCACTTTCGCATCCGGCCGCCGTTCGTGCCGGCCAAAGCGCATCAGGCGTCTTTCACGCCGCCGCAACTCGCATCGCTTTATCAGTTTCCGCAAGGCGATGGCGCAGGGCAGTGCGTTGGCATCATCGAACTCGGCGGTGGCTATAACACCAGCGATCTCAACACTTATTTCGCGAGTCTCGGCGTGGCGTCGCCTGCGGTGAAATCGGTCGGTGTCGATCAAGGCGGCAATCATCCGAGCGGCGACCCGAATGGGCCGGACGGCGAGGTCACGCTCGACATCGAAATCGTCGGCGCGATCGTGCCTCGCGCGACCATCGCCGTGTATTTCACGCAGAACAGCGACGCAGGTTTCATCGACGCCGTGAGCCGCGCGGTGCACGACACGGCCAACAAGCCGTCGGTGATTTCGATCAGTTGGGGCGGCCCGGAGTCGATCTGGACCAGCCAGTCGCTGAAGGCGTTCAACAGCGTCTTGCAGAATGCGGCGGCGCTCGGCGTGACGGTCTGCGCGGCCTCCGGCGACAGCGGTTCGAGCGACGGCGCGAGCGGCGGCGATCAGGTCGATTTCCCGGCGTCGAGCCCCTACGTGCTGGCCTGCGGCGGCACGAGCCTGACCGCGGCGGGCACGTCGATCTCGCACGAGGTGGTGTGGAACGATGGCGCGGAAGGCGGCGCCGGCGGCGGTGGCGTGAGCCGCGCGTTCCCGGTACCGGTGTGGCAAAAGGGTTTGTCGGCGAAGTCGTCGGGCGGCGGGAGCAAGCCGCTCAGTGGGCGCGGCGTGCCGGACGTGGCGGGCGACGCGTCGCCGATCACGGGCTACAGCGTGTTGATCGACGGCACGCAAACGGTGGTTGGCGGCACCAGTGCGGTCGCGCCGCTGTGGGCTGCGCTGATTGCGCGAATCAACGCGGCAAAAGGTCAGCCGGCCGGCTTCGTCAATCCGAAGCTGTACAAGGCGCCGGATGCGTGCAACGACATCACACAAGGCAACAACGGCAGCTTTGCGGCGGCCGCCGGCTGGGATGCATGCACTGGGCTTGGAAGTCCCAATGGTCAGAAGGTGGCGGCCGCACTATAGTCTGCAAGTTGCTGGAGCCAATGGATGGTCCCTGGCGCGTCCCTCCGGGGCGCCTTCGGTATTTCCCCCGAAGGAGGCTTCCTCGTGCACAACTGATGAGGCATCCTCATCGAGCCCGCCCGGAGAAAGCTTCGTCGTCGAAGGCCGTAGAAAGGAAGTCCCTGTAGAGACGTCCCCAAGAAAGCGCCCCTCAAAGGGCGCCGTACAACCAGGCGTGAACGAACCCATGGAGCGATCATGACGAACACCGAGTCAGCTTCCGTTAGTCCGCAGTCGCCGCACAATTCTTCTGCTTTGACCACGTCGACGTCCGCCGCCGCGCGCAAAGCCGGCGATCAGCCGTTCTTCGACCCGGTCGCCTATGGCAACGGGCCGGACGATTCCGTCACAGAAGTCGCCGAAACCGCGGCGGTAACACATCATTCGGTGACGCTCGGCGGACGCAAGATCAATTACACGGCGACGGCGGGTCATCTGGTGATCGTCGACCCGAGCAGTTCGCAGCCCGAAGCCCGGATGTTCTATGTGGCGTTCACGCAGGACCACCAGAAGGAAGAAGCCCGTCCACTGACCTTCTTCTATAACGGCGGCCCGGGGTCGTCGTCCGTGTTCGTGCTGCTGGGCTCGTTCGCGCCCCGCCGCATCAAGACGTCGATGCCGAATTTCACGCCGCCCGCGCCGTACTCGATGGAAGATAATCCGGACAGCCTGCTGGACCGCAGCGACCTCGTGTTCATCAATCCGGTCGGCACCGGCTATTCGGCGGCGATCGCGCCGAAGAAAAATCGCGACTTCTGGGGCGTCGACCAGGATGCGGACTCGATCAAGCAGTTCATCAAGCGTTTTCTGACGAAGAACAACCGCTGGAATTCGCCGAAGTACCTGTTCGGCGAATCCTATGGCACGGCACGCAGTTGCGTGCTGGCGTACCGCTTGCACGAAGACGGCGTGGATCTGAACGGCATCACGCTGCAATCGTCGATTCTCGATTACACACAGTCCGGCAATCCGGTCGGCACACTGCCCACCGCGGCCGCGGACGCGTGGTATCACAAGAAACTGGGACTCGCGCCGCGGCCGACCGATCTCGGCGTGTTCGCCGAGGAGGTTGCGCAATTCGCGCGCACCGATTACCTCGCGGCGTTGCGCAAGTTTCCGACCACTGACGCGGCGACGGTCGAGAAACTAAGTGAATACACCGGCATCGACAAAGCGACGCTGCTCGCGTGGAGCCTCGATATTGCCGCCTATGACAGCCGTGGCAATTCGCTCTTCCTGACCACGCTGCTGAAGCCGCAGGGCTTGGCACTCGGCGAGTACGACGGCCGCGTGACGGCGATCGACACTGGCATTGCGGGCAGGATCGATCCGAACTCCGGCGGCAACGATCCGACCATGACGGCGGTCACCGGCGTCTATACGACGATGTGGAACGTGTATCTGAACGAGCAGTTGAAGTACACGTCGAATTCGTCGTTCACCGACCTGAACGATCAGGCCTTCAAGTACTGGGATTTCGGCCACATCGATCCAACCGGCGCGCAGAAGGGGCTCGACTCGAAGGGCAACATCGTTCTCTATACCGCCGGCGATCTTGCCGCCGTGATGGCGCTCAATCCCGATCTGAAGGTGCTGTCGGCGAACGGTTTCTTCGATTACGTGACGCCGTTCTATCAGACCGTGCTCGATCTGCAGCAGATGCCGCTGCTCAGCCAGCAGGTCCGGCAGAATCTGTCGGCGCGGTTTTATCCGTCGGGGCACATGATTTATCTCGACGGCGGTTCGCGCACCGCGCTGAAGGCGGACCTCGCGCAGATGTATGACGCGACCGTGTCCAATGAGCAGGCGCTTGGACGGATTCGCGCCTTGCAGGCGCGAGTGGTGGAGTCATAGCGAGAGCAAGTGTCGCGCGCGGAGGGAAGTGGTGCGGGCGTTGGGCTCAGTGGCTGCGACCTTGCCCGACGTCCCTCACGTAATCACGGCAATACGCTCTTGCCGACCTCCGCGGCCGCTCACGTAAGCCGCGCGCGCCTTGGCCGCCATGGGCCGCTTTTGTACGTATGTATATTGAATGTGTTTTAATTGGTCTGCGAAATGAACTATTGCGCGCCGCAGCCGGCGCGCCGACGAATGAACGCAGGCCTTGCACACACGCGTTTTACCCACCTTTGCGGCGACTCAGCCCGCAATGCGAATAGCGCGCCGCCGCCGGCACTCGAGGTCAAGCGCGGCTGGACGCGTCCCGTTCGCAAGACACGGCGCGCGGCGCTTCTCGCGGGCCTCGCCACGATGCTCGCTTTGCGTTTCACGCACGCCTACGCGCAGGACAGCGAGATGCTCGACGAACGCGTGACGCAGCAGTCGATCGGCGAAACGATCTGCCGCGCCGGCTATGCGGATGCCGTCGCACCGCCTTTCGACGAATGGATGGCGCGCAAGGACCGGATGCTGGCTGAGCGCGGCATCGATACGGACGACGGCGTCGCCTTCGCGCTCGACCGGCGTGTGCCGCTCGTCCTCGGCGGTTCACCGGACGCTCCAGCCAACCTCGATCTTCTGCCGTGGGCGGGCCGCGGGGGAGAGCGTCGCAAGGCGCGTGCGGCGGTCATGCTCAAGCATTGTGTCTGCGAAGGCAAACTGAGCCTCGCCCAGGCGCAAGCCGCGATCGTCGGCAACTGGTCGATGGTTTATTCTGGCTTCGGCCAGACCTCGTGCGACGTGAGCCGGCTCGACGTCGTCGCCGGTGGCGACGACAGGCAGGGCGCCGAACACGCGGGCGCGCGCTGAGGCCGCATCTCGGCCTTGGCGGCCGAATTGCGTTCATTGTTCATCGGCACTTATTCGGGCGCGCTGCTTGCCGCTCCCGCCGCCTGCCGTCCTCATTTTTTTCGGAGAATCACCATGACCCATTCACGTCTTGCCGCAGCGGCGCTCGCTTTCGGCTGCTTCGCCGGCAGCGCCGCAGCGCTCGCGGCCGACCCGATCCGCTGTGACCATGCCGAAGCGTTGCAAATTCGCGGCGATGTGCCCGCGGCAATCAGCTTCGATGTGTACCGCCAACTGCGACCGCTGAGCGCGCAGCGCATCGCGTTGTTTCAGGCTGCAGGAGAAGTGAAGCAGCTGCCCGATGGCCTGCCGGTTTGCCAGATTGCCGACGACGGTGTCGACGACCCGTCCGCGGTGCTGGTTCAACTGCCGCAGGGCAAGAATGCGTGGTGGGTGAGTGCAGCCAACGTGGAGGCGGCGAACTGATCTTGCGATCAGTCCGCCCGTCGCGCAGGTCCCCCGCGAGGTGCCGCGGCCCGTTTTGCAATCGCCATTTTGCTGGCAACGTGTCGCCCCGACCCCGCACTGCGTCAAATGAACAGATGTTTTGCTGTTTGTGATGCTGCTTATTCAGGTACAGTGCATTGACGGAGAGTTTCAGTCCGGTTTTTAAGTACCGTGTCAGATCGCCGTGTTGTCAACTATCCACTATGGCTGTCCAGATCGCAGGACGAATTTCGCAGAGGAGATTTAAATGATTGCCTTCTATCTGTCATTGGTCGCCCTGGGCGCCGCCGGTGTTGCAGTGCTCCGCGAACTCGCCGCCGCTCAGACGAAACAGCGCGCCGCGCTGCGCCCTGTGCGCACCCGGGACGCGGATCGACATACGGGTCGTCACGCGCGTCGAGGGTAGGTCGTATGAATCTGATCGTGCGCAACATTGCCCAATCGTGCAGCGAGCAGGAAGTGCTTGAGTTCCTCAAGCGCGAACTCGGGCACTATGCGAAAAGCGTCGAGGTGACCGACGCCGGCACACCCGGCGCGTACGCCACGGTCGAACTCGACGCGAATGTGCCCTATGTCGGCGATGTGATCGCGCGGCAGATTCACGGCAAGCAGTTGGGCGGCCAGACGCTCGAAGCGAGCGCCGACCTCTTTACTGACGAGCCGCCCGCGCAGTAATCCTCCCCGCTTCAGACTTTTGAATACGGCGCGCGGCAGGAACGCGCGCCCGTTAGGTGGACGCCGCGCATGCTTGCCGCGCTTTCCCGCTGTCTCTTTCCCTGCTTTTATCGCCCGTCATCCTGAGTTGGCCAGTCGAATGGCATGGACGGCAACGCGCGCTTGTGACGCGTCGCGTCGTAGGGGATACCGTACGCGTCTTCGTCGGGGCGCAGCGGCCGCAGCATTCGGGGTCGGCGGTCGGCACCTTGTGCGCCAATGCTGCGGGCGCCCCTAGCGCCTTGGCACCGCCCGCACCCTGCACTTGCTCAGCCCGGCGGGCTGCAGCACGTGGGCACCGCCGTCACCGAACTTGGCGAAGAAGCCCATCAGAGACTCAGCTGCGTGGTCCGTGCCGATCACCACGCCGGCCCCGGCACCGGCGACCGCGTATTGCGACCATGCGTTCGCGCCTTGATATTGCCGCGCACGAAATTCTTGTGCGATTCGTCATTAAAAGGCACGCCGCCTTTATCCCGTGCGGCAAGCATTGCATCGGCGGCGAGTTTGATGTCGATGGCGAGATTTTCATCTGCGCGAATGAAGCGCAATGCCTGTTGCGTCGGCTTCATCTTTCTGCTCGCCGTAAGGCAAACGTATCGCGACGAAATGCGCGTCGTAATGATCGGCGCGTAATCGTTCAACCGCAAGTTGTGCAAAGGCGCCCGGCAGTGGTCGAATCGACGCCGCCGCTAATGCCTAGTAGATAAGTTTTCAGCTTCTTGACATGGTGTCCGCCGCGAACGCCCACGCGCCAATAGATAAATAGCGAAACGACGAGCGGGCGGCCGCGGCACAGTTACTGCTGCAATGAACTGATGGACCGGTCCTGGGTTTAATCACCCATATTGGCTTTAAATCCCTATTGCATTCATTTTTAAACTGTACGCAGATTGTTAAAGAGGCTCGGCCTATTTCGATGAATTGAAGAATTGACAGTATCGTCATCGACAAAAAGCAATGTGCTGAGTAACATCGTCGTTCCGAGCGCTGCGTGACCCGGCGAGCAGTCAATAATAATCAGGTTTGCCCTAATACGCGATGAATCATCCAGATCGGCCTGGCCAGCCTGTATTGGACCGCCTGACTTGCGCGTGGGTCGTGCATCGGCGTGGTATGCCCCGTGCGGCGCGCGCGAGGTTCGCCGGGTGCATCAACTGTGGCGCGCCTGCTTCCCACGTTATTTCGCAGCTTATTTCCGGCACGCAAGCTAGCCGGATTCTGACGCGCGCATTGCGCGCTGTCGTGTGCGCACTGTCGTGCGCCGCCGCGATGGCTGCGCCGGTCCACGGGACGGCATCGTCGGCGGCGCCGACATTGGCGTCGGAGCCGGCGTCGATCGCCGCAAGCCGTCCGCCACCCGACATCAATGCGGCCGCGCTTGCCGCGCCCGACGCTGCGGGCGTCGTCGATCCACGCCGTGCGTTTCTGCTGCGCGACGTGTTCACGCGTAACGTGACACGCCGCCTGAAGGTGCCTGCCGCCGAGCAGCGCGCTTATGCCGACCGCCTGGAAACAGCGCTCGAAGCGAACACGCTGGGCAGTCTGTCAGGCGAGTACGTTTTGCTGGTCGATCGCAACGCCAATGTGCAGGCGCTGTTGATCTACTTTCGCGCGGTCCCGGCCGACGCCTGGCAGATGATCGGCGCGTCGCCGGTGGCGACCGGCCGGCCCGGCGAATTCGACCATTTCATCACGCCGCTCGGCGTGTTCGTACATACGCCTGCCAACATGGATTTTCGCTCCGAGGGCACGCAGAACGAAAACCATATCCGCGGCTACGGCAAGCGCGATATGCGCATCTTCGATCTGGGCTGGGCACAGGGCGAGCGTGGGTGGGGCAAAGGCGGCGTATCGCAGATGCGCTTCCAGATGCATTCCACCGATCCCGACCGGCTTGAACCGCTGCTGGGGATGCGCCATTCGAAGGGCTGCGTGCGGATGCCCGCGTCGCTCGATGCATTTCTCGACCACTACGGCATTCTCGATGCCGAATACGCGACGCTGATCGACTCGGGTAAATCGCTGTGGGTGTTGAAGAGCGACCGGCAGATCACGCCGTGGGCCGGGCGCTACATCGTCGTGGTGGATTCGGCGCGCAAGAGCCGGCCCGCGTGGGCCCCGGCGCCAGGGGGGAAGGCGCGCGCCAAGGTGCCGGCGGGCGCGGATACGGCTGACTGAGATGTGGTGGCGAGTGGTCGACCATCGTCACGAGCGCGCCAGCAACACCCCCACCAAGGCGACGGCAAATCCAGCGATCTGCAACGGCATCAACGTTTCCCCAAAGCCGACATACCCTTCGAGGGCGGCGAGCGGCGGCGCGAGGAACAATAGCGCGGTGGCGCGCGCCGCATCGCCGCGCCTGACCATCCAGACCAGCAAGGTGACGCTGATGCCCGAGAGCATCACGATGCCCCAGGCCAGCGAGACCCATAAGGTGGTCGACGCAATCCAGCGATGCTCGCCGAGCGAGAGCGCCAGCACTACCGCGACGAGCGCTGCGCCGAGATTCTGCACCGCGCTCGCGCTGCGAATATCGGACTTCGCCAGCGAGGTTTTCTGAAACAGCGTGCCCGCCGTGATCGCTGCGACCGCGATGACCGAGATGAACACGACGAGCCAGCCCGGCGCATTGCCATGGGTTGGCGGCGTCGCCGATGCGAGCTTCGGTTCGAGCACCAGCACGACGCCGACGAGCCCCAGTGCCATCCCGCTCCAGCCGCGCCGCGAGAGCCGCTCGCCGAACAGCGGCGCCGCGACGGCGGCCGTCGCGAGCGGCTGCAGCGCGCCGAGCAAGGCCATCACGCCGGCGCTCAGACCTTGCGCGACAGCCCAATAGCCTGCGCCGAGATAGACGCCTTGTAGCAGTGCGCCCGCCGCCAGATGCTTGCCGAAGTCGCGGCCGCTCGGCCATGCCGCGCGCGCGATCACGGCGGCGAGCGCGAAGATCAGCGCGGTGCCGCCGAAGCGCGCGAGCAGAAAGAGATTGGGATCGGCATAAGGCGTAATCGCCCGGGCGACCACGAAACCGGTCGACCACAGCACGACGAACACAGCGGCAATGAAGGAGGCGAGCATCGGCACGGCCAGCGAGAAAAGCCGTCATCTTGTCGGCAAATGTAGGGCGTGTCTTGTTCGAAGCTGCAATCGGTTCGGACGATCCTGCCGCGCGTCGCGCGTCGCACGGATGTCGGTCCCGGCCGCGTCACCACATCAGCAGGATCGTTCCCGCGCCGAGCGCTCCGCCGCACAGCACACACGTCCACAGCAGCACTCGCGTGCGGCGGTATTCGCGCCCGATGTCCGCGATCAGCTGCGCGTTCTGCTGCGGCGTGCGCGCGCGGGCGTGTTCCTGCTGAAGATAGCAGACCGCCAGTTGCGGCATGCGCGGCAGCATATGCGCGAGATGCGGCAGTTCGCGCGAGATCCGCTTGACCCAGCCGCGATGATCGACGTCGCGCCGCGCGATGTCAGCGAGCACGCCGCGCGTGATATTCCACGTATCGACACCCGGATGCAACGCGCGCGCCAACATCTCCGCCTGCTGGAACGAGCGCTGCGCGGTGGCAAGGCGCGCGGGCACCGCGCCCGCGAACGGCTGCACCGCATGCAGCAGATGATGAAACAGCGAACCCGCCGAACGGTCTTCCGGCACCGCCGCGAAGTGCGCTTCGGCGCGCGTGCGCAATTCGGCTTCCAGCATTTCCGCGCGCGTATCGGCCGGGACGTGTCCAGCATCGCGATGCAGGTGGGCGAGGCGCCCATAGTCCTGGTCGAACAGTGCGGTCGCGCCGTGCACGAAGAACTCACGCTCGCCGGTGGAGAGCGTCGACATGATCGAAAACTCGGCCAGCACGAGGCGGCCCAGCGTGTCCGGCTCGATGCTCACGCGCACTCGGCGCGCATCGAGCGTGGCGTGGAAGAAGCCATGCTCGAACGCCTGCTCGGACACGACTTCGACGATATGCGCGGCAAGCGGCGCGAGCTTGATGTGATGCGCGTGCAGGCCGGGCAGGTCGCTCGTGGGCAAGGTGCTGATGCGCTGCATCGTCAGCGTGTGCGCGGTGCACAGTTCCCAGATCACGTCCGGCACGGCGATGCGCTTGTCGCCGTCGAAATGATGGCCGGTCTGGCTCAGGTTGGCGGCTTCGGCGCGCAGATCGAAGCGGCGCAGGATGTCGTCGGTGAAGCTTTGCGCGAGCGCGCGCAATTTCAGGCGGCGTGCCGTGCCGGAGAGTTTTTCCAGCCAGCGCGCGACCCAGCGCAGCAGCGCGAGTTCGTCGCCGATCTGTTGCAACTGATTGGCGCGCACCAGTTTGATCGTCACTTCGTGATGGCCTTTGACCGGCGTGACGAGCCGCGCCAGATGCGTCTGCTCGCCAAAGTCGCCGTGCACCGGCGTGAGGTCGACCGCGCTGAAGAGCGTGGCGAGCGGCTGGCCGAATGCGCGCGCCAGCGCCTCGGCGGATTCGTGAGGCGGCAGGGGGGCTTCCAGATGATCGATCGCGTCGATCGCGTCGTGCAAGGTTGCGCCCGCGAGTTCGGGGCGTTCGGCGAGCGTTTGCGCGAAGCGGCTAGCGACGGGTCCGAGCGCGGGCAGCACGTTGTGCAGGCTTTGGCCGTTGTGTCCCGACGCGTGCACGCGGCCGACCAGCTGGATCATCCAGTGCAGTTTGTGTTCGGGCGGCGCTGCGAGCCAGATCAGGCGCGCGCCGTAACGCAGCGCATGGAACAGCAGGAGTAGACGGCGAAACAGTGGCGGCATCGGTAGTTCAGTTGACGGACCAGCGGTAACGACAGGCATCGGCCTCGCGTCGGCGCGGGCCAGGGCATCAAGGTTAGCAGGTAAGTCGCGGATGGGCGCGCAGGCCGGCGCGTCGCCGCGCATGGCGTACTACAATACGCCGGCCTTCTCCAACCGTGGCGAAACCTCAAGCGTGCCGGCTCGCCGGCCTTCCACCGATGCTCGCAGAACAACGTCACCAATACATCCTGGCGCAAGTCGCTAAAACCGGCGCACTCTCGGTCGCCGAGCTGGTGCGCGAACTGAACGTGTCGCGCGAGACCATCCGCCGCGATCTGAACGCGCTGGCCGGGCGCGGCCTGCTGGTCACGACGCACGGCGGCGCATTGTCGAGCGACCGGCGCGAGCCCGACCTCGATACGCGCGAAGCCGCCAACGCGGGGGCGAAGCGGGCGATCGGCGAGCGCGCGGCCGAGTTCGTGCCGGACGGCGCGTCGCTGATCATCGATTCGGGCAGCACCACGCAGGCGGTGGCGCGCGCGCTGCTCGACCGGCATCGGCTGGTGGTCTATACGAACGACTGGCGCATCGCCCTGCTGCTCGGGCGGCGCAACGAGAATCGCGTCACGCTGCTCGGCGGCGAACTGTCGGATATCGAAGACGCCACCTTTGGGCTCGACACCGTCCATCAACTCACGCAATACCACGCGGACTTCGCGTTCATCGGCGCGGGCGGGATTTCTCCGGATGGCTATCTGAGCGACTACAGCCGCATGGCCGCCGAGGTGCGCAGCCGCATGATCGCCGCCGCCGACATGGTGGTAATCGTCGCCGACCATTCGAAATTCGGCCGCGTGACGCCGGTGCGGATCAACGGCATCGAATCGGCGCGCTACCTGGTGACTGAGCTTGCGCCCGAGCGTGCGCTCGGCAAGGCGATTACCGCGCATGGGCCGGAAATTCTGATTGCCTGAAGGGCCCGGCGTGGGGCAGTGCATGTTGTCATGCGAATGCGGGATTGTTTGCGTCCCTGCACAAAACGCCTCCTCGATATAAACCCCTCATTCGCTGCAAGATCCCGAGCGGGAGGGCACAATACGCGCCGTTGTCCAGGACCAGCACACAGCCAGAGCGACGTGCGATTCAATCGCAGCCGTTCCGGGCGCGTCAATGCCGCCGCGTTTGAGGCGGCATGCATGCAGCGTCTTTTTCACCGTGTACGATTTCGCGAGCCCGCCACAGGGGCGCCGCCGCATGCGATCGAACGCGGCGTCCGACGAACCAGGCTGGAGCCATTTCGCTTCGCGCATCGCGAGAAAGCGCCGCACGGCATTCCGATGCTCGAGCGGATCGGGCGAATTACAGAGGCAGAACACGCTTCGTTCGACCTCTGCCGTTCGCCGCGACAGCAAGGTAACAACTGCGGTGCTTGGACTTTATTGGCGAATTGTGTCGTTTTTTGGAATTCACCAGAATAGTCATTGCGGTGTCATTGAAACCTGTGATTCTTGCCGTGCCCGTTCAGGCATGGCTGGCAGCGCGAGCGTCGTAGGTGGGCCGTCAGGCAGGCTGGGGAAGAAGCGGCAAAGTTGTCGGCAATCTGCAATCCGCGCAGACCGGCACGACAACTGGCCGCGGGCAACACGCAACACGTAAGCGGCACGGCGCGCGGCGCCGTTCAATCACAACAGGTATCGGGACTTCCCGACCGTCTGGTTTTTTGCCTTTCGGAGAAAAGCGACATGACAAAGACGAATTCCCTTCGCGCGAGCGCCGGCCTCGTTCGCAAACTGCTGCCGGCGCTGGTCGCCGCGGCGGTATTCGGCGGCGCGGCCATGCAGGCGCACGCAGCCGGCGCCGTGGTGCTATACACCGCCGACGGCCTGGAGAATCTCTACAAGGACGTGCTGCCGGCCTTCGAAAAGAAGGAAGGCGTGAGGGTCAATATCGTCACGGCGGGAAGTGGTGAAGTGGTGAATCGCGCGACCATCGAGAAGGATCAGCCGAAGGCCGACGTGCTCGTCACGCTGCCGCCGTTCATCCAGCAAGCCGATCAGGCCGGTCTGCTTCAGGCTTATCAGAGCGCCAGCTACAAGAACGTGCCGGCGATCGCCAAGGCGTCGAACGGAGCGTGGGCGACTTTCGTGAACAACTACTTCTCGTTCGCGATCAACCCCGAGGTCACGAAGAACCGGCCGAAAACGTTCGCCGATCTGTTGCACCCGGATTACAGCGGCAAGGTCGCATACTCGAACCCGGCCACGGCGGGCGACGGCATGGCGGTGATCATCCTGACTTCGTCGCTGATGGGCGAAGACAAGGCGTTCGACTATCTGAAGAAGCTCGAACAGAGCGCCAAGTTCCACACCAAGGGCACCGGCTACCTCGACGTGCTGCTCTCGCGCAATGAAATCGCGGTTGCCAACGGCGACCTGCAAATGGATCTGGACGACGCAGCCAACGGCGGCCTGTCGCTCAAGCCGGTGTTCCTTGCGGCCGCGCCCGGCGGTCAGCCGACTACCTTCCAGTTGCCGTACGCGATCGGCCTCATCAAGAACGGTCCGAACCAGGACGAAGGCAAGAAGCTGATCGACTATCTGATGTCGACGCAAGTGCAGTCCAAGGTGCCGGACATCTTCGGCATTCCGGGCCGCACCGACGTGCCGCTCGCCGGCAAGAACGGCGAAGCCGTCAAGCAGGCCATTTCTGGCGTGAAGCTGATTCCGGTGGACTGGAACCAGGTGATGGCGAAGAAGGCCGACTGGACCGCGCGCTGGAAGAACGAGGTGATCGGTTCGTCGGGCAAGCAGATCGAAGTGGTCAAGCCGAAGTAAGCCGTCGGTCCCGGCGTCTGGCACGTCACGGAGTAACGTCATGCAGCGATGCAGCTGCGTGACGCAAAGAGTCAGGCGGCGCCTTGCAGGAAAAACGCGAGGCGCCGCGTCAGCATCAATCTTGTTGGAGGATCAACCCGGTGAATACGGCCAGTCTTGCTCACCCCGGCGCGCTCGACGCCTCACCGGGCGCGCTCGGCGCCGCCCATCCGGACACGTCGGGCGGCGTGCAGATCGATCATCTGACGGTGCGCTTCGCATCGCGCACGGTGCTCGACGATCTGTCGCTGACCATCCAGCGCGGTGAACTGCTTACCGTGCTCGGCCGCAGCGGTTGCGGCAAGACGACGTTGCTGCGTTTCATCGCCGGTTTCGTCGAAGCGGACGGCCTCGCCGGCACGCTGACCGTGGCCGGTCACGATCTCACGCACGTGCCGCCGCACAAGCGCAATCTCGGTTTGCTGTTTCAGAGTTATGCGCTGTTCCCGCATCTGTCGGTGTTCGAGAACGTGGCCTTCGGGTTGCGCGCGCGCCGCACGCCGGCGCGCGACATCGCGCGGCGCGTCGCCGAGGCATTGAAGCTCGTGCAACTGGGCGACGCCGGCCACGTAATGCCCGCGCAACTGTCGGGCGGCATGCAGCAACGGGTGGCGCTCGCGCGCGCGCTCGTGATCGAGCCCGACGTGCTGCTGCTCGACGAACCGCTGTCCGCACTCGACGCCAATTTGCGTGCGTCGGTGCGCTCCGAACTCAAGTCGTTGCATGAGCGCTTGCCGAATCTGACGATCGTCTGCGTGACGCACGATCAGGACGACGCGCTCGTGCTATCCGACCGCACGCTGCTGATGCGCGATGGCCGCATCGCGCAACTGGGCACGCCGCAGCAACTGTACGACACACCGGCCGACGGTTTCGTCGCGCGTTATCTGGGCGCGGCCAATCTGTTGCCGCCGCAGATCGCGTTCGGCATGGACGACGTGCGACATAACGAGCGTGATCGCGTCGCGTGTTTGCGTCCCGAGGCGCTGCGCATCGTGCCGCTCGGCGAGGGGCAGCTGCATGGCGCGATCGCATCGGTCGAATGGTACGGCGCGGTCCTGTCAGTCTCGGTCGTGCTCGACGCGCTGCCCAACGAGCCGGTGCTCGTCACCATGCAGCGCGGCCACGGCATGATGCCGGAGAGGGGCGCGCGTGTTTCCCTGCGTTACGAGGCTGACGATGTCGTCCTTATCAACCCGTGATACGTCTGCTGCGCTCGGCGCGGCCGACGCCGATGCCGACGCCGCTGCCGCCGCGCGCCGAACCGCCAGCGCGGCGGCGCATACGGCCGCAGTGAAGCGGCGCGAGCGCGCGGCGCAATGGCATCTGCTTTTCATCGCAGTAGTCGTGCTCGGACCGCTGGTCATCTATCCGCTCGTGCGGCTGGTGATGTTGAGTCTGACCGGCGCGCACGGTCCGAGCGTGCAGGCTTATGCCACCTTCTTCGGCAACCCGGAAACACGCGGCGTGATCGGCACGACGCTGTGGATCCTGTTCGCGAGCGCGGGTCTCGCGTCGCTGCTCGGGGTGGCGCTCGCGTCTATCCTGTTCTTCAAGCCGTTTCCCGGCGCGCGGCTGATCACGCGTTTTCTCGAACTGTTCGTCGCGTTCCCGTCGTTTCTGGTCGCGTTCACGCTGATCTTTCTGTACGGCTCGCAGGGCTCGGTGAGCATCGGCTTGCAGCGGCTCTTCAATCTGCAGGCGCCGCCGCTCGACTTCCTGTTCGGCATTGGCGGCGTGATTCTCGCCGAAGTGGTGTTCTATGCGCCGTTCGTCGTGCGTCCGACGCTGGCCTCGTTCGCGATGCTCGACCGACGGCTGATCGAAGCCGCCCGCAGCCTTGGCGCGAACGGCCTGATAGTCGCGTTCAAGGTGATCCTGCCGCTCGCGTGGCCGGGCATCGCGGCGGGCACGATCCTCTGTTTCCTGCTGACGCTCAACGAGTTCGGCATTCTGCTCGTGCTCGGCAGCGCGCATCTGATCACGCTGCCGGTGGCGATCTACAGCGCCGCCACCGTCGACCTCGATCTGCCGACCGGCGCCGCCGGCGCGGTCGTGATGCTGATGATGTCCCTGTCGCTGTACGCGTTGTATCGCCAGGTCAACCGTCGCAAGGCGAAAGGAGCGGGCCATGGCCGTTGAACTCGACCCGACCGTATTGCCGGTCATGCACAAGAAGGCACGGCCGGTGCGCCACAGCATGCTGGTGCGCATGCTCGGTGGACTGTTTCTCGGCTTCGCCGCGCTGCTGTGCTTCTGGCTGTTTGTGCTGCCGGTGCTGGTGGTCGCGCTGTCGAGTGTGGCCGCACACTGGTCCGGCACGATCCTGCCTGACGGCTTCAGCATGCGTTGGTTCGAGCGTCTCGGTTCGAGCGACTTCGACGCGCTGACAACCAGCCTCGAAGTGGGCATGGGCGTCGCGGTGCTCGGCACGATCCTCGGATTGTGGCTCGCGCTCGCACTCGAAGGTCGCGACCGGCGGGGCCTCGGCGCCATCGTCGACACCATCGCGATGATGCCCAACGGCGTGCCGAGCGTGGTGCTCGGTCTCGCCGTACTGATCGCCTATCACAAGCGGCCGGTGGATCTGTCGAGTTCGGCGGCGATCGTCGTGTTCGTGCAGCTCGCGCTGGTGCTGCCGTTCTGCTATCGCTGCGCGGCCGCGGCGTTGCGCCCGGAGTTGACGGTGCTGCGCGAAGCGGCGGCGAGCCTAGGTGCGCCGCCGTCGATGGTGTTGCGCCGCGTGGTGCTGCCGCAACTGGTGCCGGCGATTCGCGCCAGTCTCGCGCTCGGTTTCGCGCTGTCGCTCGGCGAGCTCGGTGCCACGCTCACCGTGTACCCGCCCGGGTTCGCGACGGTGCCGATCGTCGTCGTCGGACAGGTGGAGCGCGGCTATTACCTGCCCGCGTCCGCGCTCTCGCTAATTCTGCTGCTGGTATCGCTGGCCGCACTGGTGTTGATCGCCGCGCGCGTGCCGCGCCGTCGGGTGGACTGACGCCCGCTTCCATGCCTGGGGTAGGCACGCCGTGGCGGCGCGCGGGCATCTGTCGATCGATGTGGCAAAATTTGTCAAAATGACCGAATATATGCGCACGGTGTCAGCCGATCCGATCGAGGTGGTGCGTAGGCAATCGCTGGCCGCTTTGGTGCGCGACGAGATCGAGCGGCACATCGTCGAAGGAATGCTCGCGCCCGGTGACAAGCTCAACGAAGCCGATTGGGCGACGCGTCTGCGCGTGTCGCGCGGACCGGTGCGCGAGGCGTATCGCGCGCTGGAGCAGGCTGGGCTCGTGCGCACCGAGAAGAACCGTGGCGTCTTCGTGCGCACGGTGTCGCTGGCGGAAGCTGGCGAGATCTACGCGGTGCGCGCGGTGCTCGAAGAAGCCGCGTGCCGGATGCTGGCTGCGAGCATCGACGCGGGTCAACTGGCGGTGTTGCGTGACTGTTTCGATGCGATGCGCGCCGCAGCCGACGCGTGCGATCACGATGCGTACACGCGCGCGAACATGGCGTTTCACGACGCGCTGGTGGCGGCGTCGGGGAACCGGAAGTTATACGAGACGTATCGCCGGCTGGTGAGCGAGTCGAGCCTCATTCGTCGCGCTGCGCTGGCAATGCATGCCGACGCGATGGAGCGTTCGCTGGCCGAGCACCGCGCGATTCTGACGGCGCTCGCGTCGCGCGACGCCGAGCATGCCGCGACGCTGATGCGCGCGCATGTGAACGGCGGTTTGCGGCGTGCGCATGCGGCGTGCGCGGTGACTACCTCCGCCTCAAAGAGATGCCGCGCAGGTGATTGAGCGAATCGGCCGGTTGCCGGGCATCGACGTCGTGCTCGGCAACTGCACGGCATGCAGACGGTTTGAACTACCTGAGGACTGCGTGGGCGATGTCGTCGTGGTCAGCGCAAAACACGTCGTGCCCGGCACGCGGCGTGCGGAACATGACCTGTCCGGATTGACCGTGCCGTTGCGCTCGCACGGCGGATTTCCGGGCAGGAAGTGCCGCTGCTGTTCGACCGGCGCGTTCAGGCGGGCCCGGCGGCGACGGTGCTGGCGGCGCTAACGGCAAGAGGCTATGCAACTTCGATCTCTTCAAGCTCGCGTTGAAACGCGTGTCGGTATCGTGAATACGACGCTGCGGGAGCAGCCCCTGCTTTTCCGGGCCGCAAGCGCTGCGGCTCGACGGTGGCGCGCGGCCCGCACGCGCACGCTGGACGTGTTCGATCCTTATACGGGCACGCGCGTGGGCACGGTTTGCAGGCAAGTGTCCGACGACGTGCGTGCCGCGTTCGACCAGGCGGCAGCCTGTCAGCCGGCCATCACGCGCTACGCGCGTTCGCAGATTATAGAGCGCGCGACCGCGCCGCTGCGTGAGCGCACCGTGGATGCGTCGCCTCTGAGTTCACTTGAGTCGGGTTTGTCGAAGCAGGGTTCGCGGTACGGGATCGGCCGTGTGGCGGATGTTCAGGGTCGCATGCGGAACGGGACGTCGTTCAGGTTGCGGTCGCGTAGGTGTACAAACCGGTAGGGTGCGAACACGCGCCTCATCCACGAATTGCGTGGGGCTACCGGATCGAGTTGACGCCATGCTTCGGCATCAAGGTCTCCGGGACTGGCTGCCAGGAAGGCGTTCAGAAGCGATGAAGAGCTTCACCAATCCGAAGACCTTTATTACCGTGGGAGTGAGAGCGTGGCATTGAGTTTGAACGACATTCGTTTGCTGTTCGAGCGGTACGGAGAACTGGCTTATAGCGGCGAACCGGTGACGCAGCTTGAGCATGCGTTGCAGAGCGGTGCGTTGGCCGAGGCGGAGGGCGCTGCCGACGAGCTGATCGCCGCCGCGTTCTTGCACGACTTGGGCCATCTGCTGAATCCGCAAGGCGAGACGCCGACCGCGCGGGGCATCGACGATCTGCATCAGTATTTCGCGCTGCCGTTCTTGCGGCCGGTGCTGCCGGATGCGGTGCTGGAGCCGATCCGCTTGCACGTCGACGCGAAGCGCTGCATGTGCGCGATCGACGAGACGTATTTTGGACAGCTCTCGGCCGATTCGGTGCGGAGTCTGGAATTGCAGGGTGGCATCTTCAGCAAGGAGGAGGCCAAGGCGTTCTTGCGCAAGCCGTACGCGGAAGATGCGCTACGTTTGCGGAAATGGGACGATCGCGCCAAAGAACAAAATCGTGCGACGCCGGGTATCGATCATTATCTGGATGTGGTCGAGCGGGCGATGCGCAAACATGGGAAGACGTGAATCGGTGTTTCTGCTTGTGCTCGATTCGAAGCTGATGTCGCTATATTCGCGCCGATTCTGGTGCAGTCGATGCACATCAAATAACGCTTGCAAGTCCCGTTGGGGCTCGCTAGAATTCCGCTCTTTCGTGCTTCGGACAC
>NZ_NPIH01000254.1 GCF_012275575.1 Paraburkholderia sp. SG-MS1 | reverse complement strand
CGGCGGCATCCGCATCGGCGCGCTGGTGCGCAACAGCGATGCGGCGAACCACGCGCTGGTGCGTGAGCAATACCCGTTGCTGTCGCAAGCGCTGCTCGCGGGCGCGTCGTCGCAGTTGCGCAATATGGCGACGGTCGGCGGCAATCTGCTGCAACGTACGCGCTGCGGCTACTTCTACGATACAGCCTTCACGCAATGCAACAAGCGCATGCCCGGCAGCGGCTGCGCGGCGCTCGGCGGCCACAACCGCATGCATGCGATTCTCGGCGCGAGCGCTCAATGCATCGCGGTGAATCCTTCGGATATGAGCGTGGCACTGGCTGCGCTCGAAGCCATCGTGCGCGTGAGCGGTCCCAACGGCGAGCGCACGATCGCGTTCGCCGACTTCCACCGCCTGCCCGCCGACCGGCCCGACGTCGATACCACGTTGCAGCCCGGCGAATTGATTACCGCCGTCGATCTGCCGCCACCGCTCTTCAGCGCACATTCCCATTATCTGAAAGTGCGTGACCGCGCCAGTTACGCATTCGCGCTGGTGTCGGTGGCCGCCGCGTTGCAAATGGACGGCGAGCGCGTGAGAACCGCGCGCATCGCGCTCGGCGGCGTCGCGCACAAACCGTGGCGCGCGAGCGTCGCCGAACAGATGCTCAACGCTCAGCCGCTTACGCAGGCGACATTGAATAACGCCGCCGCCGCCGCGTTGAGGGACGCACGTCCGCAGCAAGACAACCGTTTCAAGGTGCAGCTCGCGCAACGCGCGATCGTGCGCGCAGTCAACCAGGCCGCCGGCCGCGCGGGAGGTGTCGCATGAATCTGATCGGTCAACCGGTCGACCGCGTCGACGGTCTGCTCAAAGTCACCGGCGAAGCACGCTATGCCGCCGAATTTCCCGAAGCGCGTCTCGCGCATGCGGTGCTCGTCACCAGCACGATTGCGAGCGGCACGATCGCGTCGATCGATGCGAGCCGCGTGCAGGCGCTGCCCGGCGTGCTGCTGGTGATGACGTATCAGAACGCGCCGCGTCTGCCCAACGGCGGCAGACCGGCACTCGCGCCGCCCGCAGGCAGGCGCCTGTCGCTGCTGCAGGACAATCAGGTCCACTACAGCAACGAGCCGGTCGCGGTGGTGGTCGCCGACACGCTCGAACATGCGAGCGACGCCGCGCGTCAATTGCGCATCGTCTATCAGGCGAGTGCAGCGACCGTGGACTTCGCGCAGGCCAAACCGAACGCGCACGCGCCGGACAAACCGCAGGGCCGCCAAACCGACACGCAACGCGGCAGCTTCGAAGACGGCATGCAAAGCGGCGCGGTCCATGTGACCGCGACGTACACCACGCCCATCGAGCATCACAATCCGATGGAACCGCACGCCACGATGGCGCGCTGGGACGGACCGCAACTGACGCTCTACGATTCGACGCAAGGCGTGAGCAGCGCGGCGCAAGCGGTGGCCAAGGTATTCGGCATCGCGCCCGGCGACGTGCGCGTGATCTCGCCGTTCATCGGCGGCGGCTTTGGGTGCAAGGGCTCGTCCTGGTCGCATGTGTCGTTGTGCGCGATGGCCGCGAAACAGACGGGGCGTCCGGTGCGGCTCGTGCTCGAACGGCCGCAGATGTTCGGGCCGGTCGGCGCGCGTCCGCGCACCGAGCAGCACTTCACGATCGCCGCGCGGCACGACGGCACGCTCACCGCCATGCGTCACGACAGCTTCTCCAACACCTCGACGATCGAAGACTGGACCGAGACCTGCTGCATGGTCACGCGGATGCTGTACGCGGTGCCCAACCAGGTGACGACGCATCGCATCGTGCCGCTCAATCTCGGCACGCCGACCTTCATGCGCGCGCCCGGCGAAACCACGGGTTCGTTCGCGCTCGAATCGGCGATGGACGAGCTCGCGGCCGCATTGAACATGGACCCGCTCGCGCTGCGCCTCAAGAATTACGCGCAGGCCGATCCCCAGGAAAACAAGCCGTGGTCGGGCAAGTCGTTGCGCGAGTGCTATCAGATCGGCGCGGAAAAATTCGGCTGGTCGCGCAGAAGCGCCGCGCCACGCTCGATGCACGCGGGCCGCACGCTGATCGGCATGGGCATGGCGACCGCGACCTATCCGGCCAACCGCAGCGAAGCGGCGGCCATCGCGAGGATTCTGCCGGACGGCACGGCGATGGTTGCGTCCGGCACGCAGGACCTCGGCACCGGCACTTACACGGTGATGACCCAGGTGGCCGCCGACACGCTCGGCTTCGCGCCGGAGAACATCCACTTCGCGCTCGGCGATTCGACGCTGCCGCGCGCGCCGGTGTCGGGCGGTTCGCAGTCGGCGGCGAGCGTGTCGCCCGCTGTGCGCGAAGCGGCCAGCCAGGCGCGCAGCCAGTTGATCGCGCTGGCGCTGGCCGACCCGGCGTCGCCAGTGCACGGCATCGCGCTCGACGACATCACCGTGGATAACGGCTGGGTGGTGAGCCGCTCGCAGCCGGCCAAACGCGATCCGGCCGCGGCGATCATCGCGCGCTCGGGCGGCAAGCCGATCGAGGCGACCTCGACGGTCAAGCCCGGCGACGAGAAGCAGAAGTACTCGTTCCACTCGTTCGGCGCAGTGTTCGTCGAGGTGCATGTCGACGCCGAACTCGGGACGATTCGCGTGCCGCGGGTGGTCGGGGTGTACGACGTGGGCCGCGTGCTCAATCACAAGACTGCGCGCAGCCAGATGATCGGCGGCATCGTGTGGGGCATCGGCGCGGCGCTGCAGGAAGAGTCCACGGTGGACACGCGCTTTGGACGCTTCACCAACGCGAATCTCGCGGAGTACCACGTGCCCGTGAATGCGGATATCGGCGCGCTCGATATCACGTTCATCGATCGGCCCGATCCGTATATCAACTCGCTCGGCGTACGCGGGATCGGCGAGATCGGCATTACGGGCGTGCCGGCGGCGATCGCGAACGCGGTGTATCACGCGACCGGGGTACGGGTGCGGGATTTGCCGCTGACGTTGGACAAGGTGATGGGGATGGGCTGATTTTTTTGCGCGGCACCGGCGGCGCCGGTTGTTTGTGACGGGCGGGTGCGGCTCGGTGTGGAGTTTCGCCGCTGCGTGGGTGAGCCGCTCTCGCCAGTCGTCTCTTCGCTGCGACAACGATCGCGCCGCACAAAAATAACGCGGCGCGGCGCTTCACGTCCGCCCGCAAGTGGCGCGGCCAGGCGCCATGCATCCACATTGGCGCTTGCCTGCCACCGCGTTGCATCGCACAATCGGCCTCATTCTCTCCACCGGTGCCCGTCCATGGCCTACGCCTCGCTCGCCACTGGCGTGTTGCTCGCCGCCGGCTTCGGTTCGCGCTTCGATCCGGACGGCCTGCACAACAAACTCCTTGCCCGGATGCCCGATGGCACGCCGGTCGCTCACGAAGCCGCGCATCGGCTGCTACACGTCGTGACGCGGGTACTGGCCGTGGTGCGGCCGGGTTCGGACGCCCTCGCGCGCCTTCTGAACGACGCCGGCTGCGACGTGGTATTCGCGTCCGACGCCGAACGCGGCATGGGTGCGAGCCTCGCCGCCGGCATCGAAGCGAGCGACGACGCCGAGGGCTGGATCGTCGCGCTCGCGGACATGCCGCGCATCGCCACCTCGACGATCGAGACCGTGGCGATCACGCTCGACAAGGGCGCATCCCTGGTCGCGCCGTTTTATCAGGGAAAGCGAGGGCATCCGGTCGGCTTTGGCATCGAGCATCGCGAGGCGCTGCTCGCGCTCGACGGCGACACTGGCGCGAGATCCTTGCTGATGTCGCAGCATGTGACGAGGGTGGAGGTCGACGACCCGGGGATTTTGCGGGACGTGGACACGCCGGAGGATTTGCGCAACGTCTAGCGGTGAAGGTCGCGGCGCGGGCTTGATCCCGGCGCAGGGTTGGGCGCATACTGTATATCCATACAGTATTTGTCCGCATGGGCTGCCGCTTTCGTCGCGCGCCCACGGCGCGTCCACATGAAGCGCATTCCGATTGAACCGTCTTTTGCCGCATGGCGCCGCGCGGCGCGGGAACTGCTGCGTCAGGGTATCGAGCCGGGGTCGATCGAGTGGGTCGAGGTTGAAGGCAAGATAACTGGAGAAGGCGAGTCGGAGGCTGGGCGAGATGCGCGGCTTCCGGGTGTGGCGAGTATGGCGGATGCCGCGAGTGGCGTGGAATCTGCCAGGTCCACCGGCCACACAACCGCGGATACCGCCGCCCCCNCCACCGCCGCTCCCCTCACGGCTCCCGCCATTCCCCGCGATCTCCTCGCCCAGTTGCAATCAGCGTCCTGCTTCCTCGCGCCGGATCGCTGGGCTCTGCTTTATCGCGTGCTATGGCGCTGGACGCGCGGCGAGCGCCGCATCGTCGATCCGGCTGACCCCGACGACGCGCAACTCGCGCTGCGCGCGCAGTCGGTCGAACACGAAACCGAAGAGCTGCTGAGCTTCACGCGGTTCAGGCGGCGTGACCCCTCCATGGGCTTGCCCGAATTCGTCGGCTGGTACGAGCCGCAGCACGATCTGCTAAAGCGCGCCGCCGCGCGGTTCGCTCTACCCATGGGCGACTCCACGTGGATGCTGGCCACCCCGCGCGGCGCGGTGTTCTGGAACGGCATGCTGCTGCGTATCGACCGGCGCACAACGGAAGAAAACCAGCCGGCCACGCACGCTGTGCCGCCCGACATCATGGCAGGCGAAGCCACCACCAGCGAGCCCACCGAAGCCCTCTGGCTCGCCTACTATGCGAGCGTCGTCAATGCACTGCCGACGCCGGCGCGGCTCTCCTACTGGCGCGCGCCGCCCGCCGGTCCGCCGCTGCCCGCGCACCTCGCGCGCGAACGCAGCCGTCTCGGTGCGCAAGCCACCGCCGTCACGGTGCCAGAGAGGCCGCCGGTCGAATATTCAGCGCTTACGCCGCCCCTGCGTGAGGCGGTTGGCCCGCTCGCCGCGTGCCGGCGTTGCGCGCTGTGGCGCAACGCAAAGCAGGCCGTCGCGGGTGCCGGGCCGGCTCACGCGACGATCATGGCCGTCGGCGAACAGCCCGGGGAACATGAAAATCATCACGGCGAACCCTTTACCGGACCTGCCGGCCAACTGCTGGACGCGGTGCTCGCGCGCGCCAGTCTCGACCGCACGGCGCTGTATCTGACCTATGCCGTCAAACACTACAAGTGGGAAACGTTCGACCAGCAGCGAATCCACCGCACCCCGGAGCACCGCGAGGTCGAGGCTTGCCAGCACTGGCTGGAACAGGAACTGACGCGCGTCGCGCCGCGCGTAATCGTGACGCTTGGCGCGACCGCGCTAAAAGCGCTGACCGGCGCGCACGTCAATCTGTCCGAATATGTCGGGCAGACAATTGCCCATCGCGGACGCCTGATCGTGCCGACGTGGCATCCGGTATATGCGCTGAGAATGGCAGACGCGCGCTTGCGCGCGGACATTGTGGAGCGCATCGTGGCGGCGTTCAGCCGGGCAGCAGCGTTGGCGACGGAGGGCGGGTAATTCTCTGAGCATGCCGGATACGTACCACCTGATTCCATCGACGAAGATCCCGTGCCGCATCCAAACCCATCCAAACCCATCCAAACCAACAGTGAGCAAATTCAGGAGCCACACTGTGCCAACCGGTGAGCCTCTACGGGAGCCCGCCAAACACAGCCCGCTCAGCCAAAGCCAGGCACACCATTTGCGACCCCACAACCGCTGCGCAAGCCGCATTGATTCCGCCTAAGCTGATGTGAGCCCATGTTTTCCGCGCGGACCGGGCCCTGAGCGCTATGGCTCACGCTCCGCCGGCCGCCCGCGCCCAACCCTACCGCCCCAATGAGCGAAACCAGCCCACGCCTGTTCATCGTCTCGCCCCATTTCGACGACGCCGTCTTCAGCTGCGGCGCATTGCTCGCCGCTCACCCCGACGCCTCGGTTTGCACGGTATTCGCCGCGCCTCCGGAGCACGAGATGCATACCGAATGGGATCAGAAGTCGGGTTTTGCGAATGCCTCCGAAGCCATCCACGAGCGCACGCTGGAGGACAACCGCGCGCTCGAGGTGCTCGATGCGATTCCGCTGCGCATGCCGTTTCGCGACAGCCAGTATGCCGACTCGCCGTCGATCAGCCGGATGGCCGCGATGCTCGAAGAAATCATTTACCGCAGCACCGCGAATACGCTGCTGATGCCGCTCGGCCTCTATCACGACGATCACGTGCGGGTCTTCGAAGCCTGCTGCGAAATCCTGCCGCGGCTGTCGCATCTGGTCTGGTTCGGCTACGAGGAAGCGATTCACCGACGCACGCCCGGCGTCGTGCAGGCGCGCCTCGCCGATCTTGCGCAGCGCGGCATCGTGGCGACGCCGGCGCTTCCGAGCGCCGCGCATACGATTGACGTCCAGCGCCGCGCGCAACTCAAACGCGAGGCGGTCAATGCGTACGCCAGCCAGTTGCGCGCATTCGGCGCGGGCAATTACGACGACGTCTTCGCCACCGAGCGCTACTGGCAGCTCAGCGTGGGTCGGCGCGGGAAAAAGTGACAACAGCGAGCAGCGCGGCGCGCAGCAAAAGCGCCTACGCTTGAAGAGGATTGCCGGCATCGGTCCGAGCGCGGATTGTCCGAAGAGCCCGAACCGCATGCGTTCAACTACAGGGTGATGCGATGAGCTACGACATGCATACCAGTCCGATTCCCGACCCCAATGCCGATCCGAACCGCGATCCGGAAGCCGACCCGCTAGTACCACCGTCGCCCGGTCATCACGTGGAGGAGCCGCAGCGACCCGACGGCCCGCCTGACAAGGATCCGGTGTGACGGAGCGCATGGCACCGCATCCCGCGGCGCGGTGCGGTGAAAAGCCGCCGCGCGCTGCACTGCGGCACCTGAATCAACGCGTCAGTTCGGTGAAGCCCTGCAGCAAACGGTCGATGTCGCCGGCGTGGATATTGCCCATCGTCGAAATGCGGAACAGTTCGGCCGACAAGCCGCCTTGCCCCGCATAGATGACGAAGCCGCGCGCCTTCAGCGCGTCGTGCAACTGCGGATACGCGACGCCATCCGGCAACCGGTACGCGCGCAGCACCACCGACGATTGCTCCGCCGGCAACACGCTGCCGATGCCCCGCTCGGCGAGCCCCGCCCGCGCCCGTTCGGCAAGCGCCGCATAACGCGCGTGACGCGCGCGCCAGCCGCCTTCGTCGGCGAGTTCGCGCAGCGCTTCGACGAGCGCGTAGTACGCGTGAACCGAGGGCGTGAACGGCGTGTTGCGCTGATCCTGCAAACGCGCGAGCCGCCCGAGATCGAGGTAATACGTGCGGCTAGCCGCCCGCGCGAGCGCCGTGCGCCGCACCAGCACGAACGACGCGCCCGGCACGCCGTGCAGACACTTGTTCGCGGTGGCCGCGACCGCGTCGAGACTGGCATCGGCGAAATCGATCGCTTCTGCGCCGAAGCTGCTCACGCCGTCCACCAGCAGCCGCAAACCGCGAGCGCGGCACAGCGCGCCGAGCGACGCGAGGTCGTTCAAACGGCCAGTGGTGGTTTCATGATGAATCACCGCGACGTGCGTGAACGCTTTGTCCGCGTCGAGCCGTTCGGCGATCTTCGCGAGGTCCGGCGCGTGCATCCAGTCGTGCTTCAGCGATTCATGCGCGATGCCGTATTGCGTGGCGATCTGCGAAATGCGCTCGCCGTACACGCCGTTTTCCACCACCAGCAGCTTGCCGTTTTGCGGCACCAGCGCGGCAGTCATGCTTTCGACGGCGGCCGTGCCGGAGCCGGTCATCAACACCGCCTGCCATTCGCTCGCGTCGAGACCGTACAGACCGACGAGCCGCGTGCGGGCCTCTTCCTGCAAGTCGAAAAACTCGCTTTCGCGATGACACAGATCCGTCTGCAACAGGCTATTGCGAACACGTTCGGTGAGCGTCACCGGGCCGGGATTGAGCAGCAGCATGGGCGCTCCTTTTACGTTGATTTCAAGCGGCGCCGATGTGGCGCATCAGGCGCGTCTTCACATCGGGCGGGGTGATGGTGGGGCGCGGCAGGCCGTCCGGCGTGCCGCGGCGAATCGCGAGGCGCACGAAGCGCGGGCCGTCGAGCGGCGGCGCGTCGAACACCTGGTCGAGCACCGCTACGTCGTCGCTTTCCACCGCCGACGCATAACCGCACGCCGCGGCCACGCCCGCGAACGACACGTGCGACGACACCGTCGCCTGGCCGCCGGTCGAGTCGTGCGCGCCGTTGTCGAGCAGCACGTGCGTGAGATTGCCCGGACAGTAAGCGCCGAGCGTCGCGAACGCGCCCATGCGCATCAGCGCGGCGCCGTCGCCGTCGAGCGCGACCACGTGCAGATCGGGACGCGCGAGCGCGAGTCCGAGCGCGAACGGCGTCACGCAGCCCATCGAGCCGACCATGTACAACTGGTTTGGCCGGTCGTCGATCGCATAGAGTTCGCGGCCGCAAAATCCGGTCGACGCGAGTACGACCGTCGATTCGAGCGGCGTGCGCGCGATGACCTTCTGCAACGCGTCGTGACGCGAAGCCAGTTCGCCCGCCGCGACGTCCTGGAACTGCGAGCGCGACACGACCGGCGCACGGCGCGCACTCGCGCCGCCGTCTTTCAGCTCGTACGGCGCCACGCTGCCCTTCTGCATCACGAGCGCGTACGGGCGGCCGGTTTCATCCATGTGCGCGATCGCGCGATCCAGCGCCGGGCCGATGGCGTCGGCCTCGGTCGGGAAGGTTTCCCACGGAATCTCCATCGTGTCGAGCATCGCGGGCGTGACCGGTCCCATCAGCGCGTGCTGCGGTTCGTCGGCGACACCCGGCTGGCCGCGCCACGTGACGATCAGCAATTGCGGCAGACGGAAGGTCCACGTGAGCGAAGTCAACGGGCTCACGGCGTTGCCGAGCCCGGAGTTCTGCATCATCGTGATGCCGCGCCGGCCGTTCTTCGTTCCCAGCGTGACGCCTGCGATCAGCGCGACCGCATCGCCTTCGTTGGCCGCCGACACGTAATGCAACGACTCGTCCTGCAACACGTAGTTGATGAACGGCGTCAGATACGAGCACGGCACCCCTGCGTACCAGTCGAAGCCGCGATCGCGTGCCGCCTCGACGAACTGTGCTGCTTCGATCATTGCGCGGCTCCGTTCGTCGCGCTCTTCGCCGCACTTTGCCCCGGGTTGCCGGCCGCCGCCGCGAACGGCGCTTGCGCATGCGCGAAGTCGCCCGCACGGCGGAAGTCGTCGAGATCGTTCACGCCGCGCCAGTGGCCGTGCACGTATTGCACCTCGATCGATTCACCCGCTTCGATCAGTGCGTTGAGCAGCGCGGGCATGTCGAGGGAAGCGAAATCGGCGCGCCCCTGCAACTGGCTCATCACCGCCTGCAAACGCTCGCGGCCTGCGTCGCGCACGTTCAGCAGACCGACCCAGCGGCCATGCGGCGCCTGCGCAGCGATCTCCGCCGATGCGTTCTGTCCGCTCGACACATGGCGCAGCACGACCTTGTTACCGAACAGGCCGCGGTCGTCCGCCGCCGAGCACCACGCGAAATCGCGCACGCTTGCGTTTTCCGTATCGGTCAGCGACGAATCCACCACCACGCTGAACGCGGCTTCGCTTTCCACGAGGTCGCGCAGGATGTAGCTGCGGAACAGCAGATCGCCGTACGAGACAACGGTGTCGCCGCTCAGCTTGTCGAGCGCGCACGCGAGCGACGCGAGTTCGCCGGTTTGCGCATGCTGTTCGTTGACGACGAGCTTGATGCCCGCCGTCTCGATCGCATCGGCGCGATAACCGCCGATCACGGTGATATCGTTGACGCCCTGCTTCTTGAACGCGTCGACAAGCCAGCGCAGCAGCGGCTTGCCCGCGATCGGCAGCATGACCTTCGGCCGGTCTTCCGTGACGGCTTCGAGGCCCTTGCCGCGGCTCGCGGCGAGCACGACGGCGGCGCCAGCCGCGCGGCCGCTCGACAGATAGCGGTCTTCGGCTTCGGAATATTCGTCGGCGTCCTGCAAACGGAAAATTTCGTTGACGGCGGCAATGCTGTCTTCGACGTTCACAAGCGTCTGGCTCGAATGAATTTCCTTCGCGACGGCCTGCATCGCCGAGGTCGCCGAGCGAATCAGATGATTCGCCCAGATCACGGTGCTGATACCCGCTTCGCGGAACACTTCGGTGGGCGTGCTGTAGTACTTGGTCGGCACGATCACGAGCGGACCGCGGCCGGCCCATTCGCGCGCGAATTCGAGAATTTCGTCGGGACGCGAGAGCTTGCTGTGAATCAGGATCGCGTCCGCGCCGGCTTGCCGGTAAGCCTCGGCGCGACGCAGCGCCTCGTCCATGCCCCAGCCCGCGATCAGCGCTTCGACGCGCGCGACGATCGAGAAATTTTCGTCGGACTGCGAGTCCTTGCCGGCCTTGATCTTGCCGCAGAACTCGTCCATGTCGGCGAGCGGCTGCGCTTCACCGTTGATGAAGCTGTTGGTCTTCGGGAACTGCTTGTCTTCGATACAGACGCCGGCGATGCCGCGCTGTTCGAGCTTGCGCACGAGGCGGCGCACGTTGTTGAAGTTGCCGTAGCCGGTGTCGCCGTCGAGCAGGATCGGCAGGTCGCTCGCGTCGGCCATGAATTCGAGGGTGTCGACAACTTGTGTCCAGCTTGCTTCGTTGTTGTCGCGCACGCCGTATTGCGCGGAAATCGCGAGACCCGAGCCCCAGATCGCCTTGAAGCCGGCCTCACGGACGATGCGCGCGGACAGGCCGTTATGGGCCTCCATCATGAATTCGAGTTCGTTGCTAAGAAGCATCTGGCGCAGACGTGCGCTGCGGGATACGGAGACGAAGGCGGGTTGGCGGGCGTTCATTTTCTACTCCTGATTGCGGGCTTATTGGTGCTCTTTTTGCCCGGCTGGCGACTGGAAAATGGCGACTATAGCGGAATTTTTATTTATTCGTCTCTTCGAAGACAGCGGGTTTTTCTGCGTTGTGGTTAAGTGGAAAAATGTGTCATTTTTTGCATTTACTGCGATACTGCGGCGGGTTTTGGATTTGATTGGCATTTTGTGGCGGTTTGACGCGATTGCATGCTGGGAACCGGATTGGCGCCCACTCCAGCCTGTTTCATCCGTTCCCGAGTCATTGATAGCCATAGCGGGCCGTTTATATATGGCCATTATTGGCGGCTCTGATTAATTTCTTAACCGCGTTCGCAAGGCATCATTCGCATTAAACAGTTCCGATAAAAAATAACGCCGGCAATGGAAAACCCCCGATTAAAACGCCGCGGATCGCGCACTGAAAACACCGCTGGAGCAAGGCAAATGGCGTATAAATCAGACAAATAACAACATAAGACAACGGGTTTCCCCTGCCTGCGGAGCACACCGTGTCGCGCCGTAAACACCGCTAGCGACAAGCCAATCGCTACAAGCAAATTCAACTCCGCCCGACCACCCGCAAAAGCCACACTGATTGCTATGACTCTGAACAAAAAACTGGCGTCGATGATCGCCGTGCTGTGGATCGGCCTGATCCTGATCGGCGGCTTCGGCGCATGGCAAAACCGCGCGTCGATGATCTCGGACCGCCGCGATCAATTGACTGCGCTGATCGATCAGGGCAACCACATCGTCGCCCATTACTACGCGCTGGCCCAGCAGCACACCCTTTCCGAACCCGACGCCAAAAAGCAGGCGCTCGAGATGCTGGCGGCCATGCGTTATGGCAAGGATGGATACATTTCCGTCAACGATTCGCAGCCGGTCATGCTGATGCATCCATTCAAGCAGGAACTGGTCGGCAAGAACCTTGCGCAGTTTGCCGACCCGGCGGGCAACCACCTGTTCGTCGCGATCGTCAACGCGGGTAATCACGATGGCGGCGGCTTCGTCGACTATCTGTGGGCCAAGCCCGGCAGCGAGCAGCCGGTCGCCAAAACCAGCTACTCGATGCATTTCGCGCCGTGGGACTGGTATCTCGTCACCGGCATGTACATGGACGACGTGCAGAGCGCGTTCTACGCGAACCTGCTGCGCTGGCTCGCGATCACCGTGACGTTGGGCGCCGTTGCCACGGCCGTCATGCTGCTGGTGTTGCGCAGCATCCGCCGCTCGCTCGGCGGCGATCTCGAAGTGGCGCTCGAACATGCGCAACTGATGGCGCAAGGCAATCTCGCCACGCGTGTACCGGTCGGCCCGCACGACAACGGCAGCCTGCTGCATGCGCTGCAAACCATGCAGGCCGGTCTCGTCGATACGGTGTCGCGCGTGCGTCTGGGCACCGAGAACATCAACATCGGCGCGACGGAAATCGCCGCCGGCAATACCGACCTCTCGCAACGGACCGAGGAACAGGCAGCGGCGCTCGTCGAAACGGCGTCGAGCATGGATCAGATGACTGTCAACGTAAAGCAGAACGCGGACAGCGCAATGCAGGCCGCGCAGCTCGCCGGCCAGGCGGCGGACGTGGCCACGCGCGGCAGCCGCGTGGTGGACGACGTGGTCCGCACCATGGGCGAGATCACCGCCAGTTCCCGGCAGATCGGCGACATCATCGGGGTGATCGACGGCATCGCGTTCCAGACGAATATCCTCGCGCTCAACGCGGCCGTCGAAGCGGCGCGCGCGGGAGAACAGGGACGCGGCTTCGCGGTGGTCGCCGCCGAAGTGCGCAGCCTCGCGCAGCGCTCAGCGACGGCGGCCAAGGAGATCAAGGCGCTGATCGAAACCTCGACGAATACGGTCGAAACCGGCGCGTCGCAAGTCGCCAATGCGGGCTCGACGATGGGCGAGATCGTGCACTCGGTGCGTCGCGTGAACGAAATTCTCGAGGAGATCAGCCATGCTTCGCGCGAACAGAGCGCGGGCATCGAGCAGGTCAATCGCGCGGTCGGCGAGATGGATCAGGTCACACAACAGAACGCGGCGCTCGTCGAGCAGGCCGCGGCCGCGGCTCATTCGCTGAAGGATCAGGTGGGGGTGCTGCGCGAGGCGATTGCCAGCTTCGCGTTGCCGGGTTGAGCGCTTGGAGTTGGCGAGGGTGACCCGCCTGGCGCTCGCCAGGTGCCTATGGCAAAGCAGCATCAGACATTCAGAAAAAAAGAAGGCGCTCGACAGGCGCAGAGCGCCCCTTTAACACGCCGCGTCGGAGTCGACGCATCAATCGAACGAGCCAGCCGCGCGGATTTTGCAAATCGACGCGGTTTTTTTGGCCGTACGAGCGGCCGTCTCACGTAGCGCCGCATTGCGTCGCTCTGCCAACGCCCACCGCGCTCGAAAACGCGACGCGCTCAAAGCCCCATAGGGCATCACCGAATTGGGCTTAACTGGCTTTCGGACTCACACGACACTCACGATAATCGCCGTTTGACAACGCGTGCCCTACGGCGCCCTTTGCCGACGAAGCGGCTCCGAACGCGCTCCGTCAAGCTTCGCCCCTATCCTGCTGCGCCGTCCTCTACGTGCGCGCCATCGCCGCCGGGGCCATGTCCGACGTGCTGACGGGCATGCGCCGCGGTATGGAGCGGTTCGCTCTGCGCCCCGTCGGCACCGTCACACACTCGCCGGCGACACGGTGCGCGACGCCCTGCCCGGTCACTCTCCACTTGCGTGGATCTCGCATACAGATACGTTTTCATTACAATCGAAGCGGTCGTGGTCGCGACAGGCGTGCGGCATCGCTCGAAGACCGGCGTCGATCGCGATGCTGCCCGCAGGCTTCGCGATGCGCATGCCGGCCCAGCGTCTCCATTGGCATCTCAAAGTATTGAGCGCCGCCGATTCGGGCGGCGCAAGTTAATCGCGTTCCCGAGTTCATTATCCGCAACCCATGATCCAGAAGAAAAAATCGCAGTCGCATGATCCCTACGCGCCCGTCGCGAAAAATCCGTTGCTGGCCGCGCGCCTGCCCGCCTGGCGCTCGAGGTTCATCGTCCTGCTGGTGTTCGGCGCGTTCGCGGCGCTGGCGGGCCGTGCATTGTGGGTGCAGGTGGTGAACCGGGATTTCTATATCGACCAGGGACAAAAGCGCTATCAGCGCACCATCGAACTCGACGCGACGCGCGGACGAATCGTCGATCGCAATGGCTCGATGCTCGCCGTCAGCCTCGCCACGTACGAGATCTGGGCCACCCCCAGGCAGGTCGATGAAACCGCCGCCGTGCCGCTCGCGAAGCTGCTCGACCTGCCGCTCGCGGAATTGCGCCGGCGTCTGAACGGCGACAAGAGCTTCGTCCTGCTCAAGCGCCAGGTGGACGCCGACACCGCCGCCCAACTGTCCCGCCTGGGCCTTGCCGGCATCACGCAGATTGCCGATTCGAAGCGCTTTTATCCCGAGGGCGAATCGGCGGCGCACGTGGTCGGCTTCACGGATATCGAGGACAACGGCCAGGAAGGCGTCGAGCTGGCCGCTAACGAGCACCTGCTCGGCGTGCCTGGCCAGCGCGAAGTGATCCGCGACCGGCTCGGCCGCGTGGTGTCGGAAACCCGGCCGCTGGTGCCGGCGCGCAACGGCGAGACCATCCATCTGACGATCGACCGGCGCATCCAGCAACTCGCCTACGGGCAATTGAAGGAAGCGATTGCGAAGCATCACGCGGAAGCCGGCAGCGTCGTGGTGCTCGACGCGCGCAACGGCGAGATTCTCGCGCTCGCCAACTATCCGAGCTTCGATCCGAACGACCGCGCCCGCCTGACCGGCCGGCAACTGCGCAACCGCGCGGTAGTCGACACCTTCGAACCCGGATCGACGATCAAGCCGCTGGTCGTCGCGCTGTCGATCGACGAGGGCAAGGTGCGGCCGCAAAGCATGATCGACACAGCCCCCGGTTGGTACAAGATCGGCCCGGCCGTGATTCACGACACTTCCAATCACGGCGTGATGACGGTCTCCGAGGCGGTGCAGAAGTCGAGCAATATCGCGCTTGCCAAGCTCGCGCTGAATCTGCCGGCGGAGACGATCTGGACCAAGTATCAGCAATACGGGCTCGGCCTGAGACCCGAACTGACCTTTCCGGGCGTGGCGTCCGGCAAGGTTCGTCCGTACAAACGCTGGCGCCCGATCGAACAGGCGACCATGGCGTACGGCTACGGGCTGTCCGCCTCGCTGCTGCAGATGGCGCAGATCTACACCGCGTATGCGGGCGACGGCACGATGCAACGCGTCAGTCTGCTGCGCAACGGCGCGCATGCCGCCGCGCCCTCCGTGGATACCGACCTCGCCGTGACGAAGCCGGCCACCGCGCGGGCGATCCGCGCGATGCTGGAGATGGCCACCGGCGAAGGCGGCACGGGACGGGCGGCCGCCGTGGCCGGCTACCGGATCGGCGGCAAGACCGGCACGGCCCGCAAACAGGTCGGCGCGACGTATGCGAAGAACCGCTATCGTGCGCTGTTCGTCGGCATGGCGCCGATGAGCGATCCACGGCTGATCGTCGCGGTCATGATCGACGACCCGGCGGGCAAGGCGTTCTATGGCGGAACGGTGGCTGGGCCGGTGTTCAGCGAAGTGACCGGCGGCGCACTGCAGTTGCTGGGCGTGCCGCCGGATGCGCCGGGCGTTTGACGCCTCGCTCGCATCGCGCATGCTTCCTGCTGCATTGCCGGGCCGACTTCACATCGATTCGCGGCTATTGACACGGCAATACATGATCAGCCCTGCCAACCTGTTCGTCGCGCCGGAGGATCTGGCATCCGGTAGGACGTTGCGCAGGGATCGCGACGGCAGTGCGTTATCGGGAGAATAATCTGCGCAATGCGAACCTGGTGTGGGACTTCTGCTCGCAATCCGGAATCGCTGCATCAGGTCACGATCCTGCTGAGCGACCATGGCATTCCGAAGAACTACCGGCAGATGCACGGCTTCGGTTGGCATACGTTCTCGCTGATCAACGCGCAGAACGAGCGCTTCGAGGAAGCGAACCGCTGATGGGTGTGCATCACCGGTTACCCCTTTGTGCACCGGGAACGCAAAGCGTCTCGCGCGAGCCGTGAATGCTCTTTTCACGGGCTCTTTCTTTATCGATTCACGTGGGCAACACGCGGTTTTCTATACGCAAAGCGTGAGACGTTGTGCGCCGCGCCCTGCGGGCGGCAAACTCAGTGTTCCGCCTGATCGCCGCCCGGCTTGCTGCTTGAGTCGCTCGCGATGCGCGACGTTGTCGAGACTCGCCGTCACGATGCTCGCGAAGCGCTCCAGAATGTCCGTGGCCATGCCGTCGCCGAAACGTTCGGGGTCGTCGCTGCCGAGGCATAGATAACCGCTGACGGTGTCGCCCGCGGCAAGCGGCAGCATGATCGCGCTCGCCGGCAGTGGTGCGGCGCTGAAGAACGCGTGACGCGCTGCGTCGCTCAGTTCACCCGGTTTGCCGAGCCACGGCCGGCCTTCCTCGCACAGGTCTCGCGCAGCAAGCCCGCCTTCGCGCGAGGTCTGCAGATTCCCATGATCGAGCGCGCGCAA
>NZ_NPIH01000253.1 GCF_012275575.1 Paraburkholderia sp. SG-MS1 | reverse complement strand
AAATCCACATTTGGACTAATATCAATATTCAGTACACGGAGGGACTTACCCCCATATGGCTCACGCTGCCCGCCTCAACTCGCCCGAAGAGCCGATTCGCCGGCCCGTTTCGGCACCCACGTTCCCGCAGATGTCGGCGGCGGGTCTGCGCGCGTTCTTCAACATCGCGCGCGACTGGGATCTGAACGCCGACGAGCAGATCGTGCTGCTCGGCTCGCCGGGCCGCTCCACCTTCTTCAAGTGGAAAGCAGCGCCCGAGACGGCGCGCCTCGGGCGCGACACGCTCGAGCGTCTGTCACTGCTGCTCGGCATCTACAAAGCGCTGCAAATCCTGCTGCCGCAACCCAGCGCCGCCGACACCTGGATCAAACGCCCCAACAGCGCGCCGCCGTTCGGCGGCCGCCGCGCGCTGGACCGTATGCTGGCGGGCAACATCAGCGATCTCGTGGCCGTGCGCCAGTATCTCGACGCGATGCGAGGCGGCTGGGCGTGACACAACCGCATTGGCAGGACCGCTGGCCACCCGCGCAGCTCGACTGGTCGCCCGCGTATCGTGTGATTCCGACGCGTTTCCCGGCCGTGAATCTGTTCGACCGGGTCGCCTCCCCAGAAGATTTCGACGCGCTCTACGCGCTCGAAGCGATGACCAACGACCGGCTGCGCACGGAAGTCGGCGAACTCGACCTCGTGCCGCGCGAAGAACGCCGTTTCGGCCCGGGCTATGGGCCGATCATGGCTGCACTGACGCATCTGAATCCGCTTGGCAGCCGCTTCTCCGACGGCACGTATGGCGTGTTCTACTGCGCCCGTTCGCGCGCCACCGCGATCGCCGAAACGCGCTATCACACGGGGAAATTTCTGGAGGCAACCGCCGAGCGGCCGATGCGCCAGCAGATGCGGCTGTACACGGTGGCGGCGCAAGGCAGCGTGGTCGATCTGCGCAACGACGCGTCGCGCGATCTCGCCGTACTGTCGCCGGACGATTATCTGGCCGGGCAGTCGCTCGGCCGCGCCGTGCGCGAGGCGGGCGCGCCGGGCATCGTGTATCCGTCGGTGCGAGACAGCAGCGGCGAGTGCCTCGCCGCGTTCCGGACCACGCTGCTGCGCGACTGCCGCCACGCGGCATATCTGGAATACAACTGGAACGGCACGAGCGTGGATATGGTGTTCGAACTCAGCCAGGTCGGCTGACTGGCCGGACGGGCCAGCGCAAAGCTGCGCGGGCAGCGCGCACGGATCAGGGCAGCGCCAGCGCGGCCGCCCCTTCGGCGCGCGCTTCCTCGACCGAAACCGACCAGCGCAGCAGCGCCTGCGGCTGCACGATCGTCAGCTTGCCGCCGGGGCCGAATGCGCCGGTGTCGATGAATACCTGCGAACCGATCTGCGTGATGTCGCGCATTGGCGTATGGCCGCAATAGGTCAGCGAGAGTCCGCGCTGCTGCAGCGGATCGGCGTTGCCTACCGCGAGGTCGCGTCCCCAAAGCAATTGCTGGCGGGTGTCTGCCGAAAAATTCCCCGCGTCGAGCTCGGCATCGGTGCCGAAAAATTCGGCGTGCAGAATGTTGAAGCGCTCCTTGCCGCTCCCCACTACGCGCACGAGCGGCAGCGGCCGCAGCTGCTCCGCGTAGTGCTGCAAACGTTCGTCGGGCAGGTTGGCCGCCCACGCGCCGCCGATTCCATACCACCACTGACGCCGCAAACGCCCGTCGGCGACAGCGCAGAGCGTGTCTTCGTGATTGCCGAGCACGGCGAAAAACCACGGCTTCTCGAGCAGCGCCAGCGCCTGTTCGGAATGTTCGCCGCGATCGACCAGATCGCCGACCGAAAAGAGCCGGTCGCGCGCCGGATCGAACGCGATGAGGCGCAGTAGATAGCGCAACGCATCGACGCAGCCGTGAAGATCGCCGACCACGAAGTCGCGGCCGCTCGCATTGGCAGCATGATGCTGAACTGGGTTGACGAGTACAGAGGACATTTGTTCATGATAATGCTGCATCCGCGAGCGCGTATGCGGGGTGCCTATCGTATCCTGGCGCCCTGGTAGGCAAAAATGACACAAATCGACGCAAAAACCGAGTGTTTCCGGGCTTCCTTACCGAAAACGCACCAATCCGGCGCAGTCTATTGCGCGCGAGGCGGCGCGCGCAGGAGTGCGATCTGCTCGGCCGTCATCGTCGACTGGGGATTGCCGAACTGCCGGGTCACGTAGTTGGCGATCGCGCCCACCTGCGCGTCCGTCAACTGGTTGCCGAAGGCGGGCATCAGGACGTCCGCATGCTTCGTCGTGCGTCTGACGCCATGCAGAATCACCTGCGCCAGATTGTCAGCACTGCTCGCGCCGACCGTCGAGTTGTGGATCAGCGACGGATACGCCCCCGGCGCGCTCGCGCCTACGCCTTGCCCCGTCCAGCTATGGCAGCTCGCGCAATGGGCGACGAAGAGCTGGGCGCCGTTCACTCCCTTTATCGCAGTGCCGCGCAGCACGCTGACGTCGTCGGCGGGATTGCCCCATTGGTGGCGCGGGCGCGCTTCGCCGCCGCTGACCGGCGGCACCGAGCGCAGGTAGATGACGATCGAGCGCAGGTCGATCCGCAACAGATACTGGGTGCTGCCGGCCACCACTTCGCCCATCGGACCGGCCGCATTCGCGCGACCCGCTGCGGCGCCGGTCGAGAGATACGCAATCAGTTCGTCATCGCGCCATTCGCCTACGCCGCTCGTGCTGTCCGGCGTGATGTTGAACGCGTGCCAGCCGGCCTGCACTGCGCCCGAAAAGCGCGCGCTCGACTTCAGCCCTTGCATGAAGTTGCGCGGCGTATGGCACGCCTCGCAATGTGCGAGGCCTTGCACCAGATACGCGCCGCGATTCCATTCGGCGCTTTGCTTCGGATCGGGAACGAAGCGGCCTTCGGTGAAATTGAACAGGTTCCAGACCACCATGAGCCAGCGTTGGTTGAACGGAAATTTCAGGCTGTTGGCCGGCGGCGCGAAATGGATCGGCGTGAGCGTGTCGAGGTAGGCGCGAATCGCCAGCACGTCCTGTTCGGTGACGCGCGTGTACTCCGCATAGGGAAACGCCGGGTACAGCCGTTCGCCGCCCTTGCCGATGCCCTCGTGCATCGCGCGCAGAAAATCGGCGTCACTCCATTGGCCGATGCCGGTGTCGGGGTCCGGCGTGATGTTCGGCGTCATGATGGTGCCGAACGGTGTGTCGATCGGCAGGCCGCCCGCGAACGGGCGCGACCGGTCCGCCGTGTGGCAGCCCGCGCAATCGCCGGCGCGCGTCAGGTAGGCGCCACGCTTGACCAGCTCATTGCCGCCCGCAACCACTGGTGTCGCCAAGGCACGGGCCGGTTGCGACGCGCCGTCGGCGCGGGCCTGCATGATCTGCAATTCGTCGGCGGCCCGCGCTTTCGGCCCGTGCGCCTCATGCCACGCGACACCCAGCGCGAACAGCGAAAACGCCGCCGCGAGCATCGCTCCATTGATGCGGCGACGCTGCGCACGCTGCGTACGCTGCGTACGCTGCGTACGCTGCGCGAGCATATAGTCCGGCGGCACGCGAGCGGTGATCTTCGTCATGACGGCTTCCGATCGGCTCAGATTTCGCGCTTGAGCTTGTCGGCCAGTTTCAGCGACAAGGCCGCGATCGTCAGCGTGCAATTCACCGACGCGGCGCTCGGCATCACACCGCTGCTGGCGATAAACAGATTCGGGTGATCATGCGTGCGGCAGTCCGCATCCACGACCGAATCCGCCGGATTGCCGCCCATGATCGTGGTGCCCATGATGTGGCTGCGGGGCGCGAGAAAATCGTCGAAGGTGATTTCGGTGCCGCCGAACAGCGCCGCGATCTGCGCATACACGTCGCGCGTGGTGGCGGCGCTCTTCTTCACATAATCGTTGATCGAGTAATAGATTTCGGGCTGTGGGATGCCGAGCGCATCCTTGTGGTCCGCCGACGGCACGACGCGATTGTGCGGCTCCGCCAGGTGCTCGTGAAAGCTGCCGATGCTCAGCGTGCGTGCCACGCGGTCGCGAATTTGCCGGTCGAGCTCCGCGCCGGTGAGGCCTTTTTTCAGCAGATCGGCGCTCACGCCGAGAGTCGGCACGCCATTCGACAGATGCAGTTTCTTCGCGGCGTACTCGGAGCGGAACGCGCCGTCGCGGAAGTTGACGATCGACGTCATTTCCATCGGGCCGCGGCCCGGCCACAGTGGTTCGTTGGCGAGAAACCTCACGCTCGTGCCCGGATGGTCCATGAGGTTGCGGCCCACCTGGTCGGCGCTGTTGCCAACGCCGCGCGAGAACTTGTCGGAGGTCGACATCAGCATCAGCTTCGGGGTTTCGATGCCGTTGGCGGCGAGCACGAACAGCTTGCCGCTCACGCGTGTGCTGTTGCCGCTCGGGTCCTTGTAGTGGACCGCCGTAACGAGCCCCTTATTGTCCGCTTCGACGCGGTACACCACCGCTTCGGGAATCAGTTTCGCGCCGGCCTGCTCGGCCTTTTCCACATGCACCACGCCGTTGTACATCGCGGCGATCGGGCAGATCGGCATGCAGTTGTTGTTGCCGCAACAAGTGGGCCGCGCATCGTACGGACGGCTGTTGCGCGCCATCGGTTCCGGCACGACCTTGAAACCCCGAGCGTTGAGCACGTCGCTAAAACGCTGATCCATGTAGGACAGCGGCAATGGGTTCATCGGATAAGGCGTCGAGCGCGGCGAGCCGAGATCGATCGCGCTGTCCGGCCCGGACACGCCCAGTTGCACCTCGGCCTGCGCATACCATGGCTCCAGCGTTTCATACGGATACGGCCAGTCGCGTCCCACGCCATACAGCTTGTGCAACTGGAAGTCCGACGGCAGCAGCCGCCACGCGGCGGCGGCCCAGTGCCAGGTCGTGCCGCCGACCAGCCGCACATACTGCGCGTCATACGGATGGTCGCCCTTCTGGATCAAATAATGATTGGCGGGCGCGTACTCGGGATGCGGTGCGTAAGGCGTCGACGGATACGGCGTCGAGAAGTCCCACTTGGCCGGCGAGTTCCGGAAGTTCTCGACGATCCGCCAGCGCGGAATGCGCGGCCCGGCTTCGAGCAGAATCACCGATGCGCCCGCGAGCGCCAGCTGATGCGCGACCAGCCCGCCTGCGACACCCGAGCCGACCACGACGATATCGGCGGATTGTGAGTTTGCCATCGCTGCCCTCTTTTGCTGGCTTATCGCTGCTGGCTTATCGCTGCTGGGTATGGCGCGTACCGGTGCCGTGTCAAACGGCTCGATCAGACGATGCGGCGCGCGCAAGAGGCATGCCGTTTAGCCGCTCAACGGCTTGCGTGTCCAGTAGAACGGCAGATCCCGGCAATAAGACGGAACAGTCAGCACGTCCTTGACGGGATCGAACATCAGCGCTTTTTCATACGCGATCACCTCCACATGCGGCAGCTCGCCGACGAGGCCCAGGTACCACGCGCGCATGATCGCGCTGACGGATTTCGCAAGCGCCGGCTGCTCGGCCTGCAACGCCTCGGTGACGATATCGGACGGCACGCCGCCATGACCTTGCAGCCACGTATTGAGCGCGGCGACATGCTGCATGAACCGGGCGTCTGATCGACCGAGCGCGCTGTACACGCGTTGCCCGAGCACGGCATCGAAGCCGGTACGGCCCGTGAGACGTCGCGACAGCGCGAGGAAGGCGTCGAGACCGCCGCCTGCGGGCGGCGCGTCGGCGAGCGCCGGGGCGATCCACGAAAACGAACGCAACGTGCGGCTCGCGCCGCCGAACGCGAGCGCCGCCGCGGCGGCGCAGGCGCCGAGCACCCCTACTCTGCGCGAGGCTGAATACGAACGGGAATACGACGGTGACGGCGAAGACAACGGCGATGACGATAACCCGGCGGGAGGCGTCGCGGGCTCGCGCGCATCGTTATCCTCAGGAACATCTGTCATGGGCGCTCCAGATGGTGAGCCGTTTTCCAACGTGCGACGCTGCCTGCCGGTTGCCTTTCAACTGAAAGCGGCATGCAAGGCCGCTGCGAAAGACTATAGCCGCGACCGACCGGTTCGACAAATGCTCGCCGGCGCGCGAGTAGAATCCGCGACACCACGCCCTTGCCCCTCACTCCATGCTCACAAAATACTATCCGCAGGTTCTTCGCAATCGGCCCAGAACGATGATCGGCCTCGTCATCGGCATCGTGGTCGCGCTGGTGGTGCCCGTCCACACGAGTTCGACGGCGCGCGCGCTGATCGGCTGGGACGCCGCGATCTGGAGCTACCTGTTGATGATCTGGGTGCACATGGCCGTCGCCGACGAACATCGGGTCCGCGAATACGCGGTACGCGATGACGAAAACGCGGGTGTCGTGCTATTCGTCATCTGTCTGGCGACTATCGCGAGTATCGCGGCGATCGTGATGGAGCTGGCGTCGGCCAAGGGAACCGCCGGGCCGGCCAGCGCATGGCACTACCTGCTGACCGGCCTCACGCTGATCGGCGCGTGGTTTCTGATTCCGACCATTTTCACGCAGCACTACGCTCGGCTCTATTACGACACCGGTGCCAAGGAAACCGCGCTGCTGTTTCCCGATCATAAGCTCGAACCGAACTACTGGGACTTTCTGTATTTCTCGTTCACCATCGCCGTGGCATCGCAGACGTCCGACGTGGTGTTGCGCTCGCGTGCGATTCGCCGCACCGCCCTCGCACAATCGGTTCTGTCGTTCTATTTCAATGTGGCGGTACTGGGCTTGTGCGTGAATATCGCCGCGGGCCTACTCGGCTCTTAGCGCCGGCTAGACGACTTTTGCAGCTTATGCGGCCCGCGCGCTCCCGCCCGCTGCCGCGAGTTCGCCTTTTGCGGTAATCGTGCGGCTTGTGCTGCTCGCTGTGTAAAACCCGCCCGGCGCCCGCCCGTTTTACACGCGGAGCGCGTGTGGGCGCGCTTTCGTCGCGTCCGTCCGTCGCGCGCTTTCCTTCCGGGCGCGCGAACACCCACCCCTCAGTCCCATCCTGCGCCGACTGGCACATCGTTTGCTCCGTCCTCCCAATAGTTCCGACCGGCCTCATGCGACCGGCGTCTGGCGTCAAAGCACCCTCGACTGGCCAGCGGCGTGACGATCTTTGCACTACATTGACCAAGTACGCGCCCTCGCTTTTGCACCGCGCGGCATCCGGCTCTGGAAGCCCAATGAGCGCTGTGATCGCATGCCACTTGCATCCACACCGCAGCAGGACGAATCTGGAAACGAGCGATGGAATCTCCAAACGGGTACGCGCCGCGGATTTACTTTTTTCATTCACTGCTGGTTGGGCCGCTCGATGCATGGCCCACACAGTTCGCTCACGCAGCCGCGCTAGGCTTCGACCACGCGCTGATCGGCAGTCTCTTCGAGCCCGGACAAGCCGGCCACGGACAGGTGGTCGCCAACCACGCCCGGCTGCATCCGGTGTTCGAAGCCGACCAGCCCGCCACCGACGCGATCCGCACGCTCGCGGACGCCGCCCGCCAGAACGGCCTGACGCTGCTGGTCGATCTCGTGATCGACCGGATGGCCGCCGATGGCGCGCTGTACGCCGAACATACCGGCTGGTTCCATCCATTCGAATCCGACGAGGCGCGGCTCGATCCGCGCCACGTGCATCGCGAGGACAACGTCGCGTATGCGAACTTCGGCGACCCGGGCAGCCGTGCCGCGCTGGTCGACTGGTGGACGCAACAGTTGCTGGCGCTCGTCGAGGCAGGCGTGGGCGGCTTCCGGTTCGATTCGCCGCATCGCGTGCCGGCGGCCGTCTGGCGGCAACTGGGCGATGCCCTGCGTGCGAAGCATCCAGACGTGCGTTTGCTCGCCGCGACGCCGGGTCTTGCGCGCGGCGATCTGCTCGGCCTCGCCGATGCGGGCTTCGACAGCGTGTTCTCGTCGGTGCGCTGGTGGGACTTCCGCTCGAGCTGGATGGTCGAGGAGCACGCGGCGCTCGCGCGCGCCGGCGGGCCGATTGCCTTCCCCGAGGCGCCATACGGCACGCGGCTTGCCGCCGAGCTGAGCGACGTCCACGACGCCGCGATCGTCGAACGGGCGTACCGGCGTGCGCTCTTCACGTCGGCGGCGCTCGGCACCGGCTGGATGATGCCGATGGGTTTCGAATACGGCATCACGGAGCCGATGTCGCAAACGCGCGGCGACGCATCGCAATTCGCGCTCGCCGTGCAAGCGAAGAAATTCGATCTCACCGAACGGGTCACGCGCGCGAACGAACTCGCGCGCACGACGAAGACCCTGCACGCCAATGGTGAATTGCGCCCGCTCAGTGGGCCCGGCGCACCCGCTGCCCTGCTGTTGCGCGGCGACCAACCGGACCTGCGCGACGCCGCCGAAGCGATCCTGATCGCCGTCAATCCCGAACTCGGCGCGCCGCTGCGTGTGGACCCGGCGCGCTTTCTCGCCGGCGTGCCGGGCAACTTCACGCGCTTCGTGCCGCTGGATTCGCCGGGACACGTCGAACCCGCCGGCTTGACGCCCTTCACGCTCGCGCCCGGCGGCGTGCGCCTGTTCCGCGCGGTAAGCGAAAAGCCGATCCGCCTCGCGCCGCCCATCGACAAGGCGAACAGCAAGCGCAGCGGCCGCAAGAGCGTGCTCGAAGCGCTCAACGCGCCGCGCGTGGCGATCGAGAGCGTGACGCCCTCGGTCGACCACGGCCGCTTTGCCGCCAAGCGCACGGTCGGCGAGCGCGCCGAAATCAGCGCCGCGGTCTTCGCCGAAGGTCACGACAAGATCGCCGCCGCCGTGGTCTGGCGCGCCGCCGACGAAACCGCCTGGCACGAAGTGCTGATGGCCCCCGCGCAGCCCGCGGGCCTCGACATCTGGAAAGCGCGGATTCCGCTCGAACGGCTGGGCCGCCACGAGTTCACGGTGATCGCGTGGCGCGACGACTTCGCGTCGCTCGTCGAGCATATCGAGAAGAAGCTGAAGGCGGGCCAGACCGTCGAGCTCGAACTCGACGAAGCCGCGCACCTGTTCGCGCTGGTGCTTGCCGAAGTGGAGACGACCGAAGGCGCGCTGAAGGAGCCACTCGAACACATCGTCAAGCTCTTCACCAAGGCCGACGCCGAGACGAAGCTCGCGCTGATTCTCGCGCCGGGCACCGCGAAGGCGATGACGGCCGCGCGCCACCGCCCGTTCCTGAGCCGCGATCCGGTGATCTACAAGATCGACGCGGACCGCACCGCCGCGCGCTTCGCGAGCTGGTACGAGATCTTCCCGCGCTCGATGAGCGACGACGAATCGCGCCACGGCACCTTCGCCGACGTGACGACGAAACTGCCGCGCATCCGCGAGATGGGTTTCGACGTGCTGTATTTCCCGCCGATCCATCCGATCGGCCTCGCGAACCGCAAAGGCCGCAACAACACGCTGACCGCGCAGCCGGGCGACGTCGGCAGTCCATATGCGATCGGCGCGGCCGAAGGCGGCCATACCGCCGTGCATCCGCAACTAGGCACGCTCGACGACTTCAAGGCGATGCTCGCCGCCGCGCACGCGCACGGCCTCGAAATCGCGCTCGACTTCGCGATCCAGTGCTCGCCGGATCACCCGTGGCTCAAGGAGCATCCGACGTGGTTCGCGTGGCGTCCGGACGGCACCTTGCGTTACGCGGAAAATCCGCCGAAAAAGTACCAGGACATCGTCAATCCCGACTTCTACGCGCACGACGCCAAGCCCGACCTGTGGCTCGCGCTGCGCGACGTGATCCTGTTCTGGATCGAAGCGGGCGTGAAGATTTTCCGCGTCGACAATCCGCACACGAAGCCGCTGCCGTTCTGGGAATGGATGATCGGCGACGTGCGCGCGCGCTATCCCGAGACGATCTTCCTCGCCGAAGCGTTCACGCGTCCGCGCATGATGAACCGGCTCGGCAAGATCGGTTTCTCGCAGTCGTACACGTACTTCACGTGGCGCGAATCGAAGCGCGACTTCATCGAGTACATGAACGAACTCACGCGCACCGATGCGCGCGATTTCTACCGGCCGAACTTCTTCGTCAATACGCCGGACATCAACCCCCGGCATCTGCAATCGCAGGGACGTTCGGGCTTTCTGATTCGCGCGGCGCTCGCGTCGACGCTGGCGGGCCTGTGGGGCGTGTATAGCGGCTTCGAGTTGTGCGAAGCCGCCGCGCTGCCAAACAGCGAGGAGTATCTCGACTCCGAGAAGTACCAGTTGCGCGCATGGGACTGGAACCGGCCCGGCAACATCACCGGCGAGATCACCGCGTTGAACCGGATTCGCCGCGCCAATCCGGCGCTGCAAACGCATCTCGGCCTGACCTTCCTGACCGCGCACAACGACCACATCCTGCTGTTCGAGAAAGCGACCGAGGCGCGCGACAACGTGATCGTCGTCGCGATCAACCTCGATGCGTTCAACGAACAGGGCGCGGACATCGAACTGTCGTGGGACACGTTCCAGCGCTGGCATCTGCACGATCACGGCGCGCTCGAAGTCACCGATCAGATGACCGGCGCGCGCTTCGAATGGCATGGCCGCTGGCAGCACGTGCAACTCGGCTCGGGCCAGCCGTTTTCAATCTGGCGCATCGCGCCGCTCGGCGGCCTGCCCGCCGAACGCCCGGATGAAGCCGACAACGACTCCGACAGCGCCCATCACGCAGACGCTGGCAACCCAACCCCAACCGAAGGTGCGACATGAAGCGTGACGACCCAGCCCAATCCACGGTGCAGGCGCCCGTCGGCACGGCCCCGGCCAATACGGCCCGGCCGCGCTCGCATCGGCGCGGCAAACCCGCGGCCCTGAGCGACGATCCGCTCTGGTACAAGGACGCGATCATCTACCAGGTGCACATCAAGTCGTTCTTCGATGGGAACAACGACGGCGTGGGCGACTTCCCCGGTTTGATCGCGAAGCTCGACTACATCGCCGAACTCGGTGTGAACGCGATCTGGCTGCTGCCGTTCTATCCATCGCCACGGCGTGACGACGGCTACGACATCGCCGATTACCGCAACGTGCATCCCGACTACGGCCAGATTTCGGACGTGAAACGCTTCATCCAGGAAGCGCACGCACGCGGCATCCGCGTGATCACCGAACTCGTGATCAACCACACGTCGGACCAGCACCCCTGGTTTCAGCGCGCGCGCCGCGCGAAGCCCGGCTCGAATCATCGCAACTACTACGTGTGGTCCGATACGGATCAGAAGTACCAGGAAACGCGGATCATCTTCATCGACTCGGAGCCGTCGAACTGGACTCATGATCCAGTCGCGGGCGCCTACTACTGGCACCGCTTTTATTCGCACCAGCCCGATCTGAACTTCGACAATCCGGCGGTCCTCAAGGAAGTGCTGCAGGTGATGCGGTTCTGGCTCGACATGGGCATCGACGGGCTGCGACTCGACGCGGTGCCGTATCTGGTCGAGCGCGAAGGCACCAACAACGAGAACCTGCCGGAAACGCACGCGGTGCTGAAGAAGATTCGCGCGACCATCGACGCCGAGTATCCGAACCGGATGCTGCTCGCCGAGGCGAACCAGTGGCCGGAAGACGTGAAAGAGTATTTCGGCGACGAAGACGAATGCCACATGGCCTTCCACTTCCCGCTGATGCCGCGCATCTACATGTCTATCGCGAGCGAGGACCGCTTCCCGATCACCGACATCATGCGGCAAACGCCGGACCTCGCCGCGTCGAACCAGTGGGCGATCTTCCTGCGCAATCACGACGAACTGACGCTGGAGATGGTCACCGATTCCGAGCGCGACTATTTGTGGAACACCTATGCGAGCGACCGGCGCGCGCGCCTGAATCTCGGCATTCGCCGCCGTCTCGCACCGTTGATGGAGCGCGACCGCCGCCGCATCGAGTTGATCAATTCGCTGCTGCTGTCGATGCCCGGCACGCCCGTGATCTACTACGGCGACGAACTCGGCATGGGCGACAACATCCACCTCGGCGACCGTGACGGCGTGCGCACGCCGATGCAGTGGTCGTCGGACCGCAACGGCGGTTTTTCGCGCGCCGATCCGGAACAACTGGTGCTGCCACCGGTGATGGGTTCGCTGTACGGCTTCGATGCGATCAACGTCGAGGCGCAAAGCCGCGATCCGCATTCGCTGCTGAACTGGACACGCCGCATGCTCGCCACGCGGCGCGCGAAGCAGACCTTCGGGCGCGGCACGATCCGTTTTCTGAAGCCGGAAAACCGCAAGATCCTCGCGTATCTGCGCGAAATACCGGGTGAACCGCCGATCCTCTGCGTGGCGAATCTGTCGCGCGCGCCGCAAGCGGTCGAACTCGATCTGTCCGAGTTCAACGGCGCGGTGCCGATCGAAATGACTGCGGACTCCGTGTTCCCCGCGATCGGCCAGCTGACCTATCTGCTGACCTTCCCGCCGTACGGCTTCCTGTGGTTCATGCTGTGTGCGGGCGGCCAGCGGCCGACGTGGGCGCAGGCACATTCGGAGCCGCTGCCGGAGTTCGTCACGATCGTGATCCGCGAAGGCCAGGCCGGCCCGACGCCGGAGAACGTGCGCCTGCTCGAATCGGAAGTGCTGCCGTCATGGCTGTCCCGGCGCCGCTGGTTCGCGTCGAAGGATCAGAAGATGCACGCAGTGCGGCTCGCCGCGTTGACCACGATTCCGAACGGAGGCTTCGCGTTCACCGAAATCGAAGTGGACGTGGGCGACCACACCGAACGCTACGTCGTGCCAATCGCGATCACGTGGGGCGGTGAAACCACCACGCCGCTTTTCATGCAACTCGCGTTGGCGCGCGTGCGGCGCGGCCGCAACGTCGGTCATCTGACGGACGCATTCGCGCTGCCGATCTTCGCGCACAACGTGATGCGCAAGCTGCGCGAACGCGCGGTGGTGCCGACCGTACAGAAGAGCGAGATCAGATTCCTGCCCACTGAACGTTTCGCCGAACTGGACAGCGTCGGCGATCGGCCGGAGATTCGCTGGCTCGCGGCCGAGCAGAGCAACAGCTCGCTGATCATCGCGGACGCCGCCGTGCTCAAGCTGGTACGCCGGCTCGTCAGCGGGATTCATCCGGAAGCGGAAATCAGCCGCTATCTGACCCAGCTCGGCTACGCCAACACCGCGCCGCTATACGGCGAAGTGGTGCGCGTCGATCCCGAGGGCGTGCCGCATACGCTCGCGATCCTGCAAGGCTTCATCGACAACCAGGGCGATGCGTGGAACTGGTCGCTCGACTATCTGCGCCGTTCGGTGGATGAGCTCGCGATCGTCGTCGACACGGAAGCGCAGACGGCGCCGGGCCGCGCCAACGAGGTGATCTTGCTCGAAGGCTACAGTGAGCTGGCCGGCATCATCGGCAGACGGCTTGGCGAACTGCACGTCGCGCTCGCCTCGCCGACCGACGACCCGGCGTTCGCGCCGGAACCGGCCGACGCCGCGCAGGTGAAGGCGTGGGTCGACGGCACGCAGGCGATGCTGGCGGCCGCGCTCGATCTGCTCGCGCCGCGCATCGAGCAGATGAGCGATCCGGACATCAAAGCGTTGGCGCAGAGTCTGATCGATCGCCGCGCCGCGCTCGTCGAAGCCGTCGATAAACTCGTGTCGGCCGACGCCGGCGCCCTGCGCATCCGCATTCACGGCGACTTCCACCTGGGCCAGGTGCTGGTCGCGCAGGGCGACGCGTATCTGATCGACTTCGAAGGCGAGCCTGCGCGTTCGCTCGAGGAGCGCCGTCAGAAGTCGAGTCCGCTGCGTGACGTAGCCGGTTTGATGCGCTCTTTGTCGTATGCGAGCGCGGCGGCGCAATCCACCACGGAAGCCGCGCCGCAGCAGACCGCGGATCGCAAGCGTGCGCTGTTCGACCGCTTCCGTGCGCATGCGACCGACGCCTTCCTCGTCCAGTACCGCGCGGCGGTCGCGGATGCCCCCACCCCGCTGGTGGCGCCCGAGGCCGAGCAGGCGCTGCTCGATCTGTTCCTGATCGAGAAAGCCGCCTACGAAATCCGCTACGAGGCGGCCAACCGTCCGGCGTGGCTCAGCTTGCCCGTACGTGGTCTTGCCGCGCTCACGAGCCGTCTGCTCGGCGATACCGGCGCACCCGTTCATCACGATCCATCCACCCAGGCGCCAGGCGCCGCCACGCCGCCTACTCCGGCCGAGGGCGATTATGAGTGAGCATGATCCGGCCGCTGGCCTCCAACCGCTCGACATCGACGCGCTCGTCGAAGCACGCCACCCCGACCCGTTCTCGCAGCTCGGGCTGCATTCGACGGATGCGGGTCCGGTCGTGCGTGCGCTGTTGCCGAATGCTGCGCACGTCACCGTCATTGCGCGTGCCGACGGTGCGATCCTCGGCGAGCTCGAACAGTTGCGACCCGGGCTATTCGCGGGGCGCGTCACGTCGGCGGCGCCGTACCGCTTGCGGATCGACTGGCACGGCGTGGTGCAGGAAGTCGAGGACACCTATTCGTTCGGCCCGGTGCTCGGCGACGAGCCGCTGGGCCGCCTCGCCCACGGCGACCCGTACGCGGTACTCGAATGCCTCGGCGCGCGGCCGATGGAAGTGGACGGCGTGCCCGGCGTGCGCTTCGCCGTGTGGGCGCCGAATGCGCGGCGCGTGTCGGTGGTCGGCGACTTCAACGCGTGGGACGGACGCCGTCATCCGATGCGCTTGCGTCATCAGGCGGGCGTGTGGGAGCTGTTCGTGCCGCGTGTCGGCCCGGGCACGCGCTACAAATACGAACTGCTCTCGCGCGACGGCCATCCGCTGCCGCTGAAGGCCGATCCGTGTGCCATGCAGACGGAGAAGCCGCCAGGCACGGCGTCGGTGGTCGCGCATGTCGACGAGGTCGAGCAGTTTCCGTGGACCGATCACGCGTGGATTCAGTCGCGCGCCGAAAAGCAGACCGCGCGCGCGCCGGTCTCGATCTACGAGGTGCACGCGGAATCGTGGCTGCGTATCGCCGAAGAAGGTCAGCGCGGCCTCGATTGGGACGAACTCGCGGAGCGGCTGCTTCCCTACGTGAAAAGCATGGGCTTTACGCATGTGGAGTTCATGCCGATCGCGGAACATCCGTTTGGCGGCTCGTGGGGTTATCAGCCGCTCGGCCAGTTCGCGCCGTCCGCGCGCTTCGGCAAGCCCGAGCAGTTCGCGCGCTTCGTCGACCGCGCGCACGAAGCCGGACTCGGGGTGATTCTCGACTGGGTGCCCGCGCACTTTCCGAACGACGCGCATGGACTGATCGACTTCGACGGCACGCCGCTCTATGAGCACGCCGATCCGCGCGAAGGCTATCACCAGGACTGGAACACGATGATCTACAACCTCGGCCGCAACGAGGTCAGCGCGTTCCTGATCGCGTCGGGCCTCGCGTGGTTAAAGCGCTATCACGTCGACGGCCTGCGCGTGGATGCAGTGGCGTCGATGCTGTATCGCGACTATTCGCGTGCGGCCGGCGAGTGGGTGCCGAACATTTACGGCGGCCGCGAGAACCTCGAGTCGATTGCGTTTCTCAAGCGTCTCAATCACGAAGTCGGCTACGTGCCCGGCGTGCCCGGCGCGATCACGATCGCCGAGGAATCGACCGCGTGGCCGGGCGTGACGGCGCGGGTCGAAGACGGCGGTCTCGGCTTCCAGTTCAAGTGGAACATGGGCTGGATGCACGACACGCTGCACTACATGCACGAAGACCCGGTCTATCGCCAATACCATCACCACAACATGACGTTCGGGATGGTGTACGCGTATTCGGAGCGCTTTGTGCTGCCGCTGTCGCACGACGAAGTGGTGCACGGCAAAGGCTCGCTGCTCGGCAAGATGCCCGGCGACAGGTGGCAGAAGTTCGCCAACCTGCGCGCGTACTTCGGCTTCATGTGGACGCATCCGGGCAAGAAGCTGCTGTTCATGGGCGGCGAGTTCGGCCAGTTGGCGGAGTTCGATCATGACACGTCGCCGCATTGGCATCTGCTCGACGATCCGCATCACCACGGCGTGCAGTTGCTGGTGCGCGATCTGAACCACCTGTACCGCACCGAGCCCGCGCTGCATCTGCTGGACAGCGAGCCGGGCGGCTTCGGCTGGCTGATCGGCGACGACAGCGGCAACAGCGTATTCGCCTACCGGCGCACCGACGGCGCGGGCCAGGAGCTCGTGGTGGTGTGCAACATGACTCCCGTGCCGCGCGTCGGCTATCGCCTCGGCATGCCGCGCGAGGGACGTTGGGCGGAAGTGCTGAACACAGATGCCGGCGTATACGGCGGCTCGAACACGGGCAACGGCGGGCTGATTCATACCGACGCGATCGCCAGCCACGGCTGGCCCCATTCCGCGTCGCTCGTCCTGCCGCCGCTCGCGACGATCGTGTTGCGCGCGGAGTGATCGACCTGCCGTAAGCGGGCGCGCGGCGTGCGTGGGTGCTGCACCCGCTTGCGCCGCGCGCCCGTTGCATGAAGACCCAGGCTGGCGTTCATAAATCAGAACAGAGAAAGGGGAATCATGTCGCATGCAATGCCCGACCGGCTTCTGCCCGGCTCGCCGTATCCGCTCGGCGCGAGTTGGGATGGCCTCGGCGTCAACTTTGCAGTGTTCTCGGCGAATGCGCAAAAAATCGAGCTCTGCCTGTTCGACCCCACCGGCCGCAAGGAAATCCGTCGTTTCACCCTGCCCGAATGCACCGACGAGGTCTGGCACGGCTATCTGCCGAATGCGCATCCCGGCACCGCTTACGGCTTTCGTGCGCATGGACCGTATCAGCCGCACCATGGACATCGCTTCAACCCGCACAAGCTGCTGCTCGATCCGTATGCGCGCAAACTGGTCGGGCAGTTTCGCTGGTCGGATGCGCTGTTCAGTTATCGCGTGCACTCGAATCGCGCCGACCTTTCCATCGACCGGCGCGATTCGGCGCCGGCCATGCCGAAATGCGTCGTGATCGACGAGGCGTTCGACTGGTCGCACGACAAGCGACCGAACGTGCCGTGGGGCGAAACCATCATCTACGAAACGCACGTGCGCGGCGCGTCGATGCTGCGCGCCGATTTGCGTCAGCACGAACGCGGCACGTTCGCGGCGCTGGCGTCGCCGGAATTTATCGAGCATCTGCTGAAGCTCGGCGTGACCGCGGTCGAACTGCTGCCGGTCCACGCGTTTCTCAACGATCGCTTCCTCGTGGAGCGCGGACTGCGTAACTACTGGGGTTACAACAGCGCCGCGTTCTTCGCGCCGGAGCCGTCGTATCTGAGCACGCACCGGCTCGACGAAATGCGCATTGCCGTGCGTCAATTGCACGCGGCCGGCATCGAGGTGATTCTCGACGTGGTCTACAACCATACCTGCGAAGGCAACGAGATGGGCCCGACCGTATCGTGGCGCGGCCTCGACAATGCCAGCTACTACCGCCTGATTCCCGGCGACGAGCGCCACCATATCAACGACACCGGTTGCGGCAACACGATGAACCTGCCGCATCCGCGCGTGCTGCAGATGGTGATGGACTCGCTGCGCTACTGGTCGACGGCATTCAATATCGACGGCTTCCGCTTTGATCTCGGCGTGACGCTCGGGCGCGAGCAGCACGGCTTCGATCCCGGCTCGGGATTTTTCGACGCGTTGCGCCAGGACCCGATCCTGTCGCAGCGCAAGCTGATTTCCGAGCCGTGGGACATCGGCCCCGGCGGCTATCAGCTCGGCAACCATCCGCCGGGCTTCGGCGAATGGAACGATCGTTTTCGCGACACCGTGCGCCGTTTCTGGCGCGGCGACGCTGGCTTGCGCCCCGATCTCGCCGCGCGTCTGACCGGTTCGGCCGACCTCTTCAACCGGCGCTTCAGGAAGCCGTGGGCGTCGATCAACTTCGTCACGTCGCACGACGGCTTCACGCTGGCGGATGTGACCGCCTACGAGCAGAAGCACAACGAAGCGAATCGCGAAGACAACAACGATGGCCACAACGAGAATTGCAGCCGCAACTGGGGCGCGGAGGGGCCGACCGACGACCCCGCGATTCTCGACATGCGCAAACGCGTGGCGCGCTCGCTGATCGCCACGTTGCTGATGGCGCTCGGCACGCCGATGGTGCTGGCCGGCGACGAATCGCTGCGCACGCAGAACGGCAACAACAATGCGTACTGCCAGGATAACGAAATATCATGGCTCGACTGGGAACGCGCGGCGTCGGCAGACGGCCGCCAGATGACCGACTTCGTCGCGCGCGTGATCGCGCTGCGCAAGCATCATCCGCTGCTACGCGAAACGCGGTTTCTGTTCGGCGACCGCGAAGTGTTGCCGGGCCTGTTCGATGTCGGCTGGTTCGACGAGCACGGCGATCCGCTTACCATCGAAGCGTGGCAGGACCCCGAAGGCCGTGCGTTCACGTTACGTCGCGCGGGACCAGGTTTGAATGGCGAAACCGAAGTATTGTTGATGATGCTCAACGCGCACGAGGAAACACTGCGGTTTCAGCCGCCCGCTCCTCATCTGGAATGGCACGTGCTGCTAGATACTGCCGAGCCTGACAGTGCGCCGCATCGGCTGGCGGCGACCGAGGTCGAGGTGGCCGCGCACGGGCTCGTGATGCTGGCGGCGCAACCGGTCGGCGAGGCGGATTGGCAGGCTGGCTGGAAAGCCGGGGCGCTACATGGGCCGCGGCTCCTGACGGCATTGCCGCCCGATCCGGGTGCGCATGCGCCCAGCAGCGACACGTCGCCGAGCACGTGATGCCGGCCTTGGAGTAACGACGCGACGGCAGCCGCCTCGCGGCAGGAACAGCAGGCAGGACGGCACGCTTTGTCACACGTGCGGTTTTGCAAACGCGCTCCGCGCGCACGACGCCATGCGCCACACGCGTGGCGCGGTTCGACAGCACATTCGAATGGTGAAGAATCATGTCCGAAAGTCCGATTGATCCTCACGCGCATCATCACGCGCATTGCTTGCCGTTCAGCGCGCAGTTGCTCGGCGCGACGGGTTCGAAGCCATGCACGCGGTTTCGTTTCTGGGCGCCGTCGTGCAAGAGCGTGCAGGTCGCTATCGAAAACGGTCCGGCGCAAGGCGCGCACGAGATGACGTCCGCCGGCAACGGCTGGTTCGAAGCCACCGTGGAGGGCGGGGCAGGCACGCTGTACCGGTTCCGGCTCGACGGCGGACAGGCGGTGCCTGATCCCGCCTCGCGCTTTCAGCCGCTGGACGTGCACGGTCCAAGCGAAGTCATCGATCCGCGCGCATACCATTGGGAATACACGAACTGGCATGGCCGGCCATGGGAAGAAACCGTGCTGTATGAGCTGCACGTGGGCGCGATGGGCGGCTATGCGGGCGTGCAGAAGCGCTTGCCGGCGCTCGTCGCGCTCGGCGTCACCGCGATCGAACTGATGCCGTTGAACGATTTCCCCGGCAAGCACAACTGGGGCTATGACGGCGTGCTGCCCTATGCGCCCGATTCCGCGTACGGCCGCCCCGAAGAACTGAAAGCGCTGATCGACACCGCGCACGGTCTGGGCCTGATGGTGTTCCTCGACGTGGTCTACAACCACTTCGGCCCGGACGGCAATTATCTGCACGCGTATGCGCGCTCGTTTTTCCGCGAGGGTACGCATACGCCGTGGGGGCCGGCGATCGATTTCAGCCGCAGTGAAGTGAGCGATTTCTTCACGGACAATGCCGTCTACTGGATCAACGAATACCGGATCGACGGTCTGCGTTTCGACGCGGTGCACGCGATCGACAATCACGCGTGGCTGCGCGAGCTGTCCGAGCATATTCGCGCGAAGGTGCAGCATGGGCGGCATGTGCATCTCGTGCTGGAAAACGAGCACAACAGCGCGAGTCTGCTGGAAACGCATTTCGACGCGCAATGGAACGATGACGCGCACAACACACTGCACGTCCTGCTGACCGGCGAAACGGAAGGCTACTACCATGCGTACGCAGATCAGCCCATCCGCCGGCTTGCGCGCGTGCTCTCGGAAGGCTTCGCCTATCAGGGCGACCCGTCGCCGATTCACGACGGCAAACCGCGCGGCGAAGCGAGCGGGCATTTGCCGCCCACGTCGTTCGTGATGTTTCTGCAAAATCACGATCAGATCGGCAACCGCGCATTCGGCGAACGGCTTCGCGCGCTGACTTCGGACGAGGCGTTGCGCGCTGCCACCGGCCTGTTGCTGCTGTCGCCGCAAATCCCGCTGCTGTTCATGGACGAGGAATATGGCTCGACGCAGCCGTTCCTGTTCTTCACCGATTACACCGGTGAACTCGCCGACGCCGTGCGCGAAGGACGTCGCCGCGAATTCGCGCGCTTCTCGTCATTCAGCGATGAAAAGCGGCGCGCGCAGATTCCCGATCCGAACGATGTGAAGACGTTCGCCGCATCGGCGCCGCCTGCGCTTGCGGAGCCGCGTGCGCAAAGCGATGCCGATGCCGATGCCAATGCGAAAGACCGTCTCGACTGGATGCATTTCTACAAATCCGCGCTCGCCGTCCGCGCCAGGCTGATCACGCCGCGTCTGAAACACAGCAAGGCGCTCGGCGCGAGCGTGCTGGGTGCGGCGAATGGCGGCGATGCGAACGCGCTGGTCGCCCGCTGGAAACTGGGCGACGGCGAGACCTTGTCGATCGCGCTGAATCTGTCGAAGGAAAACGTCGCGTTCGAGCACGTCCCCGCCGGCAAGGTCATTTTCGAAACGCCACCGCGCGTGCGCGAGCAGATCGACACCGGCGTGCTGCCGGCGCACGCGTTCGTTGCATGGCTGAGCGGCGACGTGAGCGACTACGCCCTCGGCCACGATGCTCGCATCGCGGGTCAACAGGAGCGCCACGCGTGACTACCCGACGCCCCGGCGACACGATCGCCACGCTCGCCACCCGCGCCGGTTTCGAGGTCGAGTGGCAGGACGCGCACCATACGACACAGCGTGTGCCCGAGAAGACCCTCGCGGTGCTGCTCGAACAGATGGGACTGCCGTGCGGCAACGCCACGCAAATCCGCCACAGCACCGCTGCTCTGGATGCCGAACTATCGGGCCGCAAAATGCCGCCGCTGATGACCGCCGAGGTCGGGCGCGGCATCGCGCTGCACATCGCGGCGGTCAAATCGGGCAGCCATTACCGGATCGAACTCGAAAGCGGCTCGATCATCGACGGCCGATTTACCGCGCCCAAAGGCGAGGTGGTGTTGCTCGCGCCGATCGACGAACCCGGCTATCACACACTCGTCATCAACGAGCAACGCGTGACGCTGGCCATCGCGCCCTCGCGCTGCTATACCGTCGACGACGCGTGGCGCACGCTGCATGCCGACAACCCCACACCGGCGCCGCCGCTGTGGGGTATCGCCGCGCAACTGTACGGCTTGCGGCGCAACGGTGACGGCGGCATCGGCGACTATTCGGCGCTCGCGCGTGTCGCCGTCGACAGCGCGCAGCGTGGCGCGCATGCGCTCGCCGTGAGCCCGACGCACGCGATGTTCAGCGCGGAGCCAAACCGCTTCAGCCCCTATTCGCCGTCGTCGCGCTTGTGGCTGAACGTCACGCATATCGACCCCGCCGCGGTGTTCGGCACGCACGCCATGCGCGCCGCGCTCGACGCCGCGCAGGCCGGCGACGCCTGGGCGGCGCTCGAAGGTCTTCCGCTGATCGACTGGCCGGGCGCGGTCAGGCTGAAGCTGAAGCTGTTGCGCGCGCTCTACGAACAATTCTGCGCACACGACCGGGCACAGGACACGCCGCGCGCGCTCGAATTCCACGGCTTCTGCGAGCGCGCCGGACGCGCCCTCGAAGACCACGCGCGGTTCGAAACGCTGCAAGCGGCGCAACTCGCGCAAGGCGGCGACGGACATTGGCGCCACTGGCCCGAAGCATTGCGCGATCCGCGCAGCCCGGAAGTTGAAGCTTTCGCCGACGCCAACCGTCACGAGGTCGATTTCCATCTGTTCCTGCAATGGCTCGCCGCGAAGGGTTTGTCGCACGCGCAGCACGCGGCGCGCGAAGCGGGCATGGCCGTCGGACTCATTGCCGATCTCGCGGTGGGCTGCGACAGCGCCGGCAGTCACGCATGGTCGTATCGCGACGATATGCTGCAAGGCGTCTCGGTCGGTGCGCCGCCGGATCTGTTCAACCAGGCCGGCCAGGCGTGGGGCCTCACCACCTTCTCGCCGCGTGCGATGCGCACCCAGGGCTTCTCCGCGTTCATCGACATGCTGCGCGCCGCGTTCGCCCACGCGGGCGGCATCCGCATCGATCACATTCTCGGCCTGCGGCGCCTGTGGCTCGTGCCCGAAGGCGAGAGCGCGCGCAACGGCGCCTATCTGCGCTATCCGCTCGAAGACCTGCTGCGCCTGATCGCGCTCGAATCGTGGCGGCATCGCGCGATCGTGATCGGCGAGGATCTCGGCACCGTGCCGCCCGGTTTTCGCGAGCGGCTCGACGATCACGGCATCGCCGGAATTCGCGTGCTGTGGTTCGAGGGCGCACACGACGGCAACGGTTTCAAGCCGCCGCAGGAGTGGGATCGCAATGCGGTCGGCACCACCACCACGCACGATCTGCCGACCGTGGCCGGCTGGTGGCGCGGCAGCGACATCACGTGGCGCAACCGGATCGGGCAGACGATGGCGCGCGCCGACGGCCGCGATCCCGAGCAGGCCGCCCAGGAAGAGCGCGCGGCCGACCGCGCCGCGTTGTGGCGCGCGTTCCAGCAAGCCGGCGTGGCCGCCCCGCAGGTGGGCCCGCCGCCGCCAGACAGCGCGCCGGTCGACGAAGCGCTGGCGTTCGTTGCGGCGACGCCCGGGCCGCTCGTCACGTTTCCCCTCGAAGATCTGCTCGCGCTGGTCGATCAGCCGAACCTGCCCGGCTCGATCGACGAGCACCCGAACTGGCGCCGCCGCATGAGCGTACCGATCGACGAGATGTTCAACGACGGTACCCTCGACGATCGCCTGCTGGCGGTGGAGCGCGCGCGCCGCGCCGCGGCCGGCGCGCGCGCTCCTGCCGCGCCTGGTCCTTCCACCGTTGCCTCTGGCACTCCCCCGGAGCCTGATACGCCATGACCGCCCCGCGCTCCACGCTGCGCCTCCAGTTCCATCGAGGCTTCACGTTCGACGACGCCGCGCAGCACGTCGATTACTTCGCCGCGCTCGGCATCAGCCATCTGTATGCGTCGCCGATCACGACGGCCGAGCCGGGGTCGATGCACGGCTACGACACCGTCGACTACTCCCAGGTCAGCGCCGAATGCGGCGGCGAGGCGGGCTTGAAGCGCCTCGTCGACAAGCTGCGCGCGCACGACATGGGGCTGATCGTCGACATGGTGCCGAACCATATGGGTGTGGGCGGATCGAGCAACGCCTGGTGGCTCGATATCCTCGAATGGGGCCGCCATAGCGCCTACGCGCGGCACTTCGACGTCGACTGGCATTCGCCCGATCCCGCGCTGCGCGGCAAGGTGCTGCTGCCCACGCTCGGCGCGCCCTACGGCGATGAACTCGCGGCAGGCCGCATCGCCCTGCGTTTCGCGGCCGCCAGCGGGCGTTTTTATATCGGCTACGGTCCGCACGTATTTCCCGTGTGCCCGATCGACTACGCGTCGATCCTGCAAAGCGCCGACCGCGCCGATTTGAGCGCGCTCGCCGAACGCTTCCACGGACTGACGACGCAGCCCACCGATCAGCCGCGCGCCGCCGAAGGGCGTGACGAACTGCGCGAGTTCGTCACGCAAAACGGCGAGTCGGCCATCGAGTTCGTGTTGCAGGCGTATGCGCCCGAAGACCCGGTCACGCGCGACCGCTTGCATCGGCTGATCGAGCGGCAGCACTTCCGGCTTGCATGGTGGCGCACCGCCTCCGATGAAGTGAACTGGCGGCGCTTCTTCGATATCTCGACGCTGGCCGGTGTGCGGGTGGAACGGCCCGAAGTGTTCGACGCCGTGCATGCGTTGGTTTTCCGGCTGTATCAGGAACGACTCGTGGACGGTTTGCGCATCGATCACGTCGACGGGCTCGCCGAGCCGCGCGAATACTGCCAGCGGTTGCGGCAGCGGCTCACCGAACTGCGCGACACCGCGCCCTATGTGGTGGTCGAAAAGATTCTCGGCCGCGGCGAGCCGCTGCGCGACGACTGGCCCGTCGACGGTACGACCGGCTACGACTTCATGAACGACGTCGGCGCCCTCCTGCACGACCCGGCGGGCGCCGAACCGCTCGCGCGGACATGGGCCGAACTCACCGGCCGCAGCCCGCGTTTCGCGGACGAAGCGCTCGCCGCGCGCCGCAAGATTCTTGCGGAGAACCTCTCGGCGGAACTGGACCGCGCGGCTCGGGCGTTGCATCGTATCGCCCGCGATTCGCTGACGACGCGCGACTTCACCTTCACCACGTTGCGCCGCGTGCTGACCGAGCTGGTCGTGCATTTCCCGGTGTATCGCATCTATCCTCAGAACGGCTTGCGCAGCGCCGCCGACAACCACGATTTCGAGCAGGCGCTGGCCGGCGCACGAGCGGTGCTGTCGCGGGCGGATCATGTCGCGCTGGAGCGTGTTAACGCGTGGCTCGGCGGGAGCGCCGACGACACGCCGCCCACGCGGGCCGGCATAGCGCCGCAGCAAGCACAGAACGGTGTGCCGCCGAGTCATGCAAACTCCTCGCGGCGCACTGCGCAGACATTGTTTTCGCAGTTGACCGCGCCGGTCGCCGCGAAGGCGATCGAAGATACGGCGTGCTATCGCTACGGCCGATTGCTGTCACGCAACGAAGTGGGCGCGGATCCGGGCGAATTCGCGTTGTCGGTCGAGCAGTTTCATGCGGCGAATCTCGAGCGTTCGCAACGCTTTCCGCACGCGCTGCTCGCGACGGCCACGCATGACCACAAGCGCGGCGAAGACGTGCGCGCGCGGCTCGCGGTGTTGAGCGAAATCCCGGACGATTGGGGCGCGACCCTGCGCGCATGGTCCACGTTGAATGCGCCGCAGCGGCGAGCGCTCGACGGGACGCCGATCAGCACTGTTGGCCCGGGCCAGGGCGCAAGCGCCGCGTGGGCGCCCGGCCCAGCCGCCGAAGCGATGTTGTACCAAACGCTGGTGGGCTGCTGGCCGCCGGAACTACAGGCGGACGACGAAGCGGGCGTCAAGGCACTGGCCGAGCGTGTCGCGCAATGGCAGTTGAAGGCACTGCGTGAAGCGAAGCTGCAAACCAACTGGCTCGCACCCGACGAAGCATACGAAGCCGGCTGCCGCGATTTTCTGTTCGACATTCTGGCGCCGCAGCGGCGTGACGGTTTTCTCAAGGAACTGTCCGCGTTCGTCGCGCGAATCAGCCGCGCGGGCGCGCTCAATAGCTTGCAGCAAACGGTGTTGCGACTGGCATCGCCTGGGATTCCCGATCTTTATCAGGGCACCGAGTTATGGGACTTCAGCCTCGTTGACCCAGACAACCGGCGACCCGTCGATTTCGCCAAACGCGAGGCGTGGCTCGTCGAGACGCCGCCATCTGAATTCCTGCCGAACTGGCGCGATGGCCGCGTAAAACTCGCGGTCATACAACGGGTGCTCGCGTTGCGTGCGCATCTGCCGGAGTTGCTGAGTCAGAGCACGTATCTGCCGCTCGTGGTGCGAGGGGCGCATGCGTCGAATGCGATTGCGTTTGCGCGGCGGCATGGCAACGCATGGGCAGTGGTCGTGGCGAGCCGGCTCGCCGCCGGACTGCTCGGCGACGATGGCGATCTGCCGATGGTCGATCCAGCGAAATGGGCGGATACGGCGGTGGAAATGCCGTCCGATCTGTCCGCGCGAGCGTTGTTCGACTGGCTCAGTCCGGCCGCGCCGAAGGTCGATGAAAACGGTCTGCTGTATCTGCGCGATGCGTTGGCGGCGATGCCGATTGCGGTGCTCGTCGAAGATGGCGTGCCGCGCAGTTGATGTTGCTCTTCGAATTGAGGGCGGTTGAAGCCTCAGTGCTTCAACCGCCCTCGTCGTCGAAGCTCTTCGGATAGACGCGCACAAGCACGATGCGCGGCCCTTTCATCTTCTTGACCACCACGTCGAAGCGGTCGAACTCCACGCGCTGGCCTTCGGTAGGCAGATCGTTCAGCGCCTGGATCACGAGACCGCCCACCGACTCGGCCTTGCCTTCGTCGATATCGATCCCCAGTGCGCGCTCCAGCGACACCACCGGCAAGCTGCCCTTGCCCATCAGCGTGCCGTCGTCCATGCGGGTCCAATCGGCGTCGCCCTGACGGAACTCGTCGTGAATCTGACCGACCAGTGCGCCCAGCAAATTGTCGAGCGTCAGAAAGCCGATCGGCTTCGCGTTCTTGTGGCCTACCAGCGCCAGATGCGGCGCGCCCTTGCGGAAGCGGCGAAACAGTTCGAGCGCCGGCATATCCGGCTTCACGTATTGCACGGGCCGCATGTAGCGGGAGAGATCATCGAGCGTGCTGCCTGCCTGACGAGCGAGCAACAGATCCTTCAAATGGATCATGCCGGCCACGCGCTCGCCCGACGCGTCTTCGAACAGCGGATAGCGGCTGAAGCGATGCCGCGCCACCAGCTGCATGTTTTCGCGGATCGGCAGATCCCGCCGCAAGCCGACCATTTCATAGGCCGGCCGCATCAGGTCTGACACAGTCATGCGCGAAAAGTCCAGTGAATGCGCGATCGTGTTCCACTCGTCCTGGCTGTAGGCGTCCTCGGGCGACCCGCGTCCGGTCGCGACGTTGGCGCGGCGGCCGCGCAGGATCAGCTTGAGTTCGTCAGTGGAGTAATGGGAATCGTGGCCGTGGTCGGCGTCGAGTCCCGCGAGCCGCAGCACCGCATTGGCGCTCGAATTGAGCACCCAGATCGCCGGATACATCGCCCAGTAGAAGCCGTACAGCGGCATCGCCGCCCACAGCGACACCTTCTCCGCCTCGCGAATGGCCAGCGACTTCGGTGCGAGTTCGCCCACCACGATATGCAGGAACGAAATGCACGAAAATGCGAAGAACAGCGAAATGCCGTGGACCATCCGCTCCGATTCGACGCCGACGAGATGGAGCAGCGGCGAGATCAATTCCGCGAATGCGGGCTCGCCGATCCAACCGAGCCCGAGCGACGCGAGCGTGATGCCGAGCTGACACGCCGACAGATAGGCATCGAGCCGCCCATGCACCTTCGCGAGCAAGCGTCCGCGCAGGCCGTGCCGTGTCGCGAGGCTTTGCACGCGCGTCTGCCGCAGTTTGACCAGACCGAACTCAGCGGCGACGAAAAAGCCGTTGAGGGCAACGAGAAACAACGCACCGATAAGGGCGACGACCTGAATCAAAGCGAGAGGCTCCGGCAACAAAAGTTGTCAGTATAGAGGGTGAAAGCTCGATGAAAAGTTAATCGAATGCAAGAAGCCGGAGCCGCGCGCTCACTTCGGCGCTGTCGCGCTCAGCGGTATTCGCAGCGCGAGCGTGGCGGCTTCGCCAACGCTTGCGTCGCTTTGCTCGAAACTGCCGCCGTGCGCTTGCGCAACGCGCTTGCAGAGCGCGAACACCCACGCGATCCGCTTCGCCTCACGCGGCTCGCCGGCCTGCTTGCGGGCAAATGCCTCCAGCACGTGCGGCAACGCGGCGTCGTTCAACGCGGCGTCGTTCGTCTGGTAGTTGACCGTGGCATGCCACGCGGCCGGCTCGGCCCGCGTGCTCAGCGTGACAGCGCTACCTTCCGCGCTCGCTTCGACGGCGAACGTGAGCATCACCCACAATGCGGCGGCAAGGCGCTCGCGGTCGCCATTCAGTTGCTCGGTGGAGAGTTGCGAGTCGAGCGTGATTTCCACGCCGCGCGTACGCGCGAGGTTCATGCGGACTTCGTCTATGGTTTCGTCGAGCAGCGGATGCAATGGAAACGGCGCATAGGCGAGCGCCAGCGATCTGGTTTCGGCGCGCGTCGCGTCGACGATCGTCTCAAGCAGCTTCACCTGCTGATCCACGCCGCTGCGGATACCCGCGACGGCGCGCTGCGCGTTGGGATCGTTCGCATCGAGCTTGCGCTCCAGCACGTACGCCCAGCTATGAATGGCATTCAACGGACCACGCAGATCGTGCGACACCAGCGACAGCACGTGATCGCGCATGAACAGCGCGGTTTCGGCGCGCAGACGCGCGGTGCGTTCGGATACGGCGAAGCCGGAAGGCACCGGCTGTGCGCCCGCTGCAGTCCCGGTTGAAGACGTTGTCACGATCGAGCCCTCTCAGGCAATGCTGGGTGATTGAAAGAAGCCCCATTATAGGCAAGCTGTCCGGCTCGACCAGCCTGGCCGGACGGTCAGGTATGACGCAATCCGCGTGCCACGCGGCATTCCTGCGCGATGCGGCGTCAAGACGCCTACAATGTCGGTTTTTACGTTTTTGACCAAGGAGCGACACATGTCGACTGTGACTACCGAATCCGGCCTGAAGTACGAAGACATCGTTGAAGGCACCGGCGCCGAAGCGGTGGCAGGCAAGACCGTCAGCGTGCACTACACCGGCTGGCTGACCGACGGCCAGAAGTTCGACTCGAGCAAGGACCGCAACGACCCGTTCGCTTTCGTACTGGGCGGCGGCATGGTCATCAAGGGTTGGGACGAAGGCGTGCAAGGCATGAAGGTCGGCGGCACGCGCAAGCTGACCATCCCGCCGCAACTCGGCTACGGCGTGCGCGGCGCGGGCGGCGTGATTCCGCCGAATGCGACGCTCGTGTTCGAAGTCGAACTGCTCGGCGTTTAAGCAGTCCGCTGCTTTTGTCGTTGCGCATCGTCGGCCGGTCACCGCCATGAGTCACGCCGCCGTCACCGCTCCTAGCGTTTCGTTGCGCCGCTACGGCGCGATCGAAGCGTCGGACGTGCACGACTTTCATCAGGTCGTGCTCGGACTCGATGGCGCGATGGTGATGGCGGTCGACGGCGTCGCGCAGCAGATCAACGCCGGCTCGGCATGGCTGATCCCGGCCGGTGCACGGCACGATTACGCGGGAGTCGGCGAAAACCGGCAGTTGGTGCTGGATTTACCGGCTAGCTCGCTCGCCGTGCCGGAACGTTTGTTCGACCGGGCACGCGCCGTGAGCGTCGACGCGACGCTCACACAAGTCGTGCACCGGATCGCGGCGCGCGCGACCGGCGGCGCGCAAGGCGACGACCTGGACAGCCGGCGTTTCCATTGGGATGCAGCCGCGCGTCTCGGCGCTGCGTTGGTGGCCGACGCCGGCACGATGGCCGGCACGCAAGCAGCCGGCGCCGGTCTTGACTTCGCGCGGATCGATCGCTGGCTGCGCGCACATCTGTCGGAGCCATTGCGCATCGCCGATCTCGCCGCGCATTGCGGTTTCGGCATGCGGCGCTTTCACCAGCTTTTTGTCGACGCGTTCGGCGAAACGCCACATCGCTATTTGCAACGACTGCGACTCGACACGTCGATCACGCTGCTCGCGGACCCGCGCCTTTCATTGACCGATATCGCGCTGGACATCGGCTTCGGCGACCAGAGCGCGTACACGCATGCATTCACGCGGCGCTTCGGGCTGGCACCCGGTCAGTGGCGCGCGTTGCGCCACTGAGTTTCGTTGCGCGAGCCGCCCGACAGTGCGGCGCGCTCATGCGGTTGGTCAAAGCGCCGCTGCAACTGGCGCTCTTGCGTCGAGCGCAACTCAACTCAACCCGCCAGACCTCGCTCCAGATCACCGCGAATATCCGCGGCATTTTCCAGACCCACGGCAAGACGGATCAAACCTTCACTGATGCCCGCCGCCGCGCGCGCTTCCGGCGTCACGCGGCCGTGCGTGGTGGTGGCCGGGTGCGTGATAGTCGTACGCGTATCGCCGAGGTTGCCCGTGATCGAGCAGATCTTCGTGTTGTCGATCACGCGCCAGGCGTTTTCGCGCATCTGCTCCGGCGTATCGCCCTTCAGTTCGAACGACAGGATCGCGCCGCCCGACTTCTGCTGACGCATAGCGAGCGCATGCTGCGGATGCGATTCGAGCCCTGGATAGAACACGCGATTCACGGCCGGATGCGTCTCCAGCCAGCGCGCGATTTCCAGCGCGTTCGCCGATTGCTTTTCAACCCGCAGCGACAGCGTTTCCATGCCCTTGAGCAGCACCCATGCGTTGAACGCGGAGAGCGTCGGCCCTGCGCTGCGCACGAACGGAAACACTTTTTCCATGATGAATTTCTTCGAGCCGACCAGCGCGCCGCCCAACACCCGGCCCTGGCCGTCGAGGAATTTGGTGGCCGAGTGCATCACGACGTCCGCGCCGAGCTTCAGCGGCTGTTGCAACGCCGGGCTGCAGAAGCAGTTGTCGACCACGAACAGTGCGTTCGCCGCTTTCGCGACCTTGCTGATCGCTTCGATATCGGAGACTTCGGTCAGCGGGTTCGAGGGCGTCTCGAGGAAGAACATCTTCGTCTCGGGGCGCACGGCGTTTTTCCACGCGTCGAGATCGGTCGGATCGACGAAGGTGGTCGTAATGCCGAACTTGCTGAAGATCTGCGAGAACATGCCGAGCGTCGAGCCGAATAGCGCCTGCGAGCTCACCAGGTGGTCGCCCGCCTGCAGCGTGGACATCACCACGGACATGATCGCGGCCATCCCCGAGGCCGTCGCCATGCACGCTTCGCCGCCTTCGAGCGCGGCGAGGCGGTCCTGGAACATCGACACAGTCGGGTTCGTGAAACGCGAGTAGGTGTAGTTGTCTTCGGAGTTCTTGAAGCGCTCGGCGGCGTCCGCGGCACTCGCGAACACGAAGCTCGAGGTGAGGAAGATGGCTTCCGAATGCTCGTTGAAGTCGCTGCGCACCGTGCCCGAGCGGACTGCCAGCGTATCGAAGTTCAGGGAGTCGTCCATGATGTTGGTTCTGGTTCCAATGTTCGATGGCTGCGTTCGGCGCGGCTCCCCTGGAAAGCGACGCGCGACGCCAAACGGCAGCAACAAAAAAGCCCGCTTTTGCGTCGGCATAAGCGGGCTTCATGTGCGGGGAAAGCTGGAGCGGAGGCGGGTGAGTGCGGCTTTTCCACCTGTCGCTTTAGCTGTTTCGGGTTGCCCCGCGTCCGCAAGCTGAGATCAAATCGACGCAAGCCGACATGCTAACACGCACGTAGCGTGGCGTGCAGCACGCCGCGCTACGGGAGCGGTCGAGCAAACGGCGCTCAACCGACCGACAGTTGCAGATGAAGTTGCGAACGCGCCGGCGTGCCGCCGTCGATCGCTTCGCTCGCGGCGTCGCGATCCGATTGCGACGACGGTGCGAGACGCGCAGTTTCGATGCGGTCGAGATACTCGGTCGTCACGTCGCCCGTCACGTAGTTGCCGTCGAAGCACGATGCCTCGAACTCATGTAGCGCCGGGTTGATGTCGCGCACCGCCTGCTTCAGTGCATCCACGTCCTGGTACACGAGGTGGTCCGCGCCAATCATGCGCGCGACTTCGTCGTCCGTGCGACCGTGAGCGACGAGTTCACCGCGCGTTGGCATGTCGATGCCGTAGACGTTCGGGAATTTCACCGGCGGCGCCGCCGACGCGAAAATCACCTTGTTCGCGCCCGCATCGCGCGCCATCTGCACGATCTCGTGCGAGGTGGTGCCGCGCACGATCGAGTCGTCGACGATCAGCACGTTCTTGCCCTTGAACTCGATGCCCATCGCGTTCAGCTTCTGGCGCACTGACTTCTTGCGCACCGCCTGGCCCGGCATGATGAAGGTGCGGCCCACGTAACGATTCTTGAAGAAGCCTTCACGGTACTCGACGCCCAGCTTCTTCGCGACCTGCATCGCGGCCGGACGGGACGAATCGGGAATCGGCATCACGACGTCGATGGCGACGTCGGGCAGTTCGCGCTTGATCTTCTCGGCGAGGTAATCGCCCATGCGCAGACGCACGTTGTAGACCGGCACACCATCGAGCACCGAGTCCGGGCGCGCGAGATACACGAGCTCGAAAATGCAGGGGTTCAGACTCGGGGCCTTCGCGCATTGCTGCGAGTGCAGCTTGCCGTCGATGTCGATGAAGATCGCTTCGCCCGGTGCCACATCGCGCACGAACTCGAAGCCGATACCTTCGATCGCCACTGATTCCGACGCCAGCATCCACTCGACGCCTTCCGCCGTTTCCAGCTTGCCGAGGCACAGCGGACGGATGCCGAACGGGTCGCGGAAGCCCAGCAGTCCGTAACCGGCGATCAGGGAGACGATCGCATACGAACCCCGCACCCGGCGATGCACGCCCGACACGGCGTTGAACAGCGCGGCCGGATCGAGTTGCAGGCCGGAGCTAGCCAGTTGCAGTTCGTGCGCGAGCACGTTGAGCATGACTTCCGTGTCGGAATTGGTGTTGATATGGCGCCGATCGATGCGGAACATCTCATCTTTCAGTTGCTGCCAGTTGGTCAGGTTGCCGTTGTGCGCGAGGATGATGCCGAACGGCGCGTTCACGTAGAACGGCTGGGCTTCTTCTTCGCTCGACGCCGAGCCGGCGGTCGGGTAACGGACCTGGCCGATGCCCGTCGTGCCGGGCAGGCTGCGCATGTTGCGCGTGCGGAACACGTCGCGCACCATGCCGTTGGCCTTGTGCATGTGGAAGTTGCTGCCGTTCGCCGTCGCGATGCCGGCGGCGTCCTGACCGCGATGCTGCAGGAGCAGCAGGCTGTCATAGATCAGCTGATTGACCGGAGAGTGGGAAACTACGCCTACGATGCCGCACATGGCATGTCCTTCAAAGGTACGAAATTCGTCGTGGCGACCGGTGCCTGCGTGAGCGAGCCCAAAGGACTCGTCCTTCGGGGCGTACGCGATGTTCTGCGACGGTACGCGCTGTTACGCCAGGGCAGCCGGTTTGCGCCGGAGTCCTGCTGGTTCCTCTAACTACTTGCCTGATTGTCAAACTCGGACGTAGGCAGCAAGCGGCTCGGGAAGCAGCGGTTTCATTACGTGCACGCCCTCGACCGCGTAGGGCCGCAGCAGGGCGTTGCGCCAGAATTCCTGTTGGGGCAGCTCGGTCAAGCCTGCAAGGGCGACCAGAACCAGCACCAGAATGACCCCGCGTACGAGGCCGAACATCAAACCGAGCGAGCGGTCCACGCCGCCCAGGCCCGTGGCCTGCACGATGCGACTCAGCAGCGCGCTCACCACGCTCGTCACCAGCACCACGCCGATCACCACCAGCGCGAACGCCAGCAGCCACTGGGTCAATGCGCCGCCCGGCCAGTGAGACGGGATATACGGCACCACGTAACCGACAAACTCGCAGGCAATGAAGAATGCCGCGATCCAGCCGATTAGCCCGAATATCTCCGACAAAAAACCGCGCCACGTGCCGCGCAACGCCGACAAACCGATCACCGCCATTACAGCGTAGTCGAAGGCAGTGAACATCGCTCGCTTACTGGGCTGCGCCGTTGTTCGCGCCCGACGTCAGGCCAACCTCGCGAACCTTCGAAATCGCGGCCGATGCCGCCGCTCGATCGGCGAATGGGCCGGCGCGCAGCAGCGTCAGCGTCGTGCCGTCTGCCTGCTTGCGATGTTCGGTATATGCGGGCACGCCAGCCGCTTTCAACTTCGTTACCCAGTTGCGCGCGTTGGCATCGTTCGCGAACGCGCCGAGCTGAACCGCGAAACGGCTGCCAGGCGGCGACGCCGGCGTGCCGGAATTCGCGTCCGCACTGGCGGCGGCGTTGTTTATCTCGTCATCGCTCGGGGCCGCGGCGCGCGGGGCCGGCGTGCGGACCGCCGGCTTCGCTGGCGCCGCCGGGGCGGTATTTGCGGCGATGGCCGGTGCGGGCGCCTGCGGCTTTGCCGTAGGCGTGGCGTTGGCGGTTGAGTTCGGCTTGGTCGTGCCGGGCTGCTCCGTCTTCGAGGTTGCCGCTGGCGCGACGCTGGAAGCGGCAAGCGCCGGTTCAGCAGGGCTCGGGTTGTCCGGTGCGACGCCGGCCTGCGTGTCTTCCGGGCTCTTATGAGCGACCCTCGGCGCGGGACGGTTCGGAATGTCGATGGAAATGTCGTCCGTGACGGGCTTGGGATGCGAGTCCAGCACCATGGGCAGGATGATCACCGCCGCCACGACCAGCGCGATCGCGCCGACCAGCCGGCGCCGCGCCCGCTGCTTTTCCGGCAGCGAAGGGTCGAGCAGCATCGCGTCGGCGTCGACAGTGCGCTCCGTACGGCGGGTTCGCCGCTCCACACGCTCGCCACGGGCAGCCCGGGTGGAACTGGTGTTTGCGCCGCGCCGGGTGGGCGCGTCGTCTTTCTTGCCGAACGAGAAAATTCCCATGAATCGCTTGGTTCGAGCCTGGCGCCCGTTCAGTGTTGCTGCGATTTGCGGTAGGCCATGACGCCGGCTACCGTATAGAAGCTGCCGAAAACCACAATTCTATCATTCTCTGACGCTCGTTTTAGCGCGTCTTGGAAAGCCTCGGCGGGTGATGCGTACCGCGTCACGCTGTTGTCGGCGCCCTTGCCCGCACCCTGCTCGCGCAAGGCCGTCTCGAGATCGTCCGCTGACGCCGCCCGCGGGGTCGGCAGATCGGTCACGCACCAATGGTCGATCTCGCCTTTCAGGTGACTCAGAATGCCAGCAATGTCCTTGTCGCGCATCGCGCCGAACACCGCGTAGGTGTACGGAAAAAAGCCCATGTTGCCGAGGTTTTGCGCCAGCACGGCGGCCGCATGCGGATTGTGGCCGACGTCAAGCACGATGGCCGGTTTGCCCGGCAGCACCTGGAAACGTCCGGGCAGTTCCACGTTGGCAAGACCGAGCCGGATGTCCTGTGCCGACACCGGCAGACGGTCGCGCAGCGCTTCGAGAGCGGCCAGCGCCGCCGACGTGTTGATCAGCTGGTTCGCCCCGCGCAGCGCCGGATACGCGAGCGCCGAACGCCGCATGCTCGGGCCGACGTAGCTCCACTGCTGGCGCTCGCTGCCCGCTTGGCCTTCGTAGCGAAAATCGCGGCCGAAGAGCCACAGTTCGGCGCCAATCTTCTCAGCGTGATCGATCAGCGATTGCGGCGGTACCGGGTCCGCGCAAATCGCAGGCTTGCCTGAGCGGAAAATGCCGGCCTTTTCGAGCGCGATCTTCTCGCGCGTGTCGCCAAGATAATCCGTGTGATCGATATCGATGCTCGTGATGATCGCGCAGTCTGTATCGAGGATATTGACCGCGTCGAGGCGGCCGCCCAGACCCACTTCGAAAATCACTGCGTCCAGCCCGCGCGAAGCGAACAGGCTCATGATCGCGAGCGTCGTAAATTCGAAGTACGTCAGCGAGACCGGCTCGGCGAGGCTCATACGCGCGGCTTCGACGGCTTCGAAGTGCGGCAGCAATTCCGCGTCGCTGGCCATTGTGCCGTTCACCCTCGCCCGCTCGTTGAACGACAGCAGGTGCGGCGACGTGTGGCACCCCACCGTGAAACCGGCGCGCAGCAGAATGGATTCGAGGATCGCACACGTCGACCCCTTGCCGTTCGTGCCGCCGACGGTGATGACCGGACAGGCAAACGACAGCTGCATCGCGTCGCGTACCTGGGAAATGCGGCCCAAACCCATGTCGATGCCGACCGGATGCGCGGATTCAAGGTGCGTGAGCCACGCGTCGAGAGTGGGGAATGTGGTCATCGAATGAATCTGTTAGGCAGTGATACGAATGGCGCGGGTTTTTGCCGCCGCGGTGAAAGCGTGGCATGCCGGCGCTTTATGCGCAGAAAACCGGCTAGAACAGCCACAGCAACCGTCGCCGCGCTGCGAGACCGTGATTATCCCGGAAATGACAGCGCGCCGCTTGATCGCTCATGCGGCGCGCTATTTTTTTGACTATTTTGTCAGCCGCGCACGGTGCGTTTGCACAATAGCGCGGGCAGTCGATCGTTCTACGCCGTGCGGCCTTTGCTTAAGCGACCGCGTCCGCCGGTTGGTGGCTCAACAGCGCCAACAATTGCGCGATCTCTTCGCGCAGCTTGCGGCGATCGACGATCATGTCGACCGCACCCTTCGTCAGCAGGAACTCGGCGCGCTGGAAGCCTTCCGGCAGCTTCTCACGCACGGTTTGCTCGATCACGCGAGGGCCGGCAAAGCCGATCAGCGCCTTCGGCTCGGCAATCACTACATCGCCTAGAAACGCGAAACTCGCGGACACACCGCCCATGGTCGGGTCGGTCAGCACGGAGATGAACGGCAGCTTCGCTTCGGCAAGCTTCGTCAGCACGGCCGTGGTCTTGGCCATCTGCATCAGCGACAACAGGCTTTCCTGCATCCGCGCGCCGCCCGAAGCGGTGAAGCAGATGAACGGCACTTTCTGTTCGAGCGCGTTCTGCGCGCCGCGCGCAAAACGCTCGCCGACCACCGAACCCATCGAGCCACCCATGAACGAAAACTCGAAGCAGGCGACCACCAACGGCAGCGTATGGATCGCGCCGCCCATGACGACCATTGCGTCGGTTTCATCGGTGTCGTCCATCGCCTCTTTCAGGCGGTCCGGGTACTTGCGGCTGTCCTTGAACTTCAGTGCATCGACCGGGACGATTTCCTGGCCAATTTCGTAGCGGCCTTCCGGATCGAGCAGACCGTCGAGCCGCTCACGCGCGCCGATGCGCATGTGATGGTCGCACTTCGGGCAAACGTGCAGATTGGCCTCGACGTCGTTGCGGTACAGCACGGCTTCGCACGATGGGCACTTGATCCACAGGCCTTCTGGAATCCCCTTGCGATTCTTCGGGTCGGTTTGCTTGATTTTCGGCGGCAGCAGCTTATCGAGCCAGCTCATATTGAATCCTTCTGGGTCAGCGGTCGCGCAAACGGCGGGACGAACCCGCCGTTCACACTAAGCGACAAAAATAACTGTTATCGGGCGGTCGCGACGCTATCGAGCGCCTCGCGCACTTCAGCGATGAAGCGCGTGAGCGTTTCTGCAGCGGTGTCGGGTGCTGCCTGTTCGAGCAATTGGACGATGCGGCTGCCGATCACCACGGCATCGGACACCTCGGCCACCGAGCGCGCCGTTTGGGCGTCACGGATACCGAAGCCGACGCCCACCGGCAGGGGTACGCGCGACTTGATCGCCGGGATTTTACCCGCGATGCTGGAAACGTCCAGATTTGCCGCTCCGGTCACCCCTTTCAGCGACACATAGTAGACGTAGCCGCTCGCTATCTTGCCGACTTCCGCAATGCGCTCATCCGTGGAGGTCGGCGCCAGCAGGAAAATAGGATCGATTGCTGCAGATCGCATCTGTTCGGCGAAGTTAGCACACTCTTCAGGCGGATAGTCGACCACCAACACGCCGTCGACACCGGCTTCTTTTGCTGCCTTCGCGAAGGCTTCCGTCCCCATCCGCTCGATCGGGTTGGCGTAGCCCATTAACACCACCGGCGTCTTGTCATCGGTTTCGCGGAAGCGCTTGACGTCGGCAAGCACGTGGCGCAGCGACACACCTTGCGCCAATGCGCGCTCGGACGACTGCTGGATCACCGGACCGTCGGCCATCGGGTCGGAAAACGGCACACCGAGTTCGATCACATCGGCGCCGCCGGCGGCGAGGGCATGCATGAATTCGACCGTGCGCTTCGGATCGGGGTCGCCGGCCGTCATGAACGGAATCAGGCCTTTCTTACCTTGGGCAGACAGCGCGGCAAACGTGTTCTTGATACGGGACATGGAATTATTCTCGGATTGGGCTAGTGCGCGCTCATCGCACGCGGCTCATTGCACTTCGGTCTGCCGTTGCGTTCTGGCTTTGGCTTTGGCCTTCGCCCGGCGAGGCTGGGGCGGCGAGGCGGCGGCGCTCACACGCTCGCGCGCTATCGCCCAGTAACTTTCATTGATCTCATAGCCGACGAATTCGCGCTGCTGACGGGCGCAAGCGACTGCGGTGGTGCCGCTGCCCATGAAGGGGTCGAGCACACGGCCGCCCTTCGGACAACTCGCCAGCACCATCCGCTCGACAATTTCCAAGGGTTTTTGGGTCGGATGGGCGACGCGTTCCGCGTGTTGCCGATGCAGCCGCGATACCGACCACACATCTTTTGGATTATAGCCAAGCTCGAGCCACTTGCTGCCCTCGAACAACTTACGAGAACGCGCCTTCTTCGTGACTGCATCGTACGGGATGCGGACGGGATCGAGATCGAAGAAATAATCCTTCGACACCGCGAAAAAGCCGATGTTGTCGTGTACCGACGTAAACCTGCGCACAGTGCCGCCCATGCTCGGTACGCGCCGGTCCCAGATGATTTCGTTGATCATCGTGAGTTTTGTCTTCACAAAGCTGAAGATTTCCGGCGAATACTGCCATGTACAGAATATGTACAGCGACCCCGAGGGCTTGAGCTTCGGAATGGCCAGTTCGAGCCAACCACGCGTCCACGCGAGAAATTCCTCGCCTGTGCGCATGTCGGAGTCGTTGCCGTAGTCCTTGCCCAGCCCATAAGGCGGATCGCAAACGATCAGGTCGATCGACGCGTCCGGAATATTAGCCACATCGGACAGAAAATCGCGATTCAGGAGCTGAATGCTGGCGGGCACCTGCGCCAGTGGCGGNGTTTCAATCGCCGGCTGCGTCTCGTCGAACTCATCGCGCATCGTCGCGGCGCTCAGAACTGAATGCCCGATCGCTCGGCGACCGTATGCATGTCCTTGTCGCCGCGGCCCGACAGGTTGACCAGAAGGATCTTGTCCTTTGGCAGTGTCCGCGCGAGCTTGGCAGCATACGCCAGCGCGTGACTGGATTCCAGCGCCGGAATAATGCCTTCGATGCGGCAGCAATCGTGGAATGCCTTGAGCGCCTCTTCGTCGGTGATACCAACATATTGCGCACGATTGCTGTCTTTTAGCCACGCATGCTCAGGACCGACACCCGGATAGTCCAAGCCTGCCGATACCGAATGCGTCTCGATGATCTGTCCATTTTCGTCCTGCAGCAGGTAGGTGCGGTTACCGTGCAGAACGCCCGGGCTACCGCCGATCAGCGATGCCGCATGACGGCCGGTGTCCAAGCCGTCTCCGGCGGCCTCGACACCGATTAACTGCACGGAAGCATCTTCGATATACGGGTAAAAGATACCCATCGCGTTCGAACCGCCGCCAACGCATGCAATCACGGCATCCGGCTGTCGACCGGTCAGCTCGGGCATCTGGACCTTGCATTCATCGCCGATCACCCGTTGGAAGTCGCGGACCATCATGGGGTACGGATGCGGCCCGGCCACGGTGCCGATGATATAGAACGTGCTTTCGACGTTCGTCACCCAATCGCGCATGGCTTCGTTCAATGCATCTTTCAGCGTGCGCGAGCCCGATTCGACCGGCACGACGGTCGCGCCGAGCAGCTTCATACGATAGACGTTAGCGGCCTGACGGCGCACGTCCTCGGCCCCCATGTAGACAACACACTCCATGCCGAAGCGCGCCGCGATGGTGGCGGTGGCCACGCCGTGCTGTCCGGCACCGGTTTCCGCGATCACGCGCGGTTTGCCCATGCGCTTGGCCAGCAGTGCCTGGCCGATCACGTTATTGATCTTATGCGCACCCGTATGGTTCAGATCTTCGCGCTTAAGGAAAAGCTGGGCGCCGCCGAGCAGCTGGCTCCAGCGCTGAGCAAGATAAATGGGCGAAGGACGGCCGACGAAATGCTTCAATTCGCGCTCGTATTCGGCGACGAAGTCGGGATCTTTCTGGAATTTCTCGTACGCTTCACGCAGCTCGTCGAGTGCGTGGACGAGCGTTTCGGCGACGAACACGCCGCCAAATTGGCCGAAATGGCCTCTTTCGTCAGGCAAGTTATACATGGTGATCACTCTTCTCAGGGTGGCGCGCGGCTCCGGAATGAGAGAACCGCTGGCCTGAATCATTCGGCATCCGCTGCGCGCACCGCGCGTACGAATGCCGCCATCCGGGCGTAATCTTTCACGCCCTTGGCGCCCACAACCTCGATGCCGCTCGAGACATCGACTGCGTAGGGGCGCACGCGATGGATCGCGTCATTGACGTTTTGCGCGCTCAACCCACCACTCAAAACGGCCCGACGCGCGAGCTCTGCTGGAATAAGTGACCAATCGAAAACCTTCCCGCCGCCGCCGTAGCCCTCGACATGGGTGTCGAACAAAAGAGCGCTGGCTGCTGAATAATTGAGAGCCGATTTTACCAAATCGGCCGGCCGAGTATCCGCCGCAACGCGCAACGCGCGCAACCAAGGCAAACCCGCAACGCTGGCGAGCGCTTCGCACTGCTCCGCGGTCTCATCGCCGTGAAACTGCAGCAGCGTGAGGCCGACGTTGCTCACTACTTCGCGAACCCAATCCGGCGTCGCGTTGACGAACAGGCCGACCACCGATACGAACGGCGGCACATCGTGCACCAGTTCGACCGCTTGCGCGATGCTCACTGAGCGCCGGCTTGGCGGATAGAACACGAGGCCGATGGCGTCGGCGCCGAGGTCGATCGCCTGGGCGACGTCCTCCGGTTTCGACAACCCACACAATTTGATGCGCGTGCGATGCGGCACGCTGTGCTGTTGCGCGGGGGCGCCTGCATCGGCGTCGGGGTTCGACAAATTCTCGCTGACTTTCATGTTCCCGGTTGCTCGGTCCATACGGTACTCCACGGCACGCTGCCCGTTTGCGGAGCGGGCACGGCGAATTTGTCAGGATAGCCCACTTGCGCCAGATACAGGCCGTCCGGCATGAAAGTCGGTGCGGCGCAATCGCGGTTGCGGCTCGCAAGCACGTCGACCATCCATTCGGGCGCGCGTCGGCCGCGGCCAATCTCGATCAGGCAACCCATCAGGTTGCGCACCATGTGGTGCAGGAACGCATTCGCCCGAAAACGGAAATGAACGAAGTTACCGTTCCGTTGAACGTCGATCTGATACAGATGCTTGACCGGCGTTTTCGATTGGCATTGCGACGAACGGAACGCCGAAAAGTCGTGTTCGCCGATCAGATGGGCCGCGCCGGCCCGCATTGCGTCGACATCCAAGGGCACATGCACCCAGCCGGCTCGCGTCGCGAGCATCGGCGAACGCACCGGGCTTACGTAAAGGACGTAGTAATAGGTCCGCTCGAACGCTGAAAACCGCGCATGAAACTCATCGGGCATCTGCCTGGCCCACTGCACACCAATGGTCTTCGGCAGGAACGAGTTGGGGCCGCGAACCCACGAAATATTGAGACGGTCGAGTTCGGTGTCGAAATGCACGACTTGCCCGAGGCCATGCACACCAGCATCCGTACGGCCCGCCACGACGGTATGCACAGGCGCCTGCGCGAATTCGCGCAACGCCCGTTCGAGTTCGTTCTGCACCGTATTACCGTGCGGTTGTGACTGCCAACCGCCGAATGCCGCGCCGTCGTACTGGACGCCTAATGCAATCCGCTTCACGACAAAGGCGCCAGCGTTGAGAGCAGCGCGCGGGCTTCGGTGCGCGTAGCCGGATCGTTCGCTTCGATCACTTCGTTGATGAGCGAACGCGCGCCGGACAGATCGCCGAGCTCGATGTACTCGGAGGCCAGGTCCAGCTTGTTGCGAGCGATGCGGACGAGATCGGCCTGCGTGAACGCCGGCAACGGCTGCGCGGGGCTCGGCGGCAGTTCGAGATCGAAGTCGAGCTTCAGCGCGCCAAAGCCTGCCGCGCCGAGGCCCGCGACGGCCCCGTGGCCTGCCGTGCCGGCGGCGATTTCGTCAGCGATATGCGGGGCGTCGTCCAGATCGTCCGACGCGAGAGCTTGCTGCGCAGTCGTCTCGGGCGACGCGACCGGCTGCGTGCTCAGCGAAGCGAGGCTCTGCACGCTGTCGGCGGGTGTTTCAATGCGCGGCGGCAACGGCATGTCGAGACCGCTGAACGCGTCGACCGCGTCGCGCGGAAATTCGGTCGGCGCGGCGGGCGCAGGCGGGGGAGCGCTCGCCGTTGTCTCGGGGACTGCGTCCGCCGACACGTCGGGGTAAGGCTGGCCAAACGGCGTGGTCGCGCGCGGCTCGATGTTTTGTTGCGTGAAATCAATCGCAGATAATGGGACGCTCGGATTCTGCGGCTCGGTGGCCGGTTCTTGCGGTGTGGCCAGCGTATCGGAAGCCGGCTCGTCGTTCGATTGCAGGCCGTGCGCGGGTTCCACAGGCAAGGTTTCATCGGCAATCGGCTCCAGCGACGTCAGCGGCAGGGCTTCGGCGCCGAGGCCCGCGGCGGCGGCGAGGCTGGCCGCGGTGGTCGCACTGGCCGAGCTTTCCCGCGCCGTGGCGGGCGGCAGAGGTTCGGCTATCAAGCCGGTCTCGGCGCGGGCAGGGGCGTCCGTGGCCGGCGGTGACAGATCGAACGATGTGGGCGATGCGGTTTGTTCTCGCCCGACAGGTTCGGACGGGGGGGAGTCTTGTACGA
>NZ_NPIH01000252.1 GCF_012275575.1 Paraburkholderia sp. SG-MS1 | reverse complement strand
GAATTGCGGCGCGTTCGACCGCCGCACCGTGCCAGAAGATGCGGCCCGCATCGAGCGGATCGAGCAAAGCGAGCGCGCGCAGCAGTACGCTCTTGCCCGAGCCGGACGCGCCGGTGATGGCGACTCGCTCGCCGGCGTGCAGTGCGAAGGTGGTCGGCTGCAACAGCGTCTGGCCGCGCAGCGCATCGCGCCGGACGATACCGTCGGCGAGGACGAGGGGAACATCGGTCATGAGCTCGATCGCAGTCGGAGTTGTGTCGTGGCCCGGATGACTTGCGAAGCGGCGCCGTGCCGCCGATTCGCCGTAGCCGGGTGCAGCATGATAAAACGACAACGCGATTCATCGCGAGGCACCGGGCACGATATCTGCTGCCCGGTCCATCACGAAGAACAATGACGGAGCTTCACAATGGCAGTGTCGAGCACCGGACGGCGGATCGGAAAAATCATCGCATGGCTGCTGGCGACGATTGTCCTTCTGATAGTCGCGCTGACCATTTTTATTTTGACCTTCGACTGGAATCGCGCCCGGCCTTATGTCAACGACAAGGTCACGCAAGCTATCGGCCGGCCGTTCGCGATCAACGGGGACCTGAAGGTGGGCTGGCGGCATCCGGTGGGCGAGACGGGCTGGCGCGGCTGGGTGCCCTGGCCGCGCTTCTCGGCGGCCAATATCACGGTGGGCAATCCCGACTGGACCAAACAGCCGAACTTCGCCACGCTCGATGAAATCGATTTCCAGGTCAAGGTGTTGCCGCTGCTCGCACACGACATCGTGATTCCGGCGATCAACCTCGTCAATCCGTCCGTCGATCTCGAACGTCTGCTCGACGGGCGCAACAACTGGACTTTCAAACTGCCTGCATCGAGCGGGCCGTCCGAATGGAAGCTCGATCTGCACGACATCGCATTTGCGAAGGGCAATATTGCCCTGTCCGACCAGCAGAAGAAAGTCGACGTGCAGATGGTCATCGACACGCTCGGCCAGCCGATTCCGATCGGTGAGGCGATGAAGCAGCAAGAGGCGGCCTCGCGCAGCGCGTCCGCACAGGCAATCGGCAAGGCGGGCGCGAGCAGGCTGACCGCGCAGGCGAATGCGCAGGCCGCATCGGAGGCCGCGGCGGCATCGGCGGCATCGGCGGCATCGGCGGCGGCCGCTTCGGGCGCCTCGGTGTCCGCTGTCGAGGCGTCGGGCGCCTCGGGCGCGCTGATGGCCGGCGGTTCCCGCGCGGCCAGCGAAAGCGCAGCGACATCGGGCGCGAGCGCAACCAAGGCACAGGAGAACGCAGCGGCAGGGGCGAAGCGGGAGATCCCGCCGTATGGCATCGGCTGGACCATCAAGGGCACCTATAACAAGACGCCGGTGGCGGGCAGCGGCAAGGTCGGCGGCGTGCTGGCGCTCCAGGACGCGAGCCGGCCGTTCCCCGTGCAGGCCGACGTGAAGGCGGGCGACCTGCACGTGGGCCTCGTCGGCACGATCACCGATCCCGCGCATCTCGCGGCGGTCGATCTGCGCCTCTGGCTGCAAGGCAACAGCATGGCGCGCCTCTACTCGCTGACCGGCGTGACCCTGCCCGACACCCCGCCGTACGCGACCGAGGGCCGGCTAATCGGTCAGTTCAAGTCGAGCGGCAACGTCTTCAAGTATGAAAATTTTACAGGCCGGGTCGGCGGCAGCGATCTGAACGGTTCGTTGACCTATACGGCGCGTGAGCCGCGTCCGTTGCTGCAGGGTGAGCTGGTGTCGCATCTGCTGCAGTTCTCGGATCTGGCTCCGGTGATCGGCGCGGACTCGAACGCGAGCAAGGCCAAACGCGGCGATGCGACGGTGCAGCCGAGTGGCCGCGTGCTGCCGGTCGAGGAATTCCGCACCGACCGCTGGAAGGCCATCGATGCCGACGTCAGGTTCACCGGCCGGCGCATCGTCAAGACGGCGGACCTGCCAATCACGGACCTGTACACGCATGTCGTGATGACCGATGGGGTCCTCTCGCTGGAGCCGTTAAAATTTGGCGTGGCGGGCGGCTCGCTCGCATCAGACATTCATCTGGACGGCAGCGCGGTGCCGCTGAAGGGGCGCTTCTCGACCTCGGCGCGGCATCTGAAGCTCAAGCAGCTGTTCCCGAATTTCAAGACGATGCAGAATGCGCTCGGCGAGATCAACGGGGACGCCGCCTTGACGGCGACCGGCAATTCGCCGGCGGCACTCGCGGCCACTTCAAACGGTGAAATGAAGACGCTGGTGACGGACGGCACGGTGAGCCGTCTGCTGATGGAAGCGGCGGGGCTGAACGTGGCGAACGTCGTGTATGAAAAACTGTTCGGCAATCGCGACGTGAAGATCAACTGCGCGGCCGCCGATTTCGTCGCGACCAACGGTGTGCTCGAATCGCGCATATTCGCACTCGATACCGACGACGCGGTGATCAACATCGACGGGACCGTCAATCTGCGCGACGAGACGCTCGACCTTGGCGTGCATCCACATACCAAGGGCTTCCGCGTGTTTTCGCTGCGCTCGCCGCTGTACGTGAAGGGCACCTTCAAGGATCCGCATGTCGGCGTGAACGCGGCGGCGCTCGCGCTGCGAGGCGGCGCGGCCATCGGACTCGGCCTCATCAATCCGTTCGCCGCGCTGATTCCGCTGCTCGCGCCTAGCAACAACAAGCCGCTGCCGTGCGCACAGTTGCTTGCGCAGGTTCGTCAGGCGCCGACGGCGCCGCCGCCAGGCGTCAAGCAGAAGCCCAAGGCGCCGCTGTCTCTGGAAGGCGCACCGGTCAACAAGTCGGCGGGCGGTGCGTCGTCTCCCGCCGCGGTGAACCGGAAGCCCGCTGTCGTGTCGCCGGCGAGCGCGGCCGAATATAAGGGGAGCTGATGTTTTCCATGCTACCGGTGCTGCCCGCGGACTGGCTGAGCTGGAGCTTCGGCGGCGGCCTGTCGTTCGTCTTCCTATGGTTGATCAGCGTGCCGCCTGCGCGGGGCCACGCCGACGATTCGATCAGGGAGTAACGCACAGCGGCACGCCGCCTGTGGGGCGCCACAGGTCAATGCGGCGCCGGATATGGCTAGTTCAACTGAAGAGATGGGATACAGCGCCACCTGAACCAAACCAGTGGCGCTGCCGGATGCGACAAGTACGGGAATGAACCGCCGGCGCTATCGCGACGTCGCTACCTGAGTGAGCGCGGAGTGGCATCGCCCGCGGCGTCCTGTCGACGCACACCTCGACGCGAACCGACTCGCGTGGCGCCGAATTCCGTGAGAATCTTGCCGCGCGCGCGGCTGGCGAAGACAAGGAAGCCGAAGCCGTCCGCCTCGTACCAGTACCCGCCGTTCTCGAGCCCGTCGAGCGGCTGTTCCAACGCATTGGTGATGGATTCGATGCAGCGGCGCCTCAATTCGGCGGGCGCCGGATAGGGCGGTTGCGCGCCGCGCACGCTGCACAGGAGCACGTCGAGCCCGGGCAACACGTGGGCATACAACACCGGCTCGTCTTGTGCACGCGCACGCGCAATCTTGGTGTCGAGCTGGCCGAACGGCTTGAAATGCCGCAGTACCGCGAGGAACGACTCATCGCCGTCCACCTTCGCGCGTCTACGCTTTTTCGGGAAGGACATAAAAATTCGCCTGAAAAAGAATTGCAAGAAACGCTGCGTCCTCATGCGACAACTCCCGGCTTCGCGCGCCGCACGTCGATCTTTTATAGCATACGACAAGGTCGGATTCACGATGAATCGACGACTTTGCCGCCTCATCGCCTCCCGCACGAATCATGCCGAACCGCCTCGCCGCGCGCTTTCGCATCCCAACACATCTGTTTCCATCATAGACGCACGAGCCGCTGAAAAAACATCCAATAACAATAAAAAAGTCATTTTTATGTGGGCGAGCGCATCTTGCAGTTGCGTTGAAATATCTTGCGTTCACGCCGATAATGGCCCGGCCGGCTGCATTGCGCAGCGCGCGAGGTGTTTGCCTCTGGCGCGTCAGCGGGGCGCGCGCAACCGGTGCTCGCGAGCCGCCCCGGCTCGAACGACCCTTCGGGCGAACATGAAATTATTCACGAAGGGTCTGCTGCTGATTGCAGTGCCGAGCGTGGTCGAGCTGGCGCTTCTTGGCGTCGTCTTCGATACCCAGGAGCAGACAGCGCAGGCCGCGCAGTGGGTCGACAACAGCAAGCAGATCCTCTATCAGTCATCGGCCCTCGTCGATCCGCTGCTGCGTCAGGCCGCGCGAGTGCGCACGGCCATGGCGACCCGCGACGCCTCGCTACTGGAGCGTCATACGGTATGGGTCGACCTCGGCGACCGTCTGTCGAAACTCGACGCGCTGGTCGCCGCCACGCCGCAGCAGGTCGAGCGCGTGCGCAACATGCAGCGCGTGGTCGACGCCTATCGCGCGCATACGGTTGCCATTTCGCAGGCGCTGCACGAGGGGCGCAGCCTCGCGCCATTCATTGCACAGGAAACCGGCGCATTGCCGCAACAGATCGTGCTGTTTCGCGACGAGCTCACCGCGTTCGACAACGAGGCCACGCGGCTCGATGCCGACCGTTCGGCGGCGCTCGCACGGCGCCGCGAGCGTCAGCAATACGCGCTGATTGCGGCGGTGTTGGGGNTGCTGATCTGGGCGGCCACGGCGGCAGTGTTCGCGCGCAGCATCGGGCGGCGCCTCGAAGTGTTGACCGGCAATGCCGAGCGCCTTGGCAACGGCCGGCCGCTCGCAGTACCGCTGTCGGGCAACGACGAAATCTCGACGCTCGACGCCGTGCTGCATCAAACCGGTGCGCGTCTGCGCGACGCGGAGAACAAGCAGGCCACGCTGAAGACCCGGCTCGAGGCGCATGCGCTGGCGCTCGCGAGCGTCAACGAGGAACTGCGTCAGGAAACACAAGACAACGAAATGTTCATCTACAGCGTGTCGCATGATTTGCGCTCGCCGCTAGTGAATCTGCAAGGCTTTTCGAAGGAATTGCAGGTGTCGTGCGACGAACTGGATACCATCGTGGCGCAGGCCGGATTGCCGCAGGCGCAGCGCCGGCGCATGGCGCATATTCTCGACGGCGACGTGCGCGAGTCGTTGCACTACTTGCGTACGGCGGTGACGCGGGCGGCGTCGATCATCGACGCGCTGTTGCGGATTTCGCGCGCGGGCCGCCTCGAATATCAATGGCAGCGGGTCAGCGTTGGACGCGTGGTGGGCCGCGTGGTCGACGCGCTGCGGGGCGGGATCAGCCAGCGCCAGGCGGTCGTCACGGTGCGCGAGTTGCCGCCCGCATGGGGCGACCCCGCCGCGGTCGAGCAGATCTTCAGTAACCTGATCGGCAACGCGCTGAATTTTCTTGACCCGGCACGTAGCGGACGTATCGAGATCGGCGCGCTGGAGCCCGCATCGGTCCATGAAACCGAGCCGCGCGCGGTGCGCATGCGCACCTATTACGTCCGCGATAATGGCCTCGGGATACCGGCTGCGTATATGTCGAAGGTGTTCCGCGCGTTCCAGCGTCTGCACGGCGAGGTCGCGCGCGGCGACGGCATCGGGCTCGCGGTGGTGCGCCGCACGGTGGAGCGGCATGGCGGGCGAGTGTGGGTCGAGTCCGCCGAAGGTGCGGGATCGACGTTCTTCGTCGCGTTGCCCGAACAGCCGATACGCCTCTGACGCGGCACGGGGGCGCACGGCAACGGTGCGGACATGACGGGCGTGACACACGTGGCGGACATGAAAGGCCGCATGGCTGGACGAATGAATAGCACGGAGCGCATATGAGTCACGGGGAAACGGTCAGTATCGTGCTGATCGAAGACGACGACGGCCACGCTACGCTGGTCGAGCGCAATCTGCGCCGCGCGGGCATATCGAACGGCTTCGTGCGTTTTCGCGACGGGCAGCAGGCTCTCGATTATTTCTTCGGCCCGGCGCCGCCCGAAGGCGCAGGCGGTTCGACGCCGAGCCGCGTCGCTGACATTTATCCGGCGTGCGGGGACCTGACAAATTTCGTCGTGCTGCTCGATCTGAAAATGCCGCGGGTCGACGGCTTCGAAGTGCTGCGGCGTCTGAAGGAATCGCCGCGGACCGCCTCGGTGCCGGTCATCGTGCTGACCACGACCGACGATCCGCGCGAAATCGCGCGCTGCTACGAGCTCGGCTGCAACGTCTACATCTGCAAACCGGTCGAATACGATGCGTTCATCGAAGCGGTGCGCCGCCTGGGCTTCTTCCTGCAAGTGGTCAAGCTGCCGCCCGGCCATCGGCTGGATGCGCCGTGATGGCGGGCTTGCGCGCGTGCGTGTCCGGCGCAGCCCGAAGCTGCCCCAAAGCCGCTCATGACAAGATAGAGCAAGCCGACAGACCAACCCATCAGCCAGAGAACAGTTCGCATGACCGAAGAAGTGTCCACGCCGCACGCCGCCTATGTGCTCGTCGTCGATGACGACGAGGGCATTCTGCGGCTCGCGCGCAAGTCGCTCGAACGCGCCGGCTGCCGGGTCGCAATCTGCGCGGGCGCGGATGCGGCCCGCGCGCGGCTTGCCGACGGCGGCCCCGATCTGCTGGTGCTCGACTACCAGTTGAGCGGACCGGAAACCGGACTCGACTTCTTTCGCCGCTTGCGCGCGGAAGGCGTGCGGATTCCCGCGATCCTCGTGACCGGGTTTACCGACGAGTCGCGCGTGATCGAAGCATTGCGCGCGGGCGTGTCCGACGTGGTGCCGAAGGCCGGCGATTACCTCGATTACCTGCCGGAAGCCGTCGAGCGCGTGCTGTCGCAAGTGCGCCTGCAACGAGCATCGGACGAGGCCTTGCTGCTGCGCGATCGCGAGCAGCATTACCGCACGTTGTCCGAAGCATTGCCGCACCTCGTGCTGACATGCAACGCGGCGGGCGACTGCGATTTTCTCTCGAAGCAGTGGTGCGACTACACGGGGCTCTCCGACCACAGTTCGTATGGTCTCGCATGGCTGGACGCGGTGCATCCCGACGATCGCGAAGCGATCCGCCGCAGTTGGCTCAAGGCGGTGGCGAACCCGACCGGCGATTATCGGCGCGAGATGCGCATTCGCCGCCATGACGGCGAATACCGCTGGTTCGACACGCGTGTGGTGGCGGTGCGTGACGCCGAACGCAACGTCGTCAAGTGGTTCGGCAGCTGCACCGACATTCACTCGCAGCGCGAGGCGATCGAGGAACGCGAGCGGCTGCTCGCATCGGAGCAGGCGGCCCGTCAGACCGCCGAAGAAGCGAACCGCGCGAAAGACCGCTTCCTGGCGATGCTGTCGCATGAATTGCGCACGCCGCTCACGCCGGTGCTGGCCGGCGCCCGCGTGCTGGAGATGATTCCCGATCTGCCCGACCAGGCGCGCAACAGCGTGCGCATGATTCGTCGCAACGTCGAACTGGAAGCGCGGCTGATCGACGACCTGCTCGATCTGACGCGCGTGGCGAACGGCAAGCTGCGGCTGTCACTCGAAACGGTCGATGTGCACGACGTGATGGACAGCGTGCTCGAACTGTTTCGCAGCGAGATCCAGGTCAAGCAGCAGGACGTGCACGTCGACAAGCGGGCGACCCATCATTACGTGCTGGCCGATCGCGCGCGCCTGCAACAGATGCTGTGGAACCTGATTCGCAACGCCGCGAAGTTCACGCCGGACGGCGGCCATATCTACGTGCGCACGCGCGACGAGCGCATGCATGTGCAGATCTGCGTCGAGGATACCGGCATCGGCATCGAGCCGGGACAGATCGGCAAGCTGTTCAACGCGTTCGAGCAGGGCAGCCAGAACATGACGCGGCAATTCGGAGGGCTGGGTCTGGGCCTCGCGATCACGAAAGCGTTGACCGACGTGCACGGCGGCACCGTCACCGCGCAGAGCCCCGGCGCGCACTGCGGTGCGACCTTCACGATCACACTGCCGACCGCGGCGCCGCCATCGGGCGTGCAACCGGTCGCGGCTCAGGCCGCGGTGCATGCGGGCGGATTGCTGACCATCCTGCTCATCGAGGATCACGTCGATACCGCCGAGGTGATGGCGCAACTGATCCGTGGCTTGGGTCACGACGTGACCGTAGTGGGCCGGGTCGACGATGCGCTCGCCGCCACCCAGCAGCAGGCTTTCGATCTGATCGTCAGCGATGTCGGCTTGCCGGACGGCACGGGCCTCGATTTCATCAAGGCGTTTCGCGAACATTCGGATGCGCCCGCCGTCGCGCTGACCGGCTTCGGCACCGATGAAGACGTGCGCCGCTGTCTGAGCGCGGGCTTCACATCGCATCTGACCAAGCCCGTCAATTTCGGCCAGCTCGAGACGATGATCGAAAGCGCGGTGAATCTGAAGGCGCGAAAGCAGGCATGACGCGTGCGCCGCATGAGCGCGTTGTTCCAAGCTCATGCAAAAGAGAAAGGCCTGTGGCGACTCTTGTCGCCACAGGCCTTTCTTTTGGCTGGATGCGGCGCACTGAATGTGCCGCATCGGTAGGGTTCAACGTGGGGAATTCTTCAGCGAATCGCGGATTTCGCGCAGCAGCAGCACGTCTTCCGGCGTCGGCGGCGGTTCTGCCGGTGCGGCTTCAGCCGGCTTACGCAGATTGTTGATGAACTTGACCATCAGGAAAATGATGAAGGCGAGAATGATGAAGTTGATGAGCACCGTGATGAACGAGCCATAACCGATCACCGCGACGCCTGCCGTCTGCAGGTCTTTGTATGAAGTGGGATTGCCGTGATAAGTGGGCGGAATCTCGCCGAGGCGAATGAACATATTGGAGAAATCGAGACCGCCGGTGGCAAGCCCGACGATCGGCATGATCAGGTCTTTGACAACTGAATTTACAATGGTGGAAAAAGCGCCGCCGATAATCACACCGACCGCGAGATCCATCACGTTGCCCTTGAGGGCGAATTCCTTGAATTCCTTGATCATGCTCATAGAGGTTCCTCCCAGATATCAATAGCCGCATGATACCAACCTGAGAAGGATAGGCCAGTGTTTTGGCCCGGGCTGCGCCGACGAATGTTTCTATTGAGGAAACTGTGACGCGCTATGGCGTGCACGCTCGAGATGCGCGGCAAAACTGACCGGGTCGGTATTGGTGCCGCACAACAGCACGCCCACGCGCTTGCCCTGCAACGGCTCGCGCAGCGGCCCAAGCAGCGCCGCGGTCGCCGCCGCGCATGCCGGTTCCACCGCCAGCTTCAGTTGTGCGAAGAGGATCAGCATGGCCGCGCGCAACTGGTCGTCGGAGACGGTCACCAATTGATCAATATGACGGCGGCACAACTCGTAGCTGTATTCCTCGGTATGCGGCGACATCAGCGAATCGGCGATGCTATGCATGTGGCCCATCTTGACCGTGTGATTGGCGGCGAAACTCTTGCTCATCACATCCGATCCTTCGGGTTCGACGCCGTACACATGCACATTGGGATTGGCGAGCCGCATTGCCGTGGAGACGCCGGCGGCAAGACCGCCGCCGCCGACCGGCACGATCACCGCTTCGAGGTCGGGCGTTTGCGTGGCCCATTCGTAGCCGAGCGTGGCCGAGCCCAGCACCGTGCGATAACCGTTGAACGGATGCACGAAATAGCGGCCTTCTTCAGCTTCGATACGGCGCACCAGTTCGAACGCCTCGGCAATATCTTCAGCGAACACGATGTCGCCGTGATATTGCCGGCACAACGCGACACGCGCCGGATTGGCCGCGCGAAACAACACAACTTTGGCGCTGATGCCCAGACGCATGGCCGCATACGCGAGCGCCACCGCATGATTGCCACCCGACACGCACGTGACGCCCGCGCTGCGTTGGGTTTCATCGAGCGCGAGCAGGTTCGTGAACGCGCCGCGCGCCTTGAAGCTGCCACCCGCCTGCAGCAGTTCGAACTTGAAATTCACCACCGTGCGCTCCAGCGATGAAAAGTCGAGCCGGTCGAAGACGGCGTTCGCATGACCCACGGCGTCAACGCAAAATGCTGTGTGGCGATGTCGTCGAGCGTAGGGATCGGCTCGCCGTCGATCGTGTGGTCGGTGTGCTGCGGCGTGGCGGTTGACATGGCGGGAGCGTGTTGTCCTTCGGTGAGAATAAGACCGGTTTGACGCAGGAACCGTTCCGCCGCGCCGTTTCAGTGAGCGCTTGCGCTGACCGACATGCTGCGGATGAATTTCTGCAGGAAGCGCTCGCAGCCCACCAGCTGCTCCAGCGCGACGAATTCGTTGGCCTTGTGCGCCTGCTGGATGTCGCCCGGGCCGCATACGATGCTCGGAATGCCCGCCAGCGAAAACAGCCCGGCTTCGGTGCCGTAAGCGACTTTGCGCTTGTCCTGGTCGGCGGTCAGGGCACGCACGAGTTGCGTGATGGCCGCTTGTTCAGATGAATCGAGGCCGGGCGCCGCGGCGATCTTCGTGATCTCGATGGCCGCCGACGGATGTTCGCGCAACATCTTCGGCAACAGCGTTTCACGCGCGTATTGATCGATGCGCGCGAAGATCGGTTCGGGATCGAGCGTGGGCAGATTGCGGAATTCGAACTGGAACCTGCATTCGGCCGGCACCGTGTTGATCGCGTTGCCGCCGCTGATCGTGCTGGTTTGCGCGGTGGTGAAGGGCACGTCGTACAGTTCGTCGAACGGACCTTGCTCGCGGAACTGATCGGCCATGTCGCGGATGTAGCAGATCAGACGCGCAGCGTACTCGATCGCGTTCAAGCCCTTCGGCGTCAGCGACGAATGCGCCGCCTGGCCGCGCACGCAGCACTGGTACGCGTTGATGCCCTTGTGCGCCACGATCGGGCGCATGCTGGTCGGCTCGCCGACGATGCAGCCGTCTGGCTTCACGCCGCGCTTCATCAGGTCGGCGATCAGGAGCGGGGCGCCCGCGCAGCCTACTTCTTCGTCGAACGACAACGCCAAGTGAATCGGTTTCGCGAGCTTTGCGCGCTGCATCTCCGGCACGAGCGCGAGCGCCGCGCCGATGAAGCCCTTCATGTCGCACGTGCCGCGGCCGTACAGCTTGTCGCCGCGAATTTCCGGCTTGAACGGATCGCTGTCCCATTGCTGGCCGTCCACCGGCACGACGTCGGTATGACCCGATAGCACCACGCCGCCGTTCGTTTCGCCATCATGCGCGGGAATGGTGGCGAACAGGTTCGCCCATTTGCCGCCACGTCCGTCGTGCGTGAGCGTGGCTTCAATACCGGCGGCGCGCAGTTCGTCGCGCACCGTTTCGATCAGGCCGAGATTCGGATTGCGGCTGACCGTGTCCATCGACACGAGACGGGTGACCCACGGCAGCGAAATGGGAGAGGAGTCTGAAGCGGAGGTGGAGGGTGAGGATTGCGCCGATTCAGCGACTTGAGACATGACAAGACTCCAGCATTTGAGTCTTTCGATCATACCCAAAAAAAATGCGCCCGTATGCTGCGGCGGCCATTGGCGCACCGCAGCATGCACATAAAAAATGCAGCACGTCCCCCCATTTTCTGACGCGCGACGCTAACGGCGAGGCGTGCGGAAGGTGGGTAACCGACTCAACGCGCGGCAGCAGCGGGCGCCGTGCCGCGGCTCGGCGCGCCGAGCGCGCGCAAGGTCTCCTTGACCGTCGCGACCCGCACCGCGAGATCGGGGCTGCGCGTTTCGATACGCAGCTTGTCCTGCCCCGCGAGCTTGATGTGCTTGTGCTTCTGGACCATCTCGATGATCCGCATTGCGTCGACCGGCGGATTGGGGATGAACTGCAAGCCGATCACCGCCTCGCCCGCATCGATCTTCGATATGCCGAGCGGCTTCGCGGCGAGCCGCAGACGATGCGTCTCCACGAGCGCATGCGCCTGGGGCGGCAACTTGCCGAAGCGGTCGATCAGCTCTTCCTGGATGCCATCGATCGAGTCGTTGAGTTCGCAGTTGGCAAGGCGCTTGTAAAGCGACAGGCGCTCCTGCACATCGCCGCAATAGTCGGCCGGCAGAATGGCCGGCGCGTGCAGATTGATCTCGGTGGTCGCGGCGAGCGGCGCGGTAAGGTCGGGCTCCTTGCCTTCCTTGAGCGCCTTCACCGCATCGTTCAGCATGTCGGTGTAGAGCTGGAAACCGATTTCGTGAATCTCGCCCGACTGCTTGTCGCCGAGCACTTCGCCGGTGCCGCGAATTTCGAGGTCGTGCATCGCCAGATAGAAGCCCGAGCCGAGTTCCTCCATCTGCTGGATCGCTTCGAGCCGGCGTTGCGCCTGCTTGGTGAGCCCTTGCGGATCATGCACGAGCAGATACGAATACGCCTGGTGATGCGAGCGGCCCACGCGTCCACGCAACTGATGCAATTGCGCGAGGCCGAACTTGTCGGCGCGATGGATCAGGATCGTGTTGGCGCTCGGCACGTCGATGCCGGTTTCGATGATCGTCGTACACAGCAGCACGTTAGCGCGCTGGGCGACGAAGTCGCGCATCACGCGTTCGAGTTCGCGTTCATGCATCTGGCCGTGCGCGACCGCGATGCGCGCTTCGGGCACGAGCGCTTCGAGCATCTGCCGGCGGTTCTCGATGGTTTCGACTTCGTTGTGCAGGAAGTAGACCTGGCCGCCGCGTTTCAGCTCGCGCAGCATCGCTTCGCGAATCACGCTGTCTTCCTCGCGACGCACGAAAGTCTTGATGGCGAGGCGCTTTTGCGGCGCGGTCGCGATCACCGAAAAATCGCGCAGCCCTTCGAGCGCCATGCCGAGCGTACGCGGGATCGGCGTGGCGGTGAGCGTGAGCACGTCTACTTCCGCGCGCAGCGCCTTGAGCGCCTCTTTCTGACGCACGCCGAAGCGGTGTTCCTCGTCGATGATCACGAGCCCGAGCCGCTTGAACTGCACGTCCGACGACAGCAGCTTGTGCGTGCCGATCACGATGTCGACGGTGCCTTCGTTGATCTGCCGGATTGCCGCGTTGACTTCCTTGGTCGACTTGAAGCGCGACAACTCCGCGATGCGCACCGGCCAGTCGGAGAAGCGGTCGGTGAAGGTCTGCGTATGCTGTTCGGCGAGCAGCGTGGTGGGCGAGAGCAGCGCCACCTGCTTGCCGCCCATCACCGCGATAAACGCTGCGCGCAAGGCCACTTCGGTCTTGCCGAAGCCGACGTCGCCGCATACGAGGCGATCCATTGGCTTGCCGCTTGTCATGTCGCCGATCACGGCGGCGATCGCTGCGGCCTGGTCGGGTGTTTCCTCGAAGCCGAAGCTCTCGGCGAACTTCACGTAGTCCTTCGGTTCAAGCGGGAACGCATGGCCCGAACGCGCGGCGCGGCGCGCGTACAGATTGAGCAGCTCGGCTGCGGTGTCGCGAATCTGCTGCGCGGCTTTGCGTTTCGCCTTTTCCCACTGGCCGGAGCCGAGCGCGTGCAGCGGCGCGCTTTCGGGATCGGCGCCGCTATAGCGCGAGATCACGTGCAATTGCGCGACCGGCACGTAGAGCTTGCTGTCACCCGAATATTCGAGGTGCAGGAACTCGGTCTCGCCTTCGCCGAGGTCCATCGTGACGAGGCCCATGTAGCGACCGATACCGTGCTGCGAATGCACGACGGGGTCGCCCACTTTCAGCTCGGACAAATCCCGCACCATCGAATCGACGTTGCTCGCCTGTTCCTGCCGGCGACGCCCCGCGCGCCGCGCGAGCGGCCCGTACAACTCGGTCTCGGTGATGATCGCGATGCCGTCGGCCGGCACGGCGAAGCCGTTGGCGAGCGGCGCGACGCCCAACGAAAAACGCGCGTCGCCGAGCAGCCAGTCCTGAAAGCTGTCGCTCGAGGCGGGCTTCAGATGATTGTCGGCCAGCAACTGCAGCAGCGTCTCGCGCCGGCCCGCCGACTCCGCCGCGAACAGTACGCGATTCGGCGTGGTGTCGAGATACGCGCGCAAGGCCAGCACCGGATCGTCGGCGTGGCGGTCGATCGCGAGATTCGGCAGCGGGGTGGACCAGCCGCCGCCCGCGTTGGCGGGCAGCGCGAGCCGCGCGAACGGCTTGGCGAAAGCAAAGAAATCTTCGTCCGACAGGAACAGCCGCTCCGGCTCCAGGATCGGCCGGTCGCGGTCATGCGACAGGAAGTTGTAGCGCTGCTTCGTGTCGTTGGTAAAGCGCCGGATGGCGGCGTCGAGATCGCCGACGAACGCGAGCTGCGCGCCTTGCGGCAGGTAGTGGAACAGCGTCGCCGTCTCGTCGAAGAAGAGCGGCAGATAGTATTCGATGCCCGCCGACGGCACGCCG
>NZ_NPIH01000251.1 GCF_012275575.1 Paraburkholderia sp. SG-MS1 | reverse complement strand
CATCCGGCCTTGCCGGTCTGGGCGCAGGAGCCGGGCATGGACGAAGCCGCCCGCGACGCGTTTCTCACGCGCTTTCGCACCACGAATCAGGGGGTGGGTTTCGCGGTGCTGGGCGGGGCGTTTTCAGAAGGCGTCGATCTGGCCGGTCAGCAGTTGATCGGCGCATTCATCGCGACGCTCGGCTTGCCGCAAATGAATGAGGTCAACGAGCAGATGCGCCGCACGATGGACGCAAGGTTCGGCAACGGCTACGACTACATGTATCTGTATCCCGGCTTGCGCAAGGTGGTGCAGGCGGCCGGTCGCGTGATCCGCACGGAACAGGACCAGGGCGTGGTGCACCTGATCGATGACCGGTATCGGCGGCCCGAAGTGCGCCGCCTGTTGCCGCGTTGGTGGCAGGTGCAGTAGGGGCGATCGGGCGTGCGACTCGCGGTGTTGTGTGAGCCGCAGGCCGGTTGGGCTCGCGCAGCAGGCCGCGCACGACATTCGCAGCGGCCCGGCGCCCGGGCGGACCCGCGTTTGCCCCCCACACCAGGCGCCGTTCGCCGTCGCAGCATTATGCATGCGGCGACGGCGTCCCCGGATTGCCGGGCGTGCCCGGACCACCTGCCGGCTTCGGATCGACGGGAATCTGATCTTCGACCGGCGCATCCCCTTTTCGGCTCGCCGCGCTCGACGCAGCATCGTCGACCGGCGCATCCTTCAACGCCGGTCCGGACGACCCACCCCCTTCAACTTTCGCCGCCGCGCTCCCGGCATCCCACGTCAGCAGATTGCGCTGCGGATTCGCGATCTCGATGCCACGCTCGCGGAAACGGTCGACGATGCGCCGGTTAAATTCGCGCTGCACCCCCCAGCGCGCGGTGTCGCGACACTGTATCTGACCGGCCAGCGTGACCGCGGAACCGTCCACCGCATCGACGCCCCAGAACGCGAAGTCCGACAGGATACCGGCCTGAAAATTCTCGTCCTCGCGCAGCGCGGCGCCGATTTCCTTGAGCGTGTTGATCGCCAGATCGACGTCCTGGCCGAACACGATGTTCACGCGCACCGCCGCATTGCCGAGTCCCCGATTCGTGTTGTTCACCGTCGAGACCGAACTGAACGGCACGGTGAAGAGCGATCCGTCGCTGCCGCGCAGCCGCACGGTGCGGATCGACAGATATTCGACCGTGCCGGACACGCCCGCGAGCGTGACCCAGTCGCCGACCTGCATGGCGTTTTCCATCAACAGGAAAATGCCGGTGATGAAATCCTGCACCAGCTTTTGCGAGCCGAAGCCGAGCGCGACGCCGAAAATGCTTGCGCCCGCGAGCAGCGGCCCGATGTTCACGCCGAGTTCGCTCAGGCCGGTCAGCACCACCACAAGCGCGATCACGCAGAAGAGCGCGCTGCGCAACATCGGCAGCAGCGTGCGCAAGCGCGCGGCGCGCACGAGGTCGCCGCTGGTGGTCCAGCGGTCCAGCCGCCGTTCGACCGAGACGTTGACGATTTCCCACACGATCAGCGCAATGATCGCGGCCACGCCGATGGTGGCGAGCGCCGACGCGAACCGATGGCCGATCGTGCCGGCGCGGAACAGATCGACGACGTCGGCGCCCCATACCTGCAACAGTCCCAGCGCGGTGACGACGCCGATGACCCAGCCGATTACCCGCCGCAGCAGCGGGTAATAGCGGTAAGCATGCTGGTGCACGAGCGATTTCGCCGACTCGTCCTGCGCCTGGAAGAGCCGCGCCAGCGCCCCGAAGATCACGATCGACGCGAGCCGCGCGCCGACCAGAATCGCCACGGTCCAGCCGCCGACGTGAAGCAGCGCGTGATAGCCGTTCTGCACGTCGAATGCCCACACGAACCACAGCGCCATCACGACGGCGGCCGTGAACCACGCCCAGGCGTCCGCGAGCGCATTGGTGAACATTTCCAGCGAGTCGTGCTTCGCGAAGCGCTGGCGGATCAGATCGCCGACCGGTCTTGCGCATCGCAGGATCAGGATCGAGATCATCACGTGGCCGGCGAGCGCCACCACTTTCAAGAGCGCGAGATGCGCGGCGTCGTTCAGGCCGAGCGACTGCCCGATCTCGGCGAGGGCGACGCCCGCGCCCACCACACCGACAATCCGCGCGATCCAGCGTTGCACGAAGACGGCCCAGGCGTCGCCCATGCGCAGCAGCCGCAGACGCGGCGCGGTGGGTTGCAGAAAGAAGTCGCCGATGATCACGATGACGCGGCACAGCGCGTAGATGTCGATCAGCGAATCGAGCGCGCGGTCCTGCGGGGTGCCATTGGTGGTGAACACCGAGATCAGCGCGCTCGCCGCGCCGACGAACACCGCGAGCGGCAGCAGGCGCAGCGCGGTGATCAACAGCGCGCGCGGCAGACGCTGCAGTAGCGTCCAGTGATGAGTGGCTTTGCGCTTGCCCTGGGCTTCGATCACGCGGTCTTCGGCGGACGCCGGATCGGCCACCGCAGCAGTACTGACGGCTTGCACTTCGGCTTCGAGCACCGGCGGCACCGGTCCCGTGGGCAGCGGCAAAGGCAAGGTTGGCGCGGCGCCGGGCGTGTGTGCCGCAGGCGGCGCCGTGTCGACGGGCGTCGTGGCTTGCGTGGCTTGTGCGTCGTCGCCGTTGAATTCGTCCTGCTCGTTGTTGCGTTCGCGGCGCGCGGCGATCGCCAGGTATGCGCGGCGCAGCAAACGTCGCGCGAGCCATTCGACCACAAGTGCGGGCACGAGCGCGGCCAGCAGGGTCCACAGGACGTTGACCAGCAAGGCGCGCGCGTGCGGGCTCGTCAACTGCCAGTTCCACCACGCGCGTACCGACGTGACGTCGAGCAGCGCGGCGAGCGAGCCGCGCAGGGACTTGGTGAGGTGCATCGCCCAATGGGCGCCCTGACGGGCCATTTGCGACGCGAGTCCGTTGGATTTGAACGCGTCGGGCACCAGCGCGGCGGGACCGCTCGCCGCTGCCGGGGCGGACGCGGCAGCCGGCGCGGAGGCGGCCACGGGCGGGGCGTTCAGCGCGCCGGCGGCGGCGATCGCTTGCAGCGTATCGGCGACTTGCGCGCGGCGTTTCGGGTCGTTGAGCACGGCGAGGGCGTCGCGTGCCTGCTGGGGCGTCAGGCTTACCGCGCTGCCGGAGACCGGCGTCGCGGGTGCGGCTTGCGCGGCGGCCGCGACGGCCGGCGCCGCGCCGATGACGAAGAAAAGAAGAAGCCAGACGTGGAATAGTTTGCGCATAGGGTGTAAGGCGGGATACCGGGTGCGGACATTGTGCCGAAACATGGGACGGGTCGGCGGCGTGACCATGAACCGACACCGGCCGGGGCGTACAAGTTCCGCAGGTGAATTGCCGTTGGGTGAAGGCTTTCAGCTGGGCCGGGGACGCGACGCGTGCCTGGGTGGGCTGCATGCCAGGCGTAACCATAGCCGATGACGACATCCATGCCAGGCGGACGGGGGCGAACGGCCCGTCCAGCACGGATAGCACAAAGCTTGCCCGCTGGATCGGTCCGGTGTCTTCAAATCGGGCTTGCGTCGCGATGCGGCGGGCCGAAAGCGGCGCGCTGGAAAGGGTCGATCCGATAGCGGATGAAGCAGGTGATCGCCATAGCGAAGCTCCCGGGGGCGGCGGGATGAAACCGCTTGGAGATCAATATGGGGTGCGCCGGCCCGAGATGTTTCACGGCCAGATGAGGTGCGAGCGGGAAAGGTCCAGCGCCGCAACCGCCCCGGCTCAAGCCACCGAGGACGTTTGCCGCTGCGCCTCGTCGTCGGCGTCCGGGCCGCCGGTCGCGTTCGACGCGCGGGTCCCCGCGGGTTCCTGATGCAACCGGTTTGCATGCATCAGCCGATACAGTGTCGCGCGCGAAATGCCCAGCTCGGCCGCCGCTTCGGACAGCTTGTAGCCATGCCGCTGCAGCGCGTGTTCGACCGCGTCCTTTTCCGCCTTGCTGCGGATTTCCGCAAGCGTCACCGCCGGGCCGTTGTCCGCTTCCGGCAGACCAAGGTCGCTCGCGGTGATGAAGCGGCCCTCGCTCATCACCACCGCGCGCCGCACGCAATTGATCAGCTCGCGCACATTGCCCGGCCACGGATAGTTCGACATCGCGACGATCGCGTCGCTCGACAGCCCGCGCACTTTGCGCGCCCCGTCCCGCCGGTACATGCTGAGCGCGTAGTTGGCGAGCAGCTTGATGTCGCCGCCGCGCTCGCGCAACGGCGGCTCGACGAGGCGCAGCACGCACAGCCGGTGATACAGGTCGGAGCGGAAGCGTCCGTCTTCGACCGCCTTGTCCAGATCGACGTGGGTCGCCGAAATGACCCGCGCGTCGACCTTGATCGGCCCATTGCCGCCGAGCCGCTCGATCGTGCCTTCCTGCAGAAAGCGCAGCAGGACTGCCTGGCATTCGTGCGGCATGTCGCCGATTTCGTCGAGAAAGAGCGTGCCCTCGTGCGCGCTTTCGATCCGGCCGATCTTGCGTTGCAGCGCGCCGGTGAACGCGCCGCGCTCGTGGCCGAACAGTTCGGCTTGCAGCAGGCTCGGCGGAATCGCGGCGCAGTTGATTGCGACGAACGCGCGGCCGGCGCGCGGCGAGCGCTCGTGAATCGCACGAGCGGTCAGTTCCTTGCCAGTGCCCGATTCGCCGGCGACGAACACCGGCGCGTCGGTCACGCCGCATTTGTCGATGCGCCGGTACAGCTGCTGCATGGCCTCGCATTGTCCGACCATGCCGTGCCGCCCGAGCGAAGGCTCGGGCGCATCGGGCGCGTGACGCAGGCTCGACAGCCCGTGCGCATGGCCGAGCGCGAACACGAGCCGGTCGTTCAGCCACGGCCGCGTGACGAAGTCGAAGCAGTAATCGAGGATGAAGCGGCTGACCAGTTCGTCTTCCGCCTGGCCGGGGACGATCTGCGCGACCCAGTTGGTCTCGACGCGCCGCATGCAGGACGCGAGCGCGGACAGATGCTGCGACGTGCACTCGTCGGGCAGTTGTACGAGGCCGACTTTGATATTGCCGCGCTCGATCATGCGTTCGGCGATTGCCGTGCTTTTGGCGTGCACGGCTTGCCAGCCAGACGTCGCCAGAAAATCGACGAGTTTCTGATCGGGCGAGTTCGACACGTACAGAACGGTGCGTTCCGCGTCGACAGGCGTGCAAGTCGTAGTCATGTTACCCCCGGTTCGATGCTGCTCTCAGGACCGCTGTTCGACACATTGGATACGCCGGCGGGCGGCACCGGCCTTCAGTCAACTGAACCAGCCCGGTCCGCTCGCGCGGATCGGGCTGGTTGGCGTGCAACGTTCAGGGCCGGCTGCAGCAGTCCGGCGACGACGCATACGGCGGTTGCACTGATGGGGCATGGAACGGGCGGCATAAAACCGCGAAAATGCCACAAGGTGAACCGATAGCGTGAGCGTTCATTGCTGAAACCGCCGCACGCCTTCACCGCGAATCACCAAACCGTTTTTTGCCTCGATGACCTGAAAACGGCGCTCTAATTGGCGCATGGCTTAAAGATAAGCGAAAGCGCCTGATAGCGCCATACAAACAAATCGGGATTAAGAAATGATTTTCGTGCAATTGGCGCGCTGTGGACGATTAAAAAGAACCGGTCAAGCCGGGTTATGCGAGGCTTCCCACATAACCATGCAATCGCGCCGCGCTAAATCGCAATGCGAATGGCGCGTCGGCAATGTGGTTCGTCTCATGCCTGCTACATATCGGGCAGGCCCGCGCCAGCGTGACGTGATGCTGGGACGATCAGTATCGCTAACTGGGCGAGTTGCGCAAACCTTGGCCAGTCATGGCCCGCGCAGGATTGGCACGTGGCCGGCGAGCGCCGGGTTGCTTCGCGGCGCCGCCGACCGTGGCGCATCGGCGTTTCACGAACGAATCAACCTGCGGCACGGACGATTTCGGTCACGGCTGCCACGCCGCATGATTCACGGCGGCATAAGGCTTCCGGTCCGCATGGCATAACCATTGCAATAAGCACTGCATGTGAAATCTGAATGCGTTGGCGACCGGTCCGCAGCACGGGGAAAGCTGAGATTGGAAAAAAGCCGGCGGCAACACGGACTTCACAGGCACGGCCGGGGAAGCCGGGCTTGCGTGGCGGCGGGGCCAACTGAACGGACGTCGATTAAAACGGCTGAATGACCGATACACAGATTATCGGCATTCCGAACCGGATGACGTGAAATTGACTCGCGATCAGGTTCCTTTTACCGATGGACTGAAGGGATGTAAATAACGATGAGTGCCGCATTCGCGCAGTTCGGCGAGTAACGCACCCCGAACAAGGGCAGGGGCAGCGCCGGCCAGGACCAGCCGGTGCGAAGAAGCGAGGAGAGGCCACAGTCTCCAGAGAGAGACACATGTTACGAGGTGGACTGGGTGCCGTGTCCGTGCTGTCGCACGGACACGGACATCTGGACAAAAAACGTGGGCAAGGCTCATCTTTCGGGGGCTGTCATGAAAAAACGGATTCGCGAGCCGGACGCTGTCGTGCGCACGGACCCATTCCCTGGCGCGGGCGCAAGCGGGCTTTCCTATCGCAGGCGTGTCGCGGCGCGACGGCGCGCGCTGTTCGCCGAGTCACCCGTCGATGTGATGACGCTGGTGGTTGCCGAGGCGCTCAGGCGCAAGGCCCAGGCCGAGATCCGGCGCGACGCGTTGCGCGACGCGCTCTATGAAATGCCGGTGTCGCCCGAACGGCATACCGATCACGAGCGCGACACGCAGATCCGGCCAACACCGTTCGACGAATAGCGACGCATAACGACGAACAACGACGAATGAGTCCGCACGCCGACGGGGAGCTCGGCGTGGCCTCCCCAACCGGCGGCCTCAGACCGATGGAGACCTGACATGATCGACATCTTCCTGATTGCCGCCAGCATCGACCACGCGCAGCAGATCGTCGCGCGGCTCGAGGGAAGCGGCGTGCGTTACCGGTTGCGCACGGCATACGGCTCGGCCCGGCAACTGCGTGTGCACGCGCGCCTGATCCGCAGTGCCGATCTGCTGATCGTCGACGACGCCAGTCTGAACGCGCGTGAAATGGACGGTATCGAGGAGGCGCTCGCCTGCTGGCCGGCGCTCGATTGCATGCTGGTGGTGCGCTCGCCGGCCACCGCGTTGCCCGGCGCGGCGATGCGCGTCGGCGTGCAGCACGTGCTGTCATGGCCGCTCGATCCGCGGGCCGTCGCCGCCGCGCTCACCCAGATCGACGCGAGGAAAACCGCGGCCGGGCGGCGCGCGGGCCGCGTGGTGTCGCTGGCATCGAGCAAGGGGGGCAGCGGCACGACGCTGATCGCGGTCAATCTCGCCTGTTCGCTAGCCGCGCAGCGCGAGCGGCGCGTGCTGCTGATCGACCTCAGCCAGCAATTCGCCGATGCCAGCCTGCTGATGGCCGACAGGCCCCCGCCGACCACGCTGGCCGATCTATGCTCGCAGATTGATCAGCTCGACGCCGCGCTATTCGACTCGTGCGTGATGCACGTGCAGGCGAACCTCGACGTGCTGGCCGGCGCGGGCGACCCACTCAAGGCCGCCGAGTTGCGGCCCGCGCAGCTGCAGCGGATTCTCACGCTGGTGCGCGAGCGCTACGATGCCGTGCTGATCGACATCGGCCAGAGCCTGAACCCGTTGACGATCCACGCGCTCGATCATAGCGACGCGATCTGCATGGTCGTGCGGCAGACGCCGCTGTACCTGCACGGCGGGCGCCGCATGCTCGACATCTTCCGGGAACTCGGTTATCCGGCCGCGAAGGTGCGAGTGGTGGTCAATCAATACGACAAGAACGCGCAGATCAATCTGTCGACGCTCGAAAAGACCCTCGGCGCGAAAGTCGCGCATCAGCTTCCGCGCGACGACCGCCAGGTCAACGAGGCGCTGTGCCGCGGCGTGCCGCTCGTGACGCTCGCGCGCGACAGCGCGCTCGCCCACGGCATCGGCCTGCTTGCCAACATGCTGCTGCCGGCTATCGCCGAACGCCGGAAGAGCATGATCGGCCGGCTGCTGGCCACGTGGCCGAATCTGCCGCCGCAATTGAAGCCGGGGCTCTGAGCCGGTCCGCTGAGCGGCGCGTTGCACGGGTATTTTGACGGTGTATGGTAAAAGAACCGCATCCGTTCGATTACCTTGGGGAACTCACGTGAGCGCTGGCGACATCGCGTCGATCCTGTCCAATCCGATCCTCAACACGGATTCGTACAAGGCCTCGCACTATCTGCAATATCCGCCCCAGGCGTCGGCGATGTTCTCGTACATCGAGTCGCGTGGCGGGCGCTATGAGCGCACGCTGTTCTTCGGTCTGCAAATGCTGCTGAAGGAATACCTGTGCCGGCCGGTCACCCGGGCCATGATCGAGCAGGCCAAAGCGTTTTTCAGTACGCATGGCGAGCCGTTCAACGAAGCGGGTTGGCGCTATGTGGTCGAGCAGTGCGGCGGCTATCTGCCGGTGCGGATTCGCGCGGTGCCGGAAGGCTCGGTGGTGCCGACGCACAACGTGCTGGTGACGGTCGAATGCGACGACCCGCGGGTGTTCTGGCTCGCTTCGTATCTGGAAACGATGCTGCTGCGCGTGTGGTATCCGATCACGGTGGCGACGCAAAGCTGGCATCTGCGCAAAACGATCCGCGCCTACCTGCAAAGGAGCAGCGACGACCTCGCGCAATTGCCGTTCAAGCTGCACGATTTCGGCGCGCGCGGGGTGTCGAGCGCGGAATCGGCGGCGATCGGCGGCGCGGCGCATCTGGTCAGTTTCATGGGTTCGGACACGGTGCTCGGCGTGGCGGCGGCGAACCACTACTACCACGAAACGATGGCGGCGTTTTCCGTGCCGGCCGCCGAACACAGCACCATCACGTCATGGGGCCGCGAGCGCGAGACCGACGCGTTCCGCAACATGATCGCGCGCTTCGGCAAGCCGGGCGCGATCGTTTCGGTGGTGTCCGATTCCTACGATCTGTTTGCCGCGCTCGACGTATGGGGCACGCAACTGAAACAGGCCGTGCTCGATTCACGCGCCACCCTCGTGATCCGGCCCGACTCCGGCGATCCGCGCACGATCGTATTGCAGACGCTGCGCGCGCTCGACGCGTCGTTCGGCTCGGTGGTGAATGGCAAGGGCCGGCGCGTGCTCAATAACGTGCGCGTGATTCAAGGCGACGGCGTGAACCCCGATTCGATCGCGACGATCCTCGCCGCGATGGACGAGGCCGGCTTCGCGGCCGATAACATCGTATTCGGCATGGGCGGCGCGCTGTTGCAGCAGATCAACCGCGACACGCAGCGCTTCGCGATGAAGTGTTCCGCGATCCGCCTTGGCGACGAGTGGCACGACGTGCGCAAGGACCCGGTCACGGATGCCGCGAAGCGTTCGATGAAAGGGCGTCTGACGTTGCTGAAGCATCGCCGCACCGGTGAGTACCGGACCGTCACGCTGCCCGTCACGTGGGACGAACACACCGTCGCGGGCGACTGGGACGAAGCGCTCGTGACGGTGTTCGAGTCCGGCGAGCTACGGGTCGATGCATCGCTCGCCGAAATCAGGAGGCGGGCTCACGCGGACGAAGCCTGACGCGAGCCGCACGCCGCGGCCCAGATGTTGACGCCCGCCGCGCGGAGGTCGAGCCGGCACGGCGCACCCTCGCGCAAACCGGCGTCTTCGCTGGCAAGGTCGAAGCCCACCCCGGCGATATTCACGCGAACATAGCGCTCGCCGCGCCGCAATTCGACCGACTCGACGACCCCGGCATGCGCGCCCTGTGGCGTCACGGCCAACGCATGCGAGGACACGCGCCACATGACGCGTTGACCCGCGGCTGGAAGGGAGACACCGTTGGCCGTTGACACCGTCAAGCCCGGAGCGATCTGCAGCTGACCCGCCGCGCTCATCGAACCTTCGCCGACGTTGTGCAAGCCGAGCAAGGCGGCCACCCGTATCGAAGCGGGCCGCTCGAACACGTCGGCGACCGCGCCGGCCTGCAACACGCGCCCCTGTTCAACCACCAGCACCTCGTCTGCGAGCAGCGCGGCTTCATCCGGATCGTGTGTGACGATGATCGTCACCGCGGCGATCTCCCGCTGCAATGCCCGCAGCGATTGCTGCAAGCGGCGCCGCCGCGGCGTATCGAGCGCAGCGAACGGCTCGTCGAACAGCAGTAGCCCGGTATGGCGCGTGAGCGCGCGCGCGAGCGCCACCCGTTGCCGCTGACCGAACGACAACTGATGCGGCAAGCGTCCGACTAGCGGCGCGAGGCCCAGATGATCGAGCCAGTAACGTGCGCTGGCGGCGTCGGCGTCAAGGGGAAAGCTGAGCTGGCGCGCCACGCTCATGTGCGGAAACAGGCCGTAATCCTGCGGCATGTAGCCGATCTGGCGGTGCTCGGGCGGCAGCATGTGCAACTCGGTCGCGCCTAGCCGCACCGTGCTCGACGCGTTCGATTCGAGCCCCGCGATCAGACGCAGCGCTAGCGATTTGCCCGAACCCGACGGCCCGATTATCGCGAGACGCCGCGTGGCCGGCGCCCACGCGATGTCGAGATCGAAGGCGCCCACCTGACGTTGCAGATGGAACGTGAGGCGGCGATTGTCGGCGTCGCCGCGGCTCGCGGTGAGATCTGTGCCGGGTTCGAGCGTGTCATCGCCGTTTTCGGTTGGGTCGGGCGTGGTTTTTTGCCGAAGACTGTAGATGGACAGCGCGGCGCAGAGTATCGCGATCGCGAGCGTGGGCAGCAGCAACGGCATCATCGCCGGCAGCCCCTGGCCGCCGAATACGACGTACGTGTAGACCGGCAACGAATACGGGTGATAGGCGAGCATCACGGTCGCGCCGAATTCGCCGAATGCACGCAGCCACGCGAGCGCGAGTCCTGCGCGAATTGCCGGCCACGCCACCGGCAGCATCACGCGGAAAAAGCGGCTGCTGGCATGATGGCCGAGCGTGGCGGCGACGTCGTCGAGCATTGGATCGACCGCGGCGAATGCGGACTTCGCGGCGATGATCAGAAACGGCGCGGCCACGAAGATTTCCGCGAGGACGATGCCGGCGAACGAATCCGTCAGGCCGCCGCCGGTGAGGCGGCCGATTCCGCTATAGGGCCCAAGCAGAAACAGCAGCAGCACGCCGCTCGTCAGCGGCGGCAGCGCGAGCGGCAACTGCACGACGAAGCCCAGCAGCGCCATCTTGCGCGTATTCGACCGCGCGAGGAAATAGCCGAGCGGCACGCCGCCCAGCAGGATCATGAACGAGGCCACCGTGGCGCTCGCCGCCGATACGCCGACCGCCGACCACGTCGCGCGCCAGTCCACGTTTGCCCAATCCGCGGCGCCGAGTTGCGGCACGCTCGCGACGAACGGAGCGCACAGATAGACAGCCAGCAGCGCCGCCAATAACAGCAGCGGTCGCGCAGCGGCGCGCTTCACCGCGTCAGTGCGTGGCGGCGTCGATGACGGCTTGCACCGAAGGCGGCATCGACTGCACGGCGCCGCTCACGACGGGTTTGACAACGTCCACGCCATGCTGCTTGAGCAGGGCGCGGCCTTGCTCGCTCAGCAGGAAGTCGACGAAGCTGACCGCTCCGGGGCGATTCGCCGCGTCGTTGAGGATCGTCAGTGTGTAGCTGGCCTTGGCTTGCAATTCAGGCGCCGGGTGGATCGCCGGAATCTTCAGGTCGGACGTCTCGGTCGAGTAGAAGAAGCCTGCATCGAGCTGGCCTGATTGCAGGCGGCCCACCAGCGTTTCCTCGGGCAGCACCTGCGCGGGATTTTCCGGCGCGCCGAGCGTCTTCTCGACCAGGTCCGGCTGATGGTAGAGCCCGGCCGCTTTCGTCATCATTTCGACGGTGAATGCGCCTTTCGGATCGAGCTTCGGATCGGTGCGGCCGATGCGAATACCCGGCTGCTGCAACACCTCGTCCCAGCGCTTGCTCTTGAATTGCGACGCGAATTTGCTCTGCGGGTTATAGCCGATCATCAACGGCGACTCGGCGAAATTCACATACCACGTGACGTGATCGCCGTTCGCCTCGCCCATCAGGCTGGCGTTCACCTTCGGGCTCGCGCTGATGAACACGTCGCCGCGCCGAAGCTTGCCCTTGATCTCGTTGGCGATCTTGTTGGAACCCGCCGCATAGCCGCGGAACTGCTGGCCGGTGGCCTTTTCGAACGCGGGGCCGATGCTGCGCTCCATCAGGTTGACGAGCGACCCGGCGTACAGCACGTTGACCGTGTTGTTCCCCGAGTCCTGCGCGAAGGTGGGCGCGGCCGTTACGATGCCGGTGACGACCACGAGAGAAGCGAGCAGCTTGCGGATCATGCGATAACCCCGATGCGTTATGTGTGAGCGTCGCATTACGACGCCATTACGTTGGCTTGCGTTGCCCTGCGTTGCCTTTGCGTTGTGCGGCGACATGGCCGGTTTAGCGAACCGCGCGCCGTCGTTGCCACGAATGCGAGGCGTCACTCCGACGGCGGCGTAATGGCCGATATGCGTGGCGGTATACCGCGTATTGACACGTTGATGCACACGCCTGCCACCATCGCAGCGTAATATACACACGGACATAGCGAATGAACAGATCACCAGGGCGTCGATGCTGGAGATAACCGCGTATGGATAGTGTGAATACGATTGCCGCGCCCGCCGTCGACGGTGCGCTCGTGCTGGGCGGACGGTTTCAGCGTCCGCTGTCGCTCAGCCTCGAAGCGCTTCGGCGTTACGACAGCGTGACGGCCGCGCCTTTCGATCTGTGTTGCTATACGACGAATCGCTTCATTCGCAGCGTCGATGCGTACCGTGGCGTGCGCCTGACGACCTTGATCGCGGAAGCTGGGTTGCCGAACGAGGTGCCGGGCGAATTCAAGCGTACGGTGTTCGTCGCGCGCGGGCTGGACGGGTATAGCGTGACGTTCTCGTGGCACGAGCTGTTCAATACGCCGATCGGAGAGAACGTGCTGATCGCTTACGAATGCGGCGGTCGCATGCTCGATGCCGAAGACGGCGCGCCGATTCTGTTCTCCGGCTCGGACATCCTGCCCGCACCGCGTCACGTTAAACGGCTCGCGCGAATCGAAGCGTGGGTTTTGAGTTGATACGTTGGACCTGATGCGTGGGTTGGGAGGGCTGACATAATAGGTTGGCTCTTCATCATCGCTTTGCCGCCATGTCTGACGATCCGCTTGCACGCGCTGTTCCTGCCGTATCTGCTGCCGGGGTTGGCGCATGCGACGTCGAGCCGCTGTCGTTGCCGCCCGACCCGCAAGTCGCCGCATGCATGAGTCAATGGCTGCATGCAACGACGAACGCGGCCAGCGCCGACACGCGGCTTTTCGCCAAGCTGATCGCCGCGCGCGACGTGCATGACGAACTCGCCTTACTCGGACTCCGGCCGCGCGAGTGGCATGCGCTGCTGGCGCGGCATTTCACGCATGCGGCCGAAGTGGCATTGGCGCGCAACGTCGACATGAACGCCAACATCGACGAACACACCTCCTTCGTCCGCTCGCTCCACGCGCTCCTGCTCACCCACACAAGCCCCGTCGTCCACGCCGACGATGCGCACTGCCTCGCCACGATCATTGCCCACGCATGCCTGCGGCCCGACCACCTGTGGCGCGACCTTGGCCTCGCCGGCCGCACCGAAGTCACGTGGATGCTGACGCGCTATTTCCCCACACTTGTCGCGCTGAATGTCGCCAACCTGCGCTGGAAAAAATTCCTCGCCGCACAGCGCGCGCTTTCGTTGGGCTTGCCGCCTAGCCCCGCGCCGGGTTGCCCTGGCTGCGAAGACTACGGATATTGTTTCCCGCCACAACGTTGAAAGCCGTTCGGCCAGGATGGCAGCGCGAAGCGGTTCGTGTATGCTTTTGCGCATGGCTGACACCGCAAAAACCAAACCCGCAGCGGCGAAGAAATCCGCGCAGAAATCCGTAAAGCCGCGCCCCGAAGTGCGCTTCCGGATGCGCATTCGTAGTGCGGATGCCGTCGCGCTCGGGCCGGGCAAAGTCGATCTGCTCGAAGCGGTGCGCGAGTACGGTTCGATCTCGGCGGCGGCGCGCAGCCTCGACATGTCGTACCGGCGCGCCTGGCTGCTGATCGACGAATTGAACCGGTCGCTCAAGTCGCCGGCCACGCATTCGGAGCAGGGCGGTCAAAGCGGCGGCGGCTGCACGCTCACCCCGGTTGGCGAATCCATCATTCGCCTGTATCGCGACGTCGAAGAAGAGGCGCAGCGCAGTTGTGCGAAGCAGATCGCCGAGCTGACGCGGCTGATCCGTTCCTGAGCGGTCCCCGGCGGCCCTCGCGATCCCTGGCTCAGCGAGCCTCGCGCTCAGCCGTGCCGCAGGCAAAACGCCGACGGCGACAGGTTGCCGAGTTGGGCGAGATGGTCGGGATGCAGCCGAGCCATCAATTCGACGAAGCTCGCCACGCTCGCGGTACGCACCGGGTGATAGTCGATCCGATGGCGCTCGCAGACCCGTTTGAGCGTATTCATCGAATCGTGGTCGATGCAGTCGACCGGGAACACGACGATATCCGCACCGGGCAGCGCGGCGGCAAGCAGTCCCTTGCGATCCTCCACGCCGCCGTCGTGCACCACCAGATCGCCGCCGGCCGCTTCCACCAGCCGCTTGAGTGCGGCATTCGAGCCGGGCCGGCCGCCCACATAGATGATCCGCTTGCCGTGCACGCTGTCGAGGCTCGCGCGGCGCGTCACGGCCCCGCTCGCGGCGTCGGCGGCGTCGACCGTGGCGCGCTCGAGCGCATCACATTCGCTTTGCGCCAGCTTGAGCTGCGCCAGCGCCTTGTCGCGGCTTTTGCGCAGTGCGAGCGCGGCATCCTGTTCCAGAAGCGCGCGCTGTTCCGCGGCTTCGCGGCGGCTGGTGTGCAACGCGACGCGTCGATCGGCGTCGGCCAGCCTGTCGCGCAGTTGCTGGACTTCGGCTTCCAGCCCGGCGGCATCGGCGGGCATCGGGCGGCAGGCCTGCGCGGTGAGTTGCGCGATCCGCGCGTTCAGTGCGGCAATCGATGCATCGCGCTCCATGCCGAGTTCGTGCAGACGGCTCTGTTGCCGCTCGATTCTTTCCTTCAGTGCGGCGTTTTCCTCCTCCAGCGCAACCAGCCGGCGAATATCCGCGCGGTTGGCCGCGCCTACCAGGTGCGACAGCATGTGCAAGTCGCCGAACGCTTTCTGGCGCACCGGCATGGTCGTCAGGGGATGCGTCATTAGCGCCCAGTAAGCAGGCGGGATGTCGCCGCATTTCAGCGCTTCGTTCCAGAGTTCGAGCAGATCGGCATCGTCGGTGGCTTTGTCGAAGCGGCGGATCGCACCCGCATAGCGCTCGTCGAGCAACTTGTGCAGCGCCTTCGCAGCGGGGCCGCCTTCGATCGCGAGTTCCACTGCCGAGTGATGAATCTCGAGATCGCTCGCGTCGCGCCGGTCGAGAGCGGTGAATTTAGGCACCAGCTTGCGCAACTCGTGCGTGCTCAAACAGGTGCCGATGATCGAACAATGCAGATGACCGTCGAGTTCGGCGAGGCGCGCGCGCCGTTTCGTGTTCGAAGGCGAGACGTTGGCAGGCTTGCAGCAAGGATCGACGGCGCGGATGCCGGTGCCGGCAAGCTCGTCGGACAGTTTCAGACGCGAGGGCTGGGCGAGGCGAAACGGCGGTGTGTGCATGGGCAGTTCGAATCCGGTTCGGTGTCAGGCAGGCTCGACGCGCACAGACGGCGCGTGGCGCACGGCTGCGTTGCCTGCGCGAGCGCCCGTCGCGATATATCCAGGCAGATATAACGGTCGGCAAAAAAAGCACTCATGGGCGGCACCGGCGAATCAGCCGTTCGCACGCGTGACGCGAGGCTCCGCGTTCACTTTGCGTGGCGTGGAGGCAGTCGTCGTGTTTCGCGCTGTACGGCGCTTGCCGGCGATGGCCGGGCCCGCACCGCTGTCCGCACGTGCGTGCTGTTCCAGCACATGGCCCACGCATAGACCGATGAAGGCTGCGTCGAGCCGTTCGAGTTCCGCCACTACCTTGCGCAACGCGGCCACGTCGTTGCTGAACGCGTCGGAGAAAATCGCGTCGCGCAACTGTTCCGCCGGGCGGGCGTCCTCGATGGTCGCCTTCAGTTCGCGCAGACGGGCGAAGCCTGCGGCGAGTGCCTGCTCGGCGAGGATCGACAGCAACTGGTTCAGCGAGTGCGAACCTGACGTGCCGACCGACGCGAAATTCAGGCGGTCGTCGGTAAGCATCAGAACGAAGCGCTGCACGCTGCCATACAGACGCCGATAGGCATCGACCACGTCACGGATCGATTCGGCTCGGCCCCGCTCGGACGCCGAGCGCACGGCAACGAGGGTCGACGAAATCTCGTTCGCAAAGGGTTGAGCACGCTCCGCGAGCTCTGACAAAGGGAATCGGCTGCGCACCGCTACTGGCTCCTGCTGGTTCGTTGTGCTTCGTCGCGTGCGGATGGAAGACCCGAAAGATGCTTCTCACGCATGCACAAAGCCTACCGTGATATTCGACAGGATATAACGAAAAAAGGCCAGCGTGTTGGAACCATAACGGCATGCTGAACGGCGACACGCAGAAGGCCATCATGGCGTGCGTGCCGCCGGAGCGCACCGGCATGGCGTCGGGTATCAGCACGACCACGCGTTTTACGGCGATCGCCATCTCGGTCGGCGTGCTCGGCGCGCTGCTCGCGGCGCGCACGCACGCGGCTTTCGTCGCGGCCGCGCCGCTGACGCCGGGCGTGAAAGCCGCGCTCGGCGCGGGTTTCATGGCGCGTGTGCTGACCGGCGACACCGCACCAGCCACCGCGGATCTGCGACCCGGCCTGCGGGTCGCGCTGATTTCGGCCGCGCACGCGAGCTTCGCCGACGGTTTCGCGGCCGCGCTGTGTGTGGCGGGTCGGTTTGCCGCGGCGGTCGCGTCGGGCGTCTGGCTGCTGGCGGCCAGGGCGGAATCGGTGCGGCCAAGCGAGGTGGCGTCGAACGGCTAGGGAAATGCCGTCGCCCCATTCGCGCTGTTTTCCGCTATCGTGTGCGGCACGCTCGCCGAGGCATTCCTCGCGGGCGCTTCTTCGAACGCACGACACGTCAAACAATGAGCCATCCGAACACCGAACTGATCGAACGTTTCTACACCGCGTTTCAGCGACGCGACGCCGAAACGATGATCGCCTGCTATGCCGATGACGTCGTCTTCAGCGATCCCGCCTTCGGCGAGCTGTATGGCGACGAGGTCCGCGACATGTGGCGCATGCTGGTGGCGGGCGCGCAGGAGTTCTCGCTGACGTTCGGCAGCATCGAGGCGGACGATCATCAGGGCAGCGCGCATTGGGAAGCCGGCTATCTGTTCAGTCAGACTGGCCGCCCGGTAGTCAACCGGATCGAAGCGCGCTTCGTGTTCCGCGACGGGCTCATCACCGAACACCGCGACAGTTTCGATCTGTGGCTATGGATGCGTCAGGCGATGGGCGTGCGGGGCACGCTGCTCGGCTGGTCGCCGCTCGTGCGGCGCATGCTCAGGGCACAGGCGCGCCGTGGCCTCACCGCCTATCGAAACCATCATAGCCGCTCCTGAAGCCCGCTCGGGTGCAATGCGCCGCAAGGCGCGCTTGCTATGATCTGGCCGGTTGAATCCCTATTTAGTCAGGCCGAAGAACAGTGAGAGGGCGTGTTATGCCAGTAGTGGATGCCGCATGGGAAGAGTGGCTGAGCAGCAATGTGGCGCGCGGTTGCAGTCTCGATGCGATGATCGACGCGATGGTACGGGCCGGGTTCGCCGGCGAAGCGGCGCACGTTGCCGTGCATCAGGCGTTTGGGCGGAAGCTGACGGATTTCACTTCCATCGCCGCAGCCGCGACCGAAGCCGCGCCCGCCAAATCCGAACCGCACACGTACCTGTATGACGCGTCGCCGGTCGCGCGCGGCAACGTGATCCGCGCGTACGATCGCGACGTTCGCGTGCTGATGCGCTGTGAACGGCCGCAGGTGATCGTGTTCGCCGATGTGCTCTCGCCCGATGAGTGCGGCGAGATGATCGAACGCTCGCGTCATCGGTTGAAACGCTCCACGACCGTCAATCCCGACACCGGCAAGGAAGACGTGATCCGCAACCGCACCAGCGAAGGCTTCTGGTATCAGCGGGCCGAAGATCCGTTCATCGAAAGGCTCGACCGGCGCATCGCAAGCCTGATGAACTGGCCGGTCGAAAACGGCGAGGGTCTGCAGATCCTGCACTACGGCATGACCGGCGAATATCGCGCCCATTTCGACTACTTCCCGCCCGACCAACCGGGCAGCGCGGTGCATACCGCACAGGGCGGCCAACGCGTCGCGACGCTGGTGGTCTATCTGAATGACGTCCCCGATGGCGGCGAGACGACGTTCCCCGAAGCGGGCCTGTCGGTCGCGGCAAGGCAAGGTGGTGCGGTGTATTTCCGTTATATGAACGCTCAGCGGCAACTCGATCCGCTCACGCTGCACGCCGGTGCGCCAGTGCTCGATGGCGACAAATGGATCATGACGAAATGGATGCGCGAGCGGGCTTACGGCTGACGCCGCATCAGCATCAGCAGGCGAGTCCGGTCGATCAATTCAGTCGGGCGCCTGACGGGCGGGCGCATTGCCGGTCGAGCCGGCGAACAGTTGCCGGAACGCGTCGCGGCCGGATGCGTAACCCATGCGCAGGATCATCAGGCCGATCGCCGCGCCGGCGATGTGATCCAGCATCGGCAGACCGGCCAGGCTGCCTGCAAGACCCAGCGTCGCGACGAGCGCCGACACCGCGTCGACGCGAGCATGCCATGCGCTCGCCTGCAGAAGCGCCGAGCCGGTGCGCCGGCTTTGCGCGCGCAGGTACCGGAACAGCGTTTCCTTGGCGACCATCACGAAGCCGCTGACGGCGAGCGCGCCGACATTCATCGCATCGTTGCTGCTCAGTGTCGAGGTCTGTGCAACGCTGCACCAGAGCATTTGCGCCGCGGTGAAAACCAGAATGACGGCGATGAAAAGCGAGGCCAGCGCCTGCTCGGGCCTGCTGTCGGCGTTGTGGGCGTGCGCGTGACCTGCGCGGCGCGCCCGGGCGCCGAGGTGTTTCGCACCGAGATACAGCACCAGCAGCACGACGGCGTCGGCGGCCAGGTCACTCAGTGTGTGGATGCCGTCGGCGAACAGACCGTCCGAATGCGCGGTGATGCCGAGGGTGATCTGCATCGTCGAGAGGAACGCATTGAGCAGCGCGCTGACGGAGGCGGCCTTAAACAAGACGACCGCCGTTCAGGATGGAATCGCGATCGTGGCTGTTGCGCTCGAGGGGGTGCATGGGCTGTGACGGTTTCTGTTTGTCGCAGCAAGGTAACCGGCGAGCGTGGCACCCACATGACAGTGTGCGTCATCGTGGGATGAAGACGCGAGGTGAGCGAGTGTGGGGTGGGGTTACGTTGCGCATCGCCAATGCGATGGGGCGCCGAGGCGTGCTTGCCTGCACCGTGCTCGAGCGGCCTTCAGCCCCGCTCATCTTGTCTCAAGCGCTCGTCTTGTAGACATCCGGGTTATGCAACTCCATGTAGCGCTCCGGATTCGCCAGTGGCGTGAAGCCGTGGGGCTCGTAGACACGATGCGCGTCAGACGTCACCAGCACGATTCTTCGCAGACCCTTCAGCGACGGACTCGCGAACACGTGTTCCATCAACGCGCACGCGTAGCCGTTGCCGCGATACGCGGGCAGGACGAACACATCGCACAGGTACGCGAACGTCGCTTCGTCGGTGATCAGGCGCGCGAACGCGACCTGCTTGCCGTCGATATAGCCGCCGAAACATAGCGAGCCCGCGACGGCCCGCTCGAACGTCTCGCGCGGCATCCCCTGGGCCCACGCTGTTTGCTGCGAGAGGAACGCATAGACCATCTCGATGTCGAGCTCGGCCTTGTTGCTGGAAATCGTCAGTTCGTCTGCTTGCACAGGATGTCTCCTTGCAGGAATGCGCGAGAGGTCAAACAAAGTGGCCTGAACCCGCCATTAGCCAGGCCGTCAGCCTTTCGCCGGCCCCTCGCTGCCGCGCGAGCCGCCGCCGATGCTCTGCCCGGCGTCACGTGCCAAGCCCATATAACCGAGCACGGACACCAGCGTCAGCACACCCGCAAACAGAAACGCGAGCCTGAAATCGTCGAGCGTGAAGACGTGACCGCTCGTCTCGCCGCTCAAGTGCGCCGCCACCCGCAGCGAGACCGCGCCGAACGCGATGCCAAGACCGATGGTCATCTGCGCCGCCGCGCTCCAGAGTGTGCTTGCCGCGCTCATCTGCGGCTGCGCAACGTCGGCGTAGGCCAGCGTGGCGAGCGTCGAGAATTGCATCGAGCGCGCGACGCCGTACACGAACACGACGAACAGCACCAGCGCGAGCGGCACGTCCGGCGTCAACAGTCCGCACGCAATGATGAACACGCCGGCCACGGTGACGTCGACGATCGACACCATGCGGAAACCGTAACGCCGCAAGATCCGCGTGGTGAGCGCCTTCATGCCAAGGTTGCCGAGCGCGCTCGCGAGCAGCAGGAGCCCCGATCTGAACGCGGACAAGCCGAAGCCCACCTGGAACAGCAGCGGCATCAGATACGGCACCGCGCCGATGCCGATGCGCGTGAACGAGCCTGTCACCACCGTCACGGAGAAGGTCGGGATTTTCAGCGTCGATACGTCGATCAGCGGGTAGGGGTGGCGCTTCGCATGCTGGAACGCGACCACGCCCATCAGCAAGCCGCCAAGCACCACCGCCGCGGCGAGCCACGGATTGGTGTCGGGCTGGCTCGCCAGTTCCGCGCCGTACAGAACCGCCGTCAGCGTGAGGCCGCTCAGCAGCAGACCGACCACGTCGAGCGGTTTGCGTTCGGCGCCGCGCAGGTTGGGCACCAGCGCGAGCGCGACGGCCATCGCCGCCAGACCGAACGGCACGTTCAGCAGGAAGATCCAGCGCCACGACGCGTAGGTCGTGATGAAGCCGCCCACCGGCGGCCCGACCACCGGCGCGGCGATCGCAGGCCACGTGATGGTGGAGATGGCCTGCATCATGCGGCTTTTCTCGGTGCTGCGGACCACGATCAGGCGGCCCACCGGCACCATCATCGCGCCGCCCATGCCTTGCAACACGCGCGCCGCGGTGAACTCGACGACGTTCTGCGACAGCCCGCACAACACCGAGGCCCCCGTGAACACGGCGATCGCGCTGAAGAACACCGTGCGCGCGCCGCAGCGATCGGCGACCCAGCCGCTCGCCGGGATGAAGATCGCCAGCGCGAGCATGTACGCCGTCATGCCGAGACTGAGGCTGTTCGGACCGACGCCGAACGAGTGCGCCATCTGCGGCAGCGCGGTGGCGATCACCGTGGTGTCGAGATACTCCATGAAGAAGGTGGCCGCGACGAGGTACGGCAGCCAGCCGACGTGCGCATTGCGCGTGCTGGCGCCGCTCATTGCGCGGCCCTCGCGGCAAGGTGTGGGCGGGCATCGATGCCGCGGGCGGGCTGGCGCATGGCGCGCGAGGGTATGGCCTTCATGGTTGTTGCGACTACCTTTCGATTGCGTGTTTCCGACGGCAGGGGATGTCCGGGCGTCGGGGGCTGGCCGTCTGCAAGAGGCGGACGAGCGGCCGGATAGCGAGGGTCGGCGGCACGCGCGAAGCCGTGATGGGATCGCGCGCGCCGCCAGCCCTGAATCCTAACGCAATAAATGGCGCCATACCGTCGCGGTGCGCAGCGGGCGGCGCATCCGGCGCGCGGTTTTGCCGGCTGCCGGTCTGCGAGCGTGGGGCGCATGCGCCGGTGTCGCGCAAGACCGGCGCGGGCGCCACCAGTCCGCCAATCAGCGGCGCTGGGCGCTCCATTGGCGCGGCGCCCGGGCGCTCGCCGTTCAGTCTTTCGCGGCGTACTCGCGATCGAGCTTGTCGTACAGCGGCTTGTTGACGAGCCGCTGGCGCTCGCTGAACGGCGCCACGAGCGTCGCGTCCTCATCGAGACGGCCGTTGCTCTTCAGGCTGCCGAGCGCTCGCTGCATGCCGAGCACCGCCCCCTGCAGCGCCGCGTTCGCATACAGCACGATGCCATAGCCGAGTGTCGCGAGCGCCTCGCGCGATTGCACCGGCGTCTTGCCGCCGATCACGATGTTGATCAGTTGCGGCTTGTCGAACAGCCCCGGCAGACGTTCGATGTCGGCGAGCGATTCGGTCGCTTCGATAAAGAGAATGTCGGCGCCCGCTTCGATGAAACGATGGCCGCGCTCGATCGCATCCTCGATGCCATGGACCGCTGCCGAGTCGGTGCGCGCCATGATCTGCAGATTGCCGTCTTCGCGAGCATCGACGGCCGCGCGGATCTTGCCCACCATCTCGCTCGTCGCGACCACTTCCTTGCCCGAAAAGTGGCCGCATTTCTTCGGCATCACCTGGTCTTCGAACTGGATCACGTCAGCGCCGCTGCGCTCCAGCACTCGCACGGTCTGGCGTACGTTCAGCGCGTTGCCGAAGCCGGTGTCGGCGTCGACGATCAGCGGCAGCGCGACCGCGTCGCGAATCCGCGCCGTGTGTTCGGCGACTTCGGCAAGGCCGATGAAGCCCAGGTCGGGCAGCCCGAGCGACATATTGGTGACACCCGCGCCGGTGATGTAGAGCGCTTCGAAGCCCGCGTCCTCGATCACGCGGGCACTCATGGCGTTGAAGGCGCCGGGCACGAGCAGGCCCTGGCGCTGGTTGACTTTGGCGCGGAAGGCGGCGCGGCGGGTGGCGGAAGTGGTCATGTGAGTGTCTCCGGAAGAAATGCGTGGCGGGAAGGATGTTGGCGCTATTTTGCAGGAAGCGTGCCATTGGCGGCGCCATGCCGGTTGTCTCGAATAATCAACGGGTTAGGCCGGGGCGGCGAGTTGGGTTGTTCGTGGCAGAATACCGTGGTCGTTTCCTGAAACGTTTCATGGAACGTTTCAGGAACTGGAATTCCAACATCGAGCAGGAGCGCCGCCGTGTCCACTTTCACCTCGTCCCTCGTGAATGCCAATTCCGGGCGCCCCGGCGTCGCACTCGTCAGTATCAGCCGTCTGCAATCGCTTTGCGACGCCGTCGTGCCGCGCTACGCCGAACGTGCGCGATTCTTCCCGGTTCGCGAAGGCTACGGCGAGGCAGTCACCGCGTTGCAGACGTACGTGGAAGCCGGCTCGGTCGACGTCGTGCTGGCCGCCGGATCGAACGGCGCGTATCTGCGCGAACATCTGAGCGTGCCGGTCGTGATGGTCAAGGTGAACGGTTTCGACGTGCTCAGTGCGATCACCCGTGCCGCCACCACGTGGCCTCGCGCGCAGATCGGGCTCGTGCTGCATGAAACGATCTCGCACGAACTCGCCGACCTGAGCCCGTGGCTGAACGTCGGCCTGAAACAGCGAGCGTACCGCTCGGTCGATGAAGTGCGGTTCGCCGTCGACACGCTCGTCGCTGAAGGTTGCAGCGTGATCATCGGCCCCGGCATGGCTTGCGATCTGGCGCAGCAGGCCGGGATGGAAAGCGTTTTCCTGTACTCGCTCGGCGCGGTCGAAGAGGCGTTCGAGCGCTCGGTCGAGCTGGCGCGCGTGAGCCGTCAGAAGGAGTCGAAGCGCGTGCGGCTGAACACGATCGTCGCGCATCTGCGCGACGGCGTGGCCGCCTTCGACGAAGCCGGCCAGCTCGAAGCCGTCAACCCCGCGATGCTCGAACTGCTCGGCCTTGATGCCACGAAGGACGTCTCCGTGGGGGACGCCTTGAAGCAGGTTTCGCGGGCGGGCGCCCCGACCGCCGCGAGAGGCCTCCGCAGCGAAGACATCCTCGCGGGCGCCCATGTCCACGACCTTCCCGTGCAGATCACCCGCGCCGTGGGCCCGCTGCTGCGCGAAACGTTCGCGCACGGCCGGCCGATTGAAGAACGTATCGAGCAGATCGGCGGCCGCGCGCTGATCGTCAACTGCGTGCCGATCGTCGAGCACGGTATGCGCTCCGGCTCCGTGGTGACTGTACAGGACGCGCTGGTCGCGCAGCGGATCGATCGTTCGCTGCGCACCAGCCAGCGGCCGAGCCATCTGGTCGCGCGGCATCAGCTGGACGATCTGATCGGCCGCTCGCCGGCGCTCGCGCGGGTGCGCCGGCTCGCCCGCGCCGGCGCGGCGCACGACGCGACTGTACTGCTCACGGGCGCAAGCGGCACCGGCAAGGAGCTGGTCGCCCAAGGCATCCACAATGCCAGCCGGCGGCGCGGCAATCCGTTCGTCGCGTTCAATTGCGCGGCGCTGCCCGAAGGGCTGATAGAGAGCGAACTGTTCGGCCACGAGGAGGGCGCGTTCACTGGCGCGCGCCGCGGCGGCAAACCGGGCCTATTCGAAATCGCCCACACCGGCACGATCTTCCTCGACGAGATCGGCGAAATGCCGGCGGCGCTGCAGAGCAGGCTGCTGCGCGTGCTGCAGGAGCGCGAGGTGATGAAGCTCGGCTCGGGCCGCGCCACGCCGGTAGACGTGCGGGTCATTGCCGCGACTCACCGCGACCTGCACGCGCTGGTGGAGCAGGGTCTGTTTCGGGCCGACTTGTATTTTCGGCTGAACCTGCTTCAGATAGAATTGCCGCCGCTGCGCGAACGGCGCGCCGACATCGCAGAACTGGCGCGGCACTTGTTGAGCCGCAGCGCGCTTCACTATGGTTTGCCGGAGGCGGCGCAGGAGCGGGTGCTGGCGTTTCTCGCCCCGCTTTTCGAACACTACGCATGGCCCGGCAATGTGCGGGAGCTGGAGAACCTGCTGGCGCGTGCGGCAATCTTTTCCGGCGAGGCAACTGCGGGCGCGTCCCAGGATTGGCGGGCAGTATTCCCCGAGTTTGGTAGGATGAAGCCGATGGTGACCGTCGACGCTACCCTGGCGGCGCCCAATGTCACCGTCAAAAACCATTCGCCCCGTGTCACGCCCACACGCGAGGACGCTCTGAACGCCCTCGAACAGTCCGGCGGCAATCGCGCCGCGGCAAGCCGGGCGCTTGGAATCGGCCGGACCACCCTCTGGCGACTACTGAAAAATTAGCTCGATAGTCGGTGGTAGAAAAATAAATAGTGTAAGACTATTAACATCATTAAAACAATCCGCTTTACCTATTAAGCGTCGTCTGACATACTGACTCCACTTTCCAACCACTCAGAAAGAGGACTCAGCAAATGCCGATCATCAACAGTCAAGTCAAACCGTTCAAGGCTCAGGCTTATCACAACGGCGATTTCAAGACCGTCACTGAAGAAAGCCTGAAGGGCAAGTGGTCGGTTTTCGTTTTCTATCCGGCCGATTTCACGTTTGTTTGCCCGACCGAACTGGGTGACCTGGCCGATCGCTACGCCGATTTCCAGAAGCTCGGCGTCGAAATCTACAGCGTGTCGACCGATACGCACTTCACGCACAAGGCATGGCACGACACGTCGGACACGATCCAGAAGATCAAGTATCCGATGCTCGCTGACCCGACCCTGGCTATCTCGCGTAACTTCGACGTGTTGATCGAAGAAGAAGGTCTGGCACTGCGTGGTACGTTCGTGGTCAATCCGGAAGGCGAGATCAAACTGTGCGAAATCCACGACAACGGTATCGGCCGCGACGCAGGCGAACTGCTGCGCAAGGTGCAGGCTGCACAATACATCGCGGCTCACCCGGGTGAAGTTTGCCCCGCGAAGTGGACGCCGGGCGCGGAAACGCTGACCCCGTCGCTCGACCTGATCGGCAAGATCTAAGAAGGTCGCGAGACTTTCGCAGTCGGCGCCTCGCGGCGCCCAGGCAGCTGTTCAGCAGTACCGTGCGGGCCGTTTCATACAGCGGCTCGCGCGTCCCCGGTCCGCACCGATCCTATCCGGACGGCGTGCGGCGCCGGGACAACAACACCCCTCGTCACGGAATCGAATCGCCATGCTTGACGCCAATCTCAAGACTCAGTTGAAAACGTACCTCGAAAAGGTTAGCAGGCCTATCGAGATCGTCGCCTCTCTGGACGACAGCGCAAAATCGCAAGAGCTGCTGGCATTGCTGAACGATATCGCGACGTTGTCGGAACGCGTGAGCGTGGTCGAGCGCCGCGGCGACAGCGAACGCAAGCCGTCGTTTTCGATCGGCGAACCGGGCAAGGAAACGGGTATCCGTTTCGCCGGTATTCCGATGGGGCATGAATTCACGTCGCTCGTCCTTGCACTGCTGCAGGTGGGCGGCCATCCGGTCAAACTCGACGACGCGGTGATCGAACAGATCCGCAACCTCGACGGCGACTATCAATTTGAAACGTATTTCTCGCTGTCATGCCAGAACTGCCCGGAAGTCGTCCAGGCGCTGAACGTGATGGCGCTGATCAACCCGCGCATTCGCCACGTGGCGATCGACGGCGCGTTGTTCCGGAACGAAGTCGAAGCGCGCCAGATCATGGCGGTACCGACGATGTTCATGAACGGTGAAGTGTTCGGCCAGGGCCGTAGCGGCGTAAAGGAAATCCTCGCGAAGCTCGACACCAACGCTGGCGCCCGCGCCGCGAAGGAACTGGAAAAGAAGCCGGTGTTCGACACGCTGATTGTCGGCGGCGGCCCGGCGGGTGCGGCGGCGGCGATTTACTCGGCGCGCAAGGGCATTGCAACCGGTGTCGTGGCGGAACGCTTCGGCGGCCAGGTGCTCGACACGCTCGCGATCGAAAACTTCGTCTCGGTGACGGAAACCGAGGGACCGAAGTTCGCGATGGCGCTCGAACAGCACGTGAAAGCGTATGAAGTGGACATCATGGACGTGCAGCGCGCCGAAGCGCTGATTCCGGGGCGTATCAACGAAGTGCGTCTGGCCAATGGCGCGGTGCTGAAGGCGAGGACCATCATTCTGGCGACCGGTGCGCGCTGGCGCGAAATCAACGTGCCGGGCGAGCGCGAGTATCGCAATCACGGCGTGGCGTACTGCCCGCACTGCGATGGCCCGCTGTTCAAGGGCAAGCGCGTCGCGGTGATCGGCGGCGGCAATTCGGGCGTCGAAGCGGCAATCGACCTCGCGGGCATTGTGCGCGAAGTGACGCTGTTCGAATTCGGTGCGACGCTGCGTGCCGATGAAGTGCTGCAACGCAAGCTGCGCAGCCTCGCCAACGTGACCATCGTCACGCAGGCGCAGACGACCGAGATCACCGGCGACGGCAAGAAGGTCAACGGTCTGGTCTACAAGGACCTGAAATCGGGCGAAGTGAAGACGGTCGAACTGGAAGGCGTGTTCGTGCAAATCGGCCTCGTGCCGAACACGGAGTGGCTCAAGGGCACGGTCGAGTTGTCGAAGCACGGCGAGATTGTTGTCGATGCACGCGGTGCGACGTCGGTGCCGGGCGTGTTCGCCGCGGGCGACGTGACCACGGTGCCGTTCAAGCAGATCGTGATCGCGGTAGGCGAGGGCGCGAAGGCATCGCTGTCCGCATTCGATCACCTGATCCGCAACAGCGAAGAAGTCGAAGCGGTCAGCGAGACGGAAGCCGAAGCAGCAGTTTGAAGCACTCAGTGTGAGTAATGAACGGCGGCCCGCGGGCCGCCGTTTTGTTTGTGCAAGCGGCGTGGCTCGCGCAACACGCGGCCTGCTTCGAAAGAGTTGCAAAGACAAGCCGCCCGGCATTTCGTCGGGCGGTTTTTTTTGTGGCGTACAGGAAGTGTTGCGTGGCTATCGCCGGTCGACCGAATACTTGCCGGCGCCGGTCACGCACAGCAAAAGCAGCCCGCCGATGATGCTGATGTTCTTATAGAAGTGGATCATGTTGTCGTACTGCACCGCGCCGGTCATGTTCCAGTAGTGGTGGCCGATGATCGCGGTGCCCAGGGTATAAACCGCGAGCAGTAGAGCGAGCGGCCGCGTAAAAAATCCGACTAGCAGCGCGATGCCAACGCCAAGCTCCATCACCACCGCGATGATCGCCGACAACTCGGGCACGGGCGCGCCGCTCGACGTCATATAAGCGACGGTGCCGGAGAAGCCCGTAAGCTTCGACCAGCCGAACATCACGAACAGCACCATCAACACGATGCGGGCGACGAGAATGATCGCGTCTTTCTGATTTTCAAACAGGGTATAGCGCATGATTTTCCCGATAGGGTAAAGCCGTGTGGTTCGCCGCCCATCGCCGTGCGGCGAACCACGTTCAAACGGCGAAGCAGCCGATGCTTCAGGCCCACAACGCCGATGTTTCGATATTGCGCAGATCGAACACCAGCACTTCCGCGTCATGACCTTGCGCGAAGCTCAGCGCTTCTTCGCCGCGCACTCGCGCGCCATCCCCTTCGCCGAGTTCGACTCCGTTCACCGTGACACTGCCGCGTGCCACATGAATGTACGCATAACGATCGTTGGCCAGCTCGAGCCGCGCCGTTTCCGCGCCGTCGAACAGTCCGGCGTACACCCGCGCATCCTGCTGCAGCGCCAGAGAACCGTCTGCGCCGTCCGGCGACATCACGAGGCGCAACACACCGCGCTTCTCGTCCGCACTGAAATGCCGCTGCTGATAACGCGGCGCCGTGCCCTTTTCGGCGGGGGCGATCCAGATCTGCAGGAAGTGCACGGGCTCGCTCTTCGAATGGTTGTATTCGCTGTGCGCCACCCCGGTTCCCGCGCTCATCAACTGGATGTCGCCAGGGACGATCACCGAGCCGGTACCCATCGTGTCCTTATGCTCGAGCGCTCCTTCCAGTACGTACGAAAAGATTTCCATGTCGCGGTGCGGATGCTTGCCGAACCCTTGCGCCGGGGCGACACGGTCATCGTTGATCACGAGCAGGTCGGAGAAGCCGTTCTGCTTCGGGTCGTGATAGTGCGCAAAGGAAAACGTATGACGCGAGCTGAGCCAGCCATGTTCTGCACGGCCACGTTGATTGGCTTGTCTGATTTCGAGCATTTTTTTTCTCCTTTGGGTGGGGTCGACCGGCCAGTTATTGGTCGCGATCCATGAATGAGAGTGTAGGTCAATCTGGATGGTTATAATCGACGCAAAATTGGAAACACTGTCACTACGGAGTGGACAATAAATGCAACTCGACGACATGCGGATCTTCGTCGCCACGGTCGACGCGCGTAACTTCACCGCCGCTGCCCGTCGGCTGTCGCTCTCGAAGCAGTTCGTGAGCCGCCGGGTGATGGCGCTGGAAGAGGCGCTCGGCGTGCCCTTGCTGATCCGCAATACGCGCAAGCTGGCCGTGACGGAACTAGGTCAGGAGTTTTACGAGCGCGCCAGACGCATCCTCAGTGAGGTTGAAGACGCCGAGCAGGCGATGTCGCTGCGCCGCGCCGGGCCGCGCGGCCTGTTGCGCGTCAGCGCACCGATGTCGTTCGGCATGATGCATCTGTCGCCGCTGGTGGCAATGTTCCTGCGCGAGCACGGCGAGGTACGCTTCGACATGGAACTGAGCGACCGCACCGTCGACGTGGTGGGCGAGGGCTTCGACATGGCGATCCGCATTGGCACGCTGGCCGATTCCACGCTGGTCGCGCAAAAGCTTGTCGACGTCAGGCTGGTCGCGTGTTGTAGTCCGGGGTACGTGCGCCGGCGCGGCGCACCCGCCGTGCCGGCCGATCTGCAACGTCATTCATGCCTGTTATACGGTCATGGCGGCGTGGTCAGCTGGGACTTCGTAGTCGACGGCGTGGTGAAGGGCGTCGAAGTGCGGGGTCCCTTGCGGGCCAACAATGGCGATCTGATTCGCGATGCGGCCGTGGCCGGTCTGGGAATTGTTCGGCTTCCTGATTTTATTGTTGCCGATGCGCTCAGGAGCGGTCAGCTCGTGCCCGTTCTCGACGCGTTTCTGCCTGGCGCGACCAGCGTGTACGCGGTGTATCCGCACCATCGGCAAAGCTCAGTCACGATTCGGGCTTTTGTGGACTTCCTGCGCAAGCATTTGCAGAAGACGCTGGTGGCGTGACGGGGCGAGGGCTCGCGTGCCCCCGTGTGCGTCGAGTCGGTGGGCGGGACCGCCTGCCGCCTCGCGCGCCAACCCGCTCACCCATTGCGGAAAATAAAGCTGTACCCATTCAACGCAGGCACACCGCCCAAATGCGCGTACAACACGCGCGAGCCTTCCGGAAACTCGCCATTGCGCACCATGTCGATCATGCCGTGCATCGATTTGCCCTCATACACCGGGTCGGTCAGCACGCCTTCGAGCCGTGCGCACATGCGGATCGCCTCCAGCGTGCCTTCGTTAGGCAGACCATATTCCGGACCGCCGAAGCGCTCGTCGAGCACCACGTCTTTCGCGGTGATGTCCCGGCCGAGATCGACCTGTTCCGCTGTCTGTTTCGCGATCCGCGTGATCTGTTCGCGGGTCTGAGCGGGTTTCGCCGACGCATCGATGCCGATCACGCGCTCGGCGCGGCCGTCGGCGGCAAAGCCCACCACCATGCCGGCCTGCGTGCTGCCCGTGACGGAGCATACGACGATGTAGTCGAACCTGAAGCCCAGTTCGGCTTCCTGTTGGCGCACTTCTTCCGCGAAGCCGACGAACCCGAGGCCGCCCAGCGGATGATCGGAGCAGCCGGCCGGAATCGCGTACGGCTTGCCGCCGGCGGCACGCACACTTTCCAGCGCATCCTCCCAGCTTTTGCGAAAGCCGATGTCGAAGCCGTCGCTCACCAGCCGGACGTCGGCGCCCAGAATGCGCGACATCTGGATGTTGCCGACGCGGTCATAGACAGCATCCGAGTAGTTGACCCAGTTCTCCTGCACGAGTACGCACTTCATGCCCAGATGCGCGGCGACCGCGGCCACCTGGCGGGTCTGGTTCGACTGGATGCCGCCGATCGACACCAGCGTGTCGCAACCTTGTGCCAGCGCTTCGGGAATCAGGTACTCGAGCTTGCGCGTCTTGTTGCCGCCGAACGCAAATCCGCTGTTGCAGTCCTCGCGCTTCGCATACAGATGCACCTTGCCGCCGAGGTGCTCGCTCAGGCGCTTGAGCGGCTGGATCGGCGTCGGTCCAAAAGTGAGCGGGTAGCGGGGGAATCGTTGCAGGTTCATGGCAGCTCCGTGGTCATTGGGTTGTCGACGCGACTGGTAAGCCGTCGCGTTGAATCAATGGTAGGGAAAAGCGCCTGAAATGAGCTTGCGAAAAAATTCACTTCGGCATACTTTTAAAACTGTCGATCCAGAAACCCATTAATAAAAATTCGTCAGGAAAACCGTGAGCGCAACAAAAATTCGCACGGCAGAGAAGCCGGCCCCTGCCTTCGCCGTCAACACCGACCCGCTTCACGCGCTCGACCGGATCGATCGGGCGATCCTGCGGCAATTGCAAACCGACGCATCCATTTCCAACGTCGCGCTGGCCGCGAAGGTCAAGCTGAGTGCGCCGGCCTGCTTGCGGCGCGTCGAACGGCTGAAGGAGTCGGGACTGATTCGCGGAGTAGTCGCGTTGATCGACCCGAAGGCCGCCGGTGCGGGGATGCTGGTGATCATCGGCGTGGTGCTGGACCGTTCCACGCCGGAGTCGTTTGCCGAATTCGAGAAAGCTGCGCAGAAGGTGCCCGGCTGCATGGAGTGCCACGTCGTGACCGGCGAGTTCGACTATTTCATGACGGTCCGCACGCGCGACAGCGACAGCTTCAATCGCCTGCACGCGGAGCAATTGCTTTATCTGCCGGGCGTGAGGCAAATCCGCTCTTTCATGGTGCTCAAGGAAATTCTCTCGACAACGCGATTTCCGCTGTGACGCGAGCCGTTGCGTCCGCGCCGGGTGCTTCGAGCCGGAGGCGCGGCCGTTGCGGGAACGCTTCCGTTGGGGAAGCGTCCCCGGTCGGCGGGCCGGCGCGATTTCCCTTTCGCCCAGATCTTCAGCCGATTCGAGCCCGCTCTCCACCGATGTGGCGCGTATTTTGCACATCTGCGTCAGTCGGCATATCTTTCTCATGAACCGGTTCATACACAAGCCCGCGTGGGCGGCCTTTTGGCCGCATGGGCAGTGAAGCCCGTGGGGGAGCGCATGTCGATTGCTGAAAAAATTACATGCCGTAAAGTAACTGCGCGGCAGTCGCCCGATTTTTAGCCGATGTGGACCTCGGGCAGAACATAACCCCTTTCGCTACAAGCGAGATCGGAGGCTTCTGGTGTTGAACAGCCGTAGAAAGCGGAGCGGCGAGCTTCGCAATAAACACATAAGCATCGCGGCAACGTCTGTGGTCGCCGTGACTCTTGGCGGCATTGCCTTCCTGCCGGGCTCGGCGTCGGCGCAGACGCCCTCACCGCTGGGCGAGTGGCAATACTCGGTCGGCATTCCATTGCAGAAGATGTACCAGCCGGAGGTTCCCGACTGGCAGGTGCGAGTCGGTGTGGCGACATCGTTCCAGCCGCGCTTCGAGGGCTCGGCCCGCTATCACGTCGTGGCCGGACCGAGTATCGACGTGCGCTACAAGGACCTGTTCTTCCTGTCGAGCGGTGAAGGGTTCGGGGTCAACGTCGCGCAAGGCGAGAACTGGCGCGTGAGTCTGGCCGCCGTCTACGACCTCGGACGCCGCGGGCGCGACGATCCCCAGGAGCTGGACGGACTCGGCAACATCAACTTCGCGCCCGGCGTCAAACTGGCGGGCGAATACGTGGTGTCGAAGGACTTCCCGCTGGTGTTGCGCGCGGACATCCGGCGTTACTTCGGCGGCTCGAATGGCTGGATCGGCGACTTGGGCGCGTATATGCCGATGCCGGGCAGTTCGAAGACGTTCTTCTGGTTCGCCGGTCCGAACGTCTCGATCGCGGACTCCACGTACATGAACAGCTGGTTCGGGGTCAACCAGCAGCAGGCGGCGAACTCGCAATTTTCGCAGTACCACGCGAGCGCGGGAGTCAAGTCGGTGGGATTCGGCGTAAGCGCGGTGTGGCTGTTCAACAAGCACTGGTTCGCGACGGCCGACGGCGCATTCCAGCAACTGGTCGGCAGCGCCGGCAACAGCCCGGTCACGCGCAGCAGGGCCAATGGCGTGGCCGACATTTCGCTTAACTACCGTTTCTGACGAAACGTAATCGACACTCGCAGGAAAGGGGCGGCGGCGTAGAGTCGCCGTCCCCCGGTTCTTTCCCTCGCCGCGAAAGCGTGCCGGCGCTCGCGGGTACGCTGATTGCTGCTTGCATCTTTGCGCGTGAGACCGGCCTTCCACCGGCGCGCCCGAATACAAGGAGCCCATCCCCATGGCAGGTACGAAGAGTACGCGCACGCCCGCGGCGGCTAGCGCACACGCAAATGATCCGAAATCGAAAGACCTCGAACAGTTTCGAGTGAGTCCAGATGGCCAGGCCCTGCGAACCAATCAGGGCGTCAAGATCTCCGACAATCAGAACACGCTGCGAGCCGGCCCGCGCGGCCCCTCGCTGCTCGAAGACTTCATCATGCGTGAGAAGATCACGCACTTCGACCATGAACGCATTCCCGAGCGTATCGTGCATGCGCGCGGCTCGGCCGCGCATGGCGTATTTCAGGTGTACGAGTCGCTGAGCGAGTACACCAAGGCCGCATTCCTTCAGGACCCGTCCGTGCAAACGCCGGTCTATGTGCGTTTTTCGACGGTGCAGGGCCCGCGCGGCTCGGCCGACACCGTGCGGGACGTGCGCGGCTTCGCGGTGAAGTTCTACACGCAGGAAGGTAATTACGATCTGGTCGGCAATAACATGCCGGTATTCTTTATTCAGGACGCGATCAAGTTTCCGGACTTCGTGCATGCGGTGAAACCGGAAGCGCCGAACGAAATGCCGACCGGCGGTTCCGCGCACGATACTTTCTGGGACTTCGTGTCGCTCGTGCCAGAGTCCGCGCACATGGTGCTGTGGACCATGTCGGATCGCGCGATTCCGCGCAGCCTGCGCACGATGGAGGGCTTCGGCATCCACACGTTCCGCTTCGTCAACGCGCAAGGCAAGGGCCGCTTCGTCAAATTCCACTGGCGCCCGGTGCTGGGCTCGTATTCGCTGCTATGGGACGAGGCGCAGAAGCTCGCGGGCAAGGACCCGGATTTTCATCGGCGTGATTTGTGGGAGGCGATCGAACGGGGCGACTTCCCCGAGTTCGAGCTTGGGGTGCAGATCATCGAGGAAGAGGACGAGCACAAGTTCGACTTCGACCTGCTCGATCCGACCAAGCTGATTCCGGAAGAACTGGTGCCGGTGAAGATCGTCGGCAAGATGACGCTCAATCGCAATCCCGACAACTTCTTCGCCGAGACCGAACAGGTGGCGTTCCATCCGGGCCACGTCGTGCCGGGTATCGATTTCTCCAACGATCCGCTGCTGCAAGGCCGCCTGTTCTCGTACACGGACACGCAGATCAGCCGCCTCGGCGGCCCGAACTTTCACGAGATTCCGATCAACCGGCCGGTATGCCCGTTCAACAACAATCAGCGCGATGCGATGCACCGCCAGGCGATCAACGTGGGACAGGCCTCGTACGAGCCGAACTCGGTGAGCGGCGGCTGGCCGAAGGAAACGGACCCGGCGCCGTCGGACGGCGGCTTCGAAAGCTATCAGGAGCGCGTGGAAGGCACCAAGATCCGCGTGCGCAGCGAATCGTTCTCCGATCATTTCTCGCAGGCCGCGCTGTTTTACAACAGCATGTCTCAGCCCGAGAAAGACCACATCGCCGCCGCGTATCAGTTCGAACTCGGCAAGGTGACGAAGCCGGAGATTCGCGCGCGCGTAGTCAACGAGATTCTTGCCAATTTCGACGCGGGACTGGCTGCGACCGTCGCCGAAGGGCTGGGTCTGCCCGCGCCGAAGAAGGGCACGGCGAAGCTTTCCGGTCCTAAGGAATCGCCGGCGCTGAGTCTGCTCAATCGCGTGAAGCCGGGCATCAAGACCCGCAAGATCGCGTTGCTGGCCGCGCCGGGTTCCGATGGCGGCGCGATCAGGACGCTTCAGCAGGCGTTGCAGGGCGAGGGCGCGGCGCCGATGTTGATCGCGCCGACGCTGGCCGCCATAGACGGTCTCGCGCCGGACGCGACGATTGCCGGTTTGCCGTCGATCATGTTCGATGCGGTGATCGTCGCGGGGGGCGACGCGGGCGCGAAGGCGCTGGCGCAATCGGGCGACGCGCGGCATTTCGTACTCGAAGCGTTCAAACACCTGAAGGCGATCGCGGCGCTCGGCGCGGGGCGTGACGTGCTGGCCGCGGCGCATTTGCCGGACCACGCGGACGGTGTCGCGACCGGCGAGGACCCGCAGCTCGCCGACGTGCTGAAGGCTTTCATCAAGGCGGCCGAACAGCATCGCGTGTGGTCGCGTGCGGCGCAGGCGGAGACGGTGCCTGCGTAGGGGCTGCGCCAAGCGCTCATCCGAGACCCGTGTGAGGGGCCTGCTCATCGAGGTACAAGCAGAACTGGCCGGTGAACACCGGCCAGTTTTTTTGCGCGTGTCGCAACGCGCTTGCAGTAAGCGCAGCGCAGGAACAGCGGCCCGAAGTCTACGGATTCACCCGCGTGCCATGCAACCGATGCGTATTCTTCGGCGCCGCTGCAGCGGAGGCGGCCGCCGCGGACACCCCCGCCGGTCCTTCTGGAATATCGCTCGGCCGCGACGCCTGAACGGTCTGCGGATAGAGCACGAGCAACGCGCGCAACACACCGTTGGTCCAGCCGAAACCATCCTGCAGCGGATATTCGCCACCACCCGCGGCGACGCCCGGCGTGGCCGTATCGACATCGTATTTCTCGACGAGCTTGCCGGTGTGCTGGTAATACGCCACGTTGGTTCTGATCCAGCGCGTCGCGATGGTCTGCGCGAGCGCCGGTTCGCTATAGCGCCGCAAGCCGATCACCGCCAGATACTGCAACGGCGCCCAGCCATTGGGTGCGTCCCATTGCTGGCCGCTGTTCACCTGGGTGGTCGCGAGGCCACCCGGTCGCAGCAGTTCGCGCTGCACGGTCGCGGCGACCGTCTTCGCCTGCTGGCGGCTGGCTACGCCCGTATACAACGGATACACCGTCGCGGCGGTGAGCCTGTGGGTCAGCGTGCGATGCTCGAAGTCGTAATCGCCGAAGGCCTGCAACTGCGGGTCCCACAGCACGCGGCGAATCGTGTCGGCGCGTGTCGCGGCGCGCCGCTCCATATTTTCCGCATGCGTGACGTCGCCGCGCAGCCGGTATGCCTTCGCGAGCGTGCGCTCAAGATCGACCAGCAGACAGTTCAGATCGACCGGCACGAGCGACGTCACGTCCACGGTGGCGAGCGTCTTGCCGTCGGCGAACCAGCGCGAGCTGAAATCCCAGCCTGTTTCGCCGCCCGCGCGCAGATTGCGCCACAACTGCGCAGAGTCGCGCTGCGGCGTCTGCTGCGCGGTGAGCACGTCTTCACGATACGATTCGTCGCGCGGCGCCGCACGTTCGTCCCAATAGCGGTTGAGCAGCGTGCCATCCGCCAGTCGCACCACGTGCCGGTTAGCCTCACCCGCGGGCAGGCCGTCACTGCCGTTCATCCAGTACGCGTATTCGCGCTGCAACTCGGGCAGGTATTGCGCATAGACGCCGTCGCCGTCCTTGTCCGCGACGAGCCGCACCATCTGCGCGAAGAACGGCGGTTGCGAGCGGCTCAGGTAATACGTGCGGTTGCCGTTCGGGATATGCCCATACCGGTCGATCAGGGTGGCGAAATTCTTCAGTTCGTCGACAACCAGTTCATGCTGCCCGCTCTGTTCGAGCCCGAGCATGATGAAGTACGAGTCCCAGTAATAGATCTCGTCGAAGCGGTCGCCCGGCACGATGTACGCATGCGGCAGCGGCAGCAGCGACGACCACGGACTCGCGGTCGCATCGGGTTCGCGGCGCAACACGTTCCACAGCGTATCGATATGGCCCACCACATCCTGATTCGGATCGGAGACGTACGTCTTCGCGGTGCGCGAGGGCAGCGTGAAGTTGCGCTTCACGAAGTCGGCGAGACTGAAGTTGGGCTGCTGCCTCGCGGTGTCGTAAGCGGCGGCGATCTGCGCGGGCGCCACGAGCGGCACCATGTCCGCGAAAGTCTTGCTGTCGGGAAAGAGATGCGCGAGTTGCACGTCGCGATACAACGCGGCGTATTGCTCGGAGGGCGGCACAGGAACGACGGGCGACGCCTGGGTAGGCGGCTCGACATGCACGGCGACCGTGGCCACGCTCACGGGCGCTTGCGCGGAAGTCGCGGTGGGAGCCGCCGCGGCGAGCGACGCATGCCACACGAGCGACGCGGCCAAAGCGCAACGCAGCGCAGCGAGGGGAAGAACGCGGGGGGAAGAGGGCATCGGCGAATGAATGGAAGAGTGGCAGGCCTTGAACAATCGGGATGAAACGGCATTCATCGCACGATGGACCCGCGTGCGTCACGCAAAGTTGCGTTCGTCGTCAGGAGGCCCGTCCAGCAGGCCTGAGCGAGACTATGAGCATCTCAAAAACAGCTGTCATCCTGTATGATGACTGCCGTTGTAGCGCGACGAAACCACCGCGCGAAAAACCCGAAAAATATTCCGGATCACGTCGATTCGTATGCCGACAACAGAAAAAATGACCGCATCACAGGCCGTCGACCAGCACCGTTTTCGCAGCATCATCCGCCGCAATATCGCACTGCCTCTGGGTGTCGGCCTCGTCACGATGGCGGTCTTCGTCGGGCTGATCGCATATCTGGTCTCGACGATGAACTGGGCCGAGCACTCCGAGCGCGTGATCGGCCAGGCCAACGACATGTTGCGCCTCGCGGTCGATCGCGAATCGTCGATGCGCGGCTTTCTGATCACGGGCGACGAGAGCTTTCTGTCGCCCTACGAAACCGGCGGCCCCAGGTTCAAGACGCAGGTCGAGGCGCTGCAGGCACTGGTCGCCGACAATCCCGCGCAAGTCCAAAGACTCAAGCAGATCGAGGCGATCCAGCAGCGCTGGGCGCGCTTCGCGGAAGAGATGATCGATGCGCGCCGGCGCAATCAGGATTACGAAGCCGCGGTGGCGAGTGGGCGCGGCAAGATCGAGTTCGACGAAACGCGCCGTGAATTCAGCGATTTTCTCGACGTCGAATTGCGCCTGCGCCAGGAGCGCGCTGACGCGACGCGCCGCGTCACGACCACCCTGGTGAGCGTGTTCCTTCTGTTCAGCCTGAGCGTGAGCGCGCTGCTCGCCTGGATGGGCCGACGCGAACTGATGGGTCTGTCCGCCACTTACGACGGCGCGTTGCGTCAGCAGGCCGAGCAGACGGAAGCGTTGCAGGAACAGGTGTGGCTGCGCTCGGGACAGCGTCTGCTGGCGGAAAAAGTGGTCGGTCAGACGAGCCCGCCGCTGGTGGGCCGCGCGATGCTCGATTTCCTCGCGCAGTATCTGGACGCCGTGATCGGTGCGCTCTACGTGCGCGACAAACAGCATGGCACGCTGCGCCGCATCGCCGCCTACGGCTTTAGCCGCGAAAGCGAGCAGGGCGCCGCGCGTCATTTCGAGGAAGGCGAAACACTGGTCGGCCAGGCGTCGCTCGCGCGCCGCACGCTCATTTTGCGCGACGTGCCTGCGAATTATGTACAGGTGGTGTCCGCCACCGGCAAGAGCGCGCCGAAGAACCTGCTGATCATGCCGGTCGTCAACGACGGCCAGGTCAACGGCGTCATCGAACTCGGCTTCATCCGCGAACTGACCCAGCGCGACGAAACCTTCATGGAACTGGTCGGCAACAGCATCGGCGACTTCGTCGAAGCCGCGTTATATCGCGAGCGGCTGCAGGATGCACTCGTCGAAACGCAGCAGTTGAATGAAGAGTTGCAGGTGCAGCAGGAAGAACTGCGCGTCTCCAACGAAGGACTCGAAGAGCGCGGCCGCGCGTTGATGGAATCGCAAACCCGCCTCGAAGCGCAGCAGGCCGAACTCGAGCAGACCAATGTGCAGCTCGAGGAATATGCGCAGCGTCTGGAGCGGCAGAAATCTGATCTGCTGCGCGCGCAGGACGATCTCGCGGCCAATGCGGAGCGCCTCGAACAGTCGAGCCGCTACAAGTCCGAGTTTCTCGCCAACATGTCGCACGAACTGCGCACGCCGCTGAACAGTTCGCTGATTCTCGCCAAGCTGCTGCAGCAGAACCGCACCGGCAACCTGACCGAGGAGCAGGTGCGCTACGCGGAGACGATTCATGCGTCCAACAGTGATCTGCTGGTGCTGATCAATGACATCCTCGATCTGTCGAAGGTCGAAGCGGGCCAGGTGACGGTCGAACTCGAAACGGTCTCGATCGATGCGACGCTGCAGGCGCTCGAGGAAATGTTCAAGCCGCTCGCCGGCGCGAAGCATCTGCACCTCGTGTTCGACCGCTTGCCGGGCACACCGGACACGTTCATCACGGACGGCCAGCGCGTCACGCAGATTCTGCGCAACCTGCTGTCGAACGCGGTGAAATTCACTGAGCGCGGCGAGGTGGCGCTGTCGGTGGCGCCGGCCGAAGGCGAGCAGTTGCGCATCGACGTGCGCGATTCCGGCATCGGCGTTGCGGGCGACAAGCTCGACATGATCTTCGAAGCGTTCCAGCAGGCCGACGGGTCAACCAGCCGTCAATACGGGGGCAGCGGTCTGGGCCTGTCGATCTCGCGCGAGTTTGCGCAGTTGCTCGGCGGCCGGATCTCCGTCGCGAGCGAAGTGGGCAAGGGCAGTGTGTTTACGCTGTGGCTGCCGCTCGATGCCCAGGCGGCGTTGGCGCAAAGCCACGGCGCAGGGACGTTCGCTTCGGCCCAGACACAGGCACATGCATCCACGCGTGCGGCCGAACCGGTAAGCGCCACAGCCACGGCAGCCACCACAGCGGAGCCGCCACTCGTGCGCACGCCGTCGAGCAGCGTTCAAACCGCGGTGATTTCGCCGGCCAACGGCCTGCTCGCAGGCAATACGCCGGAGACCGCCGGCGGCTCGATCGCCGACGATCGTGATAATCGCACGCGCCCCGGCCGTCTGATCGTCGGCGTCGAGGACGATCTCGCGTTCGCCGAAATCCTGCGCGATCTCACGCATGAACTCGATTTCGATTTCGTCCACGCGAGTGACGCGGCCAGCGGCCTCACGGTGGTGCGCGACATGCTCCCGGCGGCGGTGCTGCTCGACGTCGGCTTGCCGGACCGTTCCGGCCTGACCGTGCTGGAGTGGCTCAAGAACGATCCGCTCACGCGCCATATTCCGATTCACATCGTCTCCGCCACCGACCACGCCGACAAGGCGTTGCACCTGGGCGCGATCGGCTACACGCTCAAGCCGACCGCGCGCACCACGATGGAAGCCGCCATCCGCCGTCTCGAAGCGCGTTTGCAGCAGCGCCTCAAACGCGTGCTGGTGATCGAGGACGACGCGCCGATGCGCGAGAGCATCCGCGCGCTGCTGCAAAGCGAGAACACCGAAATCGTGGCGGTTGCGACGCTCGCGGAGGCGCTCGACGATCTGGCGAAGTTCACGTTCGACTGCGTCGTGACCGATCTCGCGCTGCCCGACGGCACCGGCTACGACCTGCTCGAACGGCTCGCCGCGAACACCGCGCATGCGACGCTGCCGGTCATCGTCTACACGGGCCGCATGCTGTCCGACGACGAAGAGCACCGTCTGCGCCGCTATTCGAAGTCGATCATCATCAAGGGCGCGAAGTCGCCCGAACGTTTGCTCGATGAAGTCACGCTGTTCCTGCACAGTGTGGAGTCCTCGCTCGCGCCCGAGCAGCAGCGCATGCTGCGTACGGTGCGTCAGCGCGATAACGCGTTCGAAGGCCGCACGATCCTGCTGGCCGAAGACGACGTGCGCAATATCTTCGCGCTGTCGCACGTGCTGGAGCCGCTCGGCGCGAAGCTGCAGATCGCGCGCAACGGACGCGAAGCGCTCGACGCGCTTGAAAACGGCCCCGAAGTGCATCTGATCCTGATGGATGTCATGATGCCCGAGATGGATGGCTTGACCGCGATGGGGGAAATTCGCCGCAATGCGCGTTTCGCGCATCTGCCGATCATCGCGCTGACCGCCAAGGCGATGGCCAACGATCGCACGCGCTGCCTCGAAGCCGGCGCCGACGACTACGTGTCCAAGCCGATCGACGTCGACAAGCTGGTCGCGCTATGCCGCGTCTGGTTGCGGCAACGCTAGTGAAGGAGAGTCAGTGGAGAGCAGGATCACGATGAGCAGCCAGTCGGAACTCGACGCGTCGCACCGCATGAGCGACTTCGACATCGAGTTGAAGCTGCTGCTGGAGGCGATTTATCTGAAGTATCAGCATGACTTCCGGCACTATGCGATCTCGTCGCTGCGGCGCCGTCTGTCGCAGGCGCTGGAGGAGTTCGGCCTGAAATCGCTCTCGCAGTTGCAGGACCGCATCATGCGTGACGGCGACGAATTCTCGCGGCTATTCCAGTATCTGACGGTGCAGGTCAGCGACATGTTTCGCGATCCTGCTTATTTTCTCGCGCTGCGCGAGCACGTGCTGCCGCGGCTGCGCACGTATCCGTCGATCAAGGTGTGGGTGGCGGGTTGCAGCACGGGCGAGGAACTCTGGTCGCTGAAAATCCTGTTCGACGAGGAAGGCCTGACCGAGCGCACGCTGTTCTACGCGACCGACATCAACCCGGATGCGCTCGCGCGCGCCGAGTCCGGCATCTACGCGCTCGACCGGATTCAGGGCTTCACGCAGAACTACCTGGCAGCGGGCGGTAAGCGTTCGCTGTCGGACTACTATCATGCCGCGTACAACGGCGCGCGCTTCGCCGGTTCGCTCAAGGAGCGCGTAGTGTTCGCCGACCACAGCCTGTCCACCGACGAGGTCTTTCTCGAAGCGCACCTGGTCTCGTGCCGCAACGTGCTGATCTATTTCGACCGCGGCCTGCAGGATCGCGCACTGGGCCTGTTCGAGAACGCGCTGGTGCGGCGCGGATTTCTCGGTCTGGGCAGCAAGGAAAGCCTGCGCTTTTCCCGTCACTACGAAGCGTTCGACGAATTCCGTCCCGGCGAACGCATTTATCAGAAGCGCTAGCACGCTCATCATGCCACGCTCAACTGTCACGCCAGCCGTCGATTCTCAAGCCGATGCCGCGACCGCGCGCGGCTACGATCTCGTCGTGATAGGCGGCTCGGCCGGCGGCATCGAAGTGCTGAACATCCTGCTCGGCGCACTGCCTGCGGGCTTTGCGCCGGCCGTGATGATCGTCACGCATCTGCCACCCGGTTCGCCGAGCTATCTGGTGCACGCGTTTGCGCATCGGTGCGCGTTGCCGGTGCTGGAACCCGATGCGGGCGAGCGGATCATGCCGGGGCGCGTGCATGTCGCGCCGCCCGGTTATCACATGCTGGTGGAAGTGGACCGCACCGTTGCCTTGTCGACCGATGCAGCCGTGCGCTTTTCGCGCCCTTCGATCGACGTGCTGTTCGAGTCGGCGGCCGCGGTGTACGGCGAGCGTTTGCTGGCGATCCTGCTCTCCGGCGCCAACGACGACGGCGCGCAAGGACTCGCGCAGGTGCGTGCGCAGGGCGGCACCGCCTGGGTGCAGGCGCCCGACACCGCTGTCTCGCCCGAAATGCCGCGCGCCGCGATCCAACGCGGCGCCGCCGACTCCATCTACAACCCTGCAACAATGGCCCGGCGGCTTGCCGCATTGCCGGCCTCTCTCTGATTCGATGCCATGACGAACTCACCCGTGAACATCCTGATCGTCGACGACATCGTCCACAACATCACCGCGCTCCAAGCGTTGCTCGTGCGGCCGGACATTGCCGTGCTGGTGGCCGATTCGGGGACCGCGGCGCTCGACCTGCTGCTCAAGCACGAAGTCGCGCTGGCGATTCTCGACGTCAACATGCCCGGCATGAACGGCTTCGAACTCGCCGCGCTGATGCGTGGCAGCCCGCGCACGTCGCACGTGCCGATCATCTTCCTGACGGCGACCGCGCAGGACGCCTCACGCACGTTCCGCGGCTACGAGGCGGGTGCGGTCGACTTCCTGTACAAGCCGTTCGATCCGCGCATTCTGCAATCGAAGGTCGACGTGTTCGTTCAGCTCGAACAGCAGAAGCGCCAGCTCGCCGCGCAACTCGTGACCACGCGGCAGATGCTGGAAGCCAACGAAATGCTGATGGCGGTACTGAGTCACGATTTGCGCACGCCGCTCGGCGCGGTGCTGGCGTCGGCGGAATATCTGATGCGTACGGCGGCCGACGAACAGTCGGTCACGGTGGCGGCGCGTGTGAAAAACAGCTCGCTGCGCATGGCGCGCATGGTCGATCAGCTGCTCAACCTCGCGCGACTGCAGGGTGGCCGTCTGCCGTTGCAGCCGCGCTCGATCGAACTGGCGACGCTGTGCCGCTCGGTGATCGATGAATTCGCCTCGCAAAAGAGCGGCAAGCGGATCGTGTTCGAAAGCCGTGGCAACACGGCCGGTGCGTGGGATACGGATCTGGTCTGGCAAGCCGTGTCGAATCTGGTCAGCAACGCGCTGCACCACGGCACGCCGGATGGCGACATCAGCGTCGAGGTGGACGGCGACGCGGTCGAGTCAGTACGCCTGAAGGTCTCCAATCGCGGCACGATTCCGGCTGAGGTGTTTCCGCATCTGTTCAAGGCGTTCGGGTCGAATGGCAGCGGGCGTTCGCGCGAAGGCCTGGGGCTCGGGCTGCATATCGTGCAGGAGATCGCGCGGATGCATGGCGGCAACGTCAGCGTCGATTCCAACGAAGCGAACGGGACCACGTTCACGATCGAATTGCCGAGGATGGTGACGTTGCAGCGCGGCTCGTTCACGCGTAAATAGAGGCGTGCTGCGGCGCGAATCGCTGTGCCGCGCGAACGGGCGGCTCCGGGTTCCGGTGTGCTACGCTTGCCGGACCCGAATCCACGCAGCGCGACCTGAATCCCATCATGCGTTCCTGGCGCATCGCTTCACCTCTGCAAAGCGGACAGATCAGCACCGCGCGCGCGACCGACCTCGTCATGTCGATCTCGCACCCGGACGCGGATGCGCTCGCCGCGAGCCTGCTGAAAACGGTGGGCGATGCGCTGCCGGTTTCGCAGTGCACGATCTTTGCATACGAATTCGACGCGCGTCCGCGCACCGTGTCGGCCGCGGATCATCGCGGCGGCCGCTTTCTGCGCGATGTGGCCGACCGCTACGCGACGCATTTCTACGCGCTCGACGGCAATCGCGCGATTATCGGCCGCGCCCCGCGTGCGCAGGCTCGCGACGCGTTGGTGCTGCATCAGCAGCGCAGCGAAGAGATCGAAAACGAAGCCTACCGCGCGGCTTGCTATGCGCAGCCCAACGTGTCCGATCGCCTGTCGTTGCTGATGCGGCCGGTGGACAACGTGTGGCTCTCGATCAATCTGTATCGCGACAGCGCGTACGGCAGTTTTGCGGCGGGCGAGCTGGAGTACGTCGAGAGCGTCGCGCATCTGTTTGCCCATGCGGCGAAAAGCCATTACGCGCTGAACGGGCAGCATCAGCAAGGCCCGGCTGCCGCGATGCTGGCGCGCGTTCGGCGCGCATGTCCGCAACTCACCCCGCGCGAACTCGACGCGCTGCGCGGCACGCTCGAAGGCGCGAGCGCCGTGGAAATCGCCGCGCGCATGGGCGTCAAGCCCGCGAGCGTGGTCACGTATCAGAAGCGCGCTTATGCACGGCTCGGCATCTCCAGCCAGCGGCAGTTGTTCGCGTTGTGCATGCAGCCGGAACGGGGCTGAGCCGCCCTCGGTCCATCTTGCGTCGGCGCATGTCGACGATCACATCCCTGGCCATGCTCAGCGCGCTGCGCGCTTTGCCCGGGCATCGGCCTGAGTCTCGCGGTCCCAGCGTTTGAGCCAGGACATGAGGAAGTCCGCGAAACCGTCGGCGGGCGGTGACAGCGCGCGTTCCGTCGAACGGTACACGCAAACCTCGCGAATCGTTTCCGGATCGACGATGCGCTTCATCACGAGCCCGAAGGTGCGCGCGAGCGGCGCGACGTAGGCCGGCGCGAGCGTGATGGCTAGCCTTTGCGAAGCGAGGCCGAACGCGGTGGTGACGTTGTCCACCACGTCCACCGGAATGATGCGGGCTTCGACCGGCAGGTTGGCGAGCATCTGCCCGACGGCACGCTCGTGGTCGCGGCCAGTGGCGACAATCGGCACGTCACGCAGATGCTGCCACTGCACACGGCGCCGCGAGTTCAGCGGATGACTCGGCGCGCACCACATCACCCACGGGCTCGCGAACGCGGGCTCGCAGCGCACGCGCGTGCCGCTTTGCCGGTCCGGGCCGATTGCGAGGTCCACGTCGCCGCTCTCGACGCGCTCCACCAGTTGCTCGACCACGGTGTCGCAAATCCGCACGACCACCTTCGGCTTGTCGCGCGCATAGTGGGCGATGGCCGCGGGCAACGCGGTGGCCGCCAGCACCAGCGGCGCGCCGACTCTGACGATGCCGGCGGCGCGGTTGCGGATGTCGTCGGCAGATTGCGCGGCCGCGCGCACGTGGCGCAGCACCGATTCGGCCGACGACAGAAAATCCTGCCCCGCGCTCGACAGATTGACGCGCCGCGTGGTCCGGTCGAACAGCCGGAAGCCGAGTTCCGTTTCGAGTTCGGCGAGCAACTGGCTGACCGCGGACGACGTGAGCCCGAGCCGTTCCGCCGCTGCGCCGATGCTATGCAGATCGACGATGGCGAGAAACGCTTCGAATTGCCGGAGAGTGACGCGTGTGAGTGGCATCTGGCGATTCTAAAGAAAAACTTAAGAATCGTGAAAAATCGATTGATTGTGTGCGGCGGGCCCGTGGCCGACACTTGCCGGATCGACGCATGAAGCGAAACCCGCTTAGACTTCCGCTTGACGCTGTCGTGCGCCACGCGGCGCATCATCTGCATCGGATCAGGCCACATCGAGGCCATTCAAGCGACCTTCGAGGCCGCCTTCAAGGACTTGCCATGTTCGACCACATTCCCGCCTACCCAGGCGACCCGATTCTGAGCCTGAACGAAGATTTTCAGCTGGACCCTCGCCCCAACAAGGTCAACCTGAGCATCGGCATCTATTTCGACGATGCCGGCAAGCTACCGGTCATGGACGCCGTGCGCCGCGCCGAAACCGCGCTGCTCGACTCGGTCGGCCCGCGCTCCTATTTGCCGATGGCAGGCCTGCCGCAGTATCGCGAGGCGGCGCAGGCGCTGGTGTTCGGCGCGCGGAGCGAGGCGCGCGCGGCGGGCCGGATCGCGACGTTGCAGACCATCGGCGGATCGGGCGCGCTGAAGGTCGGCGCCGATTTTCTGAGGCGCTATTTCCCCGGCTCGCAGATCTGGATCAGCGACCCCAGTTGGGAAAACCATCGCGTGGTGTTCGAGGGCGCGGGGCTGACCGTCAACACCTATCCGTACTACGACGGGCAAACGGGCGGCTTGCGTTTCGCCGACATGATCGACACGCTTGGGCGCCTGCCTGAGCGCAGCGTCGTGCTGCTGCATGCGTGCTGCCACAATCCGACCGGCGTCGATCTGAACCCTGCGCAATGGGCCGAACTGGTGCCGGTGTTGCAGCGCCGCAAGCTGATCGCGTTCGTCGACATGGCCTATCAGGGTTTCGGCACGGGTCTCGAAGAAGACGCCGCGTGCGTGCGTTTGCTGGCCGACGCGGGCGTGCCGTTGATCGCCGCGAATTCGTTCTCGAAGAATTTCTCGCTGTATGGCGAGCGCTGCGGCGCGTTGAGCGTGGTGTGCCAAAGCGTGGAAGAGGCGACGCGCGTGCTCGGGCAACTGATGTCGGCGGTGCGCGCGAACTACAGCAATCCGCCCACGCATGGCGCGCGGCTGGTAGCCAATGTGCTCGCCGATGCGTCGTTGCGCGCGTCGTGGGAAGCCGAACTCTCCACCATGCGCGAGCGGATTCTCGCGATGCGCGGCACGATCCACGCGGGACTCGCGGGCCGTGTCGATGAAGTGATGCGCGCGCGTTATGTCGCGCAGCGCGGCATGTTCACATATACGGGCTTGAGCGAAAGCCAGGTCGAGCGTCTGCGCGGCGAATTCGCGGTCTATGTGCTGCGCTCGGGACGCATGTGCGTGGCGGGCCTGAATGAACGCAACGCCGGTCATGTGGCGTCGTCGATCGCGGCGGTGGTGGCGGGCGCATAACGGCGGCCGCATCACGGCAATTACATCACGGTGTGACCGTACGCACCGGCGAAACGATAATCATGGAGACCCTGATGACGACCGTTGAACAGCAGCCGGCCAGTCCCTCGAAGACCCCCGTCATGCATCCGGACGAATGGCACGCGCGCGTGCAACTCGCCGCTTGCTACCGGATCTTCGACATGCTCGGCTGGACCGAGATGATCTACAACCACATCACGCTGCGCGTACCCGAGAGCGTGAGCGGCGGCGAGCGGCAGTTCCTGATCAATCCGTTCGGGCTGCACTACAGCGAAGTGACGGCAAGCAATCTCGTGAAGATCGATGCGCAGGGCCGCGTGCTCGACCGCTCGCCGTATCCCGTGAACCCGGCCGGGTTCGTCGTGCATGCGGCGATTCACGAGGGCTTGCCCGGCGCGCACTGCGTGATGCACACGCACACCACGGCGGGCGTCGCGGTGGCGTGTCTGGAAGACGGCTTGCAGCAAACCAACTTCTACAGCGCGCAGTTGCATGAGCGCATTGCGTATCACGACTTCGAGGGCATCACGGTGCACGCGGAAGAAGGTCCGCGCCTCGTCGAACATATCGGCGACAAACAGGCGGTGATCCTGCGCAATCACGGCCTGCTTGCGTGGGGCCACACCTTGCCGCAAACTTTCGCGATTCTGTGGACGCTCAATCGCGCGTGCGAAATCCAGATGGCGACGTTTGCGATGGGCCGCGCGCGGCCGGTGCCGGAAGCGGTGGCGATCCGCTGCTCGCGCGACGCGTTGCAGTTCGATCCGAAGCACGGCGCGGGGCAGGATGTGTTCGACGCGCTGGTGCGGCGGGTGGATCGCATCGACGCGAGCTACAAGGATTGACGCGGGACCGGCCCACGAACTCATGCACGACTAACCAGGAATCGAAGCGATGAAAGTTGTTATCTACGGCGCAGGGGCGATCGGCGGGTGGATGGGCGTCAAGCTCGCGCGGGCCGGCCACGACGTCGGCGTGGTGGCGCGAGGCGCGACGCTCGCTGCGTTGCGCGAACACGGCTTGCGTCTGATCGAAGGGGGCGTCACGCAGACGGTGAAGGTCGCCGCGAGCGACATGCCGGCTGACCTCGGCGCACAGGATCTCGTCGTGGTCGCCGTGAAAGGACCGGCGATGGCGTCGGTCGCCGCGCAGATCGCGCCGTTGCTGGGCCCGCAAACAATCGTGCTGACGGCGATGAACGGCGTGCCGTGGTGGTTCTGCGAAGGCCTCGGCGGCGAGTTCGCCGGGCGGCGGCTCGAGTCGATCGATCCGGACGGCGCGATCGCCGCCGCGATTCCGGCCGCGCAGACCTTGGGTTGCGTGGTGCATGCGAGCTGCCTCGTCGAGGCGCCGGGATTGATCCGGCATCACCAGGGCAATGGTTTGATCGTCGGCGAGGCGAGTGGCGAGGCGAGCGAGCGGGTCGCGGCGCTGACCGAAACGCTGGTCGCAGCAGGCTTCAACGCGTCGATGTCGGCTCAGATCCAGCGCGACGTCTGGTACAAGTTGTGGGGCAACATGACGATGAATCCGGTCAGCGCGATCACCGGCGCGACGACCGACCGAATTCTCAGTGACGAACTGGTGCGCGGTTTCGTGACGAGCATCATGCTGGAGGCGAAGGAGATCGGCGCGCGTTTTGGAATTCCGATCGATCAGGCGCCCGTGGACCGCCATGAAGTCACCCTGAAGCTGGGCGCGATGAAAACGTCGATGTTGCAGGACGTGCAAGCGGGGAAGGCGGTCGAACTCGACGCGCTGGTGGGGGCCGTGCGCGAACTGGGGCAACTGACGCAGGTGCCGACGCCCTACACGGATGCGCTGCTCGGTCTTGCGCGCCTGCACGCGAGCACGTTGGGGCTGTATCCGCGAAAGTGACGCGGCGCGCTTGAAAATCAGGCCGCGGCGCGTTTGGCGCACGGCGGCTTTTTTTGCGTCTCGTCGTGCGCTATGCGGCGATCGTAGAAGAGACCGGCAGGCGCGCGGCTTCGATCAGCGACAGCGCGCGCTGCGGATCGTCGAGGTCGGTCATGCACAGCAGCACGAGCCGAGCCAGATAAAGCGGCGTCTGCGCTTCGCCTTCGGCCGTGAGGGTTTTGCAGAGCGTCGTGTAGACGAGGTCGAGATCGCTATCGGTCATGGTGATGTCGTTCCTGCTTCGTTAGATCGTCAGCACTGCGGCCAACGCGCGCTGCGTAGCAGCCGCGCTGCCGTCGCGCCAGCGCGCCAGCACGTGGCCGTCGGGGCGGATCAGATAGACGGTGCCCGGCCGCGCGTCGAGCATGTCGTGCAGATGGCCGGTTGGATCGATTGCGCACGGCGTGCCTGAAAACGGCGCGTCGCTCCTGCTCAGCGTGATCGTGCCGAACGGAATACGCCGTTCAGCGAGCATGCGTTGCAACTGCTGCCACGCGTCGTCTCGCGCCGGGTCCGCGCCGAAGCGCAACGCGGTGAAGCGGGGTTCCAGCAGATCGGTCAGATGGATCGCCGCGCTTGCGCCGTCGCCGGTGCGCTTGAGCAAGCGGCATTCGGGTAGCACCGCGCCGGGTGCAGGACCACGGCTGAACGAGTCGGACGCGGCGTTGCCTGCGGCGTCATTGAGCGGTGAGCGCTGATACGCAATCGCGTGCGTCTGCCGTGGATTGATCAAGGGTCGCACGGCCGCGTGCTGATCCGCGAGACTAAGCACGGCGGTACGCATCAGATCGAAGGCGAACGACGGCGGCGCCATGAATTCGGTGCTTTTCATCCCATAGCTGAGATTCTCGCGCGCGGCGAAGACCCGTTCATCGCTATAGCTCTCGAGCAGATCCGGCGACGCAATACCGTTCACCACGCAGCCGAGTTTCCAGCCCAGATTATCGGCGTCGTCGATGCCGGAATTGGCGCCACGCACGCCGAAGATCGGCACGAGATGCGCGGCGTCGCCTGCGAACAGCACCGAGCCGTGCCGATAGCGTTCGAGCGTCAGTGCGTTGGCCTTGTACACGGTGATCCAGATCGGCGACCACGCGCCCGTCTCCCCCATCGCGTCGAGCACACTCTGCACGCGCGGCATCACGTTCTCGGGCTGCACGGCGGCGTCAGGGTCTTCGTCGTCGCGCAGTTGATAGTCGATGCGCCACACGCTGTCCGGCTGCTTGTGGACCAGCACCGTCGATCCGGGATTGGACGGCGGGTCGAAATAAGCGAGACGCTCGGTGGCGCGCGCGCTGTCCAGTTCGATATCGACGATGACGTAGCGGCCTTCATACGTCGTGCCGGCGAGCTTCAGGCCGAGCGCCTCGCGAATCGTGCTGCGCCCGCCGTCGCAGGCGGCGACCCAGTCGGCGCGCATTTGCCAGGCCGCGCCGGTATCGGCGGAATGGTCGGTCTGGCCGGCCTGGCCGGTGCGCAGCGCGAGCAAGGCGCCGCCGTCGGGCAACTGTTCGATAGCCGTCACGCGGGTTTGCCAGCGAACCTCGATCAGATCGGCGTGCCGTTCGATCTCGTCGAGCAGCAATTGTTCGATCTGATATTGCGCGATGTTGATCATCGGCGGCAGGGACTGTTCGTCGTCCTGGTGCATCGTGAAGCGGAATACTTCGGTGTCGCGGTAGAAGCTGCGTCCGCCGGTCCACGGCAAGCCTTTTTGCAGGAAACCCTCGACGACGCCGAGGCGCTTGAAGATCTCCAGGCTGCGTCGCGAAATGCAGATGGCCCGGCTGCCGGTGCACACGCTGTCGTCGGCTTCGATCAGCACGGAGCGTACGCCCTGTCGCGCGAGAGCCAGCGCCAGCGTCATGCCGACCGGGCCGCCACCGACGATGGCCACGGCTTTCGTTACGGGGTCGCGTCCGTCGATGAGCGCAGGCACTTCGCCCGGGTAGTGGCGGGGGAAGAACGGATAGGGGCTGAAAGGGCGGGTCATGCGTGTCTCCTTGCTCGGGCCCCGTGCAAGCTGGCTGCTGGGGCTTCAATGCCGGCAGATTGCCCGCCGCGGCTGGTTGGCTCTGCAAAGGCGGTGCGTATCGATAGCGAAGTATGCAGGAGGCCGCGCGTGAGGCTGTCCTCATTTTGGGTACAACCTGTGCGGGCTGACGAGCTCGGCCGTGCCGCAAAAAAACGGCGCAACTAAAAAAGCCGCGAGGCACTCACGCGCCCCACGGCTTCATTCATTCGCTCACGTGCTCACGCACCTGTTTCACCCACCACGGTATGCCTCGCCCCTCACTCCGCCCGCGCCACATGCGCCGGCTGACGCGGATGCTGGGTGCTCAACGCGGCCTGGCATTCCTCGATCATCGCGCGAAAGGTCGGCGACGTGTGCGACGCGCCGGTCGCACCGGGCTCCGTGCCACCCTCCGGCAGGCCGCCGACGCCCAGCACCAGCGTCGCCCGCGGCCGCCATTCGCGCGTGCGCCGCAACATATTGCGCAAGTACGGCGGTGACTCGGGCGCGTCGAGCGAGACGATGCAGATGATCGGCGCGTCCTTGAAGCTCGGCTCGTCGGCGCGCGCGCTGCGGTAACCCGAATGGGTCGCCATCATCGGGGCAAAGCCGTGGCGGCCGAGCAATTGCACGGCAATCGCCGTCGTCACTTCGTCGAACGGGCCGCGTCCAGGCACGCACAGCACGGACGTTCGGTCGATCTCCTGGGTCTGCCGTTGACGAGTCGAAACGTGGCTGTCGTGGCGCTCCGAAAGATCCGCCGACGCCGACGCGAGCACCGCGCTCGCGCTGTCGACCGCTTCGGCGCGTGACAGGCGGTCCGGCAGGCCGTCCGCGATTTCGAGGTTTTCGACGATATCGACCAGCGCCTCGTTGACCCGCTGCAATTGCTCCGGCATCAGCACGCCGCGCATCGCATCGTTGCGCGCGAGCTTGAGGCCCTCAAGTGCGACCTTGTCGTAATAGTCGATCAGCGACATCTCGCGCAGCAGGCGCTCCGCCTGCACGATGGCCTCGTGCGGATCGTCCGCGAGCAGGCGCTGATAGAAAGTCTGCGCGGGCGTCAGCGCGGGCTGATCGCCGAGCAGCACGGTCAGGAAGTTCAGCCGGTCGGCGTAGCGTCCGAGCGTGACGACACACAACGTGAGCGGCGTCGACAGCACGAGGCCGACCGGTCCCCACAGCCAGCTCCAGAAGATCGCCGCGACCACCACCGCGAGCGGCGACAGACCCGAGCGATGACCGTACAGCAGCGGCTCGGCGATCTGCCCGGCCACCACGTCGACCACGATGAAGAGGATCAGCGTATAGACCGCCATGGTCCATTGCGGCTGGATCGCGGCGGCGAGGAACACCGCAAGGATCGCGGCGATCCAGATGCCGATGTACGGCACGAAGCGCAGCAACGCCGCGATCACGCCGAACAGGAGGGCGCCCGGCACGCCGATGATCGCGAGCCCGATCGCGATGACGCCGCCCGCGCTGAGATTCACGCCTAGTTGCGCGACGAAATAGCGGCTCAGCCGCACGGCCGCGTCGTTGATCGCGGTGGTGGTGCGGTGCAGATCGCGCGAGCCGAACAGGCTGATCAAACGGTCGCGCAAATCCTCGCGCTGCAAAAGAATGAAGATCGTCACCACCAGCACGATGAAGGTGGTCTCGATCGGCGCGATGGCCGGCGACAGCGCGCGCTGCGCCAGTTGCATCGGCGTGGGAGATGGCTCGTGCACCTCGACCGGTTGCGGCACGGCGGGCGCGTTGCGCGCGGCGCGGCCGGTCGGGCGCGGCGGGTTCGGCTTGGACGGCGCGACCCGCTGCAGCGTCGCGGCAGCGCGGCTCATCAGCGAGTCCGCGCGGCCGATGGTCTTTTGCTGCACCGTTTCGATCTTTTGCTCGATCGCCTCCTGATACTGCGGCAGGTCGCCGGCCAGCTGCACCAGTTGCGCGCCGATCAGCGCGCCGATCGCAAGCAACGAAGCGAGCGCGAACAGCACGGCGATGAAGATCGACGGCAGTTGCCCCATATGCAGCCGCCGCAGCATCTGTACGAGCGGGGCGAGCAGGAAACTCAGCAGCACCGAGAGCGTAATCGGGATCAGCACGGCGCGGCCGAAGTACAACGCGCATACCACCACGACACCGGTAATCACCGAGGCGAGACCATGCAGACTCGGCGTGCCCGGCGGGTAGACGCGGTTCGGCCGCCCAGGCGGCGGTAACGATATTTTCATGAACAGACTTTCCGGGTGAGAAGCGCTGTCTTTTTTTTGCAGGCCGCGAGATGACGCGATCGCGTGGCATGACGTTGGATTGCGTCGACGAGGCACAGCGCTTCAGCAAGACACATGCCCGAATTGTAGGCGGTTTGGCGGGCCGCGACCCGATTCTCTAGCCGATGTGCAATCGCAGCAACTCGAACAGTTGCGAACTCGCATACAACAGCAGGCCGATGAAGCCGCCGACGATCGTCCCGTTGATGCGGATGTACTGGAGGTCCTTGCCGATGTTCAGCTCGATCTGCTGCGACATCTCGCGCGAGTCCCAGTTCTTGACGGTATCGCTGATATGACGGGTGAGGAATCGCGCGAAGTCCGGCGCCATGCTGCGCGCCGCTTCTTCGAGGTGATCGTTTAACGATTGACGCAGCGCCGGGTCGTTCGCGAGCTCGCGGCCCACCCATTGACCCATGGCGGCGACGCGCGCATGCAACGCGGAGTCGGTGCTCTGCAGATCGCGCTTGAGCCACGCGCGCAATTCGCCCCACATGTCCTTCACATAGTGGCTGAACGCGTCGCCTTCGACCAGGTAGCGTTTGAGTTCCTCGCCCTGTTGCAGGAACGCCGGGTCGCTCTTGAGTTTGATGATCAGCTTCTGCGCGGCTTCATCGAACTTGTTGCGCAGCTGATGTGTGGGATTCTCGCTGATCTGTTCGAGCATACGGTTCACCGCGCTGGCGATCGCGTCGGCGCCTTTCTCGCCGAGCCAGGCCGACGGCAGGATCTTCTCCATTTTCGGATACTCGCTCTTCACCCACTCGACGATGCGCTCGGCGATGAATTCGCGCGCGGACGGTTCGCGCAGCAGCGTTACCACCTGATGGATGCTCGCGTCGAGCAACGCCTGATGACGGCCGTCACGTGTGAGGGTGTCGAGAATGGCGCCCAGCGATTGCGACAGGTCTACTTTCGCGAGCACGTCGCGCAGCGCGTCCTTGATGAAGACCTGGATGCGCACGTCGTCGGTCAGTTCGAGAATGCCGCCCGTCAGCCTCACGACATAGTCGCCCAGACGCGCGGTATTGGCCGGCTCGCTGAGCCAGCCGGTGATGCTGCGCGCCGGGTCGTGCTTCTGGATCAGACCGACCAGCGACGCCACGTCGAGGAACTTGTCCTGCACGAATACGGCGAGGTTGTCGGCGATCTTGTGCTTGTTCTTCGGAATGATCGCGGTGTGCGCGGAAACGAGCGGGATCGGCACCCGGCGAAACAGCGCGGCCACCGCGAACCAGTCGGCGAGCGCGCCGACCATCGCGGCCTCGGCGACCGCCTTGATGCCATCGACCCAAGGGCCGCGCGGCATGCACGCGGTGATCACGAAAACACAGGCGGCCGCGAGCAGCAATAGCAAGGGCGTGCGCTTGGCCTTCTTCAGTTCGACGGTCTTGTTCATCGGGGCAGGCGATGGGTCCGGTTCGATTGAAACGATGCGGTGCGCTTAAGACGCTTTGAGCGCGCGATCAGCAACCGCGAGTGTAGCGCCGCTGAGCGGGTGGCGCGCCGTGCAGATGAGGCTCGCTTTAGCGCGCCCGCGCGGTAACATCTACGGTTAGACTGCGAAGCCGCGGCTCGCGCGCGCAGTGGCAATGAACCGCAACGCAATGGTAATGAGCGCAATGAACATAACGGAGGCGCATTGATCAGGTTTCTGCACACAGCGGACTGGCAGATAGGCACGCAATTCGGCCAGTTCGAGCCGGACGAGGCGGCGCATCTCGCGCAGGCGCGCTTCGACACCGTGCGCCGCATCGCCGACGAAGCGGCTGCGCGCAAGGTCGACGCCGTGCTGGTCGCGGGCGACGTATTCGATCTGCAAACCGTTTCCGACACGGTGATCCGCCGTTTGTTCGCCGCGTTGCAGGGGTTCTCCGGGCCGTGGATCCTGTTGCCAGGCAATCACGACGCGGCGCTGGTCGAGAGCGTGTGGACGCGCGCGCAGCGGCTGAACTGCATCGGCCCGAACGTGCGGGTCGTGCTCGAACCCGGCGTCGTGCTGCTCGACGCGTGCCGCACGGCGCTGCTGTGCGCGCCGCTCACGCAACGCATCACCTACGACGACACTACCGGCTTCTTCGACAGCGCCGAAACGCCGCCGGGCTATCACCGCATCGGTCTCGCGCACGGCAGCGTCAGCGGAATTCTGCAGGAAGGCATCGACTCGTCGAATCCGATCGCGCCCACGCGTGCGCTCAGCGCGCGGCTCGACTATCTCGCGCTGGGCGACTGGCACGGCCACCTGCGCGTCGACGAGCGCACGTGGTATGCCGGCACGCACGAGCAGGACCGCTTCCGCGCGAACGATCCGGGTTTCATGCTCGACGTCACGCTCGGTGAGCCGGGCGCGTTGCCGCAGGTCGAAGCGGTGCGGGTTGGTCAATATCAATGGCATCGCTGGGATGAAACGATCTCGGTGCCGACCGATGTGGACGCGCTCAAGGTGCGGCTCGCGGCACTGAACCATCGCGACGTGCTGCGTGTGAGCGTGACCGGTATGGCCGCGTTGGCCGATGCCGAAGCGCTGCACGTCGCGGTCGAGCAAACCCGCGCGCGCGCGCGGGCGCTGCGCGTCGATCTGAGCGGCCTGCAAGTGCTGCCCACCGCCGACGACCTCGCCGAACTCGGCGCGCAGAGCGGCTACCTCGCGAAAGTGGTGGCGCGGCTGCGCGGGCTGCAGGAAGACCCGCAAGCCGACCCGCAACAGGTCAGGCGCGCGGCCGAGGCGCTCTTGCTTCTGGCGCGTTTTCAACGTGAATTGCCGCGCGAAGCGAGGTCCGCATGAAGCTGCAAAGTATTGCAATTCAGGAATTCAAGCAGTTCAGCGGACGGCTCGTCATCGACGATCTGCAGCCCGGGCTCAATCTGTTCACCGGCCCGAACGAGGCGGGCAAGAGCACCGTCGCCGAAGCGGTGCGCGCCGTGTTTCTCGAACGCTACAAGGCCTCGCATCTGAAGGATCTGCTGCCTTGGGGCAAGGCGAGCGGGCAGCCGTCTGTCGAGGTGAGCTTCGAGCTGGACGGCGCTCAATGCAGGTTGTCGAAGCAGTTCGTCACACGCCAGCGCTGCGAATTGCGCATCGGCCAGGCCGTCTTCGGCGAAGATGAAGCCGAGGACAAGCTCGCGGCGCTGCTCGGTTTTTCGCGCGCCGCACGCGGGCCCCTGAAGGCCGAGAACGCGGGCGTACCCGGGCTCTTGTGGGTGCAGCAAGGCGGCACGCACGAGGTGCGCGACTCGACGGGGCACGCGGCGCAATATCTGCGTGATGCCCTCTCGCAATTGTCGGGCGGCAGCGAATCGGCCGGTGAGGATGCGCTGATCGCCGCTGTGCAGCGTGAGTTGCGGCAACTGCTGACGGTGCGCACACAGAAGTCGACCGGACCGCTCGCCGAAGCCGAAACGACGCTGGCCGCGTTGATTGCCGAGCGCGACGAACTCGAGCAGCAGCGCGAGCAGTTCGATGAAAACATCGCGCGGCTCGCCGCGCAGCAGGAGGCCTTCGACGACACGCAGCGCAAGCGTCCCTGGGAACTCCACGAACAGAAGGCCGTGCTCGCGCAGCAACGCGCCGATGCCGCGGCGGAACTCGAACGCAGTCTGCAGGGGCTCGCGCAGTCCTTGCAGGTGAGCGAAGCGGAACTTGCGCTGTCGCTGCAGCAGGAGCAGGGCGCGGCGGAACTGGAAGCGGCCGTCGCGCGCGAACGCCAGCAACTCGATGCGGCGCGCGCCAATGTGTCGGCGGCGCAGACCGAACATGCGCAAGCATCGAGCAGCGTCGCGCAGTTCGAGCAGGCGTCCGCCGAGGCGAGTCGGGCGCTCGAACTGGCGAACGCCGCGGTGACGACCGCCGATTTGCGCAGCCAGATCGACTTCTATCGCATCGAGAGCGAGCGGCTCGAAGCGGCGATCGCCGCCGCGGGCAAGGCGAACGACGCGGTGCTCGAAGCCGCGCGCGACGCGGCCGCGATCGAAATCGACGAGACGAAACGCAAGCGCCTCGCCGCGCTCGATGGCGAGCTGACCCTGTTGCGCGCACGTACCGAAGCGGCGATGACGCGCATAGCGTACCGGTTGAGCGGCGCCTTGACGGTCGGCGGCGAGCAGGTCACGGGCGAGGGCGTGCTGCGCGTCGACGACGAGAAGCTGATCGACCTCGGTGAACTCGGCGAATTGCGCGTGATTCCGGGCGTGTCCGGTCTGTCCGCGCAGCTCGCGGAACTCGCGTCGCTCGAAGCGCAGCATGCGCAGTTGCTGCAGGCGCTGGGCGTCGCGTCGCTCGGCGAAGCCGAAGCGCGCCATGAAAAGTGGAAGACGCTGGTCGCGCAGCAGAAGAGCCAGGCAAAGATTCTCGACGTGCATGCGCCGCAGGGCATCGATGCTTTGCGTGCGGCGTTGGCGTCGGCGGCGGCACGCTTGCAGGCCTCGAATGAACGGCTCGCGGGCTTGCCCGATGTGTCCGCCGCGCCCCCGCTCGACCAGGCGCGCCGCAACGCGGAAATCGCGCGCGACGCGTTGGAGGCCGCGAGAAAAGTGCTAACCCAAGCCGCCGAGAATAGATCGACCGGCATGGCGACCGCCGACTCGCTCGCCGCGCAATTGCAGCGCAAGGAAGCGCAATTGAACGACGAAGCGTACCGCCGCGATCGCGCGCAGTGGCAGACGAAAATCGTCGAACAGCGCGTGCAGGTCGACGCATTGAGAAAGCAGCGCGAAGGGCGCGCGCGCGAACTGGAAGCGGCGCGTCTGGACGATCCTGCGGCGGAGGCGAAGCGTTATCGCGCCTCGGCGGAACTCGCGCGTAGCGAGCAGCACGAGCGGCAGGTGCGGATTGCACAGTTGCGCAGCCAGCTGGAGACGGTCGGCGCCTCAGGGCTCGGCGAACGTCTCGCGGCGCTCGACGCGCGGGTCGAGCAGGCGGCGCGTCGCACGGACGAACTCGGCTTGCGGGCGAGCGCGTTGAGCCTGCTCGCCGACGTGCTGGTCGACGAACGCGACGCGGCGGTGGCGCAATTGCGCGCGCCGCTGACCGAGCGGCTCGGGCACTACCTGAAGCGGATTTTCCCGCAGTCGACGATTGCGCTCGGCGACGACCTGAGTCCCGCGACGCTGGATCGTCATGGCCGCGCGGATACGCTCGACGCGCTGAGTTTCGGTACGCGCGAACAGCTCGGCATTCTGACGCGGCTCGCTTATGCGGACCTGCTGAAGGCGTCGGGGAGGCCGACCTTGCTGATGCTCGACGACGCCGCCGTGCATACCGATGCGGCGCGGCGTGATGCGATCAAGCGCGCGTTGATCGACGCGGCGACGCGGCATCAGATTCTGGTGTTCACGTGTCACCCGGAGTTGTGGGACGACTTGGGGGTGAGGCAGAGGGCGATTGGGGATTTGAAGGTGGGGGGGTAGCGCACGACGCGTTGCGTTGTGGTTGGCTAAAAGTGAGTTGGTGCTTGCCGTCTCACTCATACCACCGCGGCGTATAAACC
>NZ_NPIH01000250.1:10768-13902 GCF_012275575.1 Paraburkholderia sp. SG-MS1 | reverse complement strand
CGTGACCGCGGATTCGGCGGGCATGGCGACGGATTGCACGGAGGAGTGGGCGTTGGGCATGGTGACGTGCGGCGCTGAAATGAAGCAGGTTCGAAGGCCGCGTCGATGACGTGACGGCGGCGGCGCGGTGATTCGCAGATGCACAAGGGGGCAAGTCTACGCGTGCTTGCGCGTGGCCGGGCCGGCGGTTCGGCGCGCGCGGCGCGCAGGACGGCAGCGAGAGAAAAAAGTTTAGCTGCCGTTATACGACGTCTTATAAATTGAACGAGGCTAGCCGCTTGTTTTTCAAGGAAAAGCGTTTTGGTATGGCGAGAGACTAGGGGTAAATGCCTGGTTGAAATCCGTCCGGGCATCATCGATAGTACGTTATCGTACAACTAGCAAGTGATATGCAGACTGCATCACGGCCGCTTCACCGCTAGCTGCCCCCAGTTCGATCGCGCGCGGCGCAGTCAACGCAGGAAAGGAACCCCTATGAAAAAGATTGCCCTGAGTGGCGCCGGCGGCCAGCTTGGCGCCGTCGTACGCGCTGCCATGATTGCGCGCGGTACGCCGCTGCGTTCGGCAGCAGGCTCGAAAGCCCTGACACCCCTCGTCGAAGGCGAGGACGTGATGCACGGCGACCTGCGCGATCCGGCGGTCGTCGATCGTCTCCTCGAAGGCGTGGACGTGCTGATCCACTTCGCCGGCACGAGCGTCGAGCGCCCGCTGCCGGAAATCATCGAGAACAATCTGCGCGGCCTCGTGGAGGTGTACGAAGGCGCGCGCCGTCACGGCGTGAAGCGCATCGTGTTCGCCAGCTCGAATCATGCGATCGGCATGTATCCGGTCACCGAAAAGCTGAGTCTCGACTGCGAACTGCGCCCGGACGGTTTCTACGGCCTGAGCAAGGTGTGGGGCGAAGCGCTCGCCAGAATGTATTGGGACAAGCACGGCATCGAAAGCGTGTGTGTGCGCATTGGCAGCTGCCTCGAACGCCCGACCGAGCCGCGCCACCTGAGCACGTGGTTCGGCCATCGCGATCTGATGCACTTCCTCGACCGCTGCGTCGAGGCCGAAGACGTCGGCTTCCTGACCATCTGGGGCGTGTCGGCCAATACGCGCAGCTGGTGGGACAACAGCGGCGCCGCGCGTTTCGGCTATCAGCCGACCCAGAACTCCGAGGACTATGCCGCTGACATTCTGGCGCGCCCGAATCCGCTCGACGCCTTTGGCCAACGCTTCCAGGGCGGCGCATTCGTCGGCATCGACTATTCGCGCGAAGACGGCGCTCCGGGCGCATCGGGCGCCACGGCGGCACGGCCCGTCTGACTAGCCTGGCATCACGAGGAGACGCAGTCATGAAAGTCAAGGGTATCCGCTGGTGGATGGTCAGCCTGGTCGCGGCCGGGCTCATCATCAATTACCTCGCGCGCAATACGCTGTCGGTCGCCGCGCCGACGCTGATGAAAGACCTCCACATCACCACCGAGCAATACGCTCATGTGGTCGTCGCGTGGCAGCTTTGCTATGCGTTCATGCAGCCGGTCGCGGGCTTCGTGCTCGACACGGTCGGCACCAAGCTCGGCTTCGCGGCGTTCGCGCTCGCGTGGTCGCTGGCCTGTGCTGCCGCCGCGTGGGCGACGGGCTGGCGCAGTCTCGCGTTCTTCCGCGGCCTACTCGGCCTCGCCGAAGCGGCGGGCATTCCGGCCGGCGTGAAAGCGACCAGCGAATGGTTCCCGGCGAAAGAGCGGTCGGTGGCGATCGGCTGGTTCAACATCGGCTCGTCGATCGGCGCGTTGCTGGCGCCGCCGCTGGTCGTCTGGGCGCTGTTGCGCGGACAGTGGCAACTGGCGTTCGTGATCGTCGGCGTGGCCGGCATCGTCTGGAGCGCGGTGTGGATGGTGATGTACAAGCATCCGCGCAAGCAGAAGATGCTGAGCGCCACCGAGCGCGACTACATCCTGAGCGGCCAGGAAGCGAAGCACTCCGAGGCCGGCGCGCCCAAGCGAAGCTGGCGCGCGATGCTGGGCAGCCGCGATTTCTGGGCGATCGGCATTCCGCGCATTCTGTCGGAACCGGCGTGGCAGACCTTCAACGCGTGGATTCCGCTGTACATGATGACCGAGCGTCACATGAACCTGAAGGAAGTCGCGATGTTCGCATGGATGCCGTTCCTCGCCGCCGACATCGGCTGCGTGCTCGGCGGCTATCTGAGCCCGCTGTTCCACAAGTACGCGAAGGTGTCGCTGTTCACGTCGCGCAAGATGGTGTTCGTCGTCGGCGCGCTGTTCATGATCGGACCGGCGTGTGTCGGCCTGGTGCAAAGTCCATATGTGGCGGTGGCGCTGCTGTGCGTCGGTGGCTTTGCGCACCAGACCTTGTCGGGCGCGCTGTACGCGATCACGTCCGACATGTTCGGCAAGAACGAAGTCGCGACCGCGACCGGCATGGGCGGCATGGCGGGCTATCTGGGCGCCGCGGCGTTCACGATGCTGTTCGGCGTGCTGGTCACGCAGATCGGTTACAGCCCGCTGTTCGTCGTGCTGGCCGTGTTCGATCTGATCGCCGCCGCCGTGGTGTGCCTGCTCGCGAAAAGCAGCGACAAGGCGCCCGAGCCGCGCTGGTCCGGCGCCGGTGGCGTGGTCGCCGCCAAGTAAGTGATGGCGAGTTCCGCCGGTGTGATTCGGCGGAACATCGAGCTTGACAAGCCTGGCAGCAACGGCGCCTTCACTGAGGCGCCTTTTTTTCGGGCGGGGCGTGCGAGCTTCACCCTTCACCCTTCACCCTTCATCCTTTACCCGGCTGTCGCAACGCGACGCGTCTTTCGGGACGCACGGCGCGTCGCGTCGTAAGCATGGGCGCGAGGAACACGAAACACCCCATCAAAAAACCGTCCGGTCCGTCACGCGCACGCGTCAACCGACGCCGCATACGTGGCGCCGCGCGGCACGCTTGAGCCGCGCATCATCAAGTGCTGTGGGATAATCGCGGAGTTTTGCCCGGAGCGCGGCTCACAAGGTTGTTCGCACGGGCGCGCGAGGGGCCTTTATTCCCTTGGCCCGCTTCTTTTCAGCGAAATTTCTCCAACAACCACGATGCCCGCATACCGTTCCAAAACCTCCACCGCCGGCCGCAACATGGCGGGGGCGCGC
>NZ_NPIH01000250.1:0-10758 GCF_012275575.1 Paraburkholderia sp. SG-MS1 | reverse complement strand
CGCTCCCTGTGGCGCGCCACCGGCATGAAAGACGAAGACTTCTCCAAGCCGATCATTGCGGTGGTCAATTCGTTCACCCAGTTCGTGCCCGGACACGTGCACCTGAAGGACCTGGGCCAGCTCGTCGCGCGCGAAATCGAAGCCGCCGGCGGCGTAGCCAAGGAATTCAACACCATCGCGGTCGATGACGGCATCGCGATGGGCCACGACGGCATGCTGTATTCGCTGCCGAGCCGCGACATCATCGCGGATTCGGTGGAGTACATGGTCAATGCGCACTGCGCCGACGCGATGGTGTGCATCTCGAACTGCGACAAGATCACCCCTGGCATGCTGATGGCCGCGATGCGCCTGAACATTCCGGTGATCTTCGTGTCCGGCGGCCCGATGGAAGCCGGCAAGACGCGCCTCGCCAATCCAAAAACCGGCACCATCGAGTTCAAGAAGCTCGACCTGGTGGACGCGATGGTGATCGCCGCCGACAAGGCCTATTCCGACGCCGACGTGGCCGAGGTGGAACGCTCCGCCTGCCCGACCTGCGGTTCGTGCTCGGGCATGTTCACGGCGAACTCGATGAACTGCCTGACCGAAGCGCTGGGCCTCTCGCTACCGGGCAACGGCACCGTGGTCGCCACGCACGCGGACCGCGAGCAGCTCTTCAAACGCGCCGGCCGCCGCATCGTCGAACTGGCCCGCCAGTACTACGAGCAGGAAGAGGCGAGCATTCTGCCGCGCGCGGTGGGCTTCAAGGCGTTCGAAAACGCAATGACGCTCGATATTGCGATGGGCGGCTCGACCAACACGATCCTGCACCTGCTGGCGATCGCGCGCGAAGCGGACATCGACTTCACGATGACCGACATCGACCGTCTGTCGCGCATCGTGCCGCAGTTGTGCAAGGTGGCGCCGAACACCAACAAGTACCACATCGAAGACGTGCATCGCGCGGGCGGCATCATGGCCATCCTCGGCGAGCTGGACCGCGCCGGCAAGCTGCACACCGACGTGCCGACGGTGCATGCGGCAACGCTGAAGGACGCGCTGGATCAGTGGGACATCGTGCGCACTCGGGACGACGCGGTCCGTACCTTCTACATGGCGGGCCCGGCCGGCGTGCCGACCCAGATCGCGTTCAGCCAGAACACGCGTTGGCCGAGTCTCGATCTCGATCGCGCCGAGGGCTGCATCCGCTCGTACGAGCATGCGTTCTCGAAGGAAGGCGGCCTTGCGGTGCTGACGGGCAACATCGCGCTCGACGGCTGCGTCGTGAAGACCGCGGGTGTCGACGAGAGCATTCTCGTGTTCGAGGGCTCGGCTCACGTGACCGAATCGCAGGACGAGGCGGTGGAGAACATCCTCGCCGGCAAGGTCAAGGCCGGTGATGTCGTGATCGTGCGCTACGAAGGTCCGAAGGGTGGCCCGGGTATGCAGGAAATGCTCTATCCGACGAGCTACATCAAGTCGCAGGGGCTCGGCAAAGCGTGTGCGCTGCTGACGGACGGCCGCTTCTCGGGCGGCACGTCGGGCCTGTCGATCGGCCACTGCTCGCCGGAAGCGGCGGCGGGCGGCGCGATCGGCCTCGTGCGCGACGGTGACAAGATCCGCATCGACATTCCGAACCGCACGATCAACGTGCTGCTGTCCGACGAGGAACTGGCGAGCCGCCGCGAAGCGCAGAACGCGCAGGGGTGGAAGCCCGCCAAGCCGCGTCCGCGCAAGGTGTCGGCGGCGCTCAAGGCGTATGCGAAGCTGGTCATGTCGGCCGATAAGGGTGCGGTGCGCGACCTGTCGCTGCTCGACGACTAATTTGGCGGCGCACTTCGCGCCTGCTCGCGTGTAAAAAAGCCGCTCTTCGGAGCGGCTTTTTTTTGCCTGTCTGGTGTGTTGCGGCTTCGCGCGCGGCGACGGCGTGAGCGAGTGGCCGCGCAACCAGCGATCGTCGCTCCAGCGCCCGGGGCAAAGAGCAAACAATAGCCGCCCGCTTTCACCCCGCGACGTTCACGCTTTTACCGCTGATCGACCACCGTCGTGTTGTAGGTCGTCGAGCCGATCACCACGTTGTTCAACGCGATGCCATTGACGTTGTACGCGTAAATCGGGCCCGGCGTGCTGGCGCTGGCCGGTCCTGCGCAGACCGCTGTGCCCAGGTTGCAGTTCGAGATCGTGACGCCGGTGATCGCCGGCACCGTCGGCGCCGGTGTCGAGCCGTTGTAGTCGAACGCGACCGGCCCTTGCGCGACGATCGCCTGAAAACACGAACCCGTCACGCCGTTGAGCGTCACATTGCTCGCCTGCACGTTCGAGATGTTGACGTTCTGCACGACCGCCGGACGGGTGCGGATCGCGTCGTTGGCGGGCTGGTAGTCGCAATCGAACGTGATCAGGCCGCCTTGCGCCGCCGACGGATTGGCCGCCGTCGCCGTGACCACCCCGAGCGGCACCGTGCCGTTGATCGGACTGCCGGCCAGCAACGCGCTGCCGTAGCCCGAGCCTTTCAGCGCCACGCCGTTGGGCAGCGCAACCGTATCGACGTAGAAGTTCTTCACGAAGCCGCCGCGATTCATGTTCGTCTTGATGCGAATCGCGATGTTCAGCGGATTGGTCGCCCAGTTCTGGTTGAGCATCTGCAGATTGCGCGCGTAGATGTTCTGCACGCCGCCACCCATTTCGCTGCCGAGCGTGATGCCGCCGTGGCCGCTGTTCATCGTGCAGTTCTGGATTACGTGGTTTTGCGCGGGGCCGTACTGCGTGTCGAGATCCTTGCCCGATTTGATGGCGATGCAATCGTCGCCGGTGTTGAAGGTCACGCCGTCGCACAGCACGTTGTCGCACGCATCCGGATCGAAGCCGTCGTTGTTCGGGCCGATGCTGTTGGTCGTCACGCCGCGAATCACGACGTTCTTGCAATCGGTCGGATGATGCTGCCAGAACGGCGTGTTGTTGGTCGTGTAGTTCTCCATCAGCACGTTGGTGCAGCCGAGGAATTCGACCATGCACGGACGCAGGTAGTGCCCGATGCCGAAGATCCGCTTCTCGATCGGCACGCCCGCCTCCGACAGCGCGGGCAAGTAGTTCGCGTCCTCTTGCCACGGCGTGGTGGGGCTCGTGAGCTGCGCATAGAGCGCGTCGGAAATGCCCGGTACCGCGGTGCGCAGATCGACGTTGTTGGAATTGATCGACACCTGCGAAGGCGTCGTCGAGTTCACGCAGCCGTACGCGCCGTTCGATCCTTTAAAGGTCCACCAGCAGGTGGCGGTGTTGCCGGTGCCGGCGAACGGTGTCATCGCCTGGCCGTTGAGCACGGAGGTGGCGTCTTCGCCGGTCAGTGCGATGTTGGTCTGGTTGCGCGCGTAAACCGGCGAGCCGTAGTTGAGGCAATCGTTTGCCTGCCAGCGGCTATAAAAGAGGTTGCCGTTGGCGCCGCAGTTCACCGGGCCGTCCTTCGCGTAGTCGGCGGGATTCGGGCTGAAGTAGATCGTGCAGTTCGCGCTCAGGTGGAAGTTCACATTGCTGAGCAGGACGATCGGGCCTGCGCAATACCACGTCCCCGCCGGCACGACCACGCGACCACCGCCGGCCGCGTTGCAGGCCTGGATCGCGGCGAGAAACGCGGGCCTGGAATCGAACGAACTGGCGGCGTTGGTCTGTTCCGAGCCGGGGCTCGTGAGCGATGCCGAGCCCGTGTACGGATTGCTCGCGGCGATCACGGAGCAGGGCTGCGCGCCGTACTGGGTGACCAGATAGTCGCGCGCGGGGAACATCGACTGGCTGATGCCTTGCAACGACGCGATGATCTGCGTGGCCGCGCCCGACGAGCCCCAGATCGGGTCCTGCACCACCGGCGGTGCGCTCGGCGTGGCGGGCGAATCGTCGAGGGAGCTGCCGCAAGCGGACAGGCCGCCCAGCAGGGTCGCGCCTGCGGACGTGCCAGCCAGCACGATGAAGGCACGGCGTGCGGGCGAATGGGGTTCGCTCTGCTGGCGGTTTCTCGATGCGTTGCGCTGGCCGTTATTTTTATACCGGGTTGTCACGGATGTCTCCTTGCCCTTTGCGGGCGTTGTCAGTAATCGTGGGTGATGATGGGGCGACCAGTAGTGATCCTTACTATTTTGTAAAGAGTGGACGACGACGGCAATGGACTCACACTCGCGAGTGTGAGCGCGCGCCCTTCCACGGCTCCCTCTGCATGGAACCGATGGAAAGGCGAGCAGGGACGTGCGGCGTTAAGCGGGTTGCTGGCCGATTTCGTGATTGGCGAGCACTTCGAGCGCGCGCACCATCGCGGAGTGGTCCCACGCCTTGCCGCCATGCGCGACGCACGCATTGAACAGCGCCTGGCAGGTGGCGGTGTTCGGCAGCGATACGCCGAGCGCTTGCGCGGTCGACAGCGCGAGGTTCAGGTCCTTCTGGTGCAGTTCGATGCGAAAGCCCGGATCGAAGGTGCGCTTGGTCATGCGCTCGCCGTGCACTTCCAGGATGCGCGACGAGGCGAAGCCGCCCATCAGCGCTTCACGCACGCGCGCCGGATCGACGCCGGCCTTCGACGCGAGCAGGAGCGCCTCGCCGACTGCTTCGATCGTCGCGGCCACGATCACCTGATTGGCGACCTTGCACACCTGACCCGCGCCCACCGCGCCGATCAGCGTGACGTTCTTGCCCATCATGTCGAAGAGCGGCTTGACGCTGTCGAAGGTCGCGGTTTCGCCGCCCACCATGATGGTCAGCGAGCCGGCCTTGGCGCCGACTTCACCGCCCGACACCGGCGCGTCCAGATAGTCCGCGCCGCGCTCGCGCACGCGCGCGGCGAATTCGCGCGTGGCCATCGGCGAGATCGAGCTCATGTCGACCACCGTGTGGCCCGCGCGCAAGGCGCTGGCCACACCCTGTTCACCGAACAGCACGCGTTCGACGTCCGGCGTGTCCGGCACCATGATGAAGATCACGTCGGCCTGCGCGGCGACCGCGGCGGGGCTGTCGCACGCGACGGCGCCGGCCTGGGTGAGTTCATCGGGCACGCCGCTGCGCGTGAACGCGGCCAGCGCGACGCCGTTCTTGAGAAGGTTGGCGGCCATGGGCTTGCCCATGATGCCGAGTCCGATAAAGCCTGCTTTTTGCATGGAATGCTCCGAAGATGTCGTGGCGGCCGTGCCGCCGCCCGTGTCTGGTTTGGCGCCGGGGTTCAGGCCTCGTCCGCCGGTTTCTGCATGAAGTGTTTCTGAACCGTCTGTGCGGCGTGTTTCAACATGCCCATGTCCGCGCACACCGCAATGATGCGGCAGCCCATCGACAGATAGCGTTCTGCGTCAGCCTGCACCGGCGCGAGAATGCCGCTCGACTTGCCGGCCGCCTGGGCGCGCGCGAAAACCTGCGCGATCGCCTGTTGCACGTCGGGATGGCTCGCGTTGCCGAGGCGGCCGTAGCCGGCCGCGAGGTCGGACGGACCGATGAACACCGCGTCGACGCCGTCCACCGCGAGGATCTCGTCGATCGCGTCGACGGCCTTGCGGCTCTCGATCTGTACAATCACGCAGATGTTGTCGTTGGCGACGTCGAAGTAGTCGGGCACGGCCGCATAGCGGTTGCCGCGATGGCTCACCGACACGCCTCGAATGCCCTGCGGCGGATAGCGCGTCGCGGCGACCGCGCGGGCCGCGTCGTCGGCGCTTTCGATGAAGGGCACGAGGAAGTTGGAGAAGCCGCTGTCCAGCAGTCGCTTGATGAACACGCTGTCGTTGGCCGGCGGCCGTACCACCGGCGCGCTCGCGCTGTCCTTGAGCGACATCAGCTGGGGGATCAGCGTGAGCACGTCGTTAGGCGCGTGCTCGGCGTCGAGCAGCATCCAGTCGAAGCCGACGCCGCCCAGCAGTTCCGTCACCACCGGACTGGCGAGGGACGCCCAGCAGCCGATCTGGGTTTCACCGGCGCAAACCGCGCGCCGGAAGCGATTGGGTAGGGCCTGGTAGGGCGTGACAGACGGCATGGGTATCTCCTCGAACGGCAATGGATCGGGCGAGTCCGACGGCGGCTAGGCGGGTGTTATAAGTCGTCGTATGTCTTGTCTCAGGTTAGCATTGACCCCGTGGGTTGTAACGGCCACGTAAACCCGCATTCCCCGCCAGACAGGCCTTTCAGCTTGCGTGGCAGGGCCCCTATGTTGTAGGATGACTTATATCTCAAGCCTTTATTTAAGGAAAGCAAAAATGTCTATTTCCGGCGAAATGCTGATCGGCCGCCAGGCAGTGCGCGGCGAGGAACAACCATTGCACGCGGTCAATCCTGCCACGGGGTCCGAGATCGCCGAGCCGGTTTTCGGCAGCGGCGGCGTCGCTCAGGTCGAGCGTGCGTGTGAACTCGCGCAGCAGGCGTTCGACCCGTACCGCGCATTGCCGCTGACGGTGCGCGCCGAGTTTCTGGAACGTATCGCCGACGGCATCGCGGCGCTGGGCGACGCGCTGATCGAGCGCGCGCATCAGGAATCGGGTCTGCCGAAGGCGCGTCTCGAAGGCGAGCGCGGCCGTACGACCGGCCAGCTCAAGCTGTTCGCACAGGTCGTGCGCGCCGGCCAATGGCTCGCCGTGACGCTCGACTCGCCGCTGCCGGAGCGCAAGCCGCTGCCGCGCTCGGATCTGCGTATGCAGAAGATCGCGCTCGGCCCGGTCGCGGTGTTCGGCGCCAGCAACTTCCCGCTCGCGTTTTCGGTGGCGGGCGGCGATACGGCGGCGGCGCTCGCGGCCGGTTGCCCGGTCGTCGTGAAGGCGCACCGCGCGCACCTCGGCACGTCGGAAATGGTCGGCCGTGTGATCCAGTGCGTCGCGCAGGAAATGGACTTGCCTGAAGGCGTGTTCTCGATGATCGTCGGCGCGGGCAATCTGGTCGGCGAAGCGCTGGTCGCGCATCCGGCGATCAAGGCGGTCGGCTTCACCGGTTCGCGCGCGGGCGGCACGTCGCTGATGCGCGTCGCGGCGGCGCGTGCGGAGCCTATTCCGGTCTACGCGGAGATGAGCAGCATCAACCCCGTGTTCATTCTGCCGAACGCGCTGGCGCAACGCGGCGACAGCATCGCGCGCGGTTTCGTCGATTCGCTCGTGCTCGGCGCGGGTCAGTTCTGTACCAACCCGGGTCTCGCCATCGTTCTCGACAGCGACGCGTTGAAGCGCTTCGTCGCGACGGCGTCGGAAGCGCTGAGCGGCAAGCCGGCTCAAACCATGCTGACGGCGGGCATTCATGCCGCGTATCAGGACGGCGAAAGCAAGCTCGCGGCGACGAGGGGCGTCGAGGCAGTGGCGCGCGGTGTCGAGGCAAGCGGCCCGACGCAGGCTCGCGCGGCACTGTTCGTGACCGATGCGCAGACTTTCCTCGCCAACCCGGCGCTGGAAGACGAAGTGTTCGGCCCGGTGTCGACCATCGTGCGTTGCAAGGACGAGCAGGAAATGCTGAAGGTGGCCGAGCACTTCGCCGGCCAGTTGACCGCGACGCTGCAGATGGACAGCGCCGACATCGCCGCCGCGAAGAAGCTGGTGCCGATTCTCGAGCGCAAGGCAGGGCGGATTCTGGTCAACGGCTACCCGACGGGCGTCGAGGTGTCGCACGCGATGGTGCACGGCGGCCCGTTCCCGGCGACGTCGGACAGCCGCGCGACGTCGGTCGGCACCACGTCGATCGAGCGCTTCCTGCGCCCGGTGTGCTACCAGGACTTCCCGGCGGAACTGCTGCCGCAGGCGCTGGCCGACGGCAATCCGCTCGACCTGTGGCGTCGTCGCGACGGCGAAATCACGCGCGGCTAAAGATCGACCTTGCTCTCGTGGCCTGCAAGTGAGCGGGCCGCGAGCGTGAGATAAAAGCGAAGCAGAATAAAAAAATGGCCGGGAAATCCCGGCCATTTTTCTTTTGCGCGCAGCCTGGTGAATCAGCTATTCGCCTCGCTCACTTCGTTCGCGCGCCGCAGCCGCTCACGGCTATTCGACAGATGCATGCGCATTGCCGCGCGCGCGCCTTCCGCATCGTGCCGCGAGATCGCTTCGAGAATGCTTTCGTGCTCGAGGTTGACGAGCGACAGATACGCGTCCGGTTCCGCGCGCGCAATGCCGGCCGAGTCGAGCCGGTTGCGCGGAATCAGCGCGCTGCCCATTTGCGTGAGGATGTCGACGAAATAGCGGTTGCCCGTGGCGCGCGCCACCGAAATATGGAACTGCAGGTCGGCGTCGACGCTATCGAGCCCGTTGTGGCGAGTCGCTTCGATCGCGTCGAGCGCGGCGCGCATGCGCGCGAGGTCGTCCGTCTTCGCGCGTTGCGCGGCGAGACCGGCGCACTCCGTCTCGAGGCTGATACGCAGCTCGAGAATGGACAGCACGTCGCGCAGCGTGGTGGCCGGCACCATGTCGATGCCCAGCTTTTCGCGCTGCGGCTCCAGCACGAAACTGCCGATACCGTGCCGCGTCTCGATGATCTTGCCTGCCTGCAGACGTGAAATCGCTTCGCGAATCACGGTGCGGCTCACGCTCAGCGTGACCATCAGCTGCGATTCGGTCGGCAGTTTGTCGCCGGGCTTCAGCGCGTTGGTCGCGATCTGCTCGGTGACGTAGTTCACGACGAACTCGGCAAGATTGCGAGCGCGTCGTGGCGGTGCCGCGGATGCCAGTGGAGTAGCCATCGAAAACGCCCCTTGAATCAGATAGTTGCAGATACGCTCTGCAAGTTCATTATACCGTCGTCTGACGACTGATTATAAAAACGCCGGATCATTTTCAGCGCCGGCGCCCGAGCGGCGTCGGCGCGTGCCGAAAGCGCCTTGCGCAGCACCAGTGGCGCGCGCGCGAGGCGCCCGGAAGTACGATAACCGCTCGCGCGGCCTCAGGCCTCGCGCAGCTCGACGCGCTTGATGTCCTTGACGATCACGAGATAGCTGAACACCGTGAGCAGCGCGTTCGCGCCGACGAACACCAGCGCGCCGTTGAACGAGCCGGTGCGCGCGACGAGGTAGCCGATCACGATCGGCGTGACGATGCCCGCGACGTTGCCGAACATGTTGAAGATCGCGCCCGACAGGCCGAGCGCTTCCTTCGGCGACGTATCGGCGACCACCGCCCAGCCGAGCGCGCCAATGCCTTTGCCGAAGAACGCGAGCGACATCAGCGCGACCACGATCCAGTCGGTCGACACATAGTTGCAGCCGATGATGCTCACCGACAGCAGCATGCCGCCGACGATCGGCACCTTGCGCGCCACCGTCAGCGAGTGACCGCGCCGGATCATGCCGTCCGACAGCACGCCGCCGAGCACGCCGCCCGAGAAGCCGCAGATCGCCGGCAGCGATGCCACGAGTCCCGCTTGCAGGATCGTCATGCCGCGCGCCTGCACGAGGTAGATCGGAAACCAGGTCAGGAAGAAGTAGGTCAGCACGTTGATGCAGTACTGCGCGAGATAGACGCCGAGCAGCATGCGGTTGCCGAGCAGTTGACGCACCAGCGACCAGCCGCCGGTATTTTCGATCCTGTCGGCGCGCGTCGTTTTCTGGTGGCCGGTCACGACGCCGCCGCCTTGCTGGATGTACTCCAGTTCGGCGCGCGATACGCGCGGGTGGTCCGCGGGGTTCTTCATCACCTTCAGCCAGGTGAGGGCGAACGCGAGCCCGATCGCACCCATCACGACATAGACGGCCTGCCAGCCGAACGCGTGGGTGAGCCACGCCATCAGCGGCGTGAACACCACCGCGGCGAAGTATTGCGCCGCGTTGAAAATGGCCGACGCGGTGCCGCGTTCGTTGGTCGGGAACCAGCTGGCCACCACTTTCGCGTTGGCCGGGAACGCCGGTGATTCCGCCGCGCCCATCGCGAAACGCAGCGCGAACAGCGCGACGACAGCGGCGCCCGCGCTGCCGAGCAGACCGATCGAGCTTTGCAGCAGGGTGAAGAGCGACCAGAGGAAGATGCTCGCCGCGTACACACGCCGCGCGCCGAAGCGGTCCAGCAGCCAGCCGGCCGGCAGTTGCGAGAGCACGTATGCCCAACTGAACGCGGAGAAGATGTAGCCCATGCGGATCGCGTCGAAGCCGAACTCGGTGCGCATCGCGGAGCCGGTGACCGAGAGCGTCGCGCGGTCTGCGTAATTGAGCGTGGTGATCAGAAAGATCAGCAGCAGGATCGCATAGCGCACTTTGGTGCGCGTGGTGGCGTCGGCGGGATTCACCGTGCGGCTCATCTCCATGGTCATCTCCTGAATTTTTTTGCAAGGGAGCAGGGCTCCCTGGAATCTGGTGCAACCAGCTGTCGTGATGCCGGCCAACCGGTCCGGCCCGGCAACAGAAGGCCGGGTGGCACGAGTTCGCCCGAGGTGTCGCGCGAAGCCGGTGCCGCGGTACAAAAACGCCCGGCGACGTTGCCGTCCCGGGCGCTCGCGGTGAAAAGCCGCTTGCACAGCCGTATTCACACGGCCGCCGGCTCTCTTGCCACTGTTACGCCAACTGCTTACTGCGCTCCGAGCTTCTTGATCAGCGCGTCGAGTTGCGCCACTTCTTCTTCGGTCAAATCGGTCAGCGGTGCGCGGACCGGGCCTGCATCGTGGCCGACCAGCTTCGCGCCAGCCTTGACGATGCTGACCGCGTAGCCTGCGCGGCGGTTGCGGATCTTCAGGTACGGCAGGAAGAATTCGTCGATCAGCTTGCCGACCGTTGCGTGGTCGTCAGCGGCGATCGCGCGGTAGAAGTCCATCGCGGTCTTCGGAATGAAGTTGAACACCGCCGACGAGTACACCGGCACGCCC
>NZ_NPIH01000025.1 GCF_012275575.1 Paraburkholderia sp. SG-MS1 | reverse complement strand
GGCGCTTTCGCCGGGTGGCGTCATCGCGTCACCCGCCGCGCCTGATTGATTCGCCCACATCCCGGCCAGCTTGTCGCGCGGCAAAAACGCGCAAAATACGCGCCCCGTCGACGTGGCCGGCAGCGACATCACCGTACCCACATGCAGATTGACGTGCAGCGGAAACCCCGCATGCTCATAACGGACGATGGTCGGCCCCTGTGGCCCGGCAATGCAGATCGCGACGCTGAATCCGATCGTTTCCGCCAGCGCCGCGACGCGCGGCACGGCGGCGCGAAACGCTGGCTGGTTTTCGAGGTGCAGCAAGCCGAGCCGCAGCGACAGCGGCCCGGGCTCATAACGGCCCGACAGTTCATCGCGCTTGATGAGACCGAGGCGACTCAGGCTCACCAGATACGCATGCGCCTGTCCCGGCGCGATTTGCGCGGCGCCGGCGAGATCCGAGAGCGCCAGTGGCGTGCGTGCCTGGGCCAGCGCGAGCAACACCCGGCCGCCCACCTCTACGCTCTGAATGCCACGCTGCGTTTTACCGCCGTGCGCTGGCTCGTCGCCGCGCGCGCCTTTGCCTGTAGCCGGATTTGCTGCTTTGCTCACACCTGCGCTCGTCCGTAAAAAGCGTCCATCTTAATCGAATGACCGTTCCTGCCAGCTTTCATCTTAGGCGCCTTGAGATTTGCGTATAGCGATACATTTCGCTATTGACAAAAAATCACGGCGAGCCATAAGATGCATTTACCCCGATACACCGACGCAGTCATAGAGTCAAAACGGGGCGAGACAATCCTCCAATACCGTCGGCCCGCGCTTTCCGTGCGCAGCCGGCCGTCGTCTCGCCTCACATCCAATTTTTGAGGGAGACAAGCATGGCAAAGGCATTCGCATCCCAGGCCGACCTGGAAGTCAAGCAGGTCACGTGGACCAAGCTGTCCGACAACGCCTACGCGTACACCGCCGAAGGCGACCCGAACTCGGGCGTGATCATCGGCGACGACGGCGTGCTGATCGTCGACACCACCGCGACGCCCGCCATGGCGCAAGACCTCATCGCCAAAATTCGCAGCGTGACCGACAAGCCGATCAAATACGTCGTGCTGTCGCACTACCACGCGGTACGCGTGCTCGGCGCGTCGGCGTATTTCGCGGAGGGCGCGCAGCAGGTGATCGCGAGCCGCGGCACATACGAGATGATCGTCGAGCGCGGCGAGGCCGATATGAAGTCGGAGATCGAACGCTTCCCGCGTCTTTTCGCCGGCGTCGAAACGGTGCCGGGCCTGACCTGGCCGACGCTCGTGTTCGAGAAGGAAATCACGCTGTTTCTCGGCAAGCTCGAGGTGCGCATCGCGCACCTCGGCGCGGGCCACACGAAGGGTGACACTGTGGTGTGGCTGCCGTCGCAGAAGGTGCTGTTTTCCGGCGACCTCGTCGAATACGACGCAGCCTGTTATTGCGGCGACGCGCAGCTTGAACAATGGCCGGCGACGCTCGAAGCATTGCGCGCGTTGAAGGCCGAGAAGCTGGTGCCGGGCCGCGGCCCCGCGCTGACCACGCCGGAGGACGTCGACAAGGGTCTCGATTACACGAAGGACTTCGTCACCACGCTGCTGCAACAGGGCCGGGAAGCCGTCGCACAGAAACTCGATCTGAAGGCCGCGATGGCGCTCACGCGCAAGGCGATGGATCCGAAGTTCGGCCACGTGTTCATCTACGAGCATTGCCTGCCGTTCGATGTATCGCGTGCTTTCGACGAAGCGAGCGGCATCACGCATCCGCGCATCTGGACCGCGCAACGCGACAAGGAGATGTGGGACGCGCTGCAAGCCTGACGGCAACGGAGAGAGGGACGGAGACATGACATGAGCATCAATTACCAGACGCTGTCGTTCGAGTATCAGCCGTGCCGCGAACAGCGCGAACAATCTGCTGCGCAGCCGGCGCTCCATCCTGTCATCGTGGTTGGCGCTGGGCCGGTGGGCCTTGCTACCGCGATCGATGTCGCGCAGCAGGGCGTGCCGGTCGTGCTGGTCGACGACGATTGTTCGTTGTCCACGGGATCGCGGGCGATCTGCTTTTCAAAGCGCTCGCTCGATATCTTCGACCGCCTGGGATGCGGCCAGCGGATGGTCGACAAGGGCATTAGCTGGAACGTCGGCAAGGTGTTCCTGAAAGACGAACTGGTGTACACGTTCAATCTGCAACCGGAAGCGGGGCACCACCGGCCCGCGTTCATCAATCTGCAGCAGTACTACGTCGAAGGCTTTCTGCTCGAACGCGCGCAGGACATGCCGAACCTCGAGATTCGCTGGAAGAGCAAAGTGGTCGGCGTCGAGCAGACCGGCACGGCCGGCACGTGCGAGGCCGGCGTGACGCTGACGGTCGACACGCCCACCGGACAGTATCCGTTGCACGGCCGTTACGTGGTCGCCGCCGATGGCTCGCGCAGCCCGATGCGCAAGCTGATGGGACTCGACAGCAAGGGCGTGACGTTCAAGGACCGCTTCCTGATCGCCGACGTGAAGATGGAAGCGGATTTTCCGACCGAGCGCTGGTTCTGGTTCGATCCGCCGTTTCATCCGAATCAATCCGTGTTGCTGCATCGTCAGCCGGACAACGTGTGGCGGATCGATTTCCAGTTGGGATGGGATGCCGATCCCGTGCTGGAAAAAACGCCGGAGCGTGTCATTCCGCGCGTGCGCGCCCTGCTCGGGCAGGACGCGAAGTTCGAACTGGAATGGGTTAGCGTCTATACGTTCTCGTGTTCGCGGATGGAGCGCTTTCGCCACGGTAACGTATTGTTTGCCGGCGACTCCGCGCATGGCGTGTCGCCGTTCGGCGCGCGTGGCGCGAATAGTGGCGTGCAGGACGCGGAAAATCTCGCATGGAAGCTGGCGATGGTGCTCGCAGGCCAAGCGTCCGATGGCTTGCTCGACACGTATGCAAGCGAACGCGAATTCGCCGCCGATGAGAACATCCGCAACTCGACGCGCTCCACCGATTTCATTACGCCGAAGAGCCCGGTAAGCCGCGTGTTTCGCGATGCCGTACTAAAGCTGTCACGGCATCATCCGTTCGCGCGTCAGTTGGCCAATAGCGGGCGTCTCTCGGTGCCGGCGGTATTGCGCGATTCCCCGCTGAATACAGCGGACCGTGACAGCTTCGACGGCGCGATGGTGCCGGGCGCTGCGTGCGTCGATGCGCCGGTTCAGGCGGCCGGACAGCCGGCATGGCTGCTGCGGCACCTCGGACAGCAATTCACCGGCGTGCTGTTTTGCGACGAGCAGGGCATCGATCCGGCGACGCTGGCCGCGTTAATTGCGCTGCGTGCGGGGCCGATTCCGTTAAAGCTCGTCGTGGTGATGCGCGGCGATGCGCAAGTCGCGGCGTGGCCAGACATGGATGTGGGTGTGGTCCACGATACCGAGGGTCTCGCTAGCGCACGCTACGACGCGACGCACGGCACGTTCTATCTGGTTCGGCCGGACCAGCACGTGTGCGCGCGTTGGCGGCAAGTCGATGTTGACGCCGTCGGACACGCGCTGAAGCGAGCGCTGTGTGTCGAAGGCACGGCCTGAGCACATCAGCAAAAAAAGCAGGAGACACACATGGCACTGAACGTGCAATCGAACCTCGCCCGCCCCGATGATTTCTACGAGGCGCTGATCGACATGCATCGCGATCTGGATGACGCGCAGAGCCAGTCGGCCAATGCGCAATTGATCCTGCTGCTCGCCAACCATATTGGCGATCACGCGACGCTGATCGAAGCGATGCAGCATGCGCGTGAAGGCGCGGCGGATGTTTCTGTGCGAGGCGCGCAGGCGCATTCGCTGGCGGCTTGAATTTACGCGATGAAAGCAGCACGCCTGGCAGCCGCGCCGCGCTTATTCGTCGGCCTTCCGCCGTCAGGATCGGTTTTGATCGCGATGTGCCGCTGGCCGCGACGTTGGTATCCCTAAGCAATGACCAGCGCTCGCTGTGCGCTAGTCATGCAATTGCCCCAATGCCAAACGCTTCGGCCACCCGAACGTGAGCACCAGCGTGAGCGGCTGCGCGAGTGCGACCGCCGCGCGAATCTTGCCGCTCATCGGCAGATCGAGCACATGCCAACGGCCGTGTTCCGCGAGATCGAATGCGCAACTCGCGATATCGCTCGACAGTAGATCGCCGTCGATATCGACCGGCGCATAACGCAGCCCATTGCAAAGGCTGCCATAGCGAGCGCGGCGGCGCGATTTTTCCGGCGTCTCGTCGGGCGCCGCACCGGGCGATGGCACGACGACGCTCAGGCCGAGCGTCGCCGACGCCATCCCGATCACGATCCAGATGCCGCCATACGCGATATCGATGGTGACGCCGCGCCCATCATGAGGATGGCGCGCACGCAGTTTCTCGTTGCCGTCGTCTTGCAGGTCGACGGCATGCGGCTCGCAGTCGAACAGATGGCCGACGATCCAGCGCACGACCACGCGCGCGCCGATAAAGCGTTTGCGCAGCGCGGCGTTCGGATGTAGCCGCGCGCGCTCGCGCTCTGTTTTCGAAAGCCAGCTATCGCCTTCCTGTACCGGTACGGGCAGCCATTCGCAACGAAAGCGCCATAGATGCAGTTCGCCCGCGCGCGGCGCGGCGACGTTGCGCGGATAGTGGCGCGTCAGCGGATGCGACAGGAAAGCGGGGGCCGCTGCATCGACGATGGCGTGCTCGCCGCGAGCAGGCTGCTGAACGTGTCCGGCGAGCGCGCGTGCCGCTGCGGATTCAATCGTGCCTTCAACCGCGCATGCGTCGCCGCTGTCACGCACCCGCGCGGATGAAGTCGCCGGTGCAGCCAGCTCCAGTTCCAATGGCATGGGCTTGCGTCCTCAATGCATATACGTGACGCGGCGTGCTTGCACGTCGAGTTCGACACCGGCGTCGAGCAGATCGATGGCAAACCAGCGAATCAGCTTCAGCACGCCGCTCACCGCGGGCGCGGGCAGCCATTCGGCCAGCATGCGTAAAGCTGCGCCGCTATGCGTTTTCTGCAGCAAGGCGATGGTTTGCAGAATCACCGCTTCATCCTTGCCGAGATCGCTCGCGCAACGGCAACGCATGTCGAGCGGACGGTACGACACGTGCATCAGCGAACGCATCAGCAGATCGAAATGTTCGATGCCGTCCTGACGCAAGCCGACGCCGCTCAGAATGTCACGCCAGTGCACGCCGCCGCGCGCGCTTTCGCACGCAGGCCGCAGCCACGTGCGCACGGCGGTCAGTACTGTGCGCTCGGGTGCGTCGGCGGTGTCGGGCTGATGATCGTCGATCAGTTCGGGACGGCTGCTGTATTGAGAGCGAAAGTTCATCGATGCTCCTGAATGGACACAGTCCAAAGAGTCGCGCCGGCCAGATGGAACGGTGCCGCGTCGCAGGCCAGCGCATGTCGCGTGCGACGGATCGGTGATGACGCGAGCGTGCGTCATATCGGATGCGTGGGGCGCACGGCCTGTCTCGGCATGATGCCGGTGCGGTCGCGCGCGCTTTTCGGTCAGGCTGGCTGCGGCGGTCGCCATTCCCGCACATGGTCGCTGCGTGACGCTCGCGCGGGAGCCTGTCCCGGCGTTTTCGGCGTCCCGACGAACAGGAGGCCGAGCAGGCGCTCGTTCGAAGCGAAGCCGAGCGCGTCGTGCAGACGCGCTTCGTAGCTGTCCGGCCCCGTGGCCCAGAAACCGCCATAGCCGAGGGCGTGAATGGCGTTCAGCATATTCATCGCCGCCGCGCCCGCTGACAGCAGCTGCTCGATCTCGGGCACTTTCGGATGCGGCGTCAGCGCCGCGCCGAGCGCGATCACCAGCGGCGCCGCGAACGCCTTCTGCCGACGATGCACGTGCGCGGAGCGCGGCTCGCCAGGCGCGCGGGTGCACGCGAGGTCGACCAGCAGATCGCCCAGAGGACCGCGCGCGTCGCCGCGAATCGTCACGAATCGCCATGGCCGCAGATTGCCGTGATCGGGCGCACGCAAGGCGGCATCGACGATCAGGTCGAGCTCGGCGTCGCGCGGGCCGGGTTCGGTGAGCGGCCAATGGGATTGGCGCGTGAGCAATACGTCGAGCGCTGCGGATGCGTCGGGCGGGGCAGTCGTTAAGCGTCTGGTTTCCGCTTCGGCGCGGGCGAGGTCGAGCGTCGTCATGATTTCTTGTTCGGCAAATGGCATAGGGCGAATCATGAGCCAAATTCTTGGTAAATGCAAATCATTCGCATTTAGGTCGGCATGGTTGGTTGTTGACCTTATGGCTGGAACGCGACGGGGCGCGGCGTTGAACTTGGCCCGGATAGTCGTCGGCCAAGGTCGTGAGACGCCAGCCGGCCGTGGTGCTGCGCCCGCGTCCGCGCTCAATAAGGCAACTAACGGTCAACCGCGCGACCCGCTCCCGGCTATGATGGCGACGTGCCGCACGAAGCCTTACCGCCGAGCCGTCTTGCATAATTTCTGCCCACTCACGCCAGCCGATGCCGCCCAGTTCACTCGACACCGCCTCGCCCGCCACTTCTTCCACCGACGCGGTGCAACGCCTGCCCACTTTGATGCTTGCCGCTGCGCTGTCGTTAGGAAGCGCGATTGCGTTGGGGCTCGCGCGCTTCGCCTACGCGCTGCTCTTGCCGTCGATGAAACTCGACCTCGGCTGGAGCTTCGCGCAAGCCGGCGCAATGAACACCGCCAATGCGCTCGGCTATCTGCTCGGCGCGCTGGCTTTCCCGCGACTCGCGCGCCGCTGGTCGGCCGGTGCGCTGTTCGGCGGCGGCTGTGCGGCCACTGCGCTGCTGATGGCCGGTAGCGGACTGCTCGCCGACACGAATTCGCTGCTCGCCTTGCGCGTGATCACGGGGGCGAGCAGCGCGGCGATCTTCATTAGCGGCGGTGTGCTGGCCGCGCGACTGGCGTCGGCGAGGCCGCGCGACGCAGGGCTCGTGCTCGGCCTGTACTACGGCGGCACGGGATGGGGCATCGTGGCATCGTCGGTGCTGGTGCCGT
>NZ_NPIH01000249.1 GCF_012275575.1 Paraburkholderia sp. SG-MS1 | reverse complement strand
TTACTCGAGGATCTTGGCAACCACACCAGCGCCGACCGTACGGCCGCCTTCGCGAATTGCGAAGCGCAGACCTTCTTCCATCGCGATCGGGTTGATCAGCTTCACCGTGATCGACACGTTGTCGCCCGGCATGACCATTTCCTTGTCCTTCGGCAACTCGATCGAGCCCGTCACGTCCGTCGTACGGAAGTAAAACTGCGGACGATAGTTGTTGAAGAACGGCGTGTGACGCCCACCTTCGTCCTTGCTCAGCACGTACACTTCAGCCGTGAAGTGCGTGTGCGGGTTGATCGAACCCGGCTTCGCCAGAACCTGGCCACGCTCCACGTCTTCACGCTTCGTGCCGCGCAGCAGGATGCCCACGTTGTCGCCTGCCTGACCCTGGTCGAGCAGCTTGCGGAACATTTCCACGCCCGTGCAGGTCGTCTTCACCGTCGGCTTGATACCGACGATTTCGATTTCTTCGCCGACCTTGACGATACCGCGCTCAACGCGACCCGTCACCACCGTGCCACGACCCGAGATCGAGAACACGTCTTCCACCGGCATCAGGAACGAACCGTCAACCGCGCGCTCCGGCGTCGGGATGTACGTGTCCAGCGCGTCGGCCAGGCTCATGATCGCCACTTCGCCCAGCTCGCCCTTGTCGCCTTCCAGCGCCAGCTTGGCCGAACCCTTGATGATCGGCGTGTCGTCGCCCGGGAAGTCGTACTTCGACAGAAGTTCGCGAACTTCCATCTCGACGAGTTCCAGCAGTTCAGCGTCGTCCACCATGTCGCACTTGTTCAGGAATACGATGATGTACGGAACGCCAACCTGACGCGCCAGCAGGATGTGCTCACGCGTTTGCGGCATCGGGCCGTCTGCAGCCGAGCACACCAGGATCGCGCCGTCCATCTGCGCTGCGCCCGTGATCATGTTCTTCACATAGTCAGCGTGGCCCGGGCAGTCGACGTGTGCGTAGTGGCGGTTAGCCGTTTCGTACTCGACGTGTGCCGTGTTGATCGTGATACCACGTGCCTTTTCTTCCGGCGCCGCGTCGATCTGGTCGTACGCCTTCGCTTCGCCGCCAAACTTCTGCGTCAGAACCGTCGTGATCGCTGCCGTCAGCGTGGTCTTGCCGTGGTCAACGTGACCGATCGTGCCGACGTTCACGTGCGGCTTGGTCCGTTCGAATTTACCTTTAGCCATGTTTCTCTTCTTTCAAAAAGTTAATCGTTAAATGACTTGCCGCGCGCTTACTTCGACTTCGCGTTGATGATCGCTTCCGACACGTTGCGCGGTGCTTCGGAGTAGTGCTTGAACTCCATCGTGTACGTTGCACGACCTTGGGTCAGCGAACGCAGCGACGTCGAGTAGCCGAACATTTCCGACAGCGGGACTTCTGCGCGAACGATCTTGCCGCCGCCGACCATGTCGTCCATGCCCTGGACGATACCGCGACGGCCCGACAGATCGCCCATCACGTTGCCCATGTAGTCTTCCGGCGTTTCGACTTCGACGGCCATCATCGGTTCGAGGATAACCGGCTGGGCCTTGCGCATTGCTTCCTTGAACGCCATCGAACCGGCCATGCGGAATGCATTTTCGTTCGAGTCAACGTCGTGGTACGAACCGAACGTCAGGTGAACCTTCACGTCAACGACCGGGAAGCCCGCCAGCACGCCGGCCTTCAACGTTTCCTGGATACCCTTGTCGACTGCCGGGATGTATTCACGCGGAATCACGCCGCCCTTGATCTCGTCCAGGAACTCGTACCCCTTGCCCTGCTCGTTCGGCTCGAGCGTGATGACCGCGTGACCGTACTGGCCGCGACCACCCGACTGCTTGACGAACTTGCCGTCAACGTCTTCCGCTTTGCCGCGAATCGTTTCGCGGTAAGCGACCTGCGGCTTGCCGACGGTTGCTTCCACGCCGAATTCACGACGCATACGGTCGACCAGAATTTCCAGGTGGAGCTCGCCCATGCCCGAAATAATGGTTTGGCCCGATTCTTCGTCCGTTTGAACACGGAACGACGGATCTTCCTGAGCCAGACGGTTCAGCGCGAGACCCATCTTTTCCTGATCGGGCTTCGTCTTCGGCTCAACAGCCTGCGAAATCACCGGCTCCGGGAAAATCATGCGCTCGAGCACGATCGGGCTTTGCGGATCGCACAGCGTGTCACCAGTCGTCGCGTCCTTCAGGCCGACTGCGGCAGCGATGTCGCCAGCGCGGACTTCCTTGATTTCTTCGCGCTGGTTGGCGTGCATCTGCAGAATACGACCGAGGCGTTCCTTCTTGTCCTTGGTCGCGTTCAGCACGGTGTCGCCGGAATTCACGACGCCCGAGTACACGCGGAAGAAGATCAACTGGCCGACGAACGGGTCGGTCATGATCTTGAATGCCAGGGCCGAGAACTTTTCGTCGTCGGCAGCGCGGCGCTCACCTTGCTCGCCGTTTTCCAGCTCGCCGGTAACCGGCGGGATGTCGATCGGCGACGGCAGGAAGTCGAGCACGGCGTCCAGCATGCGTTGTACGCCCTTGTTCTTGAACGCGGTGCCGCACAGCATCGGCTGGATTTCGCAAGCGATCGTACGGTCGCGCAGACCCTTGATGATTTCCGCTTCAGAGAGCTCGCCCTCTTCCAGGTACTTGTTCATCAGTTCTTCGCTCGACTCAGCAGCCGCTTCGACCATCTTTTCGCGCCATTCATTGCACGTGTCGAGAAGCTCTGCCGGGATTTCTTCGTACGAGAACTTGGTACCTTGGGACGCTTCATCCCACAGGATCGCCTTCATCTTCAGCAGATCGACGACGCCCGTGAAGTTCTCTTCGGCGCCGATAGGCACCACGACCGGAACCGGGTTCGCCTTCAGACGCAGCTTGAGCTGGTCGTAGACCTTGAAGAAGTTCGCGCCGGTACGGTCCATCTTGTTGATGAACGCGAGACGGGGAACCTTGTACTTGTTAGCCTGACGCCACACGGTTTCCGATTGGGGCTGCACGCCGCCCACAGCGCAATACACCATGCACGCGCCGTCGAGCACGCGCATCGAACGCTCAACTTCAATCGTGAAGTCGACGTGGCCCGGGGTGTCGATGATGTTGATGCGGTGCTCAGCGCGGTCGCCGGCCATGCCTTTCCAGAACGCCGTGGTAGCAGCGGACGTGATCGTGATACCGCGTTCCTGCTCCTGCTCCATCCAGTCCATGGTGGCAGCGCCGTCGTGAACTTCACCAATCTTGTGGTTCACGCCGGTGTAGAACAGGATGCGCTCGGTCGTCGTCGTTTTGCCGGCGTCGATGTGAGCGCTAATACCGATGTTACGGTAGCGCTCGATAGGTGTCTTGCGAGCCACTTTAATCCTCTATTGGGATGACGCGATGCGAGAAAATACCCATCGCGCTGTAACACAAACGGGCGAGGCGCTTTGTAAGCGCACCCGCCCGGAATTTCTTTCCGTTTTTTCCGCTAAACCCGGGTTCGGGAAGCTTAGAAACGGAAGTGCGAGAACGCCTTGTTGGCTTCTGCCATCCGGTGAACTTCGTCGCGCTTCTTCATTGCGCCGCCACGACCTTCGGCCGCTTCGGAGAGTTCACCTGCCAGACGCAGGGCCATCGACTTCTCGCTGCGCTTCTTCGCGGCTTCACGCAGCCAACGCATCGCCAATGCCATACGACGCGACGGGCGCACTTCGACCGGAACCTGATAGTTCGCACCACCAACGCGGCGGCTCTTGACTTCGACCACCGGCTTGACGTTGTTGAGCGCTACCGTGAACACCTCCAGAGGGTCCTTGCCACCCTTGGTCTGGATCTGTTCGAAAGCGCCGTACACGATGCGTTCAGCAACCGACTTCTTGCCGGACAACATCAGCACGTTCATGAACTTAGCTACATCAACGTTACCGAACTTCGGATCCGGCAACACTTCCCGCTTGGGGACTTCGCGACGACGCGGCATGTTTCTTCCTTTAACTTTTCAGTTGGAGCTATTCAGCCCCGCGGCCACCAACTAACCCGATTCATCTTCAAGACTTACCAGCCCGGTCGGGTGACCACTTACTCGACAGCACCGGCGATTCCGGCACCACCGCTATTACCGCCTTTGCAGGCGACCTGAAACTACTAAAACGGCTGGGTTACTTGCCAGCCTTGGCACGCTTGGCACCGTACTTCGAGCGAGCCTGCTTACGATCCTTGACGCCCTGGGTATCCAGCGAGCCGCGAACCATGTGGTAACGCACACCCGGCAAGTCCTTCACACGGCCACCGCGAATCAGCACGACCGAGTGTTCCTGCAGGTTGTGGCCTTCACCACCGATGTACGAAATGACTTCGAAGCCGTTCGTCAGACGAACCTTGGCAACCTTACGCAGCGCCGAGTTAGGCTTCTTAGGCGTCGTGGTGTACACACGGGTGCACACGCCGCGACGCTGGGGGCAGTCCTGCAAAGCCGGGCTCTTGCTCTTCGTCGTTTCCGACGCGCGGCCTTTGCGAACCAGTTGATTGATGGTTGGCATTGTTTATTCCTGAAATTGAACAAAATCGACGCATCTGTTTCCGGGCAAAGCAGAAACGATTGCGCATCGAACTTCCGGACGGACAGTCAGTGCGCGAATTGGCTTCGCGCACAGGCATTCCAAGAACCGGAACCTAGCATAATATTCCGAAAATACTAAGCAAGTCAACAGGTTGCAACGCGTTGCGATGGTTCGCCCCCCTGTCGACCGCGCTGCGCGGCGTGCGCAACGCTCAATCGGCGGCAACGACTTCGAGCAATTCGTCGCCGAAACGGTCAAGTTTGCGGGCGCCCATGCCCGGAATACCTCGCAAATCCTCAATGGAACCGGGGCCGTTACGGGCAATTTCCGCCAGCGTCGCGTCGTGGAAGATCACATACGCCGGCACGCCGTCACTCTTCGCCGTTTCGGTGCGCCACGTGCGTAAACGCTCCCAGCGGGCGCGTTCGCGCGGTCCCATGCCAATGGTCGGATCGGCGCGCTCGCTGGTGCGTCCGGACGACTGGCGCGTACGAGTCGGTTTCACGTAGCGGCGCATCGTCACGTTTTGCTCGCCCTTGAGCACCGGCTTGCTTGCTTCGGTCAGCACCAGGGAACCAAAACCTTCGTGATCGACCGTCAGATAGCCGAACGCCACCAACTGGCGAAACACCGCGCGCCACTCCGGCTCGCCAAGCGCCGCACCGATGCCGAACGTGGTGAGCTTTTCGTGGCCGCGCTGCATGATCTTCTCGCTGCGATTGCCGCGCAGAATGTCGATCAGATGCCCGGCGCCAAAATGAAACCCGCTCGCCCGCTGCGCTCGAAACACACAGGACAGCGCCATCTGCGCCTCGCGCGTCGCATCCCAGGTTGCGGGCGGTTCGAGACAGTTGTCGCAGTTCCCGCACGGCTTGCTGGTTTCGCCAAAGTAAGCGAGCAGGCGGACACGCCGACAGGTCGCCGCCTCGCACAAACCGAGCAACGCGTCGAGCTTGCCGGTTTGAACGCGCTTGTGGGCGTCGTCGGCGTCCGATTCGTCGATCATCTTGCGTTGCTGCACGACGTCGCCGAGACCGTAGGCCATCCATGCGTTCGCCGGCATGCCGTCGCGACCGGCCCGGCCGGTTTCCTGGTAATAACCTTCGACACTCTTCGGCAAATCCAGGTGCGCCACGAAGCGCACGTCCGGTTTGTCGATACCCATGCCGAACGCGATCGTCGCACACATCACGATGCCCTCCTCGCGCTGGAACATCTCCTGATGCCTCTGGCGAATCTCGAACTCCATGCCGGCGTGATACGGCAGCGCGCGCATGCCTTTTTCTTTCAGCCACTCCGCCGTTTCTTCAACTTTCCGGCGCGACAGGCAATAGACCACACCGGCGTCAGTGGTGCCGTCCGGCTTCGAATGCTCGGCGCGGATGAAGTCCAGCAATTGCGTGCGCGCATTGTCTTTTTCGACGATGCGGTAGCGGATGTTCGGCCGGTCGAAGCTCGACACGAAAATGCGCGCGTCATCGAGCGCCAGACGGTGGATGATTTCGTCGCGCGTGATCGCGTCAGCGGTCGCAGTGAGCGCGATGCGCGGCACGTTGGGGAAGCGCTCGTGCAGCACCGACAACTGAATATATTCTGGGCGGAAATCGTGTCCCCACTGGGATACGCAATGCGCTTCGTCGATTGCGAACAGTCCGATGCGCGTGCGCTCCAGTAACTCCTGAAAACGCGGCGTCATCAGGCGTTCCGGCGCGACGTAAAGCAGATCGATCTCGCCCTCGCGCAACGCCCGCTCGGTGGCCATCGCCTCCGTGCTCGACAATGTCGAGTTCAGATACGCGGCGCGCACGCCGACTTCGGTGAGCGCGGCGACCTGATCCTGCATCAGCGCAATCAGCGGCGACACGACGATACCAGTGCCGAAGCCGCCTTCGCGGCGCACCAGCGACGGAATCTGATAACACAGCGACTTGCCGCCGCCCGTGGGCATCAGCACGAGACAGTCGCCGCCGCCGGCGACGTGCTCGACGATTTCGCCCTGCTGCCCTCTGAACGCGGGATAACCGAAGACTTCGTTGAGGATTTCGAGCGGACGGGACATGAATTTGAGAGAAGCAGCAAAAAGCCGATGACACGAATTTTACCAACGCATTCGTGCTGCGCCCGCACTTTGCGACAACGTTGGCCATCCGGCCTACGACTTCACAAAAGCGCACAAAAATGGGACGCATAAAAAAAAGCCGCTCAGTCGAAACTGAGCGGCTTCGCTGGCTAGGGCCCCAAGCGGCTTGCGCCGCCGGGACTTACTCGCCTGAGTGCTGCTGTTCGGCGGCCGGGGTTTCCGGCGTACCGAATTCGAACGACTCTTCCGCTGCGATCTGATCGAAACGCTCGCGGTCGGACAGTTCCTTGCTCTTGCGCGCCTTGTGGAACGCGAGACCCGTACCGGCCGGAATCAGGCGACCGACGATCACGTTTTCCTTCAGACCGCGCAGATCGTCGCGCTTGCCCATGATCGCCGCTTCGGTCAGCACGCGAGTCGTTTCCTGGAACGACGCCGCGGAGATGAACGAATCGGTCGACAGCGACGCCTTCGTGATACCGAGCAACACGTTTTCGTACGTTGCCGGACGCTTGTCTTCCGCGATCATACGGTCGTTCTCGTCGAGCATATCCGATCGCTCGACCTGTTCGCCCGGGATGAAACGCGTATCGCCGTTGTCCGTAATCTGCACGCGGCGCAGCATCTGACGAACAATCACTTCGATGTGCTTGTCGTTGATCTTCACGCCTTGCAGACGGTACACGTCCTGCACTTCGTCCACGATGTAACGCGACAGCGCTTCGACGCCCTGCAAACGCAGGATGTCGTGCGGATCCGCAGGACCGTCGACGATCATTTCGCCCTTGTTGACGACTTGACCATCGTGCACCAGAACCTGCTTTTCCTTCGCGATCAGGAACTCGTGCTGGTTGCCTTCGAGGTCCGTGATAACGAGACGCTGCTTGCCCTTCGTGTCCTTACCGAACGACGTCGTACCCGTGACTTCCGCCAGGATACCTGCGTCCTTCGGCGAACGTGCTTCGAACAGTTCCGCCACACGCGGCAGACCACCGGTAATGTCACGCGTCTTCTGCGATTCGGTCGGGATACGTGCGAGCACTTCACCCACCTGCACTTGCTGACCGTCCTTCACGGTGATCAGCGCGCCGACCTGGAAGCCGATCTGCACCGAGTGCTCGGTGTTCGGGATCTTGACTTCTTCGCCACTCGCGTCGAGCAGTTTGACCTGCGGGCGCACTGTCTTCGACGCTTGCGAACCACGACGCTTCACGTCGATCACGACCAGCGTGGACAGACCCGTCACATCGTCGATCTGCTTCGCCACGGTCACGCCTTCTTCGACGTTTTCGAACTTCACCGTGCCACCGTACTCGGTGATGATCGGACGCGTCATCGGATCCCAGGTCGCCAGTTGCGTGCCGGCCTTGATCTGCGCGCCGTCGAGTTGCAACAGCGTCGCGCCGTACGGCACCTTGTGACGTTCGCGCTCGCGACCGTGGTCGTCGGTGATCATCGCTTCGCCCGAACGCGAGATGACGATCTGCTCGCCCTTCGCGTTGGTGACGTAACGCATTGTCGCCGTGAAACGCACCGTACCGTTCGACTTCGCTTCGACCGACGAAGCCACTGCCGCACGCGATGCCGCACCACCGATGTGGAACGTACGCATCGTGAGCTGCGTGCCCGGTTCACCGATCGACTGCGCAGCGATCACGCCGACTGCTTCGCCGACGTTGACCGACGAGCCGCGGCCCAGGTCGCGGCCGTAGCAGGCTGCGCACAGACCGTAACGCGTTTCGCAAGTCAGCGGCGTACGCACGCGCACTTCGTCGATGCCGAGGCGTTCGATTTCTTCGACTGCGTCTTCGTCGAGCAGCGTGCCCGTTTCGTACAGCGTTTCCTGCGATTCCGGATTGACGACGTCAGCCACCGTCACGCGACCGAGGATACGGTCACGCAGCGCTTCGACGACTTCACCGCCTTCGACCAACGCCTTCATCGCGACGCCGTTGGACGTACCGCAATCGTCCTCGACCACCACGAGATCCTGCGTCACGTCGACCAGACGACGCGTCAGGTAACCCGAGTTTGCCGTCTTCAGTGCCGTATCAGCCAGACCCTTACGTGCACCGTGGGTCGAGATGAAGTACTGCAACACGTTCAGGCCTTCACGGAAGTTCGCCGTAATCGGCGTTTCGATGATCGAGCCGTCCGGCTTCGCCATCAGGCCGCGCATACCGGCCAGCTGACGAATCTGAACCGCGGAACCACGAGCACCCGAGTCCGCCATCATGTAAATCGAATTGAACGATTCCTGACGCGTTTCGTTGCCGTCGCGGTCCGTGACCGGTTCCGTCGACAGCTGTTCCATCATCGCCTTGCCGACCGCTTCCGACGTTGCCGACCAGATGTCGACCACGTTGTTGTAGCGCTCTTGCGACGTGACGAGACCCGACATGTACTGACGGTCGTATTCCTTCACCTTCTTCGCGGCGTCGCCGACGATGGTTTCCTTCTGCGGCGGCACGAGCATGTCGTCGACGCAGATCGAGATACCAGCGCGCGTTGCCAGCCGGAAACCCGACTGCATCAACTGGTCGGCAAAAATCACCGTTTCGCGCAGACCGCACTTGCGGAATGCGGTGTTGATCAGACGCGAGATTTCCTTCTTCTTCAGCGGCTTGTTCAGCACCGAGAACGGCAGGCCCGGCGGCAGAATTTCCGACAGGATTGCACGGCCGACGGTCGTCGCGTACAGCGAGATCTTCGGCACGAACGCCGGCGCGCCTTCCGACTTGTCTTCGTTGTGGACCATTTCCGTGATCCGCACGTTGACGCGCGAGGCCAGCTCGACTTCCTTGTTCTCGTATGCACGCAGCGCTTCCGAGACGCCGGTGAACGTCAGGCCTTCGCCCTTCGCATTTACGGCTTCACGCGTGGCGTAGTACAGGCCGAGCACGATATCCTGCGACGGCACGATCGACGGATCGCCGTTGGCCGGGAACAGGACGTTGTTCGACGCCAGCATCAGCGTGCGCGCTTCCATCTGCGCTTCGAGCGACAGCGGCACGTGAACAGCCATCTGGTCACCGTCGAAGTCGGCGTTGAACGCCGCGCAAACGAGCGGGTGCAGCTGGATTGCCTTACCTTCGATCAGCACCGGTTCGAAAGCCTGAATGCCAAGACGGTGCAGCGTCGGCGCACGGTTCAGCATGACCGGATGTTCGCGGATCACCTCTTCGAGGATGTCCCACACCACCGGCGTCTGGTTCTCGACTTCCTTCTTCGCAGCCTTGATGGTGGTAGCAACACCCATCACTTCGAGCTTGTTGAAGATGAACGGCTTGAACAGTTCGAGCGCCATCAGCTTCGGCAGACCGCACTGATGCAGCTTGAGCGTCGGGCCAACCACGATCACCGAACGGCCCGAGTAGTCCACACGCTTACCGAGCAAGTTCTGACGGAAACGACCGCCCTTACCCTTGATCATGTCAGCGAGCGACTTCAGCGGACGCTTGTTCGCGCCGGTCATCGCCTTACCGCGACGGCCGTTGTCGAGCAGCGAATCGACGGCTTCCTGCAGCATCCGCTTTTCGTTGCGGACGATGATTTCAGGCGCCTTCAGTTCGAGCAGGCGCTTCAACCGGTTGTTACGGTTGATCACGCGGCGATACAGGTCGTTCAGGTCCGACGTCGCAAAGCGACCGCCGTCCAGCGGCACCAGCGGACGCAGTTCCGGCGGCAGCACTGGCAGCACTTCGAGCACCATCCAGTCAGGCTTGATGCCCGAACGCTGGAAAGCCTCGAGCACCTTCAGGCGCTTCGCGTACTTCTTGATCTTCGCTTCCGAACCCGTGTTCTTGAGTTCGGTACGGAGCATCTCGACCTGTTCGTCGATGTTGATCGCGCGCAGCAGCTCGCGAACGCCTTCCGCGCCCATCTCGGCACGGAATTCGTCACCGTACTCTTCGACCTTGTTGTAGTAATCCTCTTCGGTCATGATCTGCCGCGCTTTCAGCGGCGTCATGCCCGGATCGATCACCACGTATGCTTCGAAGTACAGCACCCGTTCGATGTCGCGCAGCGTCATGTCGAGCACCATGCCCAAACGCGACGGCAGCGACTTCAGGAACCAGATGTGAGCGACCGGCGAGGCCAGCTCAATGTGGCCCATGCGTTCGCGACGCACCTTCGCCAGCGTCACTTCGACGCCGCACTTCTCGCAGATCACCCCACGGTGCTTCAGGCGCTTGTACTTACCGCAAAGGCATTCGTAGTCCTTGATCGGACCGAAAATCTTCGCGCAGAACAGACCATCGCGTTCCGGCTTGAACGTCCGGTAGTTGATGGTTTCCGGCTTCTTCACTTCACCGAACGACCACGAACGGATCTTGTCCGGCGAGGCCAGACCGATCTTGATCGCGTCAAAAACTTCAGGTTGTTGGACTTGCTTGAATAGATCGAGCAAAGCTTTCATCGCTTCTCTCCAGTAGTCCGATTAGTTGCGGTCGAGGTCGATGTCGATACCGAGCGAGCGGATTTCCTTCACCAACACGTTGAAGGATTCCGGCATGCCTGCATCGATCACGTGATCGCCCTTGACCAGGTTCTCGTACACCTTGGTCCGGCCTGTCACGTCGTCCGACTTCACCGTCAGCATTTCCTGCAGCACGTACGATGCGCCGTACGCTTCGAGCGCCCACACTTCCATTTCACCGAAACGCTGGCCACCGAACTGCGCCTTACCGCCCAACGGCTGCTGCGTCACGAGCGAGTACGGGCCCGTGGAACGCGCGTGCATCTTGTCGTCGACCAGGTGGTGCAGTTTCAGGTAGTGCATGTAGCCGACCGTCACCGTACGTTCGAACATCTCGCCCGTGCGGCCGTCGTACAGACGAACCTGATTCTTCGACGGCGTCATGCCGAGGTTCTTCGCGATGTCGTCCGGGAATGCCAGATCCAGCGCGCGCGACATTTCTTCTTCCGTCGCACCATCGAACACCGGCGTTGCGAACGGCACGCCCTCGCGCAGGTTCTTCGCCAGTTCGACGATTTCGTCGTCGGTGAAGCTGTCCAGCTCTTCGGCGCGGCCCGACTCGTTGTAGATCTTGGTCAGGAATTCGCGCAGTTCAGCGATCTTCGCCTGACGCTGCAACATTTCGCCGATACGCCAGCCGAGACCCTTCGCGGCCCAACCCAGATGCACTTCGAGAACCTGACCCACGTTCATCCGCGACGGCACGCCGAGCGGGTTCAGAACGACGTCGGCCGGACGGCCGTCGGCCATGTACGGCATGTCTTCGATCGGAACGATCTTCGACACGACACCCTTGTTACCGTGACGGCCGGCCATCTTGTCGCCAGGCTGCAGACGACGCTTGACTGCCAGGTACACCTTGACCATCTTCAGCACGCCCGGCGGCAGTTCGTCGCCCTGCGTGAGCTTCTTGCGCTTTTCTTCGAACGCCAAATCGAACTGGTGACGCTTTTCTTCGATCGAGTTCTTGATCGCTTCGAGCTGCGCCGCTGCTTCTTCGTCCGCGAGGCGGATGTCGAACCAGTGGTAGTGGTCGAGATCTTCCAGGTAAGCCTGTTCGATCTTCGTGCCCTTCGCGAGCTTCTTCGGACCGCCGTTCGCGACCTTGCCGTCGAGCATACGTGCGAGACGCTGGAACGCGTCGCCTTCCACGATGCGCAGCTGGTCGTTCAGGTCGAGGCGATAGCGCTTCAGTTCATCGTCGATGATCTGTTGCGCGCGCTTGTCGCGCTGAATGCCTTCACGCGTGAACACTTGCACGTCGATGACCGTGCCGCTCATGCCCGACGGCACGCGCAGCGACGTATCCTTTACGTCCGAAGCCTTCTCGCCGAAAATCGCACGCAGCAGCTTTTCTTCCGGCGTCAGTTGGGTTTCGCCCTTCGGCGTGACCTTACCGACCAGCACGTCGCCCGCTTCAACTTCTGCGCCAATGTACACAATGCCCGACTCGTCGAGACGGCCAAGTTGCACTTCCGCGAGGTTCGAAATGTCGCGCGTGATTTCTTCCGGTCCGAGCTTCGTATCGCGAGCTACGACGTTCAGTTCTTCGATGTGGATCGACGTATAACGGTCGTCGGCAACCACCTTCTCGGAAATCAAAATCGAGTCTTCGAAGTTGTAGCCGTTCCACGGCATGAACGCGATCAGCATGTTCTGGCCGAGCGCGAGCTCGCCCAGATCGGTCGATGCGCCGTCAGCCAGCACGTCGCCGCGCGCAACCTTGTCGCCCATCTTTACGATCGGACGCTGGTTGATGTTCGTGTTCTGGTTCGAACGCGTGTACTTGATCAGGTTGTAGATGTCGACACCGACTTCGCCAGCAACGGCTTCGTCGTCGTTCACGCGAATCACGATACGGCCTGCGTCGACGTAATCGACCACGCCACCGCGGAATGCCTGAACCGTCGTACCCGAGTCGACTGCCACCGTGCGCTCGATACCCGTACCGACCACGGCCTTTTCGGGACGCAGACACGGCACAGCCTGACGCTGCATGTTCGAACCCATCAATGCGCGGTTCGCGTCATCGTGCTCGAGGAACGGAATCAGCGATGCTGCCACCGACACGATCTGCGACGGCGCCACGTCCATGTACTGGATGCGGTCCGGCGTGACCATCAGCGTTTCGCCGGCTTCACGCGACGACACGAGTTCGTCGGTCAGCGAGCCGTCGACAGCCACCGCCGCGTTCGCCTGAGCGATCACGTAACGGCCTTCTTCGATCGCCGACAGGTAGTCGATCTGATCGGTGACCTTGCTGTCGACGACCTTGCGGTACGGCGTTTCGAGGAAGCCGTATTCGTTCAGGTGCGCGTACAGAGCCAGCGAGTTGATCAGGCCAATGTTCGGACCTTCCGGCGTTTCAATCGGGCACACACGACCGTAGTGAGTCGGGTGCACGTCGCGGACTTCAAAGCCAGCGCGTTCACGCGTCAAACCGCCCGGGCCAAGAGCCGAAACACGGCGCTTGTGGGTGATTTCCGACAGCGGGTTCGTTTGGTCCATGAACTGCGACAGCTGCGACGAACCGAAGAACTCGCGAATCGCCGACGAAATCGGCTTCGAGTTGATCAGATCGTGCGGCATCAGGTTTTCGCTTTCGGCCTGGCCGAGACGTTCCTTCACGGCACGCTCGACACGCACGAGACCTGCACGGAACTGGTTTTCCGCCAGTTCGCCGACGCAACGCACGCGACGATTGCCCAAGTGGTCGATGTCGTCCACTTCGCCCTTGCCGTTACGCAGTTCGACCAGGATCTTGATCGTTGCGAGGATGTCATCGTCTTGCAGCGTCATCGGACCGACGATCTCGTCGCGACCCACGCGACGATTGAACTTCATACGACCCACCTTGGACAGGTCGTACGCGTCTTCGCTGTAGAACAGACGGTTGAACAGCGCCTCGACTGCTTCTTCGGTCGGCGGTTCGCCCGGACGCATCATCCGGTAGATCGCGATGCGAGCGGCCATCTTGTCCGCGGTCTCGTCGATACGCAGCGTCGAAGAGATGTACGGACCTTGATCCAGATCGTTCGTGTAGAGCGTCTGGATATCTTTGATCTTCGCTTCGCGCAGCTTCTCGAGGACAGTTTCGGTGATTTCGTCGTTCGCGTTGGCGATGACTTCGCCGGTGTCGCCGTCGACGACGTTCTTCGCCAGCACGCGGCCGAGCAGATAGTCTTCCGGGACCGAGATGAACTTGGTCTTCGCGTTGTCGAGGTCGCGAATGTGCTTCGCGTTGATCCGCTTGTCCTTCTGGACGATCACGTTGCCGTCACGGTCCGAGATGTCGAAGCGCGCGACTTCGCCACGCAGACGCTCTGGCACGAATTCCATCTGCGCGCCTTCCGGCATCAGCGTGAAATTGTCGAACACGAAGAAGTTTGCGAGGATCTGTTCCGGCGTGAGGCCGATCGCCTTCAGCAGGATCGTGACCGGCATCTTGCGGCGACGGTCGACCCGGAAATACAGCACGTCCTTCGGGTCGAACTCGAAGTCGAGCCAAGAACCGCGGTAGGGAATGATACGGGCGGAGAACAGGAGCTTGCCCGAACTGTGCGTCTTGCCTTTGTCGTGTTCGAAGAACACGCCCGGCGAACGGTGCAACTGCGAAACGATCACACGTTCCGTGCCGTTGATGACGAACGAACCGGTCGGCGTCATGAGCGGAATTTCGCCCATGTACACTTCCTGTTCCTTCACTTCCTTGACGACCGGCTTGCTCGGCGATTCCTTGTCGAGCAGCACCAGACGTACTTTCGCGCGCAGGGCCGAGCAGTACGTCAAACCGCGCTGCTGACATTCCTTGATGTTGAATGCCGGCGACGACAGCATGTAGCTGACGAACTCGAGACGAGCGAAACCGTTATGCGAAACGATCGGGAAAACGGAGGTAAACGCAGCTTGCAGGCCTTCCGGCTTGCGTTGCGTAGACGACGTGTCTGCTTGCAGAAACGTGCTGAATGATTCAAGCTGGGTAGCCAGCAGGAAAGGTACTTGGTGAACGATGGGGCGCTTCGCAAAACTCTTGCGAATACGCTTCTTCTCGGTGAAGGAATATTGCATACGATCTCCGAATCACGGCGGGCATTGTTGTCGAGGCAGGATACCTTGATGAGACAACCCGAGTGTTCACCGACTGAGACCCGATGGCCGTCCGATGGCTTGAACGAGCCTAGAAGCTTGGTGGTTGGCCGCTACCAACCGCTGGCTGACGGCAGCGGATGCCTATGTTGCCCGCTACCCGACCAAACTTGCCTTCTGCAGTCGCTTCAGAAGACAAAGAAAAACGCCAGTCAATATTGCCGAAGGGCGGTTTTCTTTGGCTTCTAGGAGTCTCGTTTCTACCGGAACGATCTTGTAAAAACACGGCTCCCACAAAGCACAAAAAGGCCGGCGGTGGAAAACCGCCAGCCTTCGCACAGCGCGCTGAAACTTACTTGATTTCAGCCTTCGCGCCGGCTTCTTCCAACTTCTTCTTGGCTTCTTCAGCAGCAGCCTTCGGTACCGACTCCTTAACAGGCTTCGGTGCACCGTCGACCAGGTCCTTCGCTTCCTTCAGGCCAAGACCCGTCAGTTCGCGAACAGCCTTAATGACGGAAACCTTGTTCGCGCCGACTTCGACCAGGTTGACCGTGAATTCGGTCTGCTCTTCAGCAGCAGCAGCAGCGCCGCCGCCTGCCGGGCCTGCCACTGCAACAGCAGCTGCCGACACGCCAAATTTTTCTTCGAACGCCTTGACCAGCTCGTTCAGTTCCAGAACCGACATCGAGCTGACTGCCTCGAGGATGTCATCTTTTGCGATTGCCATTTGAAATACTCCTAAATTGAATTCGGATACAGCCAGCGATCAATCACGCTCGGCTGAAGTACGTTACGCAGCGGTTTCTTCGCCTTGTTTCTTTTCTGCCAGCGCGGCCAAAGCGCGCGCAAAGCCGGAAACAGGTGCTTGCATAACGTACAACAGCTTGGAGAGCAGTTCTTCGCGGCTCGGGATGTTTGCCAGCGCTTGCACGCCAGCTTTGTCCATCACCTTGCCTTCGTAGGAACCAGCCTTGATGATCAACTTGTCATTGGTTTTGCCGAAGTCGTTGACGACCTTAGCAGCAGCAATTGCATCTTCCGAGATGCCGTAGATCAGGGGGCCAGTCATCTGCTCTGCCAACGGAGCAAACGGGGTACCTTCGACGGCGCGACGCGCCAGCGTGTTTTTCAACACACGAAGGTAAACCTGTTGCTCACGCGCTTTCGCGCGTAGCTTGGTCAGATCGCCAACCGCGATTCCACGATACTCAGCCAGAACCACGGTCTGGGCTTTCGCGACTTGCGCGGCAACCTCAGCGACGACGGCCTGCTTGCTTTCTTTGTTGAGTGGCACGGTTAACCTCCAGATTCGATACACGCAGCGTGCGCCATGTGTACCGCGTTCAATAACGGCGTCCGACCAGTCAGGAGTATTTCGACCGCCTAAGGTCCGCATTGCTGCGAACGTCAACCGGCTTCATCACTACAAAACCTTTTCGGGTTCGCCATCTGCGTTGGCTTTACATTAAGGACTCGCCTACCTGCTGCTTGCCCACCAACGGTCTTTGACAACCGGCTGTGCGATGCAGACTGCCACCTCACAACCGCCCAAAGCCCATGAAACCGCCCCGACTTACGCCAAGGCGATGAAATTTATTACTGTGCTGCGAGCGATGCCTGGTCGACGCGAACGCCAACACCCATCGTGCTCGACACCGCAACCTTACGCAGGTAGACACCCTTGCTCGTTGCCGGCTTCGCCTTTTGCAGGGCTTCGACCAGCGCACTCAGGTTGCTACGCAGAGCCGTGGGCTCAAACGAAGCACGACCGATGGTCGCGTGAATGATGCCGGCCTTGTCGACACGGAATTGCACCTGACCCGCCTTGGCGTTCTTGACTGCAGTGGCGACGTCCGGCGTAACCGTACCGACCTTCGGATTCGGCATCAGGCCGCGGGGGCCGAGAATCTGACCCAGCGTACCGACGACGCGCATCGTGTCTGGCGAGGCGATCACGATGTCGAAGTCCAGCTTGCCAGCCTTGACCTGTTCAGCCAAGTCTTCCATCCCGACCACTTCTGCGCCAGCTGCACGAGCTTGCTCGGCCTTTTCACCTTGCGCGAACACTGCGACGCGGACCGACTTACCGGTACCAGCCGGCAGCACGACCGAACCACGAACCACTTGATCCGACTTCTTCGCGTCGATGCCAAGTTGCACTGCAACGTCGATCGACTCGTCGAACTTCGCGCTTGCGCACTCCTTGACGATAGACAGAGCTTCGTCGATCGCGTACAGCTTCTGACGATCTACCTTGGCTGCAAAAGCTTGCAGACGCTTCGAAAGCTTAGCCATTTACACGCCCTCCACGGCGATGCCCATCGAGCGGGCGCTACCAGCGATCGTACGAACCGCTGCGTCCAGATCAGCTGCCGTCAGATCGGGCATCTTGGTCTTGGCGATGTCTTCTGCTTGCGCACGGGTGATCTTGCCGACCTTGTCGGTATGCGGCTTGCTCGAGCCCTTGTCGATCTTCGCAGCCTTTTTGATCAGCACCGTAGCGGGCGGCGTTTTCAGGACGAACGTGAAGCTCTTGTCAGCAAACGCGGTGATCACAACCGGAATCGGTAGGCCCGGTTCCATTGCTTGGGTCTGCGCGTTGAACGCCTTGCAGAACTCCATGATGTTGAGGCCGCGTTGGCCCAGTGCCGGACCGACCGGCGGCGACGGGTTGGCTTTACCTGCAGGAATCTGCAGCTTGATGAAGCCGATGATCTTCTTTGCCATGTTGAAACCTCTTTGGAACGTTGCAGGAATACTTGCGAACGTTCAGTGAGTAGTAACGCGCGTTCGCCGATAGTCGACTACTGACGCTCCTCAACGGCCTTTACGCGGACCGTAAGCGCGAAATACGGAGCGCACCGGTTCGTGCGCTCCGTAGAATTCCGGATTACAACTTTTCCACTTGACCGAATTCAAGCTCGACCGGCGTTGCACGGCCGAAAATTGTAACGGAAACACGGACGCGAGACTTTTCGTAGTTCACTTCTTCGACGCTGCCGTTGAAATCCGTGAAAGGACCATCCTTTACCCGGACCATTTCGCCAACTTCGAACAGGGTCTTCGGACGCGGCTTTTCCACGCCCTCCTGCATTTGCGACATGATCTTCTCGACTTCTCGCGGGGAAATCGGGCTTGGCCGATTTCTCGCACCACCAACGAAACCAGTCACCTTGGCCGTATTCTTCACGAGGTGCCACGTCTCGTCTGTCATCTCCATTTCCACGAGCACATAGCCCGGGAAGAAACGACGTTCGGTCACAGATTTGTGACCGCCTTTTACCTCGACCACTTCTTCAGTCGGAACGAGGATTTGACCAAACTGTTCTTGCATGCCAGCACGTTCGATGCGCTCCTGAAGCGCACGTTGCACGCTCTTCTCCATTCCGGAGTAGGCGTGCACTACGTACCAACGCTTGCCGCTCGGGGACGCCGGAGTATCGCTCATATCATTTCCAACCCAGAATCACCGAGAAAATCGCCCATTCGATGGATTTATCACTGACCCAAAGAAAGATCGCCATGACGAACACGAAGCCAAATACCACGAGCGTTGTCTGGGTAGCCTCTTTGCGAGTAGGCCAAACAACCTTACGGACTTCCTTGTACGAATCTTTGGCGAAAGCGATGAAACCCTTGCCAGGCGCGGAGAGAAGACCGACTGCGACACCCGCGATCGCACCAACAGCCAAGGCGGCTCCGCGGATGTACCATTCCTGACTATTAAGCCAGAAGAACCCCACGAACCCGGCCAAGACCAACAATACGCCTGCAACGAGCATCAACTTGTCGCCGGATGTATTTACAGTTTCGACGGAAGGATTCGCCATAACACCTTAACGAAGCGCCACATATGGCGCAAGAGTTGGCAGGGGCAGAGGGAATCGAACCCCCAACCTTCGGTTTTGGAGACCGACGCTCTGCCAGTTGAGCTATGCCCCTAAACCATTTGGGGTTGACGACACCGCCAACCCCGAAACTACCGATCAACGAGAACTATCTGGCGTTACTCGAGGATCTTGGCAACCACACCAGCGCCGACCGTACGGCCGCCTTCGCGAATTGCGAAGCGCAGACCTTCTTCCATCGCGATCGGGTTGATCAGCTTCACCGTGATCGACACGTTGTCGCCCGGCATGACCATTTCCTTGTCCTTCGGCAACTCGATCGAGCCCGTCACGTCCGTCGTACGGAAGTAAAACTGCGGACGATAGTTGTTGAAGAACGGCGTGTGACGCCCACCTTCGTCCTTGCTCAGCACGTACACTTCAGCCGTGAAGTGCGTGTGCGGGTTGATCGAACCCGGCTTCGCCAGAACCTGGCCACGCTCCACGTCTTCACGCTTCGTGCCGCGCAGCAGGATGCCCACGTTGTCGCCTGCCTGACCCTGGTCGAGCAGCTTGCGGAACATTTCCACGCCCGTGCAGGTCGTCTTCACCGTCGGCTTGATACCGACGATTTCGATTTCTTCGCCGACCTTGACGATACCGCGCTCAACGCGACCCGTCACCACCGTGCCACGACCCGAGATCGAGAACACGTCTTCCACCGGCATCAGGAACGAACCGTCAACCGCGCGCTCCGGCGTCGGGATGTACGTGTCCAGCGCGTCGGCCAGGCTCATGATCGCCACTTCGCCCAGCTCGCCCTTGTCGCCTTCCAGCGCCAGCTTGGCCGAACCCTTGATGATCGGCGTGTCGTCGCCCGGGAAGTCGTACTTCGACAGAAGTTCGCGAACTTCCATCTCGACGAGTTCCAGCAGTTCAGCGTCGTCCACCATGTCGCACTTGTTCAGGAATACGATGATGTACGGAACGCCAACCTGACGCGCCAGCAGGATGTGCTCACGCGTTTGCGGCATCGGGCCGTCTGCAGCCGAGCACACCAGGATCGCGCCGTCCATCTGCGCTGCGCCCGTGATCATGTTCTTCACATAGTCAGCGTGGCCCGGGCAGTCGACGTGTGCGTAGTGGCGGTTAGCCGTTTCGTACTCGACGTGTGCCGTGTTGATCGTGATACCACGTGCCTTTTCTTCCGGCGCCGCGTCGATCTGGTCGTACGCCTTCGCTTCGCCGCCAAACTTCTGCGTCAGAACCGTCGTGATCGCTGCCGTCAGCGTGGTCTTGCCGTGGTCAACGTGACCGATCGTGCCGACGTTCACGTGCGGCTTGGTCCG
>NZ_NPIH01000248.1 GCF_012275575.1 Paraburkholderia sp. SG-MS1 | reverse complement strand
GTCAGGCTCCCCAGCAGCAACAGGAACCCCACCCCGAAAAGGTGGGGTTTCTGCGTTTACGGAAGGACTGAAATCCCTATATAAGTGAGAGCCTTAGGTTTGGGAGCGGTCAAGCAAGTCTTGACAATAAGCGGTTGTTCCCCCATAATCATCAGTTCTCTGCGGAGGGGTGCCCGAGTGGCTAAAGGGGGCAGACTGTAAATCTGTTGGCTTACGCCTACGTTGGTTCGAATCCAACCTCCTCCACCAGAATGCAAGTTGTAGCAGTTGTTGGGAATCCATGAATCCTTGCGGGTGTAGCTCAATGGTAGAGCAGAAGCCTTCCAAGCTTACGACGAGGGTTCGATTCCCTTCACCCGCTCCAGCAATACGGTAGTAGCGCCCATGTGGCTCAGTGGTAGAGCACTCCCTTGGTAAGGGAGAGGTCGGCAGTTCGATCCTGCCCATGGGCACCAGAAGTACTCGGTGATTGTTTGCGCCCGGCGCAACGTACGGAAAAATCCTCTTAGGAGTCGAAAATGGCCAAGGGTAAGTTTGAGCGGACCAAGCCGCACGTGAACGTCGGCACGATCGGTCACGTTGACCACGGCAAGACCACGCTGACGGCAGCGATCACGACGGTTCTGACGCAGAAGTTTGGCGGCGAAGCGAAGGCGTACGACCAGATCGACGCGGCGCCGGAAGAAAAGGCACGTGGTATCACGATCAACACGGCACACGTCGAGTACGAAACGGCTAACCGCCACTACGCACACGTCGACTGCCCGGGCCACGCTGACTATGTGAAGAACATGATCACGGGCGCAGCGCAGATGGACGGCGCGATCCTGGTGTGCTCGGCTGCAGACGGCCCGATGCCGCAAACGCGTGAGCACATCCTGCTGGCGCGTCAGGTTGGCGTTCCGTACATCATCGTATTCCTGAACAAGTGCGACATGGTGGACGACGCTGAACTGCTGGAACTCGTCGAGATGGAAGTTCGCGAACTTCTGTCGAAGTACGACTTCCCGGGCGACGACACGCCGATCATCAAGGGTTCGGCCAAGCTGGCGCTGGAAGGCGACAAGGGCGAGCTGGGCGAAGTGGCGATCATGAGCCTGGCCGACGCGCTGGACACGTACATCCCGACGCCGGAGCGCGCGGTTGACGGTTCGTTCCTGATGCCGGTGGAAGACGTGTTCTCGATCTCGGGTCGTGGCACGGTGGTGACGGGTCGCGTTGAGCGCGGTATCGTCAAGGTCGGCGAAGAAATCGAAATCGTCGGTATCAAGCCGACGGTGAAGACGACCTGCACGGGCGTGGAAATGTTCCGCAAGCTGCTCGACCAGGGTCAGGCAGGCGACAACGTGGGCATCCTGCTGCGCGGCACGAAGCGTGAAGACGTGGAGCGTGGCCAGGTTCTGGCGAAGCCGGGTTCGATCAACCCGCACACGCACTTCACGGCTGAAGTGTACGTGCTGAGCAAGGACGAAGGTGGGCGTCACACGCCGTTCTTCAACAACTATCGTCCGCAGTTTTACTTCCGTACGACGGACGTGACGGGCTCGATCGAGTTGCCGAAGGACAAGGAAATGGTCATGCCGGGCGACAACGTGTCGATCACGGTGAAGCTGATCAACCCGATCGCGATGGAAGAAGGTCTGCGCTTCGCAATTCGCGAAGGCGGCCGTACGGTCGGCGCTGGTGTGGTTGCCAAGATCCTCGAGTAA
>NZ_NPIH01000247.1 GCF_012275575.1 Paraburkholderia sp. SG-MS1 | reverse complement strand
GCGCGTCGCCATCGATCAACGGGTGCTCGCCGCCGCGCAGCAGAATATCCGCTCGGCCGTGCTGTGCAACACGCTGATCTACGGTCACGGGGCAGTAGCCGGCAGCGCGAGCGTGCAGTTGCCGCGCCTCCAGCGTCAGGCGCAAAAGAGCGGCGTGGTGCGTCACGTCGGCAGCGGCGGCAACGTGTGGTCGAACGTGCATATCGACGACGTCGCTGAACTCTATCGCCTCGCGTTGGAGAAGACGCCGGCGGGCACGTTCTATTTCGTCGAAAGCGGCGAAGCGTCATTCCGCGACATGAGCGCCGCGATCGCACGCGCAATGAAGCTCGGCGCGCCGCAAGACTGGCCGCTCGATGAAGCGCAAAAGGAATGGGGCTATGAGATGGCCTCGTACGGCCTCGGCTCGAACAGCCGCGTGCGCGGCGAGCGCGCGCGCAAGCTGCTCGGCTGGCAGCCGAAGCGCACGTCGGTGATCGAGTGGATCGAGCACGACATGCTGCTGGCCGCCGGCAAGACATCGTAAGCCGTGTAAGCAGGGCCGTTGCGAATCCGTAAGCTCGTGCCGATAAACTCGCGCTCACCTGACCGTGCGATTCGACCATCAGGGTCGCACACGAGCCCGGATTTTATCGATGAATCTTGCGTTGAACTTCGACTGGCTGACCAACCTGCTGGCGATTCTGTTTGTCGTAGCGTGCCTGTACGACGCACGCTACGACGAATACGGCGTCCTGACGCTGAGCGCGGCCGCGATGGGTCTCGTCGTGATGGCGATCGAGTTTTTCCTCAAGCCCGCCTTCGACATGGCGCTTTGATGGGCGAACAACGCGGCAAGACATGCAAGCCGCTTCGCCCGCGCCCTTTCACGCCAAACGGGTATTGCACCGTTCAGCAACCGCACGCGTCACACCCGCCGCGCGTTTCATCTTCATAACGATCGTGATGCTTGACCCAGTCGGTCAGACTGCTGGCTTCGTTGCGTCCTTTCGGCGTGACGTCCAGATGCGCGTATGTGTTGATGAAGCGTTCGTCGCCGCGTCCGTAGCACGAATAGGTGTGGTACACGACGCCGTCGCCGTCCTTGTAGAACACGCTATGGCCGTGCTGCTCGTCGATGCCGACGTCCTGCCCGGTGAAGTTGTAGCAGGCCTTCCTGCTGGCTAGCTGCTCGGGGGTGAACGACACGTGATAGTCGAAATTGAAATCGCTGCCGCTCGACGACACCCACGGAAACGTCCATCCCATCCGCTTTCTGAACGCCTCGATCTTCGCGAGCGGTGCGCGCGATACCGTCACGTACGACACGTCGTGATGCTCCAGGTGCGTAACGATCCCCGTCATGTGATCCGACAGGAACGAGCAGCCGACACAGCCCTCTTCCCAATCCGGGCCCATCATGAAGTGATAGACGATCAGCTGACTGCGGCCGCCGAACAGTTCGGCCAGCGTCTTGCGGCCGTGCGGCGTATCGAACCAGTAGGTCTTGTCGACTTTGACCCATGGCAACGCGCGGCGCTTGCGGGCGAGGTCGTCGCCGGCGCGCATATGCGCTTTTTCTTCGACCAGTAGCGCCCGGCTCGCGGCGAACCATTCCTCTCTCGTGCCCATGCGGTGTTGCGGTTCCATTTGCGTCTCCTTCCCTGCTGCATGCAGGTTGTTCAGGTACGCATCAAACGATGCCAGAACGCGTCCCTGGCAGTTCGGATCATCCTGCGCGCCGCGTCGAAAACGGACACCGGGATATCAATGACAGAGTACGCGCATTCGCCATGCGCGCAAGCGGGCGATGCAGCCGGACCGCCCAGGCACGCGGCCAAAAGAATACGCGGTGCACCGCAGATCGATCACTGCGACGCACCGCGTCAAGGTGGAGAACAACCGACTACTGCTCAGTGTGAAGCCGCCCTGCCTCACACCCGTCTGTCTCCTGCGTTCCCAGCCACGAAAAGATCTGGCAAACGTCGTGCGCGACCATACCTGCCTTTGCGCTCAGATCGCCCAGCCGCCAAGATAAAACCCGACCAGCACGAGCGCGATCACCACCGTCCCCGCGTTCAGCTTGCGATACTCGCCGCTCACCACGCGGCCGATGACGAGTGTCGCGAAGCCGAGCATGATGCCGGTCACGATGTTCGCAGTCAGCACGATGAACACCGCGCACATCAGCCCCGACATCGCGTCGACCATGTCGTCCATATGCAGCTTGCTGACGTTCGACAGCATCAGCAGCCCCACGTACATCAGCGCCGGCGCCGTCGCATACGAAGGCACCAGACCGGCCAGCGGCGAGAAGAACATCACGCCGAGAAACAGCAGGCCGACCACCGCCGCCGCCATCCCGGTCTTCGCGCCGGCCGCGACGCCGACCGTCGATTCGATATACGCCGCCGCCGGCGCGCCGCCCAGCAGCCCCGAGAATACGGAGCTCAGCGAGTCGGCGGTCAACGCGCGGCCGCCGTTGATGATGCGGCCGTTGGCATCGAGCTGGCCCGCCTGCCCCGCCACTGCGCGGATCGTGCCGGTCGCATCGAACACGGCGGTCATCACGAGCGCGAGCACGCTCGGCAGTACGGCCATCGACAGCGCGCCCTTGATGTCCATCGCACCGATCAGCGACGCATGGCCCGGCGCGCTCAACGACGGCACCGCGAATACGCCGTGGAACGCGACAGCCGGATCGACCGCGAGCCCGATCGCCGAAATCGCGACGATCACGATCAGGATCGAGCCCGGCACGCGGCGGCGCACCAGCCCGAAAATGGCCGCGAGCCCTGCCACGGACATCAGCGCCGGCAACGCCGTGATCTGCCCGAGCGCGACCGGCAGGCCGGCGCCCGGATTCTTCACGACCAGCCCGACGTCATTGGCGGCGATCAGCAACAGGAATAGGCCAATGCCGATGCCCGTGCCGTGCGCGATGCCGGTCGGCAGATTGCGCAGAATCCACGAGCGCACGCCGGTCACCGAGATCGCGGTGAACACCACGCCCATCAGGAACACCGCGCCGAGCGCGACGTTCGGCTGCAGCCCCTTGCCGAGCACGAGGCCGAACGCGGTGAACGCAGTCAGCGAAATCGCGCAGCCGATCGCGATCGGCAGACGCGCCCACACGCCCATTAGCAGCGAGCCGAACGCGGTGGTCAGGCACACGGCGACGAACACCGCGCTGGTGTCGAAGCCCGCCTTGCCGAACATGCCCGGCACGACGAACACGGAATAGACCATCGCGAGAAAGGTCGTGATGCCCGCGACGATCTCCTGACGCTGCGAGCTGCCGCGCGACGAGATGTCGAAATAGCGGTCGAGCAAGCCCTTCGCGTCGAACGACTCGGTCGCGACTTCGGAAATCGCCTGGGCGTGGGGTTCCATCATGATGAGTGCCTCCTTTATCAGCATGCTGAAACGGCCGTCGATACGGCCGTCGTCAGGGTTCGTCTCGTTGAATTGATTGATGTATGGGTGCTTCGCTCTGCCCGCTTCGCTTTTGCTGCCTTGTTCTGTTGCATCGAAATGTAGGCCAACACAAATATGTCTCCAATCGCATGGATGGCATGCCGGACATGTCGCGACGCTTATATCGTTCAGGAGACGCCACGGCCGCCGACGCGCCGCGCGTTTACACCTACGGCTTGTCATGAAGAGGCGAAAGGCTTCTGAGGACTGCGTGAGTTTCGCGCCCCGCCAGCCCTCGGCGAATGCGCGGCGGACGGCATGAAGCATGCTGGTGACCACGCTCGCGAATGCCTGCAAAATCGGGGCCGCCCGGGCTCGCGGGTTACACTCTGGCCCGTACCTGTGATAACCGCGGCGGCCTCTCGCGCCCGTCCGCACCGGCCCATGGAGTTTGTCCCGATGACTGGCGGTTTTTCGCGTCCTGCCTGGCGCGTGCTGATTCTCGCTGTCGCGCTTTTCGCGCTGTCCGGCTGCAGCCTGTTGNGCGCGCCGGTGGCGGCCTCCGCGCCCGAGCCGGTCGAAACCGAGGCGAACGAACCCGAGCAGCCGAAAAAACCGAAAAAGCCGGTCGTCAAGCCGCATAAGGTCGAGCCTGCGCCGCCGCTCGCGCCGCCGCCGCCGCCGCCTCCTCCTCCCGCGCCGCTGATCGTGCTGCGCACGATCGAGCGCAACGAGGCGCACGCGCTGCTCGACAGCGAAGTGCAGAAGCCAGACGGCAAAGTGGTCGGCCGCGCCGTCGACATGACCGCCGATGCGCTCGGCAAGCCGCGCGAGATGGTCGTCAATCTGCAAGGCTTCCTCGGCGTGGGCGACCGCAAGGTGAACTTCCCGTGGGGCGCGTTCCGCTTCACGCCGACCGCCAAGTCCGCGCCGATCACGCTTAACGCTGCGGCGGTGCCCACCAGTGCGGCCAAATCCAATGTCGTGCAGCTGCCGCTGATCGACGCCACCGTCGAGCGTTCGAACGGTGCCAAGGTCGGCCGCGTGATCGACGTGCTGATCGATGGCAATGCGCAGCCGCAGGCCGTGGTGCTCGACGTCAACGGCATGGTCAGCACCGAGCGGCGCACGATTGCCGCGAACTGGTCGGCGCTGCACTTCGTCACGCGCGATAAAGAACTGCGTCCGCTCATCGATTTGAGCGACGCGCAGATCAACGCGACGCCGCCCTACGCCAACGACAAGCCGATTCGGGCGGTGTCGCCGGCGCCGCCGCCCGCGCCCGCACCGACGCCTGCGCCAGCCGCCGCGTCGGCGCCTGCCGCCTCGACGGCCGTCGCGGTATCCAACGCACGGGCGGCCCGATGACCGGCCGCACGATGGTCACGGCGCGCAGTCTGCGCGCGCTCGATTGGCTTAATTTTTTCGTCGCCAATGTGCAGACGGGCTTCGGGCCCTTCATCGCGTCGTATCTCGCGTCGCATAAGTGGACCCAGGGCGAGATCGGCATGGCGCTCTCGGTCGGCACCATCAGCGCGATGGTGAGCCAGGTGCCGGGCGGCGCCGCGGTCGACGCGCTGCGCAACAAGAAAGGCGCGGCCGCGTGGGCGATCATCGCGATCATCCTGAGCGCGGTGCTGCTGGCCGCCAGTCCGACGGTGCTGCCGGTCATCGCCGCCGAGGTGTTCCACGGCTTCGCCAGCTGCATGTTGACGCCGGCGCTCGCCGCGATTTCGTTCGCGCTGGTGGGCCGCGCGAATCTCGGCGACCGACTCGGGCGCAATGCGCGCTGGGCGTCGATCGGCAGTGCGGTGGCGGCCGGCTTGATGGGCGTGTTCGGCGAATACTATTCGCCGCGCGCGGTGTTCTGGCTGACCGCCGGGCTCGCAGTGCCCGCGCTGATCGCGCTGTCGATGATCCAGCGCACCGATACCGTCGTGTTGCCGAAGGCCGCGCCCACGCCACAGCAGCTCGAACGGCGCGAGAGCTTGCGCGAGTTGCTGCGCGATAAGCGCATGCTGCTGTTCGCGGCTTGCATCGTGCTGTTCCATCTGTCGAACGCGGCGATGTTGAATCTGGCCGCGGGCGAAGTGACGGCCGGCATGGGCGACAACGTGCAGCTCGTGATCGCGGCGTGCATCATCGTGCCGCAGGCGATCGTCGCGATGATGTCGCCGTGGGTCGGGCGCTCCGCCGAACGCTGGGGACGCAGGCCGATCCTGCTGCTCGGCTTTTCGGCGCTGCCCATCCGCGCGTTGCTGTTTGCCGGAATCAGCAGCCCGTATCTGCTGGTGCCGGTGCAGATGCTGGACGGTCTGAGCGCCGCGGTGTTCGGCGTGATGCTGCCGCTGATTGCCGCCGACGTCGCCGGGGACAAGGGCCGCTACAACCTGTGTATCGGACTCTTCGGGCTGGCGGCGGGGATCGGGGCGACGTTGAGCACGACGGCCGCGGGCTTCGTCGCGGATCATTTCGGCAATGCGGTCAGCTTCTTCGGTCTCGCTGCTGCAGGTGCGCTTGCCGTACTCCTCGTGTGGGCGGCCATGCCCGAAACGCGTGATGCGGCGGCAGCCGGTGACGCGCCGCTCGCTGACGGAGAAAAATCAGCCGCGAGGTGACGGCCGGCGGGCGGCAGGCGAACGCGAATGCGGGGCGGGGCCGGGCCGGGCCGGGCCGGGCCGTCTAGGTTGCCCGTTGGCTACGGCACCGACAAGCGTTGAGGTGCATCGAACCCGCTACGACAACGACTTCGCTCCATATGAAAGAGGCGCGATGAACTGCCCCCGAAGGTTGAATCGGTGTCCAAACTTTTGGGGTGCAGTTCACGGTGAGTGTTTATCGCGCCTCTTTTTCAGTCCGAACATGCCCTCTTCAAGCACCACACGACCCACATCGCAAGTATTGCGACGCGCGTTCCGCCCGACGCCTTAATCAATCGCCCGGCCAGCCGTCTCACGCATCCACGGCAACGGCAGCAACGACACCAGGCCGCAACCGATGAGATACCACGCCGGCGCGAGATTGTTGCCGGAAATCTGGATCAGCCACGTTGCGAAGAACTGCGCGAAGCCGCCGAAGATCGACACCCCCAGGCAATAAACGATCGACATGCCGGTCGCGCGAATCGCACGCGGGAACATCTCTGGCAGCATGACGATATTGGGCACGGCCGTGAACGCGACCAGCACCGCGAGCCCCGCCACCACCGACAGCAACACTGGCACCGTCGGCGCGGCATTGATGATCATGAAAGCCGGGTACACCGCGGCGATCAGCAATACCCGCGACACCCACAGCACGCGCTTGCGTCCGATACGATCGGACAGCGCACCGGCGAACGGCGAACAGATCACCGTCACCACCGCCGCAGCCCATGCCGCCCACAGCGCCGACGACATCGGCAGATGCAGGATCCGGATCGCGTAAGTGGACAGATAGAACAGCACGATGTAATTCGCCGCGGTGCCGCCGATCGTCGTCAGCACACCCATCGTGATGACGCGCGAATGGTCGCGAAACAGCTTGCGCACCGGCTGTGAAGCTGGCACCCCGGCTGCGGGCGTTTGAAGCGTGCCGTCCTCGATGCCGGGCAGCGTTTCATCCAGATGACGCCGGATATAAATGCCGATCGGCCCCATCGCCATGCCGATCACGAACGGCACACGCCAGCCCCAGCTTTCGAGCGCGTCGGTCGACAGCCACGCCGCCAGCGCGACGCCGAGCAGCGAGCCGCACACCGTGTTCAAGCCTTGGCTCACGAACTGCCAACTGCCGTAGAAGCCGCGCGTTTTATCGCTGCCGTATTCGAGCAGCAGCGAGGTCGACGCGCCGATCTCGCCGCCCAGCGCAAAACCCTGAATCAGCCGCGCGAGAATCACCAGCAGCGGCGCGGCCAGGCCGATCGCGGCGTAGGTCGGCGCGAACGCGATCAGCGCGGAGCCGAGCGTCATGAGCCACAGCGTGAGACTCATTGCCGCCTTGCGGCCCGCGCGATCGGCGTAGGCACCGAGCACGACGCCGCCTACCGGCCGCATGATGAAACCCACGCCGAACGTGCCGACCGCCAGCATCAATTGCGCGAGTTGCCCTTCCACCGGAAAATACAGTTGGCCGATGATCGTCGCGAAGAAGCTGTAGATCGTGAAGTCGAAAAACTCGAGACCGTTGCCGAGCGTGATCGCGGCAATCGCTTTCGCTTGATGCATGCGCTCGGCCGGCGCTGTGGTCTGTCCTGCGGCCGACGCGTTCTGTCTGCCGGGCGCATCGGCGCCTGTGGGTTGCGGTGTGGCGGAATAGTCCATCTGTCTCTCCGTGATGTGCTTCCTGCTGACGCAGCGCATCGCGCTTGCGTCCGCATGGCCTGCTATGGCATGCCGTGGCCTGCGTCAAACCAGAAACGTCTGCGCGAGTCGCACCCAGTAGGCCGCGCCGGTGGCGAGGCAATCGTCGTTGAAGTCATAGCCCGGGTTGTGGACCATGCAGCCGCCTTCACCGTCGCCATTGCCGATGATCAGGTAGCTGCCCGCACAATGCTCGAGCAGGAATGCGAAATCTTCACTGCCGGTGAGCGGCTGCATGTCGGCGATCACTCCGTCTTCGCCGAGCCAGTCGAGCGCGACCTGGCGCGCGAGGCCGGTCATCTGCGCGTCGTTGACGAGCACCGGATAGCGGCGCTGATAATCGACCTCGGCACGCGCACCGAACACGGCAGCCTGCGCCGTGGCCACCGCCGTGATGCGCTCCTGCAGGTAGTCGCGCACCTCGGGTTTGAGCGCGCGCACGGACAGGCGCATCTCGGCGGTCTCCGGAATCACGTTGGGCGCTTCGCCCGCGTGAATCGCCCCGACGGTGATGATCGCCATGTCGAGCGGCGCGATGTTGCGCGAGACGATCGACTGCAAGGCCAGCACGATTTGCGCGCACACCACGACCGGATCGACGGCCTTGTGTGGCACCGCCCCGTGGCCGCCGCGCCCCGTCACCGTGATGATCACAGTATCCGACGAGGCCATGAACGCGCCTGGCAGGAAGCCGAATTTGCCGGTGGGAAAGCCCGGCATGTTGTGCATCGCGAACACCGCGTCGCAGGGAAACTGCTCGAACAGGCCGTCTTCAAGCATCTTTTTCGCGCCGGCCAGGCCTTCTTCGGCCGGCTGGAAAATCAGGTTCAAGGTGCCGTCGAAGCTCTTTTCCTGCGCGAGATGTTTGGCGGCGGCCAGCAGCATCGCGGTGTGTCCGTCGTGGCCGCATGCGTGCATCTTGCCGGGCACCGTGCTCGCGTACGGCAAGCCAGTGGTCTCGTGAATCGGCAGCGCGTCCATGTCGGCGCGCAGACCCAGCCTGCGCGTGCCGTTGCCGACCTTCAGCTGCCCGACCACGCCCGTCTGACCCAACCCGCGATGCACCGTGTAGCCCCACTCCCGCAGGCGTTCGGCCACGAGGTCGCCGGTGGCGAATTCCTCGTAGGCCAGCTCCGGCTGCGCGTGAATGCGGCGGCGCAGCGCGATCATTTCGTCTTCGAGTTCGGCGATGCCCGCCGGGATGGCCATGGTGTTCACGTGTCGTCTCCATTGATGAAAGCGTGAACCCAGCATAGCGACGCCGATTTTCCGGTGGCAGGCGTAGAATCGTTGCGGCAGCAACTCCTGGTTGCCACCCTCAGCTCACCTTCTTCAGATGAAACTGCATCAGCTCAGTACCTTGGCCGCCATTGCGGATACCGGAAGTATCCGGGCTGCAGCACGTACGCTGGCGCTTTCGCCGGCCGCGGTGACCAAGGCGATGCGCGAACTGGAAGCCGATCTGCACGCGCCGCTGCTGGTGCGCAGCGCGAGCGGCGTCGCCTTCACAGAGTTCGGCCGCGCACTGGTCGTGCATGCGCGCCTCGTGCTCGGGCAGTTGCAGCGCGCCCAGGCGGAGATCGAAGCGTTGCGCGGCGCGGCTGCCGGCAAGCTGTCGATCGGCGTCACGCCATGGGTCGCGCTGACCTTTCTGCCGCCCGCCGTGCAGCGGTTCCGGCAACGTATGCCGGAAGTTCAACTGGAGTTTTTCGAAGGCCTGCTCGCGGTGGTGCAGCCGCGCCTGCGCGACGGCAGCCTCGATTTTTCGATCGGCCGGCCGCCGCCCGCGTCGCCGCAATCGGAGTTTCACAACGTGCCGCTCTTTTCGACGCATTCGGCGGTGGTCGCGCGGCGGGATCATCCGCTGGCCGGCTGCCGCACGCTGCTCGAACTCGAAGACGCGGAATGGGTGCTGAACTGGGACCCGGCGAGCCGGGAGTCGATCTCGGACAACCTGTTCCGCCAGCGTGGCATGCGCGTGCCGCACACCATTCATCTCGCGCATTCGCTGTCGATCGTGCTGGGGCTGCTCGCGCACACGGACATGCTCAGCATCTTTCCGTGGCCGCTCGTCGAAGTGACGCTCGCGAAAGAGAACCTTTGGGCGCTGCCCTTGCGCGAGACGGTCGATGAAACCATCGTCAGCATCACGTCACGGCGCGGCGCGCCGACCAGTCCGGCGGCTCAGTGCTTTCTCGGCTGCCTGCGCGAAGTGATCGACGAAGGGGCGAACTCGCCGGACCCGGAGCAGCGCCGGCTGTTTCATTCGATCGAGTTGCTGCTTTGAGTGTGGCACGCGCAAGGCGGCGCGAGGCGCCCGGCACCCGGTCACTTAATCGAGAAACTCCGCGGCCCGCTTGCGCAACACGACGCCGAAGTCGTCGAGCCAGCCGATCGACAGGCGCCAGCTCTGCCAGTACAGATCGACGTCGATGTGCTTGCCCGGCGCCATCTCCACCAGTTCACCGCTCGCCAGATGCGCGGCGATCATCCGCTCCGGACACATGCCCCAGCCGAGCCCCGTCACGCAGGCCCGCAAAAAACCGGCGACGTGGGGAATCCAGTGCAACGGCGGATCGAGTTCCGCGCGCGTGATGCGGCGCATGAAGCGCTTTTGCAACTGGTCCTTCGGATTGAAATCGACGCACGGCGTGCCCCGCAAACTGTCACGCGTGACGCCGTTGGCGAAATAGCGCGCGAAAAACGCGGGCGAACAGACCGCCATATAACGCATCCGCCCAAGCCGCGTGGAGCGGCAGCCTTGCACCGGTTCGGCCTGGGTCGTGACCGCGCCTTGCACGCTGCCGTCGCGGATCCGCTCGGCCGTGTGATCCTGATCGTCGATCACCAGATCGAGCAGCATCTCGCGCTCCGCGCAGAACGGCGCCACGGCGTCGATGAACCAGGTGCCGACGCTGTCGTCGTTGACCGCCACGCGCAAGGCCGGCCACGGCTCGACCAGCGCGCCGGGCAGCGCCGGCAGGCGGCCATTCAACTCTGCTTCGAGCAATTGCACGCGCTCGGTATGCCGGCACAACAGCGCGCCCGAGGTTGTCGCGACGCACGGCTGGCCGCGCTTGACGAGTACGCTGCCGACCCGCTCCTCCAGCAGCTTGACCCGCTGCGACACCGCCGACGGCGTGACGTTCAGTTCGCTGGCCGCGCGGTCGAACGAACCGTGGCGCACCACGGCCGCCAGCGCGTCGAGCAACGCATAGTCGAGCATTAGCGTTCCTTAATCGGCATTAAGTAAATTAGCTTCTCTTATGAGACGCAAAAACGCAGACTAGTCCCGTTCGCTTCTTCCGTCTACTGGATTCGTTTTATGAACTGGCTATCCTTTTCTCACGGCGCCGCCCTGTGCGCATCGCTGATCGTGACGATCGGCGCGCAAAACGCGTTCGTGCTACGTCAGGGCATCATGCGCTCGCATGTCGGCAAGATCGTCGTGCTGTGCGCGCTGTCGGACTTCATTCTGATCGGCGCGGGCGTCGGCGGCGCCTCGGTGCTCGTGGCACGCTACCCGGTGTTCGTCCACACGATGCTGTATGTCGGGCTCGCCTATCTCGCGTGGTTCGGCATCAACGCGCTGCGCCGCGCGGTGCGCCCCGGGCATGCGGTGCTCGACGCCCAGGCGAACGGCGCGCCGCCCACGCAACGCGCCATGCCGATCATCCTGATGACGCTCGCGCTCACCTGGCTCAACCCGCACGTGTATCTCGACACGTTCCTGCTGATCGGCACGGCCGGCGCGCGCGAGCCGCAAGACGCACGGCTCGCGTTCGCGCTCGGCGCGATGGCGGTGAGCGGGATCTGGTTCATCGGTCTCGGCTACGGAGCGCGTGCGCTGGCGCCGCTGTTTCGCCGGGCGACCGCATGGCGCGTGCTGGATGGCGCGATCGGCAGCATGGTGTTGCTGCTTGCGGTGACCCAGTTGCGGTAATCGCGACCCGTTGCGGGAAAGGCGCGGTTCAAAGCGCCGCCGTGCGCTGCATGCGACAACGTCCAGGAACCGCTGTTACGCCACTTCTGCTTTCTGCGCCGGGTCGTGCCCGGCGAGCGTATCGGCTTGCCCGACCGGCACGAGCTTCATGAGCCGCGCGAGCACCGGCCACCTGATCAAAGACTGCTGAAACGCCTCCTTCGCCTGCCCGTCGAAGTAGCGCGCCGGATTGACTTCGGGCACACGGCGCGCGAGGCCGGTGATGTCATCCACCGGCCAGCCGGCGACATCTGCGGCGACATTCCCGACGGCCTTCCCTGCTGTCTTCACCGCCGCCTTCGACGCAGCCATGCCGCTATCGTTCGTCGTCGCCGCCATCATTTGCCATCCACCCATACGCCGTCCGGCGTCTTCACGACATAGCCCGATGCCGTCTTCATCGTCACGGTCCCTTCGTTTTCGCCGACCATCTGCGTTTGCGGCAGATTCATCGCGTACTGCGACAAGGTCACGCCCGGCTTGAACGGGCTGTTCGACACGAGGTTCGACAGCAGTTGCGCGAGCGCGAGAAAGCTCGACGGATTGTCGATCACCGTCGTCGGCCCATGGTTGCCCTGGAAGCCGACCAGCCGCACACCGGCCGGACCATGGATGACGCGCGGCGTCGGAATCTCGCGCAGGCCGGCTACCTGGTTCGCGTCGCCGCGCAAGGCCGCGCCGTGTTCGGGCACGAACACGATCACCGCGCGCCGGCCCGATGCCGCGATCAGATCCGCGAACCGGTCGAAGTCGCTCATCAGCTTGTTCACGCGCTGCGGGTACGAATCGAGGCTCGACAGCGTGCTGTCCGGCAGACGATTACCGTCGTGCAGACTGATCGTGTTGTAGTACAGCGCGACCGGTCCCGGCGTGCTGGCGCGCTGCGCGTACCAGTTGGCGAGCGTCGCGTAATCGTCGCGAATCGCCGAACCGTCGAACGCGTGCATCGCGACCGGCACGCTGGCATTCGAAATCATCGGCACGTTCGGCACGCCGGCGTTGTCGTGCACCAGTTGCAGGAAGTTGTCGAAGTGGCCGTCGTGGTTCAGCATCGTCTGCGGGGTGTAACCCGCCTGGGCGAGATCGGCCAGCAGATGGCACTGTTGCGGCGAGTCCTTGTAAAGGTCCGCGTGCGCCTCCTGTCCGCAACTCGCGCGCAGCACGCGAATCGCGGCCGGTCCGCTATAGCTCGCCGCCGTGCTGAAGTTCGTGAACAGATAGTCGAAGTGGCTCAGCATCGGGTGATTGCGCGCCTTCACGGCATCGAGGTCGTCCCACGACAGCGAGCAGATGTGCAGCACGATCACGTCGAATTGCGTGTCCGGATCGGCGCCGAGATGGCCGAACGTCACCTGGCGCTGCGATTCCTGCGTGCGGAATGCGGCGAGCGCCGCGTTATGGTCGAGCGGCTGCGCGGCGAGCGCATTGCCCGATGCTGCCACCACGGGTGCGCTGCGCCATTGCGCGAGTACCGTGCTGCCTTCCTGCCACATCGGAATCGCGACCAGCGCGATCAGCACGAAGGTCGCGACGCGCAGCCAGCGGTTCACGATCAGGTAAGCGACCAGAGCACCGAGCGCGCCGAGCAGCAGCATCGGCGGCAGAAAACGCTGCGCGAGCTCCAGCCAGTAGCCGAAGCTGAAGGTGGTGAGGTTGCCGAATTCTTCGGTCAGACGCGAGAACGGCGGCACGTTCGCTTCGTGGTACATCAGCGGTATGCCGATCGCAAGTCCGAGCAGGTTGCGCAACGCGCGCAGGCCGCGATGCCTGAGCGTCGCGCTCGCGGCGAGCAGCAGCGCGAAGCCGAGGTTGACGAGCCACAGCGGTTGCAGATGCCCGCCCGCGAACAGGTACAGCTTGACGATGAAGTACAGGTTCCACAAAGTCATGAAGAGAGTTCTCACATTGGCCGGGCGCGCACGCCAGCGGCATTAATAGCGTGTACGGTCCAGCGCGAACAGCGACTGGCACACGCGCAGCACGCCGCTCAGCAGTCGCGAATAACCCTCGATGCCCATCGTCAGCACGTCCTTCAGGCCCCGCAGCGGGGTGTCCTCGACGGTTTGCTCGCCCCAGTCGAGCCATGCGTCCGCGCGGCCGAACGTGCATTGCACCATCTGCCGTTCCTGTTCGAGCGTCAGGCCGTCGAAGCGCACGCCCAGATGCTTGCCGACGAAACGGCTCACATAAACGGGAAAATGAAACTGCCGGTCGCCTCGGCTCAGGCATACGCCGAGGCTGTCGCCGGGCGCGAGCTTCAACGCCGGATCGACTTCGAGACCGAGTCCGCCAGTCGAATAATCGCTCGTGGTGCAGGCGAGCGTCGTGCCGTCCGCGAGCAGCAGCGTGGCCGCCGCGCGCATCGCGATCCGGTGGGTCACGCGCACCTGCTTCGCTTCGCGCGCCACGCTCGCCGCCGCGCCGAGCATCACGAGGTTGTAGAGCGTCCAGAACACATTCATGAGGATCGTCGCGGTCTCGTCGCTCTGGCCGAACACGAACCGGTACGCGCCCGCCAGCAGCGCGCACACGTTCAGTCCGAGCAGTACCAGATACGGCTTCGACACGGCCCAGTCGAAATACCCTTCGTCGATGCGTCCGCCCTTGTCGGTCACGTTGAACTGGCCGTGCTTCGGACTGAAGAAGGCGATGGTGGTCGGCAGCGCGATATACCAGGCGAGCACCGATTCGTACACTTCGGCCCAGAACGAGTGACGGAATTTGCCCTGCATCCGCGAGTTCGCGATGTTCGCGAGCACGATGTACGGCAGCACAAAGCCGGCGATGGTGGTCGCCGACGCGTTGATGAAATACATCTGGAAAAACAGATACGCCATCGGCATGGTCAGGAAAATCAGCCGCGGGATGCCATAGAAAAAATGCAGCATCGCGTTGCCGTAACAGAGCCGCTGAAAAAAGCTCAGGCCGCGGCCGAGAAACGGATTGTCGATGCGGAAAATCTGCGCCATGCCGCGTGCCCAGCGCGTGCGTTGCTTGATGTGGCTCGCAAGACTTTCGGTGGCGAGACCGGCCGCCTGCACGGTCGGCAGATAAGCGGTCGTATAGCCGCGCCGATGCAGTTTGAGCGCGGTATGCGCATCTTCCGTGACCGTCTCCACCGCGACGCCGCCCACTTCTTCGAGCGCCGTGCGCTTGATCACCGCGCACGAGCCGCAGAAGAACGACGCGTTCCACAAATCATTGCCGGATTGCACGAGCCCGTAAAACAGGTTGCCTTCGTTCGGCACGCGGCGGAACGTCCCGAGGTTGCGCTCGAACGGATCGGGCGAGAAGAAGTGATGCGGCGTTTGCACCATCGCGCAACGGGCGTCGCGCAGAAACGTACCCATCGTGGTTTGCAGAAACGAGCGCGTCGGCACGTGATCGCAATCGAAGATCGCGATGTACTCGCCGTGGGTCTTTTCCAGGGCGCGGTTGATGTTGCCGGCTTTCGCGTGCCGGTTGTCGTCGCGAGTCAGGTAGCCGATGCCGCTGTCGTGCGCGAACTGTCTGAATTCTTCGCGATGGCCGTCGTCGAGCAGATAGACGCGCAGCCTGTGCGCCGGCCAGTCGATGCCCTGCGCGGCGAACACGGTCGGCCGCACCACCGACAGCGGCTCGTTATAGGTCGGAATATAAATGTCGACGCTCGGCCAGCTCGCGGTGTCGGCGGGCAGTTCAGCGACCGCGCGGTTCAGCGGCCACGCGGTCTGCACGAAGCCGAGCAGCAGAATGACCCACGTATAGGCTTCGGCGCCGAACAGCAGATAGCCGAGAATCGCCTCGCCCGGCGTCTGGAACGACAACGTCTGCGTGACGCGCCACCAGACATAGCGCGCCATCGCGAGCAACGCGAGGGTCGTGAGGATCAGCACCGGCATGCGGCCCGGGAAGCGGCGCAAGATCAACGCGACGACCACCAGCACTGCGAAGAATTCAAACTGACCATCCGACGACAACGGCGAGGTACCGATCATCGTCCACAGGACTGCGCCCGCCAGCACGATGAGCGGCAGCAACCAGCGAACGTGGCCGACGCGCTGCGTGGCGCTTTCGAGTTGTGCGCCCCAGCGCTGCCACGGCAGGCGCGGCAGCATCGCTTCGACACGGCGGTGCAGGCGGCGCCAGCGCAATAGCACCGGCACCAGCCAGCGGTCGACCCACGCGAGCACGGCGCGCACTTGCGCGGCGGCGCTTCGCTCGGACAGGCGCGGCGAGCGGATGAAAGCGCGCCACAACCAGGCGCGCAGGCG